>NZ_JAQIJT010000001.1:582500-1182500 GCF_036946125.1 Sphingomonas adhaesiva
GGTTAATATTCCGCAGCCTGGTGGTGTGTGACGGATGGTGTGTGTTGTACGGCCTTAACGGATTGGCCGTGCTTCGAAACTGTCCCGGGAAATAGCCCCACCGTATAGACCGTACCCGAAACCGACACAGGTGGTCTGGTAGAGTATACCAAGGCGCTTGAGAGAAGTGTCCTGAAGGAACTCGGCAAATTGCCTCCGTACCTTCGGAAGAAGGAGGCCCTGTATGAGCGCAAGCTTTTGCAGGGGGCACAGGCCAGGGGGGTAGCGACTGTTTAGCAAAAACACAGGGCTCTGCTAAGTCGGCTTCAAGACGACGTATAGGGCCTGACGCCTGCCCGGTGCCTGAAGGTTAAGTGGAGGGGTGCAAGCTCTGAAATGAAGCCCAGGTAAACGGCGGCCGTAACTATAACGGTCCTAAGGTAGCGAAATTCCTTGTCGGGTAAGTTCCGACCTGCACGAATGGCGTAACGACTTCCCCACTGTCTCCAGGACATGCTCAGCGAAATTGAATTCTCCGTGAAGATGCGGAGTACCCGCGGTTAGACGGAAAGACCCCGTGCACCTTTACTGCAGCTTCAGAGTGGCATTAGGAAAGAACTGTGTAGCATAGGTGGGAGGCTTTGAAGCATTGGCGCCAGCCGGTGTGGAGCCATAGGTGAAATACCACCCTGTTGTTTTCTGATGTCTAACCTCGTTCCGTGAAGCCGGAACAGGGACCCTCTGTGGCGGGTAGTTTGACTGGGGCGGTCGCCTCCTAAAGAGTAACGGAGGCGCGCGATGGTGGGCTCAGGTCGGTTGGAAACCGACTGTTAGAGTGCAATGGCATAAGCCCGCCTGACTGCGAGACTGACAAGTCGAGCAGAGACGAAAGTCGGTCATAGTGATCCGGTGGTCCCTCGTGGAAGGGCCATCGCTCAACGGATAAAAGGTACGCCGGGGATAACAGGCTGATAACCCCCAAGAGCTCATATCGACGGGGTTGTTTGGCACCTCGATGTCGGCTCATCACATCCTGGGGCTGGAGCAGGTCCCAAGGGTTTGGCTGTTCGCCAATTAAAGTGGTACGTGAGCTGGGTTCAGAACGTCGCGAGACAGTTTGGTCCCTATCTGCCGTGGGCGTCGAAATTTGAGAGGAGTTGACCCTAGTACGAGAGGACCGGGTTGAACGTACCTCTGGTGTACCTGTCGTCGTGCCAACGGCGCAGCAGGGTAGCTATGTACGGACGGGATAACCGCTGAAAGCATCTAAGCGGGAAGCCTCCCTCGAGATAAGATTTCACAGGACGGTGAAAGACCATCACCTCGATAGATCGGATGTGGAAGTGCGGTAACGCATGGAGCTAACCGATACTAATCGTCCTATTCGCGCTTGAGAGCTCCACACCCCCAACATCAACGTTGGTGGCAGTGTCAGCCTCACCCAGATACAAGAGTGCATCGATTTTGACCCACACGCTCCCCGGCCCCACAGCCGGGAAGCGCGATACGCGACGCTTCATTGCCTGGTGGCCATAGCGTCGGTGAACCACCCGATCCCATCCCGAACTCGGCCGTGAAACCCGACCGCGCCAATGGTACTACTGCCTAAGCAGTGGAAGAGTAGGTCGCTGCCAGGCATTGAAGCCTCGCGTATCCAAAGAACCCATCCACATCGTCACAACACGCCCTCGGAGCCAAAAACTCCCGGCGCGGGGTGGAGCAGCCCGGTAGCTCGTCAGGCTCATAACCTGAAGGTCACAGGTTCAAATCCTGTCCCCGCAACCATCTTGATCTGTTCAGCCTCGAACGCTCCAGCGTTCGGGGCTTTTTTCTTTTTAGAGCCGTTTGTCATCTGACGGGCTCATAGCCTGCGTGGCGAAGGTAGTTGGCGCATTCGGCGGGCGGGAAGTCGTCGAGAAGGCGGCCGATGCGGTTCCACAGGCCATCTCGGGTTGACGTGACCCCCGCCTTTCATCCAGCGGCAACCAGAGACCGACCGGTGTTGTCGCGCATGAGCGCAGGTGAAGCAACGGGCGGGGTTAACCCCGCCCGTTGCTGTTCGAGCCCGGCAGCGAACGCAGCCGGGGTATCGTAGCCGAGCGAGGAGTGTGGCCGCTCGGTGTTGTAGTCGTCGACCCAGCGCGTCAGGATCGAGCGGGCCTGACCGATGGTGAAGAACAGCGTCTCGTTGAGCAGCTCATCGCGCATGCGACCATTGAAGCTCTCGACGAACCCGTTCTGCGTCGGCTTGCCCGGCGCGATGTAATGCCACTCGATGCCGGTATCGCCGGACCAGGCGAGCACCGCGTTGGAGGTCAGTTCGGTCCCATTGTCGCTGACGATCATCTTCGGCCTGCCACGCTCGGCGATCAGATCGGCCAGCTCGCGCACGACGCGCCGGCCCGAGATCGACGTGTCCACCACCGCCCGGAGGCATTCGCGCGTCACGTCGTCGACGATGTTGAGCACGCGGAACCGCCGGCCGGTGACGAGCTGGTCGTGCACGAAGTCCAGGCTCCAGCGCTGGTTCGGGAGCGCCAGCACCGGCGCGGGTGCCCGGCTGCCTGTAGCACGCCTTCGTCCTTTACGGCGACGCACCGTCAGTCATGCCGGGTCATCGATCCCCCGGATCGATGCCTGTTCCGGCACGATCCTCGCGGTAGAGCCGCTGGGTCTTCTTGCGGTTGATCGTGATGCCGTCCCGGCGAAGCAGGATGTGCAGCCGCCGATAGCCGAACCGCCGGCGCTGCTGCGCCAGCTCGCGCAGCCGCGACCGCAGGTCGCCATCATCTGCCCGGCACGAGCGATACCGCATGCTCGTGCGATCCGCTCCGACAACGGTACACGCCCGCCGCTCGCTCATCCCCAACGTCGCCTGGAGATGCGCGACCGCTTGTCGCTTCGCGGCGGGCGTCACCACTTTTTTGACAGCAGGTCTTTCAACCCCGCATTGTCGAGCATCGTGTCCGCAAGCAGCCGCTTGAGCCGGGCATTCTCTTCCTCGAGCGACCTCAGCCGCTTCGCGTCGGATACCTCCAGACCGCCGAACTTCGCCTTCCAGGCGTAGTAGGTCGCGCTCGACATGCCGTGCTTGCGGCACAGCTCCGTCACCACCGCACCCGCCTCGGCCTCCTTCAGGATCCCGATGATCTGCTCTTCCGAAAACTGCTTCCGCTTCATTCCGTCCGTCCCTTCAAGGGCCGGTCTCTAGGTCCAGGTGGATGAAGAAACGGGGGTCACGTCAGTCCCTCCTTAGAAGCGGAACTGCGCCGAGACGCCGACCAGTCGGAAGGAATTCTCGCTGACGATCTGGGCGGTGGTGTGATAAGCCGGGGTCGTAGCCGTCGCGGCCGCCTGGCCGATGGGAGAGTCGAACAGCAGCACCGGCTCGCGCACGTCGAACAGGTTCTTGGCGAAGATCGCGAATTCGAATCTGTCGTCCGCGGAGCGGAGGCCGACCCGGCTGCCGACGATCCAGTGCGGGCGGAAGGTCACGCGCTCGGTCGAGGTCGTGTCGTAGCGCACCCGCGACCGATAGGTGCCGTCGCTCCCGACGAAGAAGTTCAGCGCGCCGGTCACCGGCACTTGATACTGGCCGGCCAGCGACGCCTTCCACCGCGGGCTGTTGATCAGCTGCTGACCGCCCAGATTGCCGCCGTCGGTGCCGCGATAGCCGGCCGGATAGACGGCATGCGTGTAGGCCACGCCGGCATTGAAGGTCAGCCCCTCGAACAGCTCGCCAAACGCGGAGACCTCGACGCCCTTGCTGCGGACCTTGTCGATGTTCTGCGGCGTGCAGACCTGGCCCGCGGTCGCACTCGCCTGACAGATCTGCGCCTGATAATTCTTCACGTCGACGAGGAAGGCATTGAGGTCGTAGCCCCATTTGCCGGCGAACAGCGATCCCTTCAGTCCCAGTTCGTAGGCAGTCGGAATCTCGGGCTTGATGTAGATCGGAATCGCCGCAGGGGTCGAGGTGTCGTTGAAGGTCTGCCCCTTGAAGCCTTCGCTCACCGTCGCATACAGCGTCTGGCGCGGCGCGACGTCATACTGGCCGCCGAGGCGCCACGAGAAGTCGGTCACCCCGCGGCGCGCGCTGAAGACGCGGCCAGTGGTCGGGATATAGTTGGTCGCCGAGACGGTGTTGCGCGTCAGCCGCCCGCCGACGATCGCGCGCAGCGAACCGGCGAGGTGGATGGTGGCCTGTCCGAAGCCGGCGACGGACTCCGTCGAGGGCGTCTGGATATAACGCGTGACGACCGGCGCCGGCAAGAAGAACAGCGACAGAGCGCTGGTGTAGTCATACTTCTGCGAGAAGCGGCTGTAGAAGCCGCCCGCGACCCATTCGACCATATTGCCGGTCGGCGAGGTCAGTCGCAGCTCCTGCGAGTAGAGTTCCTGATTGCGCGGCGTCGGCCCGAACTTGATGTTCGCGAAGGGGACGGAGGGCGAGCTGGTCGGCAGGTGGTCGATCGTGCGTTGCGCCGTGTTGTCCGACGCGCGATAGGCGGAGATGGAGGTGAGCGTCAGGCCACCAATGTCGAGGTCGATCTGGCCCGAGAAGCCATAGAGGTCCTCGCGGACGAAGTCGGGCGTGGGCGTGCAGACGTCGGCGTTCTTGGGACCGATCGCAACGCCGCAATTGGCGAGGACGCGAAGCAGCGTCGGGTTGTTGGTCTCGCGGTAGGAGAAGAAGGGCGTGTTGTTCGCGACTGTTCGATTGTATTCGGCGGCTAGATTGATGGTGACGGCATCGTTCGGCTGCACCAGCAGCCGTGCGCGCAGGCCAAAATCGTCGTTGTCGCCATCCTTGCCGAGCAGGACGTTGCGGTTGAGGCCGTTGACGTTGTCGTAATGGCCCGCGAGGCGCAACGCGGCCTGATCGCCAAGCGGCACGTTAAGCGACAGCTGGTTGATCCACCGTCCGTAACGCGAGCCGGCGAAATCGTCGCCGGACACTTCCGTGCGGTACATGCCGGAAAATTCGCCGATCTTGGGCGCGGTCGTCGTGATGTTGATGACGCCGGCGGACACGCTCTGGCCAAACAGCGTTCCTTGCGGGCCGCGCAGCACCTCGACACGGGCGACGTCGAACAGGTTGAGTAGGGGAATATTGCCCTGCGGAACGCCATCGATGACGAGGCTGGTCGACGGCTCGCCCGACGAGGCGGTGATCGTCGTGCCGAGGCCGCGAATGAACGCGCCACCGCCGGGTGACTGGCCGGGTGCGCCGAACTCGAGCGCGGGGGCAACGCGCTTCAGATCGGTGACCGAGGTGATCTGCTGGCGCTCGAGCTGCGACTGGTCGACGACGGTGATGGCGATCGGCACGTCGCGCACCGACTGCGACCTTTTCTGCGCGGTGACGATGATGTCACCGTTCTCGACCTGATTTTCGGCCGCCGCGCCGGTGGTGACGGTGGTCGACTGATCCTGCGCCAGTGCCGGCGACGCGGCGAGCAACCCGGCGGCAGTCGAGGTCAGGAACATCGCGCGAAGCGCCATCATACATCCTCCCATGTTCGATCATAGCGCCATGATGCGCTCTTGATCAGAAGTACTATTCTAGTTCTTATTTGTCGTCAACGGCTGACGTCGCGTCTTCCGGTTCACCGGGGAGAGGCACGTCGCCCTCGGCGTGAGATGGCTGCCGGACGACGCGCTGATCGATCCGGCCGAATGCCTCGCCCGCCTGCATCGCGACGCGGTCGCCGAACAACAGAAAGGGCGTGCGCGGCGTGCCATGCGCGATCATCTCGATCGCGCGCCGCTCCGAGAGGCAGGTTGAGCCGACTCGTTCGTGGTCCGGGTTGGACACCGTGCCGGAACCGATGATCGTCCCCGCCGGAAGATCGCGGGTACGGGCGGCATGGGCGATCAGCTCATGAAAGCCAAACTCCATCGCGCTGCCATGTGGATGGCCGAATGGCTGACCGTTGACCTCGACCGTAAGCGGCAGGCAGACGCGTCCGTCGCGCCACGCTTCGCACAGCCCATCCGGCGTGACCGCGAAGGGCGCGACCGAACAAGCGGGCTTGGCCTGTATCCAGCCGAACCCTGTCTTCATCTCGACGGGCGCGATCGCGCGCAGCGACCAATCGTTGACGAGCAGGATCAGCCGGACATGCGCCAGCGCCTCGTCCGCGGTGCAGCCCATCCGCACGTCGCCGGTGACGACCGCGAATTCGCCCTCGAAGTCGATACCGTCGGCTTCGCTTGGGAACGGCACGTCCTCGCGGCCAGACATGAAACGGTGCGACATGCCCTGATACATGAGCGGGCGGTCGATTTCGATTGGGGGCAGGCCGAACGCCCGCTGCATCAGCGCGCCGTGCGTCGGAAAGGCGGAGCCGTCGAGCCATTGCCATGCGCGCGGCAGCGGCGCGAGCAGGGTGGCCGGGTCGAGCGGTTCGCCCTGACCCGCATCCAGCCGCTCCGCCAGCGCGCGCAACATCGGCTCGTTGTGCGCCCAGTCGTCGAGCGCGGTTTGGAGGCTCGTGCCTGCGGGAAGGCAGCGTTCGGCATCGCCGGACACCACGACCAGCGCACCGTCTCGGCTGCCATCGGCGCGTGTCGCGAGCCTCACTGGCCGTCCTCGAAGATCGCGACGGCGCGCGTCCAGCCGGCCGAGCCGCGCTTCACCTTTGCGGGGAAGCAGGAGACGGTGAAGCCGTGATAGGGCAGCTGGTCGAGGTTCGTCAGCTTTTCCATGTGGCAATAGCCGATGTCGCGACCCGCCTTGTGCCCTTCCCAGATCAGCGAAGTGTCGCCCGTTTCGGCGACCTTGCGCGCGGTCGCGGCGAAGGGCGCATCCCAGCTCCAGGCGTCGGTGCCGGTGACGCGCACGCCGCGCGTCGTCAGCCACATCGTCGCCTCATAGCCGATGCCGCACCCCTTGCCGAGGAAGTCGGGCCGGCCGAGCGCCGCACCGGCGGCGGTGTTGACCAGCACGATGTCGAGCGGCTGCACCGCATAGCCGATCCGGTCGAACTCGGCCGCCATCTCATCCGCGGTGACGACATGGCCATCGGGGAAGTGGCGGAAATCGAGCTTCACACCGGGTCGGAAGCACCAGTCGAGCGGCACCTCGTCGATGGTGATCGCCGGCCGCCCGCCAGCGATCAGCGCCTCGTCCATCGTCGGGTGATAATGCCACGGCGCGTCGAGGTGCGTGCCGTTGTGCGTGGTCAGCGTCAGTGTTTCCGACGCCGCGAAACCCTGGGCGCCGGGGATCTGTTCGGCAGTGACGCCGGGAAAGAAGGTCTGCACCTCCGCCACCGTCTGCTCATGCGTCTGATAGGCGATGCTGGGGCGCATGAAGGGGGGATCGGTCACTACTTCAGGATCGAGGGTGATCGACAGGTCCAGAAAGCGACGGGCCATGGTGGCGTCCTTCGTGATCGAGGGGTCAGCGTTTGGGGGTGGTCGCCAGCCGCCGGTTCTGCTCGCGCCAGCGTAGGAAGGCGTCGAACCAGCCGGCCGTCGACGTGCCCGGACGGCCGAGGCCGAAGCCATGGCCGGCCTGCTGATAGAGGTGGAACTCGACCGGCCGCTTGGCGCGATACCATGACGAGATGAGCCCCAGCGACGGGTCCATCAGGAAATCGTCGGCGGCGATCGCCACGAACATCGGCGGCGCGTCGGCGGGCACGTCGCGTGCGGTCATCCGCGGATAGATCGGCGCGATGAAGGCGGGGCGATCCGCCGGCGGCAGCTTCAGCACCGTGGTCAGGGTCAGGAATGCGCCGGCGGAGAAACCCATCATGCCGACGCGCGCCGGATCGATCCCATAGTCGTCGGCATGCGCGCGGACGTAGCGCAGCCCGGCTGCGGCGTCCTCCAATGCCCGGTCGGGCGTGTCGGCGGGAGGGGGGAAGGCGGAGGGCTTGCCCACCATGGCCGCGGCGACGCCGTCGCGGAACGCGTCGAAGGACGTCGGCGTCGGCAAGAGCCGATATTTCAGCACGAACGCCGCGATGCCGCGATCGGCGAGCGCCTGCGCCACCGCCCAGCCTTCGTTCTCGATCGCCAGTCCGCGAAAGCCGCCGCCGGGCGCAACGATGACCGCTTCGCCGGTGGCGAGGTTGGCCGGCGGGATGAAGGGCAGGAGCGTCGCCTGTCCGACGTTGCGGACCTGATAATAGCCGCCGTCGCGGAACCAGTTCTCCGCCGGCAGATCGCGTGAGCGTGGCGTGGACAACGTGATCTCACCGGCCTTCACCGGCGTCGGCGCCGGCGCGAAATGGGGCACTGGCACCTGCGCCGCGGCGGCGGCGAGCGGTGTTGCGATCAAGGCCGCCAGCGCCACATGGTTCATCATCCTGCGCATCGATTGCCCCTCCTTCTCGTCGTTTTTTTTCAGCGTGCTCAGGCGGTGTGACAGCCCAGCGTCTCGGCGAACCAGTCGGAAATCAGGTCGCGGCCATAGGCCATGTTGTCCGCGCCGACATGTTCGACGCCCCCTTCCCGGGGGGTGAAGATCACCTTTTCCCGGCGAGGCGAGTTGACGAGCTGGTCGTAGAGGTCGTCGGCATATTTCGGGCTGATCTGGCGATCGTTGACGCCGTGGGTGACGAGGAACGGCACCCTGATCCGGTCCATGTGGCCGTTGAGGTTCATCGCCTCCGACCGGCGCAGGAAATCCTGCTGATCGCTCGCGCCGAACGCCCAATGTACGTGCTTCCAGTAATGGGGAACCGGGTTCTCGCCCTCGCGGGCCATGCGCCTGTCCTGCACCTCGCGCCAATTGTGGTTTGCGCCCCAGACGGCGCCGCTTGCGAAGCGGGGTTCGTAGGCGACCGCGCGCGGCGCGAAATGACCGCCGAGCGAGATGCCGGTCATGCCGATCCGGGCAGGATCGACATCGTCCTGCGTTTCCAGCCAGTCCACCGCACGGCTCGCCCAGTGTTCGCTGTGCGGATCGACCGGCAGGTTCTGGAGGCGCAGCGCCTCGCCGGAGCCGGGCTGGTCGACGCAGAGCGTGGAGATGCCGCGCCGGGCGAGCTCCTGCGGCAGCCGCGTCCAGTATAGCAGCTCCTTGCAGCTATCGAGGCCGTTGCAGAACACCACCACCGGCTTGCGTCCTTCGCCCGGCGCACGGGTGAACAGCGCCGGCATGGTGCCGATCGCGAGCGGTATCTCGACCCGCTCGCGATTGAGCTGCCCGAGCTTTGTCGAGCGGGCGAAGGCGTCGAGGGCCGCGGCATAGGTCGCCTCCCGTCCCGGCGCGCCATGGCCCTGCATGCGCTCCGCCGTGATTAAGTACAGGCTGGCGCGTTCGAGCTTGTTGGAGGCGGAGAAGGCGCGGCCCTTAGCCTCGTCCTCGGCGGCGAGCGCGACCAGCTTCTCGCCCATCGCCGCCCATTGCTTCATGAAGGCGGGCGTGCCCGCATCCGCGCCGTTCGCGGCGGCGTCGCGGATCGGCTGGCACATGTCGATGATCTCGCCGAGCTGAGCGCCCGATTCCATCGCGATCGCGACCGACAGGTTCCAGATATAATTGGGAAAATATTCGAAGAGCGCCATCGTCGTTACACCACTGCCGCCTGCCACAGCCCGGCATCGGGCGATGGCTTGGGCATGGTCTGCGGGCCGCCATAGCCCGAGCCCCATTGGTCCATCTTCTCGGGCGAGGGCACATGGACGGTGTGCTCGTGGTGGTCGTCGTCGACCTCCTCCAGCTCCGACGTATATTCGACGACATTCTCGTTGGGCGTGGTAAAGTAGCTGAAGGTGTTGTTGCCCGCGGTATGGCGGCCCGGCCCCCATTTGATGTCGACCGCGTTCTTCTTCAGCCGGCCGATCCCGCGCATCATGTCGTCGAGCGTCAGCACGTCATAGGCGACATGGTTGAAGCAGGGCGGCCCCGGCAGGAAGGCGAGCCGGTGGTGCCAGCTGTTGCAGCGCATGAAGCACATGAAATCGCCCAGCCAGTCCGACACGCGGAAACCCAGCGCCCTTTCGTACCAGGCGACCAGCGCCTTGTGGTCGGGGGAATGCATGACGACGTGGCTGATCTTGACCGGGATCGCCTCGCCGCGGGTCACCTCGCGCTTGGCGCCGCGCTCGACATCGGCTGAGATCTGGAGCGTGAAGCCGTTGGGATCGAAGAAGCGGAAGCCATAGCCGCCGCCCAGCGTCTCCAATTCATGCGGTTCGCTGATGATCTTGCCGTCGTTCGCCTTCACCTGCTCGAACAAGGCGTCGACATCGCCGCGCGTCTCCGCCGCCCAGCCGATCACGTCGATCCGCTGCGTGGCGTCCTGGCGCAGGCGGACGACGTATTTCTCGTCAGTGCCGGCAGCGGCGAAATAGGCCATGCCGTCGTCGGACGGCACTTCGGTGAGGCCCCAGACCTCGCTGTAGAATCGGCGCTCGGCCTCCAGATCGGGGACGGCATAACCGACGAAACGGATTTCGGACACGCGGGCCATTGGCACTCTCCTCGGCTATTATAGAATTGCTATTCTAGTTGAAATGCAGGTCGATGTGGAGAGGCAAATCGTCGCTCGCCGTGCCGATCAGCAGGCGGTGCGAGCCGGACGGGCGATGCCACTCGCCATCGCGCCAGCGACGCAGGGCGAAGGGGTCGACATGGATCGACACAGACCGGCCATCACCGGCTGCGACCATTGCCTTGGCGAAGCCGGCCAGCGCGCCATCCTCGCGATAGACCTGCACGACCGCGGCGGTGTCGCGCGGACCGTCGTTGGCACAGTCTACGGTCAGCGTTGCGCCGCCCTCGCGCGTCGCCGCGCCGTGCACAGCCGTCGGACGCACACGGCCGTAGCCGAGGCCGCTGCCGAAGGCGTGAGCCGGGGCGATGCCCCGCGCGGTGAAGCCGCGATGGCCGACGTCCAGCCCTTCCGCATAGCGGACGCGTCCTTCGGCATCGGGAATTGCGTCGAAGGCGGGATAGTCCGCATCGTGTGCGGCGATGGTCAGCGGCAGCCGGCCGGAGGGTTCGCGGGCGCCGGTCAGTACGTCGGCCAGCGCGGGGCCGAAGGCTTCGCCGGGATACCAGATCACCATCAGCGCCGCCGCGCCATCCGCCATCGCTGAATCGAAGGCATGGGCGACGTTGACCGCAACCGCGACGCGCGGGTTGGCGGCGATCACCTTCGCCGCCAGCCGCTGCTGATCCGCGGGAAGGGCGTTGGTATCGCGGTCCTTGCTCTCCACGCCCGAGTCCGCGGTTTCGCCCAGAACGAGCAGCACCGCATCCGCCTCTTGCGCCAGCGCCTCCGCCTCGGCGAGCAAAGTCTCCGCGTCGCCGGGGGCACGCAGCCCGTACCACAGGCCCTGCGCGCGGGCCGGCTCGAAGCGCAGCTCGGCATCGATGCGTACCGGCATGCCCGCGACGAGATCGACATCGACCGTCTCGCTGTCGCCACCCTTGAGCACGCCCATGATGTCGGCCGGCGCGATATGGCGGTCGGCGGCGAAGATCTCGCGTCCGTCGAGCAGCAGGCGCACCGAGCCGGTGCCGCCGATATGCAGGCGGTGCGTGCCCGATACGGCGGGCGTGACGATCCCGCTCGCCCGCACCCCGCCGGCGCGGTCGAAGGCGCCCACGCCCGGCATTCCGCCGAACCAGGTCAGCGAGTTGGTGTTGCGCGTCTCGCTGCCCAGCGGCGCGGCGGTGAAATCATGGCCGGCGAAATAGTCGACGGTCATGCCCGGGGCCCCGTCGCCGGTCGCCTTCGCACGCATCGCCGGCAGCCGGGGCGAGGGATCGCAGCCGGGCGCGAAGCGGACCCTGTCGGCGCCGTAGGCGTTGGCCAGCGCGTCGAGCGCGGACACGGCATCGGGGCGCGGCGACACCTTGGCGAAGGTGCCGCCCTGAAGACAGGGCGCGGCGGCGTTGGGGCCGATCACCGCGAGCGTGCGGACGCTGCCCGGCGCGATCGGCAACAGGCCGCCCTCGTTGCGCAGCAGCACGAAGCTGGCCGCGGTCGCCTCGGTCAGGATCGCGTCACGGTCGCCTGGTTCGGGACCGGAATCGCCGCCTGCGTACAGACTCGCGGCCTCGGCGACGCGCCGCGCCGCGTCGGTCACCACATCGGCGTCCACCGCACCCGCGTCGATCGCCGCGGCCAGCTTCGCGCCGTAGAAACGGGCGGGGCCGGGCATTTCGAGGTCGAGCCCCGCCGCCATCGCCGGTGCGGTGGAGACGGTGCCGAACCAGTCGCTGACGGTGAAACCGCGATAGCCCCAGTCCCTGCGAACGATCGTCGTCAGCAGGTGCGCATGCTCCGCACAGTGCGTGCCGTTCAGCTTGTTGTACGCCGCCATCAGCCCGGCGCTGCCCGCCCGCGCGGCCATCTCGAACGGCAGCAGATAGATTTCGCGCAACGGCGCTTCGTCGATCTCCGCGCTGAATCGGTCGCGGGCGGTCTCGCTGTCGTTGCACACCAGATGCTTGGCGACGGCGCCGACACGCCGGCTCTGCAATCCGCCGAGCCATGCCACGCCGAGCGTGCCCGCGAGCAACGGGTCCTCACCGAACAGCTCGAAGGCGCGGCCGCCGGTGGGCGTGCGCTGGAGGTTGAGGTTGGGCGCGAGCAGCAGGTCGACACCCTGTCGCTTGGCCTCGCCGCCGACCAGCGCGCCGACCTTGGCGACCAGATCGCGGTCCCAGGTCGCCGCCAGCGCGACGGGGGCAGGGGTGAGGATCGAGATGTCGCGTTCGTCGACGCGCCCGCTCGCTATCCCCATCGGGCCATCTGCCATGCGCGCGGAGGGTGCGCCGGCGGCCGCGGCCGTCGACCACATGTCCCGCCCGACGGTCAGCGTGATCGCCTCGTCCCGGGTCATCGCGCGGCGCCCGCAAGGAACAGGATCTGCTCCGCCTGCAACGCGACCTGTCGCGTCAGCGCATTGTCGATCAGTCGCCCGTCCTCGTCGAAGGGCCGTTGCTCCGCGCTGTTCAAGGCGATGCCGATCGGTGTGGGCCAGCCACGCATCGCATGGACGATGCCGCGCAGCGCCTGAAGCGTGACGCCGCACGCCTGCCAGCCGGCGGCCGACACGACCAGGCCGACGGCGCGTCGATCGAAATAGACGCGGGTGTCCGCGTTCAGATCCTCGAGCAGGTCGATCGCATTCTTGACCAGCCCCGACACGCCGCCGTGATAACCGGGCGTGCCGATGACGAGGCCGTCGCATTCGCGAACCGCCGCCACGAAGTCGCGCTGTGCCTCCGTGCGCTCCGGGATTTCGGGTGCGAAATGCGGCAGCGCCGCGAGGTCCGCGCCGCCGAACATGCGCGTCGTCGCCCCGCGATCCTCACAGGCCGCAAGAACCGCCCGCACCAGCCGCTCGCCGGAGGAGCCGGGGCGGGTGGTGCCGCCGATGCCGACGACGCGCGGGCCGCTCATCGGCCGTTGCCAAGCGCGGGCATGACCTCGCGCGCCAGCAGGTCGAGCGTGCGATTGCCCCATTCCAGCCGCTGCGGCGTCACCGGGCCCGTGGTGGTGCCGCACAGGATGTTGCCGATGCCGAGTTCGGCGTAAGGCTGAAGATGCTCGCGCACCGTCTTCGCGCTGCCATACAGGCACCAGGTCGCGATCCAGTCCTCCGTCAGCGCCTGTGGGGTCTTGTCGGTCTTGGTGTTGGCGGCATCGACCTCGGCCTTGTCGCCGTACAGCTTCTCGCGATCGAGTGCCGCCTGATAGGCGGTCAGGATCTGTTCCAGCTCCTCGCGCGCCTGTTCGTCGCTCTCGGCGATATGGACGCACTGATAGGAATGCGTCGTCCAGGACAGCGCGTCGGCGACCGTCGCCTCGTCATGGCCGGCGGCCAGCAGCATGTCCCGATAGGCGGTGAAATATTTTGTGACGTGCTTCAGCGGCTCGGTGCCGCCGATGTTGGGTGGGGTGAAGGCCGGGATAAAGGCGGGCCAGCCATTCTCCGCGGCGCGGCGCGCGCTCGTCTCCTTCATCGCGACCGGCATCAGCCGGGCGTGACGCGGCGTGTAGGCGGCCGGCGCGATGCGTTGCAGCACCGTGCCCTTGTGCGGACCGTTCTCGAACTCGACCGGCGCGTCGGTCAGCTTCTTCGCCCACAGTTGCTCGGCGATCGCCAGGTTCGCCTCGGAGACGGCGGACGCCTCCTTGTAGTTGACGCCGAAGCCGATCATCTCCTCCGGCGTGGTGCCCGATCCGACGCCGACCAGGATCTTGCCGCCGGTCAGCTGGTCGAGGATGTTGATCCGTTCGACGAAGCGTACCGGACTGTGCAGCGGCACCGAGGTGACCGAAAAGCCGTAGTGCAGCCTGGGGAAACGCGCGGCAAGATAGGCCGCGAACATCATCGGGTCGCTGGCGACCGGCATATAGCCCGTGAAGTGATGGTCGGGCAGGAACACCGCATCGAAGCCCAGCGCCTCGGCACGTCCGGCATGATCGATATTGTCCAGGATGAACTGCCGGTCCTGCTCCGGCGCGGTGACGCGGCCATTCAGGAATACGGAAAAGCGCATATTGTCCTCCCCTTCTGTGCGCGGCGCTGTCACCGGCCTTGGTTGGCCGTAATTTATAGAACGAAAATTCTGATTAGCAAGCCTGTTCCGCCGACATGATTCGCCGGGCGTGGAAACGATCCAGCGCCGCTAACGGTAGCACGTTGACCAAGTGCGTCGAACAAAATAGAGTGACCATTACAAAATAGAGGACGAGGGTGTTCATGGAGCGCGAATCGGGGATACGGCCGCAGCGTCGGGCGGGGGCGATGCAGGGCATCACGCTGGCATTCGCGGGCTTCCTGCCGATCCTGTCGATCCTGTCGCTGGCCCCGGCAGTGCCGACCTTGATCGCGCACTTTCGCGACGTGCCCAATGCGGGGTTGATCGTGCCCTTGCTGGTCACCACGCCGGGACTGATGGTCGCGCTGTTGTCGCCGATCGCAGGGTTCATCGCCGATCGTTTCGGCCGCCGCCGGCCGATCCTGCTCGCGACCTTCTTCTATGCCTTCGCCGGCGCCGCGCCCGTTGTCTTCGGCGACCTGTGGGCGGTGCTGGTCTCGCGCGTGTTCGTCGGCCTTGCCGAGACGTTCGTGCTGGTGATCGTCAACGCGCTCTTCGCCGATTATTACGACGACCGGCAACGCCGGACGTGGATCACGGTGCAGGGGCTGCTCGGCCCGCTGCTCGGCGCGGCCTCGATCGCGAGCGCCGGGGCACTGGCCGGCATTCAGTGGAGCTACGTGTTCCTCGTCTACCTGCTCGCAGCTCCGATCTTTCTTGCGATGCTGTTGTGCTTCTTCGAGCCGGAGCGGACGCAGCATGGAGGTGGGACGACGGCGCGGGCTGGCAGCGCCTTCTCGTGGGGCACCGCCGCGGCCTATTGTTCGGTGACGATCTTCGCATCGATCATCTACTATGTCTTTACCGTCAACGGCGGCCTCGCGTTTCAGGCGATCGGCGTCGCCTCGCCCGCCAAGATCGGCGCGATCATGGGCGCGGCAGGGTTGGCGGTGCTGCCCGGCGCGCTGCTGTTCAACCTCCTGTCGCGGCGCTGGCCGGGCGAGCGGGTGATCGCCACCTTCCTGCTGCTGCTCGGTATCGGCACCGGCGGCATGGGCCTGTCGACGAATGTCGAGATGATGACCGTCTTCGCCTTCGTGCAGCAATTCGGTGCCGGCATGACCGTTGCCGGGCTGATCTTCTGGGTGTCGCGCCTGCTGCCGCCGCAACATCGCGGTCGCGGCTTCGGCCTCTGGACCTCCGCCTTCTTCGCCGCGCAGTTCATCAGTCCGGCGATCGTCGGCATCATCGGTGGCGCGGCGGGCGGGATCCTCGTCGCCTTTGCGGTGCTCGGCGGCCTCAGCATCCTGATGTCCGGCGTGATCCTGATGCTGGCGCACCGGCTGCCGCCGCCGCTCGCCTTCGAGCACGCCTGAGGGACGGCGAGAGGAGGACATCGCCATGCTGGCGCTGATCGGGGCGATCGCCATTGCGGGATTGCTCGCCGCCATCCTGTCGGGGCGTGTTTCGCCGATCGCGGCGCTGATCCTCGTACCGCTGGTGGCCGCCGCGATCGCGGGGCAGGGCAGCGCGATCCCCGGACAGATGATCGCGGGGATCGCTAAGATCGCGCCGGTTGCCGGCATGTTCGTCTTCGCCATCCTGTTCTTCGGCATCATGACCGATGTCGGGTTGCTTGCCCCGCTGGTCACGCTGACGCTCAGGATCGTCGGGGAAAGCCCGCCGCGGATCGCGGTGGGGACGGCGCTGCTGGCCTTGCTGATCCATCTCGACGGTTCGGGCGCGGTCTGCTTCCTCGTCACCATCCCGGCGCTTCGGCCACTCTACGAGCGGATCGGCATGGACCGGCGCGTGCTCGCCTGCACCGCGTCCATGGCGGCGGGGGTCAATTTCCTGCCCTGGACCGGACCGACGCTGCGCGCCTCGGCAGCGCTGAAGGTTCCGGTCGCCGAGTTGTTCCGGCCGATGATCCTCGTCCAGCTCTGCGGTCTCGCCTTCGTTCTCGCCGCTTCCTGGTGGCTGGGCAAGCGCGAGGAGCGGCGGCTCGCGACGATGGGTCCGGCGCGCCGCGCAGCGGCCGGCGATCCGTGCCACCATGACACTGCGCCGCCCGAAAGCGGCCTCCGCCGCCCGCAACTGCTGGCGTTCAACGCGGCGCTGACCCTCCTTGCGGTCGGGCTGATGATCGCGGGCGTGGTCGAGCCGGTCGTCGTCTTCATGGCGGCGACGGCGATCGCTCTTGTGGTGAACTTCCCCAATGCCGCCGACCAGCGCGCGCGGATCGACGCGCATGCCCATGCCGCGCTGCTGATGGCCGGCATCCTGTTCGCCGCGGGCGCTTTCACCGGGATCATGACCGGCTCGGGAATGATCGGCGCGCTGGCCGAGACGACCGGACGGCATGTCCCCCCGGCGATCGGTGGGCATCTGCCCGTCGTGGTGGGCGTGCTCGCCATGCCGCTCAGCCTCGTGTTCGACCCCGACAGCTTCTATTTCGGCGTGCTGCCGGTGATCGCGCATGTCGCCGAGCAATTCGGCACGCCGGGCGTCGCGGTCGGCCGTGCCGCGTTGCTGGGCCAGATGACGACCGGCTTTCCGATCAGCCCGCTGACTCCGGCGACCTTCCTCGTCGCGGGACTGAGCGGGATCGAGCTCGGCGCCCACCAGCGCTTTGCCATTCCGTGGCTGTTCGCGGCCAGTCTGGTGATGGTCGCCGCCGCCTTGTTGCTGGGAGCTTTGCCGTTATGAGCGCGTCACCTATCGTCCGTATCGGTGCGGGCGCCGGCTTCGCGGGCGATCGGATCGAACCCGCGATCGAGTTGCTCGAACACGGACAGCTCGATTTCATCGCCTTCGAATGCCTTGCCGAACGTACCATAGCGCTGGCGCAGGAGCGGCGGCGTGCCGACCCCGACCATGGCTATGACCCGATGCTGCTCGAGCGGATGCGCCGCGCGCTGCCGGTCGCGCGCGCCAGAGGTACGCGGATCGTCACCAATGCCGGCGCCGCCAACCCGATCGCCGCAGCGCATGCGGTGGCGGAGTTGGCGCGATCGCTGGGCCTCGGCGGCTTGCGGATTGCAGCGGTGACGGGAGACGACGTGCTGCCGCTCGTGCGGGGCGCCTCGCTGCCGCTCATCGACCCTCCCGGAACGAGCGGCGATCTAGGTCCGATCGTGTCGGCGAACGCCTATCTGGGTGCGGCGCCGATCGCCGTCGCGCTCGATCGGGGTGCCGATATCGTCATCACCGGGCGCGTCGGGGATCCGGCGCTGTTCATCGGCCCGCTGGTCCATGCCTTTGGCTGGTCGCTCGACGATCACGCGCTGATCGGGCGGGCGACGGTGATCGGCCATCTGCTCGAATGCGCCGGCCAGCTGACCGGGGGCTATTTCGCGGACGGGGATCGCAAGGCGGTGCCGGACCTCGCGCGGCTCGGCTTTCCCTTGGCCGAGGTCGCGGCGGACGCCAGCGCGATCGTCACCAAGGTGCCGGGCACGGGCGGTATCGTCTCGCTCGCCACCTGCAAGGAGCAATTGCTGTACGAGATCCTCGACCCCGCCGCCTACCACCAGGCCGACGTCATCGCCGATTTCACCTCCGTGCGACTGAGCGAGGCGGGGCCGGACAGGGTGGCGGTGTCGGGCGGCGGCGGCCGGCCGCCGAGTGGCGAGTTGAAGGTGACGATCGGGTATGATGACGGCTTTGTCGGTGAAGGCCAGATCTCCTATGCCGGGCGCGACGCCGCGACGCGTGCACGCATGGCGCTCGACATCGTGCGCGAGCGGCTGGCGCTGACCGCGGTGCCGTTGCGCGAAAGCCGGTTCGACCTGATGGGCGTGGACTCGGTCGATTTCACGGCCGGCGAAGGCGCCCCGCGCGAGGTGCGCATCCGCGTGGCCGGCCGCACCGACACTGCCGAGGCCGCGGCGGCGATCGGCGCGGAGGTGGAGGCGCTCTATACCAACGGCCCGATGGGCGGCGGCGGCGCGACGCGCTCGGTCCGCCGGGTAGTCGCCGCGGCGTCCGCGCTCGTCCCCGCTACCGCGGTGCAGACCGCCATCACGATGATCGAGGCGTGACATGCAACTAGGTGAACTTGCCCATATCCGCACCGGCGACAAGGGCGACACGTCGCAGATCAGCGTGATCGCCTTCGATCCCATGCGCTATCCGGCGCTGGCCGCGGGCATGACGACCGACCGCGTACTGGCTCATCTATCGGCCCTGAAGGTTCGCCGCATCACCCGCTACGAACTGCCCGCCCTCGGCGCTTTGAATTTCGTGCTGGAAGGCGCACTGAGCGGCGGCGTCACCCGCTCGCTCGCGCTCGATCCGCACGGCAAGTCGCTCGGCGCGCAGTTGCTCGATCTGGAGCTCCCCGACGGCGGGTGATCAGTCGCGCAATACGGCGCTCGCCTCCGCCTGCCGGACGAGCCGGTCGGCGTCCGCCTGCAACAGCCAGCCTGCGACGACCTGCTCCGCCGCCACCGTGCGGACCCGCGCCACGAACCCGGCATGCGTGCCGTAGCGCGCCTCCAGCGAGGGTCGGTGGTCGTTGCGCTCGCGACGCTCGCCTTCCGTTTTCGCGAATGGAATGAAGCCCCCCGCAAAGCCGCAAGCCTCGCCCGCGCCATAGCCCTTCGCCAGCACGTTCCAGCCGGTAAAGGTGCCGGTCGGCACCAGCAGCTGCACCGCCGGCACGCCCGCGGTCTCGTTGCCGTCGGCATTCACACGGGGCACCCGCTGCGGGATCGTACCGCGCACCCGCGGCGGCTGGGTCGCGACACCGCTCAGATCGCGCGCAACGAGATGCGGGCCGAAATCGTAGGCGGGCATCGTGTTGAGCTTGCCGTCCGGCGTGGGCGCACCCGGAATGCCTTGCCAGCCCATCGCCGCCGCATTCGCCGGCACCAGATCGCCTGCCGCCAGCGTCGGATACCGGCTGGCGGGCGGTTCCTTGCCGGTGCTGACCCAGTCGGCCAGCGCCTTCAGCAACGCGCGCCGGTTCGTCTCGGACTCGATCGGGTTGAAGGGCAGGGTGCAATAGGGGACACCCGGATATTCCGGCCGCGGCTCGCCTGCAACCGGGAAGCCGCCGACGCGCGAGCCGCCGTGCGTGGTCGACGGAAAGTAATAGCGGCGCACGTTCGCGGGCAGGGGGATGTCCGCCTTTGCGTCGGTGCCGATCAGGTCGGGCGACATGCGCAGCCCCCAGAATTCGGCGGACCCGAACGTCTCGACGATCTTCGGGCAGGTCGCGCTGGCGGAGCAGCGATCGAGCAGGCTGGTGGTGCCGAGGCCGCGCGCGCGATCGGTGTAGCGGCCCCACCAGAGCGTGCCCTCGCTGCCCGGCTCGAACGGCCCGGACGCGCCGCCCGGCACCCCGAAGCGCAGGTTCATCGGCAGCAGGCGGCCGGCGATGTTGGGATTGATCCCGTCGAACACGCGGCCGCCCCGGTCGGAGGCGTTGAAGCCGAGCAGGATGAACGTGCGCAGGAAATTGCCCGACTGCGACGTGCCGGTCCCGAGCGACCAGCGCACCAGCCCCGCGACCGGATTGGGTGTGCCGGCATCGTCGGCACGCGCGTGGCGCAGGAAGCTGTTGAGATCGCGAACCGCGGCGAAGCCGGTGCCGAGTACCTTGGGGTCCTTGCCCTCGTAGCGAAGCGTATAGGCCTGACCCGGATCGAACCCGGCGCGCAGGCAGAGCTGCGTCGGATCGGGCGTGCCGGGAAAGGGTGTGGTCCGGCAGTCGGCGAACGCCCAGTCGGCCGCTGCGACCGGCGTCGGCCGCTCGCTGTCGCTGCGCTGGCGGGTCAGCGTCGCGCGCCGCGTGTCGAGCGTCGTCGGTAGGGGGCGCGGCACGCCGATCCCGATCCCGCCGACGATCGCCGTGCTCGACCTGCCCGCGGTAATGTCGGTCAGGCGTTGCAGCACAGGTCCGGTGAGGCCGGGCGCCACCGGCGCGATCAGCGTCTGCCGGCCGGCTTGCGGCGCGATGTCCCCCTGCCACCCGCTGACGACGCGAATGTCGCCGCCCGCATCGGCCGCCACATCGCCATTGCCGCGGTTGGGCACGTCATACCACAGGAAGCCGCTGGCGCGCTTCGGGTCGGCGGGCATCGCGATCGCGAAGGTCGCCGAATAGGCGACCTTGCCATTGGGCAGCCGAAGCGCCCTGTTCAGGTCGGTGATGATCGCGTCATGGCGATCGGCGGGGTCGACTTCGCCCTCATAATGGCCGCGCAGGATGCGATAGGCGGGCGCTCCGGCCCGGACCGCGGCGACGTCGGTCCTGCTCTCGACGATGAAGCGGGTCAATCGGGCATCCGCCGTTCCAGACGCCAGTGTGACCGCCGCCGCCGATAATACTAGGACGCCGCGGCCGGCCTTCACCCTGCGGTCGGTGCGCCTGCTTCCAGCCGATTTCGCCATAGCCCGGTCCTCTCCGTCCCGATGTGCGGGATTATCAGAACCACCGCTCTACTATGAAGGGGCGGGTGTCAAGCGGCGCGCTGTCCCGCGCTGGCCGAATGCAGATACGCGAGGATCATGTCCGCCAGATCCGCCTTCAGCAGTGTCCAGTCGCCCTCGCCGGCCGCCTCGATCGAGGAGCCGAAGCCCAGATAGCGCGCCAGCGAGGCGTAGAGCATCCGGAACGCCGCATCGACCGCGCGGTCGGGGTCGGGATGCAGGATCGCGGCGCGGTGTTCGAGAAAGGCATCACGTACCGCGGTGGCGGTGCGGTTGTAGCTGCCCTTGCCCAGCGCGGCGACGGTCGGATCGTTGCTCGCCCGCAGCATGAACGGCCGCATCTCCGCGGAAAACTCCCGCAAGGCTTCGGCGATACGGTCGACGATCGCAGGCACGAAAGCCTCGAACGACATCCTGCGCTCGCGCACCCCTGCGATCCCGAGAAGCATATTCGAGTCGACCCGGTGCAGCACGCGGATCTGCACCGCGTGGACCATGTCGTCCTTGCTGTCGAACCGGCAATAGATCGACCCGATCGAAACCTTGCCGACCTTTGCCACCTCATTGAGCGTGAAATCGTCCGACCCGCGCTCCGCCATCAGTTGCTCGGCGGTGGCCAGCATCCGCTCGAAGCTCGCCTTGCTGCGCCCCTGCTGCGGCACACGGATCTTCGCCTGCACGACGTCCTGATTTTTCATGCCCCTCCCTTAGCGCAAAATTCGACGGGCAGCGCGCAAAAACCTGAACTCGGAATTCGATGTGGCCCGGTGAAGCTTCAGCGCTGTGTTGTCCCTGCGGAAAACGCTCGCTGATCGACCGGCATGGCGAGTAAGGAAGCGGGTGAAATAGGCTGGATCGGCGAAGCCCAGTGCATAGCCGACCTCGGCAACGGACAAATTGGTATAGAGCAGAGCCCGCTTCGCACCGAGCATCGCGCGTTCGTCCAGTAACGCTGTGTGCGACATCGCGGCGACGCGGGCGCAGGCGGCTTTCGCTTGTCCCCAGCGCCTGCGCATAGGCGGCGATCGGCTCCCGCTGACGCAAGCGCTTGTCGATCCGTGCGCGAAAGCGGACGACCATCATTGGTGAGGACCCGCCAGATGCAGCGATCCGCCGTCCGGCTGACCAGCCGCTCGGAGCGCCGCGATTAAACCCGACAGCAATGTTGCATCGACAGCGGCGCAGTCGCAGTCGCTCGCCATCTGCAGCGGTTCAACATCACTGCCGTCGCCGGCGGCCCGTTTGTCGATCGCTAAAGGGAAGCGAGCGGGGCGCGGGTGATCCCGTCGCTGGAAGTCGGACTACACGACGCGCCGTCTCTCGATCGGATCCGGCAGCTCGCCCGATCCGGTGCGATCAAGATGCTCGGCGAGATCACCACGCAATATGAAGGTGTGTCGCCCGACGACTCCCGGCTGGAATCCTATTGGGCGCTCGCCGAGGAGCTCGATCTGTCGGTCGGCATCCACATGGGTCCCGGGCCGCCCGGCGCGGCGTATCTGGGGGCGCCCGGCTATCGCATGAGCCTCGGCGATCCGCTGCTGCTGGAGCCGGTGACGTTGCACGCCGATCCTCGCGAGATCACGATTGGCGAGCAGTTGCAGGGTGGATCGGGTATGCGCTCGGAGCCGATCTATCGGCATCGGTTCGCCAGCGCCGCGATGCGCGATCGGTTCGGTCGCTGGCTCCAGGCCAGCGACAACCTTCATGTGCTAGAGGGCCTCGTGCAGCTCGCCTACAGCGAGGGGACGAAGGCGCTCAGCCTTGAGCTTGATAGGCTGGCGGCCGCTCCGGTCGCCGCGGCGAAGCGGAACAAGGGTCGCACAATGACGGCAGCGTGACGCCGCTTGCTTCCTCCTCGCCCGACTTGCATCGGGCGAGGACAGCGGCCCCGCTGGGCCAAGGCCTTAAGCACTTTGCATCTTGTATGGCGTCTTTTGCTGTAGCTGCACAGGCATCGGCATTTCGTCGATTACGTGCGATCAGCGGTGCTCGTAACGACCCTCGTCTTGCCCAAGCGAAAGCGCGTTCTGCGGTGGCCAAATCCTGTCCCCGCAACCAAACAAAACATACGTCCGGCGCCTTCGGGCGCCTCTTGTTGTTTCGAGCCTTATCCTACCCCCGCATTTGGAGCGATCAGACGTTCTTACCGCATCTCCGGCTGATCGACCATGCGGGATGTGGAGGATCTGCGCCGTCAGCCGTGAACGACCAGATCGAGACCGCGCCCTTCCTGACGGGGCGCCGCCGTGATCGGCTCGATCAGGCTTCGGATCGCCTGCCGGGCGTCGCCAGCCCCGATGCCGGGTGCGTCCAACGCCTCGGTGACGCGCTCGACGTTCCGCCTGCCGCTTCAACCAGGCTGGGATGCACCGCAATCGCGGGAACGATCGCGCCCCTTCCGGGCCTCTGCCGATTTCGCCGCGCCCGGCCAGCGCCGCCGCGAGTTGAGCCCTCACCTTCGCATCGTCGTGCGCACCATCCTCCTTCACATCGGTCAGTCGCCCGACACACATCATGACGGTGGAACGCCGGCTCGCCGCGCGTTCGCGTGGGCGTTCTCGGTCGCCGCCCTCCGCGCCTCGCGTCCCCGACGCTCGCCACGCTCCCGCGACACGACTGATTTGTCACACCTTGTTTCCGGTGCTCTACAAGCGTAATACACGCCGCGTGGGAAGGGGAGCAATGACGTACGTGAGCGGCAATCTGCAAGGGGAACGACTGGCGATCGACGATTCGTCGGAGGCGACGGTGGTCGGGCGGCGTCGGCGCTGGATGATCCTGCTGGGCGTCGCGGTGATCGTGATCGCGGCGGTAGCGTGGTTCGCGACGCGGGGCGACAAGGCCGCGCCGCCGCCCGCCGCGGCGGATCAGGCGCCCAGCGTCACCGTCATCGTCCCCGGCGCGCAGTCGGTCGCGCGGACCGTGGCGGCGACCGGGTCGCTTGCCGCCAAGCGCGAGATGCCGGTCGGCGTAGCCGGCGAGGGCGGGATGGTCGCGCAGGTGCTGGTGGAGCCGGGCCAGTGGGTCCGCGCGGGTCAGGTGCTCGCGACGATCGATCGGTCGGTCCAGGCGCAGACCGCCGCCAGCCTCGCCTCGCAGATCGGCGTCGCCCGCTCCGATTTGACCCTGGCACAGGCCGAGCTGGAGCGCGCCGAGCAGCTCGTCGACCGTGGCTTTATTTCGAAGGCCGACGTCCAGCGTCGTATCGCGACGCGCGACGCGGCGCAGGCACGGTTGCGCGTGGCGCAGGCGACGCTGTCCGAGCAGCGTGCCCGCAACGCGCGGCTCGATATACGCGCCCCGGCGGCGGGGCTGATCCTGACGCGCGGGGTCGAGCCGGGACAGATCGTCAGCTCGGCCAGCGGCGTCCTGTTCCGCATGGCGCGCGAGGGGCAGATGGAAATGCGCGCGCAGCTGTCGGAAAGCGATCTGCAGGCGATCCACGTCGGTTCGTCGGCGCAGGTGACGCCGGTGGGCGAGCAGCGCAGCTTCGCGGGACGCGTGTGGCAGGTGGCGCCGGTGATCGACCCGCAGTCGCGACAGGGCATCGCGCGTATCCAGCTGTCGTATGACCCCGCGCTGCGTCCGGGCGGTTTCGCCTCCGCGACCATCGTGGCGGGCGGTGCGACCCAGCCGGAACTGCCGCAATCGGCGCTGCTGAGCGATACCCGAGGCAATTACGTCTATATCGTGGACGCGCAGAACCATGCGCAGCGTCGCGACGTGACGTTGGGGACGGTCACCGCGGACAAGGTGGCGATCGCCAGCGGGCTGAGCGGCGACGAGCGGGTCGTTCTGGCCGCCGGCGCCTTCCTGAACCCCGGGCAGCTGGTGAAGCCGGTCGTCCAGAACAAGCGCGGCTGAGGAGCGCGGCGGTCATGGATTTCCGCAATATCTCCGCCTGGTCGATCCGGAACCCGGTTCCCTCGATCGTCCTGTTCATGATGCTGACGGTCGCGGGGATCGTCAGCTTCATCCGCATGGACATCAACCAGGAACCCGACATCGATTTCCCCGCGGTCATCATCCAGATTTCGCAGCCGGGCGCCGCGCCCAGCGAGCTGGAGACGCAGGTGACGCAGCGGGTCGAGGCGGCGGTGCGCACGCTGGAGGGTGTCGACGAGATCCAGTCGACCGTGTCGGAGGGTACATCGAGCACGTTCGTCCAGCTGGCGATCGGAACGCCGGTCGACCGCGCGGTGAACGAGGCGCGCGATGCGGTGACGCAGATCCGCGCGAACCTGCCCGAAGGCATCCTGGAGCCGCAGGTCCAGCGGGTGAAGATCAACGACAACGATCTGGGCAGCTTCACCGCGATCGGCACCGACATGACGCTGGAGCAGCTCAGCTGGTACATCGACAATACGGTGGCCAAGGAGCTGCTGTCGGTGCCCGGCATGGGATCGGTCGAGCGCAACGGCGGGGTCAGCCGCGAGATCCGCGTGATCCTGGATCCCGCGAAGCTCGCCGCCTACGGCCTGACCGCGAGCCAGATCAATCAGCAGCTGGCGCAGGTGAACCTGAACGCCGCGGGCGGCCGTGCGGAGATCGCCGGGGCGGAGCAGTCGGTACGCGTGCTGGGCAATGCCGATACCGCCTATACGCTCAGCCAGTTGCAGATCGCGGCGGGGGGCGGGCGTACGATTCGCCTGACCGATGTCGCGACGGTGCGGGATCTGTATGCCGAGCAGCGCAGCAGCGCCGCGGTGGACGGCCATGCCGCGCTCAGCTTCGACTTCAAGCGCGCGAAGGGCGCGTCGGACGTCACCGTCTTCCGCGAGGCGAAGGCCAAGCTGGACGCCCTCGAGAAGCGCAACCCCAGCGTCCACTTCAAGGTGCGGATCGACGGATCCAAATACGCGCTGGAGCAGTACAAGTCCGCGCTTCACGCCATGATCGAGGGCGCGATCCTGGCGGTCGTCGTGGTCTTCCTCTTCCTGCGCGACTGGCGCGCCACGATGATCTCGGCGCTGGCGATCCCGCTCTCGGCGATCCCCGCTTTCTGGTTCATGGACCTGATGGGGTTCACATTGAACGAGATGACGCTTCTGGCGCTCAGTCTCGTCGCGGGCGTACTGGTGGACGATGCGATCGTCGAGATCGAGAACATCGTACGCCACATGCGCATGGGGAAAAGCGCGTTCCAGGCCTCGATCGATGCCGCCGACGAGATCGGGCTGGCAGTGCTGGCCACCACCATGGCGATCGTCGCGGTGTTCCTGCCGGTCGGGCTGATGCCCGGCGTGTCCGGGCAGTTCTTCAAGAATTTCGGTCTGACGGTCGTGGTCGCGGTGCTGATGAGCCTCGCCGTCGCGCGGCTCATCACCCCGATGATCGCGGCCTATTTCCTGAAGGCCGGCGGGGTCGCGGAGCATGGCGGCGGCCGACTGCTGCGCATGTACGAGCAGGTGCTGGTGTGGACGCTCGACCAGGGCAAGGCGTCCGCGATCCGCGGGCGCGGCGGCATACGGCGCGTGACCGGGTATCTGCGCGACCACCGCGTGTGGACGGTCGGCATCGGCGGGCTCGCCTTCCTGCTGACCGTGTTCCTGTTCACGCAGATCCCGATGACGTTCCAGCCATCGGTCGATCAGCCGCGCAGTGCGGTGACGATCACCATGCCGCCGGGTGCGACGCTGGCCACGACGCAGGTGGCGGTGGACCGGGTCTACGGCTTGCTGCGCAACCAGCCGGAGGTGGACACGCTCTATACCCGTACCAACGTCGGCAGCGGCCGGGTGGTCGCGGTGCTGAAGGAGAAGCGCAAGACGACCTCGACCGAGTTCGAGCGCCGCCTGGCGCCGGATCTAGCCAAGATCCCGGATGCGCGCGTCAACTTCCAGTCGCAGTTCGGTTTCGGTGACAACAACCGCGACGTGTCGATCACGCTGGGCGGTGACGACCCGGTGGTGCTGCGCAGGACCGCGGATGCGCTGGTGAAGCAGATGGCGACGATACCGGGGCTGCTCGCGCCGCGCATCGCGGGCGATCTCAACCGTCCCGAGATCCTCATCAAGCCGCGGCTGGAGCTGGCCGCGCAACTGGGGGTGACGACCGCGGCGCTGTCGAATGCGGTGCGGATCGCGACGCTGGGCGACCTGGACCAGAACAGCGCGCGCTTCTCGCTGAGCGATCGACAGGTGCCGATCCGCGTCGCGCTCGCCGAAAGCGCGCGCGCGCGGCTAGACACGATCCAGAACCTGCCGGTGGCGACGCAGAGCGGCGGTTCGGTGCCGCTCAGCCTGGTGGCGGACATCGGCTTCGGCTCCGGCCCGACGAAGATCCAGCGCATCAACCAGCAGCGCCAGCTGACGATCGGCGCAGACCTCGCCCCCGGCGTGGTGACCAGCAATGCGATGAAGAAGGTCAACCAGCTGCCGCAGATGAAGAACCTGCCGATCGGGGTGCAGCAGCTGACCGTCGGCCAGGCGAAGTGGCAGATGGAGATGCTCGTCAACTTCGTCTTCGCGGTGATCGCGGGCGTCTTCCTCGTCTTCTCGGTGCTGGTGCTGCTGTATCGCCGGCTGCTGCCGCCGCTGGTCAACATGGGGTCGCTGCTGCTCGCCCCGCTCGGGGGGTTGCTGGCGCTGATGGTGGCGGGACAGCCGCTGTCGATGCCGGTGTTCATCGGGCTGCTGATGCTGCTGGGCATCGTCGCCAAGAACTCCATCCTGCTGATCGACTTCGCGCTGGAGGAGATGGCGGCGGGAGTGGCGCCGCGGGCGGCGATCGTGGATGCGGGGCACAAGCGCGCGCAGCCGATCGTCATGACCACGGTGGCGATGGTGGCGGGCATGGTCCCCACCGCGCTGTCGCTGTCGGGCGACGGGGCATGGCGCGCGCCGATGGGGATCACGGTGATCGGCGGGCTGACGCTGTCGACGCTGCTGACGCTGCTGATCGTGCCCGCCGGCTTTTCGCTCGCGATCGGGATCGAGCGGCGTGTCGGGCCATGGCTGGGGCGGCGCCTGCTGACCTATCGTCCCGGCGACGACGGCGCGCGCGTGATCGATCGCGACGCGCCGGCGGGCGCGATCGCGGCACCGCACGGCCGCATCGGTTTCCGCGACGAGGGCGCGAATCCCGCCGAATAGGGAGCCGATCCGCCCGCCGCCGGTTTTTGCCGGCGTCGTCGAGGTGAGGAGAGCGGTGATGTGGCGTTCGATCGTGCTGGGTGCGGTGGCGGGAATGCGCGCGATGACGCCGCTCGCGGTGGTCGCGAACGCCGTCCGGTCGGCGGAATTGGGGCGTGGCGGCGGCATGCTGCCGCGTCTGATGGCGCGTCCGCTGCTCTCGGCCGGGGCGCTGGCCCTCGCGGCGGGCGAGATGGCCGGCGACAAGATGGCGTCCGCACCGGATCGTATCGTCACCAGCGGGATGATCGCGCGCACCGCGACCGGCGCGCTGGCAGGGGCAGCCGCCGCGCCGCGTGATCGACGCGCGCTGGGCGCCGTGCTGGGCGCGACCGCGGCGATCGGCGCGGCATACGCGACCTTCCACCTGCGCATCATCGCGCAGCGCCGCTACGGGCAGTCGGCGACAGGCGCGATCGAGGACGCGCTCGCGCTGGGCGGCGCGGCGCTGGCTGCGCGAATCTAGCCTTCCACGCTGCCGATCGGCATCCCCGGCGGTACCGTGATCGCCGTGGAGCGATCGGCCAGGGCGGCGGCCAGCCGCTCCTCGTCGCGTACCAGCCGCGCGGTGGACAGCGCCCAGGCCCGATCGGCCGGGTCGGCGAAGCGGGCGCCGGCTTGCCTCGCCGCCCAATCCTGCAACGCCTGATCGATCGCGGTGCGCGCCTCGCTACCTGTCGCCGGGGCGACGGCCGCGCGGGCGAGTTCGAGGACGATCCGGGTACCCGTCGCGCGGCGGACGGCGGCGAGGCGGGGGTCGGTAGAAGGCTGTCCGGCGATGGCGAGCAGGCGTTCGGCGACCGCGCCAGGGGAGGGCATATCCCGCAGGCGACGGTGCTGATCGGCCAGTCGCGCCAACCGCTCGGGGGCGAGCAGCGCGTCCAGCGTCACCTGCGCCGACACCTGCGCCGCGACGAGCGGATCGAACACCGCGCTGCCGGCCATCCGCATCACCTCGATATCGGTCTGCCGGTCGCTCTCGCCCGACCAGCCTGCCGACAGCTGCGCGATCAGCCGGTCGGGAATGTCGAGCGCGGCCGGGCTGAGCGTGGCGAGCAGCGCGTCCAGCGCGCCCCGCTGCACGTCCGGGGCGACGGGTGCGGCCTCGCCCCCCGCACCGCCGGCGACCGCATAGGTCGACAGCACCCCGCCGAGCGATTTCGCCGTCGCCTCGACCTGATAGCGATGGAGCAGCCAGACGGGGACGAACTTGCGCCGCAGCGCCGCGACGGGCTCGCCGGCCGAGAGCGCGGCCGGGCCGAAACGCGCGATGGCGGCGGCGCGGACCCGCATCATGCGGTTCAGCTCGGCGGTCGGATCGGCGCCGTCGTCCCACAGGCTGCCCCAGGGCTGCGACGCGGCGACGTTGCGCGCATTCTCGTCCGAGACGAAGCGCAGGCCCCGCCGCTCGGCTGCGTCGGCCTTGGCGCGCGCGGCGGCATCCGGGGCCGCGCCCGTCGGGTCGCCGTACAGCCAGTCGATGGCATAATCGTCCCACGCGCCCAGCCCGACACCGTATGCGTCCGACAGGTCGGGCGCACCGTCGACCAGCCCGATGCGCGGCGCGGGATAGTCCATGACCGAGGCGCGATCCTGCGTGCTGCCGGCGAAATTGTGGAGCAGCCCCAGCGCATGGCCGACCTCGTGCGCGGCGAGCTGGCGGATGCGCGCGAGCGCCACCACCGCGGGATCGTTCGCGCCGCCCTTTCCGGTACCGGCGGCCCCGACCAGACCTTCGTAGATCAGCATATCCTGCCGCACCCGAAGCGATCCGAGCAGCACAGAGCCCTTCAGTATCTCGCCCGTGCGCGGATCGCTGACCGCATAGCCGTAGGACCAGCCGCGCGTTGCGCGATTGACCCAGTTGACCACGTTGTAGCGCATGTCGAGGGGGTCGGCGCCCGCGGGCAGGATCTCGACCCGGTAGGCATCGATATAGCCCGCCGCCTCGAACGCGCCCTTCCACCACGATGCCCCCTCCAGCAACGCGGTGCGGATCGGCTCGGGCGCGGCATTGTCGATATGGAAGACGATCGGCTTCCTGACGCGGGAGCGCGGCGCCGCGGGATCGACCTTTTCCAGTCGGAAGCGGTTGGCGAGGTTGCGCACCACCTGCCCGCCCAGCGGCGCGGCGAAATCCAGGATCTGCGTCGAGAAGCTGCCGCCGCGCGGGTCGAAGGCGCGCGCGACATAGCCGGGCGCGGGGAGCGCGACGAAGCTGTGGCGCACCACCAGCGTAACCTGTCGCGGATCGGGCGCGATGTTGCGCACCTCCGGCCCGGGCGTATCGCTGGCAAAGGTCTGCCGCGCCTCGAACTCCAGGTTGAGGGGGAAGGCGCGCACCGCTTCCGGGTCGGCGGCGCTCAGCGTATCGACCAGCTTCCACCCCTTCTCGCCGGCGGTGTTGAGCTGGGCGGCGATCCCCTTGGTATCGCGCGCCAGGAAGGGGGCGATATCGACCAGCAGGCGACCGTCCGCCGCTTGAGTCAGGTCGCCCAGCCACAGCGTCGAGGTGGCGAAGGCATCGGCCGCTGCCGCCTGTTCGCCCGCCGCGGCGCCGGTCGCGCGGAAGCGGGGGTTCTCCAGCTCGAACGCGATCTTCTTGCCCAGCCGCCGCATGACCAGGATCTGCGCCGGCCCCGGCTGCGCGCGGTCCAGCCCGATCGGCGCCGAGCCGAGCCCCGTGCGCAGCGCGGTGGTGTAGAGCAGTCGGGCGGCGATGCCGTCGCGCCCGGCCGGCGGCAGCGAGAGCAGGATGCGCCCGCCGTTGCGATCGACATGGACCGGCAGCAATCCGTCGAGGCGCTGCGTGCCGGCGAGCGGATCGGCCCGCTCCGCCGCCGCTCCGCGTGCCTGCGCCTGCGCTGCGACCGGCACGCTCGCGGCACCTATCATGATAGCCAAACGGATCATCGCCCACCCCCTGATGCACCATCGTAGAGGGGGCGACTCGCGATCGGCAAGGCGCCTTCGCGCACGATCTTTCCGCGGGGTGGCGCGTTCAGGCTGCGTTCCGCTGCCGGGCAGCAGACGGCGATCCGTGATGATGGGAGGACAAGATGCGTTCGATGACGGCGTTGGTGATGATGGCGACGGCGGCGGTGCCGGCCGTGGCGGCGGCGCAGGTGCAGGTGCCGACCGCGATGGTCGTGCCCGACGGCACCGTGCTGGACGTCATGGCAACCGGGCGCACCACCCGGACGCCCGACGTCGCAACCGTCCGCGCCGGGGTGGTGACGCAGGATGCGACCGCCGCGACCGCGCTGTCGCAGAATGCACAGCGGATGGCCGCGGTCATCAGGGCGCTGAAGGCGGCGGGCATCGCCGACCGCGACATCGCGACCAGCAATGTCGGGCTGTCGCCGCAATATCGCTATGCCGACAATCAGCCGCCGGTCATCACCGGCTACCAGGCGTCGAACACCGTGTCGGTCACGTTCCGCGACGTGAAGAAGGCCGGTCCCGTGCTCGACGCGCTGGTCCGCTCCGGCGCGAACCAGGTCGATGGGCCGGCGATGTCGCTGGCCGACCCCGACGCCGCGCTGGACGAGGCGCGCAGCGATGCGGTGGCGCGCGCGCGCGCGCGCGCCACGCTCTATGCGCGCGCGGCGGGGCTGAACGTGGCGCGGATCGTATCGATCGAGGAAGCGGGCGAGAATGACGGCGGGCGTCCCCAGCCGCCGGTGATGATGCGGGTCAGCGCGATGGCGCAGCGCGATTCGTCGACGGTGGTGATGGCGGGCGAAACCGATGTCACCGCGACGGTACGCGTGCGGTTCCTGCTGAAATAGAGGTGTCGCCGGCGGGCGGCGCAGGCCTCCCGCCGGCTTCGGCAAACAGGACGGGACGCCAAGGCAAACGGAAACGGCCGCCCGGTTGCCCGAGCGGCCGCTCCATCCTTCGCGTCGAAGGAACCGTTAGCGCACGCGGCCGCGGCGCACCAGGTTCACGATCGCGAGCAGGATGACCGCACCCAGCAGCGAGACCAGGAACGAGTAGATCGTGAGCGGCGCATTGTTGATCGAGCCGCCGCTGAACAGCAGGCCGCCCAGGAAGGCACCGACAACACCGACGACGATGTTCAGAAAGATTCCCTGCTGCGCATCGGTGCGCATCAGGATGCTGGCGAGCCAACCAATGACGCCGCCGACGATCAGCCAGATGATGAGACCCATTTCCATTCTCCCCTGCGACGCGCCCGGACAGTGAAGCGCTGTGACAGGAAAGACTCACGACACCCGGTTATTGTTCCGGGCGCGTAGCGGGTTATCAATATTTCTGCTGGCGTTCGTACAGCGTCTTGTAATGCTGAATGCGCGTGACGCGCAAGCCCGGCATGCCGGACCGATCGATCGCGCGCTGCCAGCCGGCGAATTCCTCCACCGTCAGGCCATAGCGCTGGCACACTTCGTCGACGCTCAGCAGGCCGCCGTTCACCGCAGCGACCACCTCCGCCTTGCGACGCACGACCCATCGGGTCGTGTCCGCGGGCGGCAGCGTGTCGATCGTGAGCGCCTCGCCGAGCGGGCCGATCACTTTCGCGGGGCGGATCTTTTGGTTCTCGATCATTCCTAACCTCGGGTTCGGGGCGGGGGGCCCCCTCTCCATCAACTGTCCACCTGCTACGGGTGCCGGGTTGAACGCGCTCTAAAACAGCGCGGTAAACAGTCTCTTCATGGCTCGCGCCAACCGTTCAGGGCAGCGGCCGCCGCCGAATTGAAGGCGCCATTGGACGCACCCGAATCGGCGCCGCCCGCACCCAGCGTGCGCGCCACCTGCGCGGTGCGCGACGTCTGCTGACGCGCGCGCAGCGTGCTCAGCAGCGAGGGGGAAGGCGTGTCGGGATCGGTCATCGCGCCGTGTCGTCCATCACAATTCGGGTCATCGGAGATGGCGGTGTACGCATGCGCTGCTGAAGGTCGCGTAAAGCCCGGTGCAACGGTTCGTTTACACGGGTTTACGCCGCGCCGGCCTAGCGGGTATGATGCGGGCATCATGGATGCGGTGGATTTTCAGCTGGGCGCGGGGGCGCGGCGCATCGTCGTGGCGATGTCGGGCGGCGTCGACAGCTCGGTCGTGGCCGCGCTGGCGGCGGCGACGGGTGCCGAAACGATCGGCGTCACGCTCCAGCTCTACGACCATGGCGAGGCGACGAAGCGCGCCGGCGCCTGCTGCGCGGGCCGTGACATCCGCGACGCGCGCGCGGTGTGCGACCGGCTGGGGATCGCGCATTACGTCTTCGACCACGAATCCCGTTTCCGCACGCAGGTGGTCGATCGCTTTGCGGACGATTATCTCGCCGGGCGCACCCCGATCCCGTGCGTCCAGTGCAACATGGGGCCGAAATTCACCGATCTGCTGGCGCTGGCGCGTGACCTGGGGGCGGATTGCCTCGCCACCGGCCATTACGTGCGCCGCGTGATGGGGGCGGACGGCGCGGAATTGCACCGCGGCAGCGACCCGGCGCGCGACCAGAGCTACTTCCTGTTCGCCACGACCGCGCAACAGCTCGATTTCCTGCGCTTCCCGCTGGGCGCGTTGCCGAAGCGGCGGGTGCGCGAGCTTGCGACCGAACTGGGGCTGCTGGTCGCGGACAAGCCCGACAGCCAGGACATCTGCTTCGTGCCCGATGGCGATTATGCGTCGCTGGTGAAGACGTTGCGCCCGGAGGCGGCGGCGGGGGGCGACATCGTCGACGTGGCGGGGCGCAAGCTGGGGGAGCATCGCGGGCTGGTGCATTACACCGTGGGCCAGCGCCGCGGGCTCGACCTAGGCGGCGCGCCGGAGCCGCTGTACGTCGTCCGGCTCGATCCGGCGGAGCGACGCGTCGTGGTGGGGCCGCGCGCCGCCCTGGCGGTGTCGGCGGCGCGGCTGGAGGCGATGAACGTGCTGGGTCCGCTGGACCGGCCGCTGACCGCCAAGGTGCGCTCGATGGCGAAGCCGGTGCCCGCACGCATGGCCGGCGATCGCCTCGTCTTCGATGCGCCCGAATATGGCGTCGCGCCGGGGCAGGCGGCGGTGCTGTACGACGGCGACCGCGTGCTGGGCGGCGGCTGGATCGCGGAGACGGACGCCGCGGCGATCGCGGCCTGATCGCGCAAAGAAAGAGCCCGGCGACGGATCGGCCGGGCTCAGGTTCGTCCAGGGAGCATTCCAGACGGTATCGGAGCGCCGCGGCGGGCGGCGCGAACCGGGTCAGAGCGTGTTGGCGACGCTCGTGTTCTCTTCGACCGGCGGGTCGACGGGCGACAGGTCGCCGCCGTTGCCGGTCGCAATGAGGTTGGCGTCGACGGGGACCTCGTCGGTGACGATCGTGTCGTTGACCGCGGCTTCGTCGGCCGCGGCGCCGTTGTTGGCGATGTTGGTGCCGCAAGCAGCCAGAGACAGCGCGAGGCCCGATGCGGTCAGCGCGGCAACGATCGTCTTCATCGGTCACGATCCCCTTCGTCGTTCCCGAATCAATCTACACCTATTCGGTGGGATATCAACCCCGGAGAGTCAGGGGAGCAGGAACGTCCCCTCGATCGTGGTCACGCACCCCCCGCGCAGGATGACGCGGTCGCCCTCCAGCCGGCAGCCGACATGCCCGCCGCGCGTGCTGGCCTGAAAGGCGGAGAAGGCGTCGCGGCCGAGGACCCGTGCCCAATAGGGGGTGATGACCGCGTGCGCGGAGCCGGTGACCGGGTCCTCCGGAATGTCGTAGAAGTCGGTGAAGACGCGGCTGACGACCTCCGCCGTGTCGCCCCGCGCGGTGACGATGTGGACGATCGGCCCGAGCGCGGCGACCGCGCGGCCATCGGGCCTGGCGGCGCGCACCGCGGCCTCGTCCGCGACGACGATCACGGCATAGCCCTTCTCGTGCCACAGCGTCTCGATCGCCTCGACGCCCAGCACCTCGACGATCCCCGGCAGCGGTTTGGCGACCGGCGCCCAGGCGGGCAAGGCCATGGCATAGCCGGCGGCGGCGCGCGCCACCTCCAGCACCCCGGCCTGTCGCGTGCGGAACGTCACCCGGTCACGCGTCGTATCGGACGACAGCACGACGTGCCCGCTCGCCAGCGTCGCATGGCCGCACAGCGCCACCTCCGCCGCGGGGGTGAACCAGCGCAGCTCGAAATCCGCCGCCCCGCTGTCGTCGGGCACGAGGAAGGCGGTTTCGGAAAGGTTGTTCTCCTGCGCGATCGCCTGAAGCGTGGCATCGTCGAGCCAGCGCGTCAGCGGCATCACCGCCGCCGGGTTGCCGGTGAACGGCGCCTCCGCGAAGGCGTCGACCTGGGTAAAGGGAATCCGCATCGCCTACAGCCGCTTCGAGAACCAGTGAGGGGTGACGTCCGCCTCCACCAGCGGATTGTCGGTATCGACATGCCCCTCCGGATCGAGGTGGATCAGCGTCTCCACCCGCGGAAAGGTGTCGCGCAGCGCGATCTCCACCCGCTCGACGATGGCATGGGCGTCGCGCACGGTCAGGTCCGGGTCGACCTCCATATGGAATTGCGCGAAATCGTGGCTGCCCGAGCGGCGGGTGCGGAAATCGTGGATGCCGCGGATGCCGGGCTGGCGCGCGGCGACCTCGACGAAGGCGGCGCGCTGATCGTCGGACCATTCCTTGTCCATCAGCATGTCGATCGCCTGGCTCGACGCCTGGAACGCGCCCCAGGCGAGCCACGCCGCGATCGCGATGCCGAACACCGGGTCCGCGCCCGATACGCCCAGATACTGGTCGAGCACCAGCGCGCCGATGACCGCGGTGTTGAGCAGGACGTCGGACTGGTAATGGACGTTGTCCGCCAGGATCGCGACCGAAGCGGTACGGCGGATGATGCTGCGCTGATAGGCGAGCAGCACCATCGTCGCGACGATCGCCACGCCCGACACCGCGATGCCCAGCCCCGCATCCTCGTTGACGGCAGGGTTGGAGAAACGCTCGATCGCGCGCCACGCGATGCCGATCGCGGACGCGGTGATGAGCACCACCTGGAACAGCGCCGCCAGTGCCTCCGCCTTGCCATGGCCGAAGCGATGATCCTGATCCGCGGGCTCCGCGGCCAGCTTCACGCCGTACAGCGTGACGAGGCTGGCGAGCAGGTCGAGCCCGGTATCCGCCAGGCTGCCCAGCATCGCCACCGACCCGGTGTGCCATGCGGCATAGCCCTTCAAGACCAGCAGCGCGCACGCCATCGCCACGCTGGCCAGCGCGGCGCGCATGGCGAGGGGAATGACGCGGCGGCGTTCGTCCTGCGTCATGGGTACAGCAACCCTTCGTTCCAGTCGCCCGCCGCGGTGCGCGTGAAGAGGCGTCGCTCGTGCAGGCGGTGCGCGCGATCCTGCCAGAATTCGATCCGTTCGGGCGCGACGACATAACCGCCCCAGAAGGGCGGGCGGGGAACGTCGCCGCCCTCGAACCGCGCCTTCGCCGCCTCGAACCGCTTTTCGAAGGTGGCGCGTTCGTCCAGCGGGCGCGACTGGTCGGAGGCCCATGCCCCCAGTTGCGAGTCGCGCCCGCGGGTGGCGAAATAGGCGTCGCTCTGCGCATCGGTGGCCGTCGTCACCGCGCCCTCGATGCGGATCTGGCGGCGCAGCGACTTCCAGTGGAAAAGCAGCGCGGCCTGCGCATTGGCGGCGAGGTCATCCGCCTTGCGGCTGCCGCGGTTGGTGTAGAAGACGAAGCCGTCGGGGCCATGCCCCTTCAGCAGCACCATCCGCACCGACGGGCGCCCCTGCGCATCGGCGGTCGCGAGCGCCATCGCGTTCGAATCGTTGATCTCGTGCTCGCGCGCCTCGGCGTACCAGGTGTCGAACAGGGCGAAGGGATCGTCGGCCATCCCGACCCCTTACTCCCTGGCGGCGGCGGCGTCATCCATGGTGGTCGGCCGCCCCGCCAGCAGCAGGGCCCCGCCCAGCGCATCGCCCGCCGGCGGCGTCAACCGCGCGACGGTGCGCGCGCGCAGCCACGGCTGGAGCCGCGCCGACAGCCCGCCCATCAGCGAGCAGGCCGGCGCGCCGCGCTCGAAGATCGTCTCGACGAAGCGCTCGACATGCCCCGCGGCATCCTCGACGATCGAGCGCGCGATGGCGTCGCCCGCTTCGGCATGGTCCATCACCAGCGGGGCGAGCGCGGCATAATCGCGCGGGGTGGCGCGATCCATCCACGCGATCGCCTGTGGAATGGCATGGCCGAAGCGGTCCGCGACCGAGAGCGCCAGCGCCGTGCGCTCGCTGCGCCCGTCGAGCGCGCGCAGCGCATGGCGGACGGCGGACAGCCCCAGTGCCGCCCCGCTCCCCTCGTCCGAAATCGGAAAGCCGTAGCCGCCGATCGCGAAGTCGATGCCGCCGACGCGGACCTGCGCGATGCTGCCGGTGCCCAGGATCAGGATCGCGCCGTCGCGTCCGCGGTGGGCGCCCAGATTGGCGATCACCGCGTCGCTGGCGAAGGCGATGTCGGCAAAGGGGAAGTCGAGCGCGCGCAGCGCCTCCAGCGCGCCGGGCCGCGAGATGCCCGCGATCCCCATGCCGGCGTGGATCGTCGCCACCTGCGCCGCGTCGAGTCCCGCCTGCGCGATCGCCTGCCCGATCGCCTCGTCGAGGACGAGGCGGAGCCGCTCGATGCCGATGCGCGCATTGGCGGGGCCGGTCAGCCCCTCGCCCAGCACCAGCCCGCGCGCATCGGTCAGGCGCGCGCGGCAGTGGCTGCCGCCCGCATCCACGCCCAGGAAGAAGCCCGTCGTCGTCATGCCCATGTTCCTGCCGCGATGGCGTGTCCGGGTGCAAGCGCCAACGCCCCGCCGGCCATGAATAAGGCGGGCCAGACCATAACCGCGCGCCATCATCGCGGGATTGACGCGCTGCCGCCATGCGCGGACGGTTGCCGCCTGACCAATGCCGGAGCCTGCATGACCGATCCCCTTGCCCCCGCCCGCACCGATCGGCGCGGCATGGCGCTGTACGGATTGCTGGGGTTCGCGGCGGGGCTGCCCTTCTACATGTTCTCGACCGTGCTGACGCTGCGGTTGCAGGCGCACGGCGTCGCGCTGGCGGTGATCGGCTTCTTCGCCTGGGTGCAATTGCTGCCGACGCTGAAGTTCGTCTGGGCGCCGCTGCTCGACCGCTACGACATTCCCGGTTTCGGGCGCTTCTGGGGGCGGCGGCGCGGGTGGATCATGCTCGCCTCGCTCGGCATCTTCACCGCGATGGTGGCGATGGCGCTGACCGCGTCGGACGCGAGCCTGGCGGTCACCGCGCTGTTCGCGGTGCTGCTCGCCTTCTGGACGACGACGCTGGAGGTGGCGGCGGATGCCTGGCGTATCGAGCTGTATCCGACGCAGGACGAACAGGGGCCGATCGTCGCCGCCAATCTGTGGGGGTATCGCAGCGCCATGGTGGCGGCGGGATCGGGCGCGTTGCTGGTCGCCGATTCGGGCGGGTGGACCGCGGCCTATCTGCTGATCGCGGTGGCGGCGTTCCTGCCCTTTCCGCTGCTCGCCGCGATGCGCCCGGATGCCCGTCACGGCGGCGGCCGCGGGGTTGCGCTCGCGACCGGCATCGCGGCGAGCGCGGCGATCCTGCTGGCGGCGGCGGCGGTGACGGCGGCGGTCGGCTGGGTCGTGCTCGACCTGGCGGTGCGCGCCGGCATCGATGCGAAGAGCAACGTGACGCCGTACGTGCTGGCGCTGTGCATGCTGCCGTTCCTGCTGATGGCCGCGGCGCTCCCGAAGATCCGTCGCGCCGCGCCCGATTCGGCGTTGCGGACGTCGACGGTGCTGGGCCCGTATGTCGACTTCTTCTGGCGCTACGGCTTTGCGGCGCTGATCCTGATGGCGTTCGTCTCCATCTATCGCATGGGCGACGTGCTGGCGCTCAACCTGTCGAAGCCGATGATAAAGGGGCTGGGCTATTCGCTGACCCAGATCGGGAAAGCGGACAGCGTCGTCGCACTGGGGGCGAGCATGATCGGCGTCGGGCTGGGCGGCTGGCTGGCGACGCGGTGGCGGATGACGTGGCTGCTGGCACTCGGCGCGCTGGTCGCGGGGCTGGGCAATTTCGCGTTCGTCTGGCTGGCGCAGCAGCGCGTCGACGAGGTGATGCTGTACGTCGCGACCGCGGCGGACCAGTTCGGGAACGGCTTCGCGGGCACCGTCTTCGTCGTCTATCTCTCGCTGCTCGTGAACCCGCGCTATCCCGGCGCGCAATATGCCTTCCTGACCGGGTTCGCCTTCCTGCTGCCGCGGCTGCTCGCCGGGGCGGGGGGCGTGATGGTCGAGGCGATCGGCTATGACGGTTTCTTCCTTCTCTCCGGCGCGCTGAGCTTCGCGGCGGTGCTGTTCCTGCCGGCGCTCGCGCGCATTTCCCCGCGAAAGGACGACCGATGATCGATCAGGTGGCGGACGCCGCCTTCGCCCCCGCGCAGGCCTATCTCGCGGCGGGGCGGATTCCCGGCGCGACGCTGGGGGTGGTGACGACGGACGGCGCGCGCGCGGTGCGGGTGGCGGGGCTGGCGCGACGCGTGCCGTCGCCCGAGCCGCTGACGCGCGCGCACTGGTTCGACCTCGCCTCGGTCAGCAAGGTCATCGCGACCACGACCTTCGTCCTGCGGCTGGCGGACGAGGGGCGGATCGACCTCGACCGGCCGCTGACCGATGCGATCCCCGACCTGCGCCAATATGACGTCGCCAACGCCGCCGAGCGGCGGCTGACGTTCCGCGACTGCCTGGTCCATCGCACCTTCCTGCCGGCGGTCGAGCCCATCTACACCTATGGCGACGATCCGGCGCGGCTGCGCGCGTTCGTGCTCCAGCGGGAATGGAAGCATGGCCCGCCGGTCTATTCCGACATCAACTTCATCCTGCTGGGCATCGCGATCGAGCGGATCACCGGCGCCGGGCTCGACGCACAGCCGCTGGGCGCCGGGCTGAGCTGGGGGCCGCCGCCCGGCCCGGCGGTGGCGACCGAGCATTGCGCCTGGCGCGGCCGCGTCCTGCAGGGAGAGGTGCATGACGAAAACGGCTTCGCGATGGGCGGGCGGACCGGCCATGCAGGGCTGTTCGGCACGGTCGACGGCGTGCTCGATTACGCGCGATCGCTGCTGGACGGCAGCGGCGCGTCCCCGGCGGCGATCGCGGCGATGCGCCGGCCGGTCGAGGGGCATCGCACGCACGGGTGGGAGATCCGCTTTCCCGGCTGGTCGGGCGGGCAGGCGTGCTCGCCGGGGACGATCGGGCACACCGGCTTCACGGGGACGGGGCTGTGGATCGACCAGGATCGCGGCCTCGCCTGGACGCTGCTGACCAACCGCGTCCATCCGACGCGGCATGTCGACAGCGGCATCTTCACGCTTCGCCCCGAGACGGGCGAGGCGCTGATCGGCGCATGGGATTCAGCGATCTAGGGGAATGGTGCCCAAGGGCGGGATCGAACCACCGACACTACGATTTTCAGTCGTATGCTCTACCAACTGAGCTACTTGGGCGCACCGCGACAAGCGGTGAGGCGCGGTCCCTAGTCGGTGTCGCGGGCGCTGTCCAGCCCTTCCGTGTCATTCGCCGACGGACCGGGGATGCGATAGCCCTCGCCCAGCCATTGCAGCAGGTCGCGGTCCTTGCACCCGCGGCTGCAGAAGGGCGTGTGCGCCGGGTCGGTGGGGGCGCGGCAGATCGGGCAGGCGTTCTTCATCGGTCGAATATAGGCGTGCGCCCGGTGCGCTGCACCAGCAGGTCGAGCCAGTCGGCGCGCGATTCGATCCGCTCGCGCACCGCGCCGGGCAGGCGGTGGCGGTTGGGGGCCGAGACGGGCGCGCGTTCGATCACGCGCAGCGCCGCGCGGGCGGCAGCGCCGACCGGATCGTCGCGCAGCCGTTCGGGCAGCGAGACGCGCGGGCGCGGGCGGACGATCTGGAGGAAGCCGAAGCCGTTGACCGCGGTCCGCTCGAACGGGAGCGGCAGCGCGGCGTCGATCGCGGCGGCGACCGCCTGGCGGGCGGCCTTGCCGGTGACGGTCGGGAAATCGACGCCGATCGATCCGCCGATGCCGTGGCGGCGGATCGCCTGCGCGGTGGCGGTGGCGGCGGCGATCGCGAGCGCGTCGGCCGCGATGTCGCCGTCGACGTCGAACAGCGTCATCGCAGGGGTGGGCGTCATCCGCAGCACGCCGCCCGGAAAGGGGATCTCGCCGCCGGTCGCCTCCTCCAGCACCTCCGACCAGCCCGCGGCCTCCAGCGCGTCGGCCTCATGCGCGCGCAGGCGGCGGACCGGATGCGCGGTCGCGGCGATGCGGGCGAGCAGGTCGGGGCCGGGGGCGGGGGGCAGGTCGGTGGCGAGCCCGCGGGCGCGCTTGGCGCGGCCCGGCTCGGGGATCGCCTCGCGGGTGATGTCGACGGTCAGCGCCGCGCCCAGCGTGACGCCGGGGGGCGCGCGGTCGAGCATCACCTCGCGTCCGTCGGGCAGGGTGGCGACGGTGCGCTCGGTCAGGCGGGCCGGCGAGACGGTGCCGACGCGCAAGGTTTCGGGTAGTTCGATCCGCGCGGCGAGGATGCGCTCGTCCTCGACCAGCGCGGCGCGGGCCTCGCCCACGCCCTCCTCGTACAGCCACTCAGCCAAAGGCGACGCCGGCGGTCGCGAGCAGCGCGCGGGTCTCGAACAGCGGCAGGCCGATCACGCCGGAATGGCTGCCCTGGAGGAAGCGGACGAAGGCCTCCGCGCGCCCCTGGATCGCATAGCCGCCCGCCTTGCCGAGCCCTTCGCCGCAGGCGACATAGGCGTCGATCTCGGCCGGGGAGAGCGGCTTGAACGCGACGATCGTGTCGGCGAGGCGGGTGCGGACATGGCCGTCCGGCGCGATCACGCATACCGCGGACAGCGCGTGGTGGCGCCGCCCCGACAGCAGCCGCAGCAGCGTGCGCTGCACCTCCTCGGTATCGGCGGGAGGGAGGATGCGGCGCCCCAGCGCGATCGTGGTGTCGCCCGCCAGCACCGCCTCGCCCGCGGTGCGGGGGACGGCGCCCGCCTTCTCCTCCGCCAGCCGCAGCGCGTATGCGCGCGGCAGTTCGCCGGCGCGCGGCGTCTCGTCGATCGCGGGCGCATGGACGCGCGCAGGCACGACGCCGATCCGCGCGAGCAGATCGCGTCGCCGCGGGGAGGAGGAGGCGAGGACGAGGTCGGTCACGAACGTCCGCCGTCAGCGGCGGCAGTGCATCTCAGGACGGGCCGGGGCCGCCGCGACCGGGCATGAAGCGGTAGGTGATCCGCCCCTTGGTCAGGTCGTAGGGGGTCAGTTCGACCAGCACCTCGTCACCGACGAGCACGCGGATGCGATTCTTGCGCATCTTGCCCGCGGTGTGGCCCAGGATCTCGTGATCGTTCTCGAGCCGGACGCGGAACATCGCGTTGGGCAGCAGTTCCACCACCTGCCCGCGCATCTCGAGGAGTTCTTCTTTCGCCAAACGGTGTCTCTTTCGCGTTGAATGCGCGCGCCCATAGCCGAGACGACGGGAAAAGGGAAGGCGAGCGCGGGGGGTGCCGACGCGTCGGGGCGCGGCTGCGCTGGCGATATGGGGTGGGGAGGCGGCGAGAGCAAGCGGCGTCCGTCATGCGCGATGACGGACGCCGAAGTTGCGGGCGTCAGCCGCCGTGGGAGGCGAGCGCCGCGAGCAGGAGAAGGGCGACGATATTGGTGATCTTTATCATCGGATTGACCGCGGGACCGGCGGTATCCTTGTACGGATCGCCGACCGTGTCGCCGGTCACCGCCGCCTTGTGCGCCTCCGATCCCTTGCCGCCGTGGTTGCCGTCCTCGATGTATTTCTTGGCATTGTCCCACGCGCCGCCGCCCGAGGTCATCGACAGCGCGACGAACAGCCCGGAGACGATCACGCCCAGCAGCATCGCGCCCAGCGCCGCGAAGCCGGACGCCTGCCCGTCGACCGCGGTGACGACGAGGTAGAGCGCGATCGGCGACAGCACCGGCAGCAGCGACGGCACGATCATCTCGCGGATCGCGGCGCGGGTGACCAGGTCGACGGTGCGGCCATAATTGGGGCGGCTGGTCCCCTGCATGATACCGGGGTTGTCGCGGAACTGCCCGCGCACCTCCTCCACCACCGCGCCCGCCGCGCGGCCGACCGCGGTCATGCCGAACGCGCCGAACAGATAGGGCAGGAGCGCACCGAGCAGCAGCCCGACGATGACGTACGGATTGCCGAGCGAGAAATCGACGGTCAGGTCGGGAAAATACGTCTCCAGATCGGTCGTATAGGCGCCGAACAGCACCAGCGCGGCGAGGCCGGCGGAGCCGATCGCATAGCCCTTCGTCACCGCCTTGGTCGTGTTGCCGACCGCGTCGAGCGCGTCGGTCTTGTGCCGCACCTCGTCGTCCAGCCCGGCCATCTCCGCGATGCCGCCGGCATTGTCGGTGACGGGACCATAGGCGTCGAGCGCGACGACCATCCCCGCGAGCGCCAGCATCGAGGTCGCCGCGAAGGCGATGCCGATGATCCCGGCCAGCTTGTAGGTGGCGACCACCGCGACGACGATCACGATCGTCGGCAGCGCGGTCGCCTCCAGCGAGATGGCGAGCCCCTGGATCACGTTGGTGCCGTGGCCGGTCTCGCTCGCCTTCGCGATCGACTTGACCGGGCGATAGTTGGTGCCGGTGTAATATTCGGTGATCCACACGATCAGCCCGGTCACGGCAAGGCCGATCATCATGCACCAGAACAGGTCCATGCCGGTGAAGCCCGAGGCGGTCGGCAGGCCAGCGACCGCGGTATCCGCGGGCGTGGTCGACCCGGCGAGCGGCGCGGCGCCCGCCCCGCCATCGAGGAAGCCGGCGCCGCCGATCACGGTGTTCATGTCGCCCAGCGCCCAGCTGGTGGCGAACCAGATCGCCGGCACCGACAGGATCGCCGAGGTCCAGAAGCCCTTGTACAGCGCGCCCATGATCGATCCGCTCTTGCCCAGCCGGACCATGTACGTGCCGATGATCGAGGTGACGATGCAGACCCCGCCGACCGCCAGCGGCAGGCCCATCAGCCGCGCGAGTTCGGCGGCATCGGCCTGGATCAGCAGCGCGATCGAGACCATCGTCACGCCCAGCGTCACGACATAGGTTTCGAACAGATCGGCCGCCATGCCCGCGCAGTCGCCGACATTGTCGCCGACGTTATCCGCGATCACCGCGGGGTTGCGGGGGTCGTCCTCCGGGATGCCGGCCTCCACCTTGCCGACCAGATCGGCGCCGACGTCGGCCGCCTTGGTGAAGATGCCGCCGCCCAGCCGCGCGAAGATCGAGATCAGCGACGCACCGAACGCCAGCGCGGTCAGCGCCTCGACGATGGCACGGTCGTTGGGCAGCAGCGCCGCCGGCCCGGTCAGGTACCAGAAGAAGCCCGCGATCGCGAGCAGGCCCAGCCCGGCGACCAGCATGCCCGTCACCGCACCGGAACGGAACGCCATGGTGAGGCCACCCTGCAACGACGTGCGCGCGGCCTCCGCGGTGCGGACGTTGGCGCGCACCGAGATGTTCATGCCGACGAACCCGGCCACCCCGGAGAGCACCGCGCCGATGACGAAGCCGACCGTCGACAGCGTGCCCAGCGTGAACAGCAGCACGACCGCCACCACCGCGCCGACCACCGCGATCGCGGTATATTGCCGGGTCAGATACGCCTTCGCGCCCTCCTGGATCGCGCTGGCGATATCCTGCATCCGCTCGTTGCCGGGCGATGCGCTGAGAACCTGTCGGCTGGTTACGAAGCCATAGAGTACGGCGATGACGCCGCAGACGATGGCAAGGGTGACGATCGTCATGCCTTACATCCCTCCTGTTGCCGCGGCATCCGGTCTGCTGCCGGTCGTCCGCTGGTGACGGGAGGCTAACATGCGCCTGCGTCAGCGCAACCCGTGCTGATAACCGAGCGTGGCGGGTAGCGGCACCGAATGTCCCTCATGGCTCAGGGTCAGCCCGGCGCCGGGCGCGAAAGTGCCGACGCGAGTCGCGGGAACGGGCAGCGCCACATCGGGCGCCGCGGCGAACAGCAGCTCGTAATCGTCGCCGGCGGTCGCGGCGGTCATCGGATCGGTGACGCCGGGGGCGAGCGGGACGGCGGACAGGTCGATGGCGATCGCCAGCCCGCTGGCGGCGGCCATGCGCGCGGCGTCGATCAGCAGCCCGTCGGACACGTCCATCATCGCATGGACGAGCGGGGCGAGCGCGCGCCCCTCCGCCAGCCGCGGCACCGGACGTCGGTAGCGCGCGAGCAGCGCGCGGTCACCGTGCCCGGCGCGCGCGATGCAGAGCCCGGCGCCGGCATCGCCGATCGTACCCGTGACGTACAGCGCGTCGCCCGCGCGCGCGCCGGATCGCGGCGGCGCGGCGGCATCGGTGCCGAAGGCGGTGACGCTCAGCACGCGCGGGGCACCCGGCGCCAGCGAGACGGTGTCGCCGCCGATCAACGGGCAGGCGAAGGCGGCGAGCACCTGGCCCAGACCCGCGACGAAGGCGGCGTCCCACGCATCGTCGCGCAACGGATAGTTGAGCAGGATCCCCTCCGCCCGCGCTCCCTTGGCGGCCAGGTCGGAAAGGTTGGTGGCGACGAGCTTCCATGCGACGTCGGCGGCCGGGTCGGCGGGGAGGAAGTGGATACCCTCCACCAGGGTATCGGTGGTGACGGTCAGGCCGGCGAGCGTGGCGGTGTCGTCGGTCAGGCCATGCGCGCCGGGGTGGAGCGGCAGCGCGCGCAGGCGGGCGATGAAGTCGGCTTCGGTCATTCGGCTTTCCTCCCCGTGCTCCGGCGAAGGCCGGAGCCGTGGCGAGCGGTAGCGCTGTGATCGACGACACTCCGGCCTGCGCCGGAGCACGCAAGCCTATTCCTCGCGCTTCGCCCCGTCGAGCAGCGTTTCGCGGCGGGCGGCGTCCTGCGCGTCGGCGGCCTTCTGCGCCTTCGTCCGGCCGAAGGCGGCGCGGTTGGTGGCGGCTTGCGCTTCCCTGGTGGCGCGCGCCTTCGCCTTGCGCGCGCGGTTGAGGTTGACGACCTCCGCCATCGTCAGCGGCGGACCTCCTTCGCGATGGCGTCGAGCAGGCCGTTGACGAAGCCCGACTCGCGCTTTTCGTAGAAGGCGTGCGCGACATCGACATATTCGCTGATCGCCGCCGCGACGGGGACGTCGGCGCGCGCGAGCAATTCGTAGGTGCCCGCGCGCAGGATCGCCTTCATCGGGCGGTCGAGGCGGTCGAGCGACCAGCCCTTGGCGAGCTTGTCCGCGATCAGCGCGTCGATCTCCTCGCGGCGCGCGTCGACGCCCTTCACCACGTCGTCGAAGAAGTCGATGTCGGCATCGGCATATTCGACGTCCTCGATCGTGGCGCCGAGGCGATGCTGGTGGAATTCGTGGAGCAGGGCGGGGATCGCGGTCCCCTCCATGTCATGCTGATAGAGCGCCTGGACGGCGGCGAGGCGCGCGGCGGCGCGAGCCTGTGTACGGGCGGGGGTACGTGCTGGGGGTCGGGACATGGCGGCGGCCCTTACGCGCAACCGCGCGGTTCGTCACCCCTCAGCGGTTGGTGCGGATGCGCAGCGCCACCGACCTGGCGTGCGCGGGAAGTCCCTCCGCCTCGGCCAGTGCGATCGTGGCGGGGCCGAGCTCGTTGAGCGCGGTTTCGTCCAGCTGGAGGAAGCTGGTGCGCTTCATGAAGTCGGTCACGCCCAGCCCGCTGGCGAACCGGGCGCGGCGGCCGGTCGGGAGGACGTGGTTGGGGCCGGCGACGTAATCGCCGATCGCCTCGGGCGTGTGGCGGCCCAGGAAGGCGGAGCCGGCGTGGCGCAGGCGGTCGAACAGCGCCTGCGGGTCGTCGCATGCGAACTCGACATGCTCGGGCGCGAGCCGGTCGACCAGCGGGATGGCGTCGGCCAGCGTGGGGACGATGACGATCGCGCCGTTATCCTCCCACGCCACACGCGCGGTCGCCTGCGTCGGCAAATCGGTGAGCTGGCGCTCGACCGCCTCGGCGACGCGGTCCGCGAAGGCGTCGTCGTCGGTGAACAGGATCGACTGCGTCGTGGTGTCGTGCTCGGCCTGGCTGAGCAGGTCGGCGGCGATCCAGTCGGGGTCGTTGGCGCCGTCCGCCACCACGACGATCTCGCTCGGGCCGGCGACCATGTCGATGCCGACGACGCCGTAGACCTGCCGCTTCGCCTCCGCGACCCACGCGTTGCCGGGGCCGGTGACGACGTCGACGCGCGCGATCCGGTCGGTGCCATAGGCGAGCGCGGCGATCGCCTGCGCCCCGCCGACGCGCCACACCTCGTCCGCCTGCGCCAGATGCGCGGCGGCCAGCACCAGCGGATTGACCTCGCCGTCGGGGTTGGGGGTGACGACGACCAGCCGGCCGACACCCGCGACGCGCGCGGGGATGGCGTTCATCAGCAGCGTGGAGGGGTAGGCCGCGCGACCGCCGGGGACGTAGATGCCCGCCGCATCGACCGCGCGCCAGCGCGCGCCCAGCCGCACGCCGGCGGCGTCGGTGAAGGCAGTATCCTCGGGGCGCTGCTTCTCGTGATAGGCGCGGATGCGCGACGCGGCGAGCTCCAGCGCGGTGCGCAGTTCGGGCTCCAGCGCCTCGAACGCGGCGGCGCAGGCGGCGGCATCGATCCGCCAGCCGGTGGCGTCCAGGTCGTGGCGGTCCAGCTTCTGCGTGAAGGCGCGCAAAGCGGCGTCGCCCTCGTCCCGCACCGCGCGGATGATGGTCGCGACGTCGCGCGCGACATCGGTCGCGGTTTCGCGGCGGTCGTCGACCAGCGCATCGAAACGCGCGGCGAAATCCGCGTCGGTCGTGGCGAGCCGGATCATGCCGCGCGCGCGCCCACCGCGGCGCGGAACGCCTCCACCAGCGGGAAGACGTGCGCGCGCGTCTTCATCGCGGCGCGGTTGACGATCAGGCGTGCGGAGACGGGCATGATCTCCTCCACCTCGACCAGCCCGTTGTCCCTGAGCGTACGGCCCGAGGAGACGAGGTCGACGATGCGGGTGGCGAGGCCGAGCGTCGGCGCCAGCTCCATCGCGCCGTTCAGCTTGATACACTCCGCCTGGACCCCGCGGCGCGCGAAATATCCGGCGGTGACATGGGGATATTTGGTCGCGACGCGGACATGGCTCCACCCGCGTGGGTCGTCGTGGGCGGCGAGTGCCGCGGGTTCGGCGACCGACAGGCGGCAATGGCCGATGTCGAGGTCGACGGGGGCGTAGAGCTCCGCATAGTCGAATTCGGCGAGCACGTCGGAGCCGACGATACCGAGCTGCGCGGCGCCGTGCGCGACGAAGGTGGCGACGTCGAACGCGCGCACCCGGATCAGCTCGATACCGGGGTCCTGCGTCGCGAAGCGCAGCGCGCGGCTGTCGGGGTCGCCGAAGGCGGCCTCCGGCACGACGCCGGCGGCGGCGAGCAGCGGCAGCGCCTCGCCCAGGATGCGTCCCTTGGGCACCGCGATTACGATCGGTTCAGCCATGGCGCGGGCTTTACGGGAGGGGGGCGGGGGGCGCAATGACCGCGATGACCGGAGGTGGATGTTGGCGAAGGAAGCGCAAAATAGGGAATCGTTCGAGATTCAGGCGCAATATTGCGAGGCGATGGCGGCGCCGCGGACCGCCGCGGCGTGCCGCGCGCTGGGGCGGACGCTGTCGCGCGACACCGCGACGGGGCGGCGGGTGCTCGACTGGGCGGGGGAGCCCGTGGCGGATGCGCTGGTGCTGCGGCTGGTCGGCGGGCTGCACGCGCTGCTGCGCCGCACCGGCGATGCCGACCTGGCGCGGATGTTTGCGGATGGTGACGACGAGGCGGCCGCACGCGCGGTCATGCGTCACGATGCGGCGCTGACGGCGTGGCTGGACGGGCCGCCGCAGACCAACGAGGCGGCGCGCTCGGCCGGGCTGATGACGGGGTTGCTCCATGTCGCGGACACCTTCGGCCCGCGGGTCGAGGTGCTGGAGATCGGGTCGAGCGCGGGGCTGAACCTGTTGATCGGGCGGATGCGGTTCGACCTGGGCGGGGTCAGCGCAGGGCCGGACGCGTCGCCGCTCGTCATCCGCCCCGAATGGCGGGGTGCGCCGCCGCCGGACGTGCCGATCGCGGTCGTCGGCGCGCGCGGCGTCGACATCGCGCCGGTCGACGTCGCCGATCCGGCGCAGGCCGAGCGGCTGGAGGGCTATGTCTGGATCGATGCGCAGGAGCGGCTGGCGCGGCTCGCCACCGCGATCGCGATGGTCCGCGCCGCGCCGGTCGAGCTGGCGCAGGGCGATGCCGCCGACTGGGTGGAGGCGCAGCTGGCCCGGCCGCAGGAAGCGGGGATCACCCGCGTGCTGATGCACTCCGTCGTCTGGCAGTATATCCCCGCGGCGGGACGCGAGCGGATCCGCGCCGCGATGGCGGCGGCGGGCGCGCGCGCGACGCAGGAGCGGCCGCTGGCCTGGGTGATGATGGAGCCCAACCGCGACCTCCACCGGCACGAGGTGCGGGTGCAGCGCTGGCCGTCCACCGACCCGATGGCGCTGGTCGCGCTGACGCACGCGCATGGCGCCTGGGTGGAGGGGCTGTCGCCGCCCTATGAGACGCGCGGCTATGTGATGCGGCGCGGCGCCTATGAGTGAGGCACGGCCGGCACGCGCGCCGCGGCGCGACGCCACGCGGCGGCGCGAGGCGCTGATCGCGGCGGCGGCGACCGCGTTCGATGAGCAGGGCTACGGCGTCGCGATGGAGACGATCGCGGATGCCGCCGGCGTCGGCCGCGCGACGCTGTACCGCAATTTCAAGGATCGCGAGGCGCTGGCGCTGGCGATCTTCGCGCGCGAGATCGATCGGCTGGAGGGGACGATCGACGCGCGCGCGCCGATCGCGGACACGATCGGGATGCTGGTGCGCGAGGGCGCGCGCGCCTCCGCGCTGTTCGCGCGGATCGCGCTGGAGCTGCGGATGGACGCGGCGCATCTCGCCGCGTTCCGTGCATTGGGCGAGCGGCTGGCCGAGGTCGTCGCGCCCGCGGTGGCAGCGGCGCAGGCGCGTGGCGAGCTGGCCGCGGAGGCCGGTGCGCACGAGGTGGTGCTGGCGGTGCGGATGCTGGGCGGGTTGCTGCGCCCGGTGCTGGCGGCGGACGAGCGCGAGGCGCAGCTCGCGAGCGCGCTGGCGATGGTCATGCGCGGGCTGATGCCGCGGGGGTGAGGGGCAACGACGGGTGGTGTGCGTGACCCTGCGCTCCTACCTGCGCAGAAAGGCGGTTGCCGGCTCCCTGTCTGATCCACCCCGGCGGAGGTGGAACCTTTGCAAAAACGGGTGCAACGACGCCGGGTCCACGCCGTGCTCCTGCGCAGGCAGGAGCTCAGGGCCAGGCAGAACAACGCCTGATGGGACCTGCAACCCTGGGCTCCTGCCTTCGCAGGAGCACGGTGTCGCCTTTTGCAAACGTCTCGCGGAGGCCGGGGTCCAGCAACGGACCGCTGGGATGACGCGCCGACGTTTCCCAACCGGATTCCGGCCTCCGCCGGGATGGTAGCAGTTTCGCGGGCGCGCGGGTCAGTCCGTCACCCCTGCATCCTCGCGTTCCAGCGCGGTAAGGAAGCGGTCGGCCCACCAGGTGACGTCGGTTTCCTGCACCCCGGCCATCAGCCGCTGCCACCGCGCGATGCGTTCGTCGCGCGACATGCGCAGCGCCTGGAAGATGGCGTCGGACACTTCCTCCGCGCTGTAGGGGTTGACCAGCAGCGCGTCGGTCATCTGCTCCGCCGCGCCCGCGAACCGCGACAGGACGAGGACGCCGGGGTCCTCCGGGTCCTGCGCCGCGACATATTCCTTCGCCACCAGGTTCATCCCGTCGCGCAAGGGGGTCACCAGCCCGATCTTCGCCGCGCGGTAGATGCCGGCGAGCTGGTCGCGCGGATAGCCTTGATTGACGTAGCGGATCGGCACCCAGTCGACATCGGCATATTCGCCGTTGATCCGCCCCGACAGCCCCTCCAGCGACTGGCGGATGCGCTGGTAGCTTTCGACCGACACCCGGCTGGGCGGCGCGATCTGGAGCAGGAAGACCTCCTTGCGCTCCTCCGGATGCTCGATCAGGAAGCGTTCGTAGCCGAGGAAACGCTCCTCCAGTCCCTTGGAATAGTCGAGCCGGTCGACCCCGACGATCATGTCGCGCCCCGTCGCCGAGTCGCGCATCCGGCGATAGGCGAGCCGCGCGGGAACGCTCTTCGACATCTCGGCGAAGGCGGCGGCGTCGATCCCGATCGGACAGGCCATCAGCCGCACCGAGCGGTCGCCGAACCGCGCGACGCCGTCCTCGATCGTCGCGTCCATCTCGTGCCGGGCGAAGTCGCAGAACGATTCCAGCCATTCCTCGGTATGGAAGCCGATCAGGTCGTAGGCGAACAGCGCCTCCACCAGTTCGCGCGCGTTGGGCAGCGTCGCCAGCAGGCGGCGCGGCGGCCAGGGGATGTGGAGGAAGAAGCCGATCCGGTTCCGGCACCCGCGCGCGCGCAGCTCCGCGCCCAGCGGGAACATGTGATAGTCCTGGATCCAGACGACGTCCTCCGGCTCGATCAGCGGGCGGACGGTATCGGCGAAGCGCTGGTTCGTGCGCTGATACCCGCCGGCGAACTCGCGCTCGTATTCGGCCAGGTCGATGCGGTAGTGGAACAGCGGCCACAGCGTCCGGTTGGCGTAGCCGTCGTAATATTCCTGGACGTCCTGTTCCTCCAGGTCGACGGTGGCGGTGGTGACGCCGTCGTTGCGCTGGAAGTTGATGTGGCCGGTGAAATGGTCGGTCTGCTCGCCCGACCAGCCGAACCACAGTCCGCCGCGCTCGCGCAGCGCCGCGGCCATCGCCACCGCCAGCCCGCCCTGCGCCCCCGAGGTCGACCCGGTGGGGGCGCTGACACGATTGGAGATGACGATCAGTCGACTCAACGAATATGACTCCACGGTTTGCTCAGCATGCCGGCGCAGTTGATCATGCCGACGAGCGAATAGGTCTGGGGGTAATTGCCCCACAATTCGCCGGTGGCCGGATCGATGTCCTCCGACAAGAGCCCGGCGGCGGTGCACCGGGACAGCATCTCCTCGAACAACGCACGCGCCTCGTCGCTGCGCCCGGTCAGGAACAGCGCCTCGATCAGCCAGAAGGTGCAGAAGTTGAACGCGGTTTCGGGCAGGCCGAAATCGTCCTCGGTATCGTAGCGCAGCATGGTGGAGCCGCGGCGCAGCCCCTTTTCGATCGCGGTCAGCGTATCGACGAAGCGCGGATCGTCCGCCGCGAGGAAGCGCAGGTCGAGCAGCTGGAGCACGCTGGCGTCCAGATCGTCGCCGCCGAAGGTCGCCGACATGCGCCGCGTATCCTCGCGCCAGGCCGCCGTCTCGATCCGCTGGCGGATGATGTCGGCGCGCTCGGCCCACATCCGCTGCCGCTCGGGCAGGTTCAGCTTGCCCGCCGCATTCGCCAGCCGGTCGCATGCCGCCCAGCACATCGCGCTGGAATAGGTATGGACGCTCTGGCGGGTGCGCAGCTCCCACAGCCCGGCGTCGGGCTGATCGTAATAGGCCCAGGCGCGGTCGCCGACGCGCTCCAGCGATTCGAAATCCTCCAGCCCGGCGAGGCGGAAGAGCCGCTGGTCGAAGAAGGCGTGGACGCTGCACAGCACGATCTGGCCATAGGCGTCGTGCTGGATCTGCTCGGCCGCCTGGTTGCCGACGCGCACCGGCCCCATGCCGCGATAGCCGGGCAGGTCGGGGGCGACCCGCTCGGGCAGTTCGGGCTCGCCCAGTACGCCGTAGAGCGGCTGGATATGGCTGGCGGCGTCGCCGTGGGTGGCCTCGTCGACGATGTTGCGCAGATAGCCGAGATAGCCCTCCAGCACGTCGAGCGCGCCGAGCCGGTTGAGCGCCTGCACCGTGTAATAGGCGTCGCGGATCCAGCAGTAGCGATAGTCCCAGTTGCGCTGCGACCCGGCGTGTTCGGGGACGGAGGTGGTCAGCGCGGCGACGATCGCGCCGGTCTCCTCATGCTGGCACAGCTTCAGCGTGACGGCGCAGCGGATGACGACGTCCTGCCATTCGAGCGGCACGGCGAGGCCGCGGACCCAGGCCTGCCATTCCTGCGTCGTGCGGTACAGCATCAGGTCGACCGTGCTGGCGAGGTCGCCCTGGAAGCTCTCGTCCGGGCCGAGGAAGAAGTGCAGCGGCCCCTCGACGCGGAACGACCGCTCCGCCTGGACCATCGCGATCGGCGCGGTGGTGGTGAGGCGCAGCGCCAGCGTGTCGAGCAGCAGCCGGACGTGGTTGGAGCCGCCCACCTGCTCGCGGCAGCCGCCGCCCCAGCCGCAGGTCGGGCGCAGCGACACGCGCACCCGCGGGCTGCCCGCGACGGGGCGCACGATGCGTGCGAAGGCGACCGGGCGATAGGTCCGCCCCTCCCGCTGGAAGCGGGGGCAGAAGTCGATCACCTCGATTGCGCCGCCGTGCGCGTCGGTGTGGCGCGTGACCAGGATCGGGGTGTTGCGGATATATTCCTGCTCCACCGACACGCCGTCCTCCAGCGTGATGCCCCAGTAACCCGCGGTCAGTTCCTCTCCGCCCAGCAGCGCGGAGAACAGCGGGTCGCCGTCGACCCGCGGCACGCAGCCCCAGACGAAGCGCCCGCTGCGGTCCACCAGCGCGCTGACCTGGCAATTGCCGATCGGCCACAGGTCCAGCGTCGTCGTCATCGTGCCTCCTGCGCAGGGGAAAGCGTGTCGAGCCAGGCGAGCGCCGCGGCGACGTCATCGACGCGGTAGCCGGCGGCGGTGTCGCGGGGCGCGCCGACGAGCACGCCCGCGCCGCCCAGCGCATGCGCGGCACGAAACCCGGCTTCGTCGGTCACATCGTCCCCCATGAAGACAGGACGCGTATCGCGGCGCGCTGGTTCCGCCATCAGCAGATCGACCGCCGCGCCCTTGTCGCGTCCCTTCACGCGCAGCTCGACCACCATCTTGCCATGCTGGACGACGAGGTCGTGCGCGGCGGCCAGATCGTCGGCGAGCGCGGCGGCCTCCTCGCCCGCCTCCGGTGCGCGGCGGTAATGGAGGCCGACGCCGAAGGGCTTGTCCTCGACCAGCAGCCCGGGATGCGAGCGCGCGAGCGCGCGCGCGGCGTCCAGCACGGCGTCGAGCGCGGGCGGGCGGTCGGGGGCGGTGACGGTGCCGTCGACCTGCGCGATCTCCAGCCCGTGGCTCCCCGCGACCGGCCATGCCGCGGGGGCCAGCAGCGCGCGCACCTCCGCCACGGGGCGGCCGGTGACGATCGCGACGCGGCCGTCGAGCGCGCGTGCGAGACGCTGGAGCAGGGCGGGGACGCGCGCGGCGACCTCCACCGCATCGGGCGAGTCGGCGATCTCGACGAGGGTCCCGTCGAAATCGAGGAACAGGCTGGCGCCGGCCAGCAGGTCGGGCGGGGGCGGGGCGAGGGTCAGGTCCGACATGCGCCGCTACGTGGCGCGGCGCGGCGCGGGGTGCAAGCTTGCTGACCGGCACCCCCGTTCGTCTCGAGCAGGGATCGAGCTTGTCGAGAGCCCATGTCGAGAGACATGCGCGACGTGGCGACCTCTCGATACGCCGTCTCGACGGGCTCGACGGCTATTCGAGGCGAACGGGAGGTGGCGATCACCCCAGCGTGGAGACGTCCACCGTCAGCCGGGGGACCGCCGGCGCGACCTCGCCTGCGGGCACCATCGCGCCGCTGCGCCAGCGCTCATAGGCGGCGAAGAAGTCGGTGAAGGGGCGCTCCAGCTGGGCCAGCCGGGCGGCGGCGAAGGCGGGGAGCGCCGCGGGCGTGACGGTCTGCGCCTCGCTCAGCACCTGCGCGGCGGCGGTGCAGAAGGCGTCGCGCGCGAAATCCTGCGCGAAGAAATTGTAGAGCCGGGTCGCCTGGTCGTCGTAGCGGTCGCGCCAGTCGCCGCCGCCGGCCTTCGTCTCGCGCTCCAGCGCGGTCTGCGCGGAGGCGAAGGCGGTCTTCTGCCGCCCGAGCAGCGCGTTGTAGTCGGCGACCATCGTCGCTTCCAGAGGACCGCGACAGGCGAGCGCGGCGACGTTCAGCGCGCTGCGCAAATGCCAGACCGCCGCGGCGGGCGTCAGGTTGCGGTTGGGCGTCGCCCAGCTGCCGTCGGGCAGGCGCCCGGGGATCGCCATGCCGGGGCGTCCGCCCGCGGGCATGGGGGCCGGGGTCAGCATCACCGGCGGCGGGGCGGGGGGCACGACCAGCGTCGGCGCCTTCGCGCACGCGGCCAGGACCAGCAACGCCGCAAGCGGCAACCAACGCTTCACCACGACCACCCCCTTTACACGCTGCGGGCATGGCCCCGCGTCTAGGCAAGTGGTGAACCCCGCGGCAACCCCGTTGGTTCAGGCGGCGCGGCGCTGCATGCCCGCGAGCAGGTCGCGCGCGGCGCGCTGCGCGTTGGCGATCTCGCGCGCGGTCATGTCCTCGGAGATTTCGGCGCGCGCGGCCAGCGCCGCCTCGATACCGCGGACGGCGGCGAGGTTGAACCACTTGTGCGCCTCGACCAGGTCGAGCGCGGCGCCGGCGGTGCCGGTGGAATAGGCGACGCCGAGGTCGTAGGCGGAGTCGCCGCAGCCGCGGCAGGCATCGGCGATGCGGCGGTCGAGCAGCGCGGTATCGATGTGCGTTACCATGTCGAGAGACCCTGTTGATCCATTTCTGGACACCGGGTTTCGCGCATTCGCCCTCACCAAATGGTTAACTGGCGACAAGTGATTCTTACAATTATTTGTTACGATAACGGATCGACGGAAAGGTTGTCGATCAGGCGCGTATGCCCGATCCGCGCGGCCGCCAGCAGCTGGCGGCGCCGGCCCGGCGCGGGCTCCGGCGCCAGCGTCTCGGCATCGACCAGCGACACGTAATCGACCGCGAAGCCTGCCGCGGTCAGCGCCGCGGTCGCGTCCGCCAGCGCCTTCGCCGCGTCGCCGCCGCCCAAGATCGCCCGCGCCGCCACCCCCAGCGCGCGGGGCAGCGCCACCGCCTTCTGACGCTCCTCGGGCAGCAGGTAGACGTTGCGCGACGACAGCGCCAAACCGTCGTCCTCGCGCTGCGTCGGCACGCCGGTGACGTCGATGTCGAAATCGAGGTCGGCGACCATGCGGCGGATCACCGCCAGCTGCTGGAAATCCTTCTCGCCGAAATAGGCGCGCGCCGGGCGGACCTGGTTGAACAGCTTCGCGACGACGGTCGCCACGCCGTCGAAATGGCCGGGGCGCGCCGCGCCGTCCAGCCCCTCGCTCACCCCCGCGACCGAGATGTTGGTCGCGAACCCCTCCGGATACATCGCCTCCACCGGCGGCAGCCACAGGATGTCGCAGCCCGCATCGGTCAGCATCGCGATGTCCCCCATCTCCTTGCGGGGGTAGCGCGACAGGTCCTCGTTCGCGCCGAACTGCTTCGGGTTGACGAAGATCGATGCCACCACGCAGGCGCCGGGGCGCCGCGCGGCCTCCACCAGCGCGATGTGCCCGGCATGCAGCGCGCCCATCGTGGGGACCAGCGCGACCTCTCGCCCGTCGCCGCGCGCCGCCCCCAGCGCCTCGCGCAATGCGGCGAGCTCCCGATATACTTCCACCCGTTACCCCCGGCATTACCACTCGAAACTCGCGGCGGCGCGTTCTATGATCGCGACCAAGGGCAGGCAATCAGGGATGCGACGAATTGACGGAAAGTGTGCCGAAGACGCACGTCATCGTGTTCGCCAACGAGAAGGGCGGCACGGGCAAGTCGACCACCGCGGTCCATGTCGCGATCGCGCTGGCGGCGAAGGGGGCGCGCGTCGCGTGCATCGACCTGGACCATCGCCAGCGCACGCTGGGGCGCTACCTCGACAATCGCGAGGCGACGGTGGCGCGGTCGGGCATCGACCTGCCCACCCCCCGGCACGAAACCGGCGACGGGCGCGCGGACGGCAATTTTCCCGGACTGTTCCAGGAGTTCACGTCCGGCTACGACTTTCTGGTGATCGACACGCCGGGGCGCGACGATCCCGCCGCGCGGATCGCGGCGGCGCTGGCGGACACGCTGGTGACGCCGATGAACGACAGCTTCGTCGACTTCGACCTGATCGGGCAGGTCGACCCGGAGACGTTCAAGGTCGTCCGCCCCAGCTTCTATTCGGAGCTGATCTGGGACGCGCGCAAGGCACGCGCGCGCGAGGACGGGACCACGATCGACTGGGTCGTGCTGCGCAACCGCCTGCAATATCTGGAGGCGCGCAACATGCGCCGCGTGTCGGAGGCGCTGGACCAGCTGGCGCGGCGCGTCGGCTTCCGCATCATCCCGGGTCTGGGCGAGCGCGTGATCTACCGCGAGCTGTTCCCCAAGGGGCTGACGCTGCTTGACGCGAAGGCGTTCGGCGGCATGGGGCTGAGCCACGTCGCGGCGCGCCAGGAGCTGCGCGAGATGATGGCCGCGCTGGCGCTGCCCGAGGTGGCGATGCCGCTGTTCGCGGATTGATGCGGTGAGCCCGCCCCTATGAAATGGATCGTCGCCGCCGCGATCATCGCGGTCGTCTGGCTGCTCCTGCGCAAGCCCGCGCGGCGCAAGCCCTCCGCCGTGGCGACCGCGCGCGGGCTGCTGGGGGTGGCGAAGGATGCGGATGCTGCGACGATCCGCGCGGCGCATCGCCGGCTGGTGGCCGACGTCCACCCCGATCGCGGCGGTTCGGCGGAGGCGACGCGGCGCGCGAATGCGGCGCGCGATCTGTTGCTGGAGCGGTTGCGACGGGAATGAGCCTCGTCCCGATCCGTTCGGACTGAGCGCCATCGAAGGCCATGCGACACGGCGGCAGCATGGCTTGCGGCTGGTACGCAGATCGGACGTTAGGACCCCATGACCCACCATTTCGACCCCGTCATCCTGCGCGAATACGACATCCGCGGCACCGTCGGTGCGAACCTCCACCCCGCCGATGCGCATGCGATCGGGCGCGCCTTCGCCACGCGGGTGCGGGCAGCCGGCGGGCGGCGGGTCGCGGTCGGTTACGACGGGCGGACGCATTCGCCGATGCTGGAGGCGGCGCTGATCGCGGGGCTGGCGGCGTCGGGCGTCGATGTCGTCCGCATCGGCCTGGGCCCCACGCCGATGCTGTATTATGCCGAGGCGACGCTAGAAGTGGATGGCGGCATCCAGGTAACCGGCAGCCATAATCCCCGCGAGGACAATGGCTTCAAGCTCGTACTTCGCCGCGACAGCTTTTTCGGCGAGGACCTTCAGGACCTGGCGCGGATCGCGGCGGCGGGGGCGTTCGGCGAGGGGGCGGGGACGGTCGAGCAGGCCGATGTCCGCGATCTCTATGTCGGCCGGCTGATGGCGGGCTATGCCGGCGGGACCTTCCGCATCGGCTGGGATGCCGGCAACGGCGCCGCCGGCCCGGTGATCGAGCAGCTCGTCCGGCACCTGCCGGGGGAGCATCATCTTCTGTTCTGCGACGTCGACGGTGAATTTCCGCATCATCATCCCGATCCCACGGTCGAGGACAATCTACGCGATCTCCAGGCGCTGGTGGCGGACAGAAAGCTCGATTTCGGACTGGCTTTCGACGGCGACGGCGACCGCATCGGACTGGTCGACGGGCGCGGGCGGATGCTGTGGGGCGACGACATCCTCGCCATCCTGGCGCGGCCGACGCTGGCGGAGCTGCCCGGCGCGACGATCGTCGCCGACGTGAAGTGCAGCGACGCGCTGTTCGAGGGGATCGCCGCGGCGGGCGGGCGCCCCGTGATGTGGCAGACCGGGCACAGCCGGATGAAGGCCAAGCTGAAGGAGCTGGGCGCGCCGCTGGCGGGCGAGCTGTCCGGGCATATGTTCTTCGCGCACGATTATTACGGCTTCGACGATGCGCTGTACGCCGCGGTGCGGCTGATCCGCGCGATCCACCTGTCGGGCCGCTCGCTGGCGGAGCTGCGCGATGCGATGCCGCCGCGCTGCGCCACGCCCGACCTGCGCGTGCCGGTGGCGGAAGCGCGCAAGGCGGCGGTGGTGGAGGAGGTCGCGGCGCGGCTCGCCGGTACCGACGCGCGGGTCGATACGACGGACGGGCTGCGCGTGTCCGACGACGACGGCTGGTGGCTGCTCAGGGCATCGAACACGCAGGCGGCGCTGACGCTGCGGGCCGAGGCGCGCGACGCCGCGGGGCTGGCGCGGCTGCTGGCGGCGGTGGATGCGCAGCTGGGGGAGAGCGGGGTGCGGCGGGAATAGGGTGGGGATCGTCGGGGCCGCCCGACGCGGCGTCGACCCGGCCCGGCCTGGTGGAACACAGCGTTCGCTTCCTTGCCGTCACCCCCGGGTCAGGCGGGGCCTTTGCAAAACAGGTGCAGCACGGTGCAGCCTTTTGCAAAGGTCCCGCCTTCGCCGGGGAACGAAGGAGGTTGCGGACTTATGGAAACGTCCCGGTCAGGCCCGGGACGGTATCCAGGAGCCGAAGTCCTTGTTGGGGGGACTAGGCGCCGGTCGCCGGCAGCCATGACAGGTCCACCCCCGCCAGCCGGTTGACGTAGTTCGCCGCCCGCATCAGCGCGGGTTCGTCGAGCACGGTGACGCGGCCCGCGGTGCGCGCGATCATCCCCTGTTCCTCCAGCTGGCGCAGCATGCGGTTGACGTGGACCGCGGTCAGCCCGGTGGCGTCGCCGATCTCCTCCTGCGTCAGTCCCAGCATGAAGCTGGCGCCGATGGTCGGGTCGCAGCGGCGCATGCGGTCGCGGATGTCGAGCAGCACCGCCGCGACGCGCGCGCGTGCCGACAGCCGCCCGACCCCGGCGAGCCGGTCGGTCAGCGCGGTGCGCTCGACCTGCTCCAGCGCCACCATCGCCATCGCCAGACGCGGCTGGCGGTACATCAGCGCCGCCAGCTGGGTGCGGTCGACGACCGCGATCACGCTGTCGGCCAGCGCGACCAGCGTCTGCGGCGCCTTGCCATAGGCGCACACCGCGGCCCCCACCATGTCGCCGGGAAAGAGGAAGCGCAGCACCTGCCGGCTGCCGTCGTCGAGCAGGACATAGCCGAGCATCATCCCGCTCTTCACCGCGAACAGCTCGGTCGAACGCTCGTTCTCGCGGACCAGCGTCGCGCCGCGCCGGACGGCGCGTTCGCGCTCCAGCAAGCGGTCGAGCGCGCGTCGCTCCTCCGCCGTCACGTCCAGAATGCCGCCGATCTTGTCGGCGAAGCTACGCACTGGCACCCGTCTGCTGTCCCCCGGTTTGTTCCGGATCGTTACGCGGGGGCCGGTCCGGTGCGCATTAAAACCGATCAAGCGGCCTGTCGCGGCCTGCCGGGCGGTCGCTTGGCGACACCGGCGGGTTTGGATACAGCGGGCGGATGGACCGTATCCTCATCCGCGGCGGCCGCCGCCTGTCCGGCAAGCTGCCGATCTCCGGCGCGAAGAATGCCGCCCTCACGCTCATGCCCTGCGCGCTGCTGACCGACGAGCCGCTGACGCTGCGCAACCTGCCGCGGCTGGCCGACGTCGACGGGTTCGGGCACCTGCTGAACCAGCTGGGCGCGTCGACCACGATCGAGGGCAGCCGGCCGGAGGATTTCGGGCGGGTGATGACGATCCGCGCGGGGCAGCTGACCTCGACCGAGGCACCCTACGACATCGTGCGCAAGATGCGCGCCTCGATCCTGGTGCTGGGTCCGATCCTGGCGCGCGCGGGGCAGGCGCGGGTGTCGCTGCCGGGCGGCTGCGCGATCGGCAACCGCCCGATCGACCTCCACCTGAAGGCGCTGGAGGCGATCGGCGCGACGCTGGAGATGAGCGCGGGCTATGTCACCGCGACCGCGCCGGGCGGACGGCTGTCGGGCGGGCGCTACAGCTTCCCGGTGGTGTCGGTGGGCGCGACCGAGAACGTTCTGATGGCCGCCGTCACCGCGAAGGGCGGCAGCCGCATCCAGAACGCCGCGCGCGAGCCGGAGATCGTCGACCTGTGCCGCTGCCTGGTCGCGATGGGCGCGCAGATCGAGGGCATCGGCACCGAGACGCTGGAGATCGAGGGCGTCGACGAGCTGCACGGCGCGACCTATGCCGTGATGCCCGACCGGATCGAGGCGGGCAGCTATGCCTGTGCGGCGGCCGTCACCGGGGGCGAGGTGGAGCTGATGAACGTCACCCCCGCCGACATGGGCGCGACGCTGGACGCGCTGCGCGAGGCGGGCGTGGGGATCGAGGAGCGGCGCCACTCGATCCTGGTGACCAGCGATGGCCGGCTGAAGCCACTGACGCTCTCGACCGCGCCCTATCCGGGCTTCGCCACCGACATGCAGGCGCAGTTCATGGCGATGCTGTGCAAGGCGGCGGGGGCCAGCATGCTGACCGAGACGATCTTCGAGAACCGCTACATGCACGTGCCCGAGCTCGCGCGGATGGGGGCCGACATCCAGGTGCGCGGGCGTACCGCGATGGTGCGCGGGGTCGACCGGCTGGTCGGCGCGCCGGTGATGGCGACCGACCTGCGCGCGTCGATGAGCCTCATCATCGCGGGGCTGGTCGCGGATGGCGAGACATCCGTGTCGCGCGTCTATCACCTCGACCGCGGCTACGAGCGGCTGGAGGAGAAGCTGTCCGCGGTCGGCGCCGATATCGAGCGCGACGGGGGCGGCTGATTTGATAACCGGACATCTTGTCCGCTTAAGAGCGGGCGCCTAGATGCGCGCGCATGACCGACGCGACCGATGACGATGCCGACGATGCGCCGCCGCCCCGCCGCCAGCTGAGCGCGCGCGCGAAGCTGATCCTGCTCGCGCTCGCCGCGATCGTGCTGGTGGCCGGCGGCCTCTGGTTCGTGCGCTACCAGACGGTCGGCCGATACGCCCAGGAAACCGACGATGCGCGGGTCGAGGCGGACATGGTGACGGTCGCGCCGCGCGTCGCGGGCAATGTCGCCGCGCTGCTGGTGGCGGAGAATCAGGACGTCGCCGCCGGCCAGCCGCTGCTGCGGATCGATCCGCGCGACGCGCGCGCGCAGGCGGCGCAGGCGCAGGCGCAGATCGCGGTCGCCGCGGCACAGGCCGATGCCGCGCGCGCGCAGGTGGCGGAGCAATATGCCACCATCGCGCAGGCGCGCGCGCAGCTGGACGCGGCCCGTGCCAAGGCCGCCTATGACGCGGGCGAGGTCGCGCGCTATCGCCCGCTCGCCGCATCGGGCGCGGAGACGCGGCAGCAGCTGGCGCAGCTGGAGGCGACCGCGCGCCAGTCGGCCGACAATGTCCGCGCCCAGTCCGCCGCGCTCGCCACCCAGCAGCGCCGCGTCGCCGCGCTGCGCAGCCAGATCCGCCAGGGCGAGGCGCAGGGGCAGGCGGCGCGCGCGCAGCTGTCCGCCGCCGATGTCGATGTCGGCGCGACCGTGCTGCGTGCGCCGATCGCCGGGCGCGTGGGCGACCGCACCGTGACGGTCGGCCAATATGTCCAGCCCGGCATGCGGCTGATGTCGATCGTCCCGCTCCAGTCGCTGTACGTCACTGCCAATTTCAAGGAGACGCAGCTGGCGCTGATGCGCCCCGGCCAGCCCGCGCGGATCAGGGTCGATGCGCTCGACGGGCTGGAGATCGACGGCCGCGTCGCCAGCATCGCGCCGGGCACCGGCGCGCAATTCTCGATCCTGCCGCCGCAGAACGCGACCGGCAACTTCACCAAGATCGTCCAGCGCGTGCCGGTGCGGATCGCGATCGCGGCGGCCCCGGCGGCGCGCCGGCTGCTCGTGCCGGGGCTGTCGGTGACCGTCACCGTCGACACGATCGGCGCCAAGGGCGATCTGGACCGCATCCGCGCGCAGCAGGAACGCTGACGTGGCGAGCGCCGCCGCCGCCGCCGCCGCCGCGACTCCGTCCGCGGAGCGTGCCGACCTCACCGCCTGGCTGGCGGTGGCGGCGGGCACGCTGGGCGCGTTCATGGCGACGCTCGACATCTCGATCGTCAATTCCGCGCTGCCCACGATCCAGGGCGAGATCGGCGCGAGCGGGACCGAGGGGACGTGGATCGCCACCGCCTATCTGGTCGCGGAGATCGTCATCATCCCGATGGCGGCGTGGCTGGAGCGGGTGCTGGGGCTGCGCACGTTCCTGCTGCTCGCCGCCGGGCTGTTCACCGCCTTTTCGGTATTGTGCGGGGTGTCCACCACGCTGTCGATGATGATCCTGGGTCGCGTCGGGCAGGGGTTCACCGGCGGCGCGATGATCCCGACCGCGCAGGTCATCATCGCGCAGCGGCTGCCGCCCGCCCAGCAGCCGGTCGGCATCGCCGCGTTCGGCGTCACCGCGATCCTGGGCCCGGTGCTGGGGCCGCTGATCGGCGGCTGGCTGACCGAGAACATCAGCTGGCATTATGCCTTCTTCATCAACGTGCCGATCTGCGCCGTGCTGGTCACGCTGCTGCTCGTCGGGCTGCCGCACCGGCCCGCGAAGCTGCACCTGTTCGCGCAGGCCGACTGGCTGGGCATCGCCGGGCTCGCGCTCGGGCTGGGCGGGCTGACCGTGTTCCTGGAGGACGGCCAGCGCGAGCAATGGTTCGCCTCCGGGCTGATCCGCGCGATGTTCGTCACCTCCGCGGTCGGCTTCCTGTTGCTGGCGCTGGGGCAGCTGACCGCGCCGCGCCCGATCATCAAGCTGCGCCTGCTACGCGACCGGCAGTTCGGCGCGGTCGCGCTGATGGGGATGGTGCTGGGCGTCGTCCTGTACGGCACGAGCTATGCCATTCCGCAGTTCCTGGCCACGCTGGCGGGGTACAATGCGCTGCAGGCGGGCAAGGTCGTGCTGCTGTCCGGGCTGCCCAGCCTGTTCATGATGGCGATCGTCCCGATCCTGCTGGTGCGCATCGACATCCGGATCGCGGTCGGCGCGGGGCTACTCATCATGGCGGGCTCCTCCTTCCTCGATGCGCACCTGACCGCGACATCGACCGGGGCGGACTTCACCATCGGGCAGCTCGCGCGCGGCGTCGGCCAGATACTGGGAATGCTGTTCCTGAGCCAGGCGACGGTGCGATCGGTGCCGCCGGAGGATGCCGGGGACGCCTCCGGGCTGTTCAACGCGGTGCGCAACCTGGGCGGCAGCTTTGCGCTGGCGGGCATCTCGATCATCCAGGACAAAAGGGTCTATTTCCACTCGCGCCGGCTGGAGGAGAGCATGTCCGCCAACGATCCCGCGGTGCAGGCCTATGTCGACGGACTGTCGCGGCAGCTCGGCGATGCGACCGCCGGGATGCGGCTGCTGGGGCAGCAGATTCAGGCGCAGGCGCTGGCGATGACCTATAACGACATTTTCTGGATCATGGGGATGGGTACGCTCGCCGTGCTGCCGCTGGTCCTGTTCCTGCGGCCCCTGCCCCGGCGCAGCGGCCCGGCCATGGTGCATTGATGCGATACCCGTCCCTCCTTCTCGCCACCGCTGCGCTTGCGGGGTGCACCGTCGGCCCGGACTATGCCGGACCGCCTGCCACGGCCGCCGATGCGGTGACGCGCGGCACGTTCGTGCGCGGCGCGCAGGCCGCGCCCGTGCCGCCGGTCGCGCGCTGGTGGGAGACGCTGGGCGACGCGACGCTGACCGCGCTGGTCGACGACGCGCTGGCGCACAGCCCCACCATCGACCAGGCGACCGCGCGCCTGCGCGAGGCACAGGCGAAGCTGGGGCAGCAGCGCACCGCCGCGCTCCCCTCCGCGAGCGCGAACGCCACTGTCCTCAACGCGCGCGTGCCGGGGATCGGCGGGGGCGGCGGCAGCACCGACCTGACCTTCTACAATGCCGGACTCAACGCCTCGTGGGAGCCCGACCTGTTCGGCGGCACGCGGCGTGGCACCGAACAGGCGAAGGCGAACGTCGGCGCGCGCGTCGCCGATCTGGCGGATGCGCAGGTGTTGCTGTCCGCGCAGGTGGCGCAGGCCTATGTCGACCTGCGCGACGTGCAGGAGCGGATTCACCTCAACACCGCGTCGGCCGGGCTGCAACGCCGGCAGCTGGCACTGACCCGCCAGCGGTTCGCGCAGGGCACCGCCTCGCAGCTGACGGTTGAGCGGCTGGGCAATCAGCTGGAGAATACGCAGGCGCAGGCGATCCCGCTCGCCGCGCAGCGCGACGGGCTGCTCGACCGGCTCGCGCTGCTGACCGGGCGGACACCGGGTGCGCTCGACGCGACGCTGACCCCCGACGCCGCGATCCCGCTGCCGCCGGCGCGGGTCGCGGTCGATACGCCCGCCGCGCTCATCGCGCGCCGTCCCGACGTCCGATCGGCGGAGCGGCAGCTCGCGGCCGTCACGGCGGGCATCGGGGTGAGCAAGGCGAAGGAACTGCCCGGCATCCGGTTCCTGGGGCTGCTGGGGCTGGGGGGCACGTCGCCGGGCGACGTGCTCGATCCCGCCAAGCTGACGACGCTGCTGGCGCCGTCGCTCAGCTGGCCGTTCCTCGATTTCGGGCGCGCGCGGGCCGCGACGCGCGCGTCGGAGGCGCAGCGCGATCAGGCGGATGCCGCCTATCGGCAGGCGGTGCTGGCGGCGTTGCAGGATGCCGAGGCGTCGCTGTCCCGCTTCGCCAACGCCCGTTCGCAACTGGCGCAGCTGCTGGAGGCGGAGGCGAGCGCGACGCGCGCGGCGACGCTCAACCGGCAGCGTGTCGCCGCGGGGACGAGCACGGTGATCGATCAGCTGGAGATCGAGCGTCAGCAGCTGGCGGCGCGGATCGCGGTGTCTGAGGCGCGGGCCGGGCTGACCGACAGCTATATCGCGGTCAACAAGGCGCTGGGTCTGGGGTGGAGCGAGCCGGGCGGCTGAGGGGCTCCGGCCACGCCCGGGACATCCGGCGTGGGCTGGGCCTCAGCAAAGATCATGGTTCCCCGGCGGAGGCCGGGGCCCAGTTTGGGCTCGGTTTCAGCATCTTACGAGCATGTCGATACTGGGCCCCGGCCTCCAAGCGACCTTCGCAAAACAGGTGCAACGGCATTGAACTCACGCCGTGCTCCTGCGAAGGCACGAGCCCAGGGACCCAGCAGAACAACGCCTTATGGGACCCGCAACTCCGGGCTCCTGCCGTCGCAGGAGCACGGCGTAGCATTTTGCAAGGGTCCCGCCTCCGCCGGGGCACAGACAGGGGCTTCTTGCAACGTTCCTGCGAGGCCGAAAGCCAGTCGGGCGAACTCTTTTGGTCGAAGGCCACTGCCCCCCCGCCACCCCGGCCTGCGCCGGGAGGCGTGGGTTGGGGGACCGTTTCTTCTCGAACCCCGCTTATTGCGGCGGGGTCGTCGGGGTTCCGGTGGTCGCGCCCATGCCGCCGCTCGCGCCCATCGGCGGGGTCGTGACGGTCGCGCCCGCGCTGCCGGTCGTGCCCGACATCGTACCGCCCGGCGTCATGGTGGTGGAGGTGTCCGCGCCGATCGTCGCATCGGCGCTGGTGCCGGTCGTCATGTCGCGCGTGCGATCCGTGGCGCTTCGCGCGGTATCGCGGGTACGACTGGTCGTGCGGGCGGCGCGATCCCTCGTGCGCTGCGTGGCGCGGGTCGTGGTGTCCTGCGTGCGCTGCATCGTGGTGGCGGTGTCGGGGACGCCGACCTGTCCGCCCATCGCGCCGCCGACGGTGCCGCCGGTCTGACCCATGGTCGAGCCGACCGTGCCGCCTACGCCGCCGCCGGCGGTGCCGCCGGCCAGCTGTGCCGTCGCTGCGCCCGGCAGCATCACCACGGCGGCCGCGGTCGCCAGAATATAGTTACGCATCGTGATCTCTCCTACGTATGCGGGGAGATGAACGAGGCCGGTGCGCCGATGTTCCCCGAGGCGACAGGAGTCGCCGACGTGGATCATCGATGTCGCTGTTCGTCGCGTGACGATCGCACGACTTCGCCGGGTCCGCCATTTACCTTGGGCCCGACGAGCGAACGTTTGCCGTCGTCTCAGCCGCATTGTGCGCGGTGCAGCAGCATCTGGTCCGCCAGTACGAGCGCCATCATCGCCTCCACCACCGGCACGCCGCGGATGCCGACGCAGGGGTCGTGGCGTCCCTTCGTCATGATCTCGGCCGCCTCGCCGGTCCGGGTGACGGTGGGGACGGGGGTGAGGATCGAGCTGGTCGGCTTGAACGCGACGCGCACGCGGATCGGCTGTCCGGTCGCGATCCCGCCCGCGATCCCGCCGGCATGATTGGCCATGAAGAGCGGGCCGTCGTCGCCGGGGCGCATCGCGTCGGCGTTCTCCTCACCCGACAGCGTTGCCGCGGCGAAGCCGTCGCCGATCTCGACCCCCTTGACCGCGTTGATGCTCATCATCGCGGCGGCCAGTTCGCTGTCCAGCTTGGCATAGAGCGGGGCGCCCCAGCCCGCCGCGACGCCCGTCGCCTCGCACGCGATCACCGCGCCCAGCGAGGAGCCGGCCTTGCGGGCGGCGTCGACCTTCGCCTCCCAGCGCGCCGCGGCGGCGGCGTCGGGGCAGAAGAAGGGGTTGGCGTCGATCTGCGCATCGTCGAAGGCGGCAGGGTCGATCGCGTCGCCGCCGATCGCCTCCACCCAGGCGCGGACGCGCACCTGCGCAATGACGGCGCGCGCCACCGCGCCGGCCGCGACGCGCGCCGCGGTCTCGCGCGCCGACGAGCGCCCGCCGCCGCGATAGTCGCGAAAGCCGTATTTGGCGTCATAGGCATAGTCGGCATGGCCGGGGCGATAGGCCTTGGCGACCTCCGAATAATCCTTCGAGCGCTGGTCGACATTCTCGATCATCAGGCTGATCGGGGTGCCGGTGGTCCGCCCCTCGAACACCCCCGACAGGATGCGGACCCGGTCCGGCTCCTGCCGCTGCGTGGTGAAGCGCGACTGGCCCGGGCGGCGCCTGTCCAGCCACGGCTGGATATCGTCCTCCGACAGCGCGATGCCCGGCGGGCACCCGTCGACCACGGCGCCCAGCGCGGGGCCGTGGCTCTCCCCCCAGGTGGTGAAGCGGAAGACGCGGCCGAAGGTGTTGAAGCTCATGGGCGTGCGCCATGGCAGATTGCGTGCCATTGGGACAGGGGGGCGGGTGTCGCCCCCCTTCCGTCATCCCCGCCTGCGCGGGAATGACGAAGAAGGGTCAGCCCAGCGCCGCGAACGCCCCGGCATGGTCCGCCGCGCCGCGCACCCCGCACGGCATCAGCCCGCCTTGCAGCGGCAGCGCCATGAAGTAATCGCCGGCGTAGGGCGAGGCGAAGTTGCGTGCGTAATCGGCGTGGAAGCCGAAGCGCGCGTAATAGTCCGGCTCGCCCAGCACGAAGCACAGGACGACGCCGGCGGTTTCCAGCGCCTCTAGCCCCGCCTGCACCAGCGCCTCCGCCACGCCCTGCCGCCGCCACGCGGGCGCGACCGCGAGCGGGGCGAGCGCGACGGCGGGGACGGCCTGCTCGTTGACGACGACCTGCATCCGGCTGAACGCGATCGCGCCCGCCAGCGCGCCCGCGTCCTCGTCGATCGCGACGAGCATCAGCACCATGTCGCCGTCGACGCACAGCCGGCGCACCAGATCGGCCTCGTCGGGCGCGGGGAAGCTGGCGCGCAGCAGCGCGTCGATCGCGGCGACGTCGGGCGCGCCGGCGGGGCGGATCGCGATCGCCATGTGGCGGTCAGGCGAGCGCGATGTCGGGCGCGTCCTCCGCCTTCATTCCGATGACGTTGTAGCCGGCGTCGACGTGGTGGACCTCGCCGGTCACGCCGCTCGCCAGGTTCGACAGCAGGTACAGGCCGGCGCCGCCGACATCCTCGATCGTCACGGTGCGGCGCATCGGGGAGTTCAGCTCGTTCCACTTCAGGATGTAGTTGAAATCGCCGATGCCGCGCGCCGCCAGCGTCTGGATCGGGCCGGCGGAGATGGCGTTGATGCGGATGTTCTCCGGCCCCAGATCGACCGCGAGATACTTCACGCTCGTCTCCAGCGCCGCCTTCGCCACGCCCATGACGTTATAGTGCGGGATCACCTTCTCCGCGCCATAGTAGCTGAGCGTCAGGATCGCGCCGCCCTGGGGCATCATCTCCCGCGCGCGCTTCGCCACCGCGACCAGCGAATAGGCGGAGATGTTCATCGTCATCAGGAAATTGTCGAGCGTGGTGTCGTAGAACTTGCCGCGCAGCTGCGACTTGTCGGAAAAGCCGATCGCATGGACGACGAAGTCGATCGTCGGCCATTCCTGCGCCAGCGCGCCGAACGTCGCGTCGAGCGCCGCCATGTCCGACACGTCGCAATCGTACAGCCGCGCGACGCCCAGCTGCTCCGCCAGCGGGCGCACGCGCTTCTCCATCGCCGCGCCCTGGTAGGAGAAGGCCAGTTCGGCGCCCGCCTCGCTCAGCTGCTTCGCGATGCCCCAGGCCAGCGACTTGTCGTTCGCCAGTCCCATGATGAGCCCGCGCTTGCCCGCCATCAATCCGTTCACGCCGTCACCGCCTCTTCGTTCGTTACCGGCCCCTCTACAATCGGTTCCGGGGGCTCCGCCAGCGCCGCGTTCAGATGCGCGCCGAAGACGAGGCCCAGGCCGATCAGATAGAAGAACAACAGCATGACCACAACGCCGGCGAGGCTGCCGTAGGTCAGGTCGTAGCCGCCCAGCTGCGCCAGCACGAACGGCAGCGCGGCGGTCATGCTGACCCACCAGATGGTCGTGAACAACGCACCGGGCCATTTGCGGCTGTCGGAGCGGCGATACCTGCCCGGCGTGACCGAGTAGAACAGCATGTAGAGCGCGCCGAACATGATCGCCGCGGGCACCAGCCGCGCGATGCCCAGCCAGCTGGCCACCTCCTGCGCGACGGGCAGCAGGCGATAGATGAACTGTTCCGCCGCGGTCAGCAGCCCCTGCACCAGGAAGGCGACCAGCGCGATCACCACCGAGCCGATGATCGCAAGGCTGAGGCCCAGCCGCGCACGCCACAGCGACTGCGTGCTGCGCGTGCCGTAGGCGCGGCGGAAGATGTCGCGGATCGTCTCCGCGAAGCTCCCCACCGTCCACAGCCCGACGAGCGCGCCCAGCCACAGCAGCGAGCCGGTCCGCGCGACGAGCACATCGGCGATCGGCTTGCGCAGGATGTCGGCGACGTTGGGTGGCAGCACCGACAGGAAGCTGGCGACGCCGTGCTGCACCTCCGCGCTCTGCCCGAAGACCGAGGCGATCGCGGCGGCGACGATGAAGAACGGGAATACCGTCATCAGCGCCAGATAGGCGAGGTTGCCGGCGTGCATGAAGCCGTCGTTATAGACCCCGATCAGCGCGCGCTTGAGCACTTCCCGGGCGTAGGTGCCCGGCCGCACCCGCGCCAGCTGACGGTCGAGCCGGCGCCGCGCCGCGCCGTGATGGCGCGCGCGATCCTCCGGGGTCAGCGCGATCGGGCCGTCATCGGTCACGGATCGTCAGACGCCCATCCCCTCGCGCGGGTTCCCGCCGCCGTCCCAACCGGCCACGAACGCCTTCAGCGCAGCGTCGTCGGCGGGCACGTCGACCACCAGCGTCACCAGCTGGTCGCCACGCTCGCCGCCCTTGCGGTGGAAGCCCTTGCCCTTCAGACGCAGCGTCTTGCCCGACGTGCTGCCGGCGGGAACGGTAATCATCACCGCGCGCTCGACCGTGGGGCATTTCACCGCCCCGCCCTCTACCGCTTCCCTGAGCGTGATCGGCAGGTCGAGGCGCACGTCGTCGCCGTCACGCGTGAAATAGCGGTGCGGCAGGACCTCGATCGTGACGATCGCATCGCCGGCGCCGCCGGGTCCGGGCTCGCCCTTGCCGGCGAGGCGCATCTGCGTCCCCGTCTCGACCCCGGCGGGCAGCTTGAGGTCGATGGTGCGACCGTCGCCCAGCGTCACCCGCTGCGGCGCGAGCGCGGCGGCATCGGTGAAGGAGACCGGGAGGCGATAGGCCAGGTTCTCGCCCTTGGGCGGTGGCGCCGCGCGCCGCCCGAACCCGCTGGCGAAGCCGCCGCCGGTGCGCGCGCCGAACAACCCCTCGAACAGGTCGGAGACGTCGGGCCCTTCGCCGCCGCCGAAATCGAACTGCTGCGAGCGGAACCCGCCGCCGGGCGCGCCGCGCGGGGCCCCGCCGCCCCCGTACCCTCCGTAGCCGAAGGGCGAGGTGGGGTTGCCGTCGCCGTCGATCTCCCCGCGGTCGAAGCGCGCGCGCTTGTCCTTGTCGGTCAGCAGGTCGTAGGCGGACGTGACCTGCGAGAAGCGCTCCGACGCCTTGGGATTGTCCTTGTTGCGATCGGGATGCAGCTCCTTGGCGAGCTTCCGATACGCCTTCTTGATGTCAGCTTCGCTGGCGCCGCGCGCCACGCCCAGCGTCGCATAAGGATCGGCCATAGAGTCCCCGGTTGGTGTGTTACTCAGCTATGTGGGGCAGCCGCGGCCACAGCGCAATCGTTCGCGGGTGCCAGCGGGGCGACATCGACGCTGACGTCCATGTCCTGCGCCCCCGCGCCCAGCACGACGCCGTCGACCGGCGCGATCTCCGCATAATCGCGCCCGATCGCGACGACGATATGGTCGCCCGCCATCCAGATGCCGTTGGTGGGATCGACCCCGACCCAGCCGCGCGCCGGCCCGCACCACAAAAGTACCCAGGCGTGGGTCGCGTCCGCCCCGACCAGCCGTTCCTCGCCCGGCGGCGGGATGGTGCGGATGTAGCCCGAGGCATAGGCCGCGGGCAGCCCCGCGGCGCGCAGCCCGGTAATCATGATCTGCGCGAAATCCTGACACACCCCGCGGCGCTTCAGGAACGCCTCGTGCGGGGGGGTGTCGACCATCGTCGCGGACCCGTCGAAGACGAAGTCGCGCTGGATCCGCTGCGCGAGCGCGATCCCGGCCTCCAGCGCGCCGCGGCCGGGCGACAGGTCGGGCGCGCAATAGTCCGCGATCGCGCGGTCGAGCGGGATCAGCGGGGACGGGTAGAGATAGGCCGCCGGTCCGGCGGCGGACAGGTCGCCCGAGGCGCGCGCCATCGCCGCGATCTCGCCCAGCGTCGGATCGTCGGCGGCGGGGACGGGGACGAGGCGGTCGACCGCGATCCGCGCGCGGCTCTCGATCGTCAGCCGGCGGACCGGCTCCTCCACCACCAGCCGGGTGACGTGCGCCAGCCCGGCCTCCGCGCGCGCGGGCATCGCCCGGCCGGACGGGGCGACGATCAGGTCGTAATGCTCCAGCGTCTGGCCGGGCCAGTCGATCGGCTTCAGCCGCAGGTTGCAGCGCGCGAACCGCACCGCATTGCCGTAGTTGAAGCGGGTGACGTGGCGGATGTCGTAGCGGATGATGGTCATGCCAGCGTCAGTCCGCCGGCACGCAGCGGCTCCGCGCCCTGGAGGAAATAGCGCCGCGCGATCGCGTCGGACACGCGCCCCAGCCGTCGCTCGACCTCGTACAGCGTGGTGATGTCGAGCGTGGTGGCCTGCGCGGTGGACACCAGCGCGTGGAGCGCGGTCGCCTCCACCTGCTGCGGCTCCGCCATGCCGTCGTCGTCGAGCACCGGGAGATGCGCCAGATGATCGCGGATCGCCTCCACCTGAAAGGCGAGCGCGCGCGGGTTCCCCGGATCGAGCAGCGTCAGGTCGACCACCGGCACGCGCGCGATCCCGGTCAGATAGCGCTGGCGATAGCTGATCTGGCTGTTGCCGAGGTCGAGCAGCGTCGACAGATCGTCGAGCGACGCGCCCGCCATGCCGAATGCGCGCGCGGCTCGGGCGATCGCCATCGCGCGCTCGATCCGCCGACCCAGGTCGTGGAACCGCCACACCGCGGTGCGTCCCATATGCTCCGCCGACAGCCCGGCGATCGCGGCATAGCGGCGCTGGAGCGAGCCGGCGCGGTCGAGCATCCCGCGGTGCGTGGGGAAGGGGGCGTCGAGCAGGCGGAACATGTCCGCCGACAGCCGGTCGCGCGACCCCGCGGCGATGCGCCGCGCGTGCGCGTTGATCGCGGCGACCGACTGATGGTCCTCCGCGGGCGCCTCCATCGCGGTACGCGCCATCTGGGTCAGGTCGGCGCGGCGCAGCGTCTCGGGGTGCGGTGCGGCGCCCGCATTGACGATCTCCCCCACCAGCCGCCCGACAGTGGGCGTCCCCAGCGCCGCGCCGGCATCGGCGTCGATCGAATTGCCCAGCATCACGCGGATGACCGCCAGCAGCGCCTCGCCCCGCTCCAGATAGCGACCCAGCCAGAAGAAATTGTCGGCGACGCGGCTCGGCAGCGTGCCGGGGTTGCGGCGGACATGGACCGAGTCGGTTGCAGGGAGCAGCGAGACGGGGGCGACCGGATCGGGGCCGTGGACGCAGACGTCGGCGGACCACGTCCCCTCGCCCAGCACCGCGGCGCGGGGGTCGGGATGCTCGCCGATGCGCGCGAAACCGCCCGGCAGCACCTGCCAGTCGCCGTTCGCATCGCGCGCGGCGAAGACGCGCAGCGTGAAGGGGCGTGGCTCCAGCGCGTCGCCGATCACGACCGGCATGGTCGACAGCCGCACGACCTCCTGCCCGACGTAATCCTGCGGGCGGCGGGTCATGTCGGCGAGCAGCGCGGCGCGCTCCGCACGCGACAGGTCCGCGCCGGCGACCTGCGCCGCCTGCGGCAGCCCGAGCGTGCGCGCGCCGAACGCGGAGGACAGCAGCATCGTGTCCAGCTCCGCGGCGACATGCTCCGCCTCCGCCGGCTGGCCGCACCACCAGGTCGCGATATTGGGCAGGATCAGGTCGGCGCCGGTCAGCCGCGTGGCGAGCTGCGGCAGGAAGGCGCCGAACGCGCGGCTCTCCAGCGCGCCCACGCCTGGCGCGTTGGCGAGCACGACATTGCCCTGCGCATAGCTGTCGATCAGCCCGGGCACGCCGATGCGCGACTGCGAATCGAACGCCAGCGGGTCGAGCAGCCGCGGGTCGAGCCGCCGCCACAGCGCGTCGATGCGCTTCAGCCCGCCGATGGTGCGGACGTAGAGCCGGTCCTCCAGCGCGGCGAGGTCGTCCCCCTCCACCAGCAGGAAGCCCAGGTACCGCGCCAGATGCGCCTGTTCGGCATAGCTGGGGTTCCACCGCCCCGGCGTCAGCAGCCCGATGCGCGGATCGGCGCGGTGGCACGACGCCGCCAGCCCGGCGCGGAATGCGGCGAAGAAGGGCGCATGGCGGCGCACGTTGAGGCGGTTCTGCAGGCCCCCCAGCGTGCGGCTGACCGCGAGCCGGTTCTCCAGCGCATAGCCCGCACCGACGGGCGCGCGCAGGTGGTCGGCCAGCACGCGCCACTCGCCGCCGGGGCCGCGCCCCAGGTCGAAGGCGACGAAGTGCAGGTGTCGCCCGCCCGGCGGCTCCAGCCCGACCAGCGGGCGCAGGTAATAGGGGCTGCCGGTGACGACGGTCGCGGGCAGGTGGCCCCGCGCGACGAGCGTGGCCGGGCCGTAGAGATCGGCGAGGATCGTCTCCAGCAGCCCGGCGCGCTGCACCACGCCGCGCTCGATCGTCGCCCAGTCGTCGGCCTCGATCAGCAGCGGCACCGGGCTGACCGGCCAGGGGCGCTCCGCCTCCTCGCCGATGATGCGAAAGCCGGTGCCGATGTCGGCGGCATGGCGCTGCACCCGCTCGCGCGCATGGCCCAGGTCGTCGCCGGCGACCGCGGACAGCTCCTCCAGCATCGCCAGCCACGCCGGGTCGGCGGCGTCGTGCAGCACGTCGGCGGACGCACCGCCGGCGCAGTAGCGCTCCGCCCAGCGGCGCGCATGGATCGCGGCATCGAACAAGGCGGGCTGGGTCGCCAAATCACTCCCCCCTATGGCGGCGTGCGACCGTAGGGGATGCTGCGGTGCAAGACAAAGGAATTGGTGTCCCGTCACCCCGGACCTGATCCGGGGGCACGCTTTCGTACCAACGTCGCGCAAGAAGCGGGACCCCGGGTCGAGCCCGGCGTGACGACGTTGGCGCACCCCTCTCCCCCAGCGGTCATTCCCGCGAAGACGGGAATCCATAACCTCTGACGTTCCGCCCCTTGCGAAAACCTGCGCGTATGGATCCCCGCCTCCGCGGGGATGACGATGGTTGGTGGTGTCGAGCGGGTGGCCTCACAAATCCGGCAGCACCTGCTCCGCTGCGCCCCACCCCTTCAGCGCGCGCCCGCCGGCGCGTTCCAGCAGCTCGTCCAGATCGGTCACGTGCCAGCGCGCCGCGGTGTCGAGGTCGCGCAATTCGCTCCACGTCACCGGAACGGCGACCGGCGCGCCGGCGCGCGCGCGGGCGGCATAGGGCAGGATCGCGGTCGCGCCGCGCTGGTTGCGCAGCCAGTCGATGAAGATGCGGCCCTTGCGCTTCGCCTTGCTCATCGTCGCGGTGAAGCGGTCGGGCTCGGCCTGCGCCAGCGCGCGCGCGAAGCGATCGGCGAAGTCCTTCACCGCGGGCCATTCCGCCTGCGGGGTCAGGGGCACGACGACATGGACGCCCTTGCCCCCCGACAGCATCGCGAAGCTCGCCAGCCCCAGTTCGGACAGCTGCGCGTTCAGATGCGCGGCGGCCTTCTTCGTATCGGCGAAGTCGAGCCCCTCGTCGGGGTCGAGATCGAAGACGAGGCGGTCGGGCTTCTCCACGTCGGCGACCAGCGAACCCCAGCCGTGGAACTCGATCGTCCCCATCTGGACGCAGGCGACCAGCCCTTCGGCGCTGTCGACGTAGAGATAATCCTCGGTCGACCCGTCCTTTTCGCGGATCGGCACCTTGTGGACCTGCTCGCCGAACGACCCGGCGTCGTGCTTCTGGAAGAAGCATTGCTTCGCGCGCCCTTGCGGACAGCGCACCAGGCTGACCGGGCGATGCGCGACCCACGGCAGCATCGCGGGCGCGATGCGGGCGTAGTAATCGGCCAGGTCGCCCTTCGTCACCTTGCTCTCCGGGAAGATCAGGCGGTCGGGGCTGGATACCTTAACGGTGGTGACGGGCGGCGGCGCGGGGGCGGGCTGCTCCACCACCACCTCGCCGGCGGACTTGTCGCCGCGCAGCCCCAGGAAACCGGGGTGGCGCAGCACGCCGTCGGGCGTCGTCTCGGTGAAGGCGACCTCCGCCACCAGCCGGGGCGTGACCCAGTGTGCGCCCCGCACCGCCGCGCGTGGCGCCTCGACCGTGGGGGTCTTGCGCGTCAGCCGGTCCAGCCGCCCGCGCAGGTCGTCGATCATGGCGGCGGAGAAGCCGGTGCCGACCTTGCCGGCGTAGCGCAGCCTGCCGTCCTCGTGCACGCCCAGCAGCAGCGAGCGCAGCCCGCGGTTCTTGGCCGAAGGGAGCCAGCCGACGACGACGAATTCCTGCCGGCGGGTGCATTTGATCTTCAGCCACGCGCTCGTGCGCTGCCCGCGATAGGGGGCGTCCGCCTTCTTCGAGACGACGCCCTCATAGCCCTCGCGGCACATCGTCTCGAACAGCTGCTCGCCCGAGCCGAGGATATGCTCGGCGAACTGGAGCCGGGGGTCGGCCCCCGCCAGCAGGCCGCGCAGCCGCTCCTTGCGCTGGACGGTGGGCAGGGCGCGCAGGTCCTTGCCCTCCAGCGACAGCAGGTCGAAGGCGAAGAAGGTCATCTCGCCGCCGGTCGATATGGCCTCCTTCAGCGTCGAGAAATCGGGGCGCCCGTCCCTGAACGCGACGATCTCGCCGTCGATCAGCGCGGGCGGCAATCCCGCCGCGGCCGCGGCGACGCCGGCGAACCTGTCGCTCCAGTCGAGCCCGGAGCGGGTGTGCACCACCGCCTTCCCCCCGCCGGTCGCGATCAGCGCGCGATATCCGTCGTACTTCACCTCGTGGATCCAGCCGCTGCCGGTGGGGACGGCGTCGACCAGCGTGCACAGTTGCGGCGGTTCGAACGCGGGCGGCGCGCCGGTCGCGCTGCGCGTCTTCGCGGTCGCCGCCCGCTTCCTCGCCGCCTTGCCCTCGGCGATCTCCTGCATCGTGCGGCCGGTCGCGACGCTGGTGAGCGCGGTCTCGGTGAGTGCGTCGGTGCCGCCGGCGTGCGCATCGTCGATCTTGCGCAGCAGCCAGTTCTCGCGCTTCTCCCTTCCGCGCGGCTTGAGACGGACGAGCAGCCACTCGCCCTTCATCCGCTCCCCCTCCAGCACGAAATGAAGGTGTCCCTTCTCCAGGTCCGTCGCGCTCTTCCCCGCGATCGGTGCCCAGGTGCCGCGGTCCCAGAGCATCACCGTGCCGCCGCCATATTCGCCGTCGGGGATCGTCCCCTCGAACGTGGCGTAGGACAGCGGATGATCCTCGGTACGGACCGCCAGGCGCTTCTCGTCGGGATCGAGGCTGGGCCCGCGCGTCACCGCCCAGCTCTTCAGCACGCCGTCGATCTCCAGCCGGAAGTCCCAGTGGAGCCGGGTGGCGTCGTGCTTCTGGACGATGAACGCGTTGCCGTGCCCCGGCGCGAGCGTGCCCGCGGGCTCCGCGGTGCGGGTGAAATCGCGCTTCGCGTTATAGCGGGCGAGGGGGTCGCTCACGCTCCCCTCTCTGTCGGAGATCGTCGCGAAGCTGTCCGCATCACGACCCCGCTACCACCCCGGCGCAGGCCGGGGTCCAGTGGCGCCAGCGTTTGCTGGCTGTCGGCAACGTCCCCCAACTGGACCCCGGCCTGCGCCGGGGTGGCACAAGGATGAGCAGCGGAGGGGAGAAGGTCGCGTCAAGCACGTTTCTTCGCCGGGGCTTTGGCGGGGGCTTTCCGGGTCGCCGGCTTCTTCGCGGGCGCCTTCTTCGCCGCCGTCGTGGCGCCGCCCTCCATCGACTTCTTCAGCGCCGCCATCAGGTCGACGACGTTCGAGCCCGAGCGACCGCCGCCGTCGTCCTTGTCCTCGATGATCTTGCGCCCCTTCGCCTTGCGCTTGCGCTCGATCAGGCCCTTCAGCGCATCGACATAGCGGTCGTGGAAGCCCTGCGGGTCGAAGTCGCCCGACTTCTTCTCGATCAGCGCCTCGGCCAGTTCGAGCAGCTCCGCATCGGGCTTCGCATCGGGGATGTCGCGGAAATATCCCTGCGCCTTGTGGACCTCGTCGGCGTAGCGCAGCGTCTCCAGCACCATGCCGCGCCCGCATGGCTTCAGGCTGACGACATATTCGCGCCCGCGCATCGCCAGCTGCCCCAGCCCCACCTTCTTCGTCCGCTTCAAGGCCTCGCGCAGGACGATGAACGCTTCCTCCGCCAGGTCGTCCGCAGGAACGACGAAATAGGGTTTTTCGTAATAGAGGACGTCGATGTCGCCGGCGTCGACGAACCGGGTCAGCTCCAGCGTCTTCTTCGATTCCAGCTTCACCGCGTCAATCTCGTCCTGATCGAGCAGGACATATTCGCCCTTCTCGATCTCGAACCCCTTCATGATCTCGTCGGTGTCGATCGCGCCCAGCCCGGGGACGACCTTCTCGTACTTCACCGGCTTGCCGCTGGGCTCGTGGATCTGCCGGAACGCGATCGACGCGCCGGAGCGGGTCGCGGTGTAGATCTCCACCGGGATCGACACCAGCGCCAGCCGGATCTGCCCCTGCCAATATGCACGCGCGGCCATCGTCACGGTCCCTCGTTGCGAGGGCGATTCAATCCGTCGCGGGCGCTGCGGTTCCGCGCCCTCCCCCCGCCCGCGGATATGCCGCGATCCCGACGGGTCCGACGGCGATCGTCCCGTCGTCGCGAGGGATTGATCGGGATCAATCCGTCGCATTTCCGGCGATGGACGGCGCGCAGGGCTGGACGCGGCGCGATCAACCTGTTCCTGCGCTGTCATGCTTTCCGCGCCCGCCCCCAGCGACGATCTCGGCTTCCTGGCCGGCGGGGGGAAGGCGACGGCGCTGATCCGCGCGCGCGACTGGGCCGCGCACCCGCTCGGCCCGCCCGCGACATGGCCGGTGCCGCTCAAGACCGCGCTCAGCCTGATCCTCAATTCCCCCGAATCGATGATCCTGTGCTGGGGTCGCGAGGAAATGTTCTTCTTCTTCAACGAGACGTATTTTCCGCTGCTCGGCCCCCGGCTGCCCTGGGCGATGGGCACGCCGATGCGCGAGGTGTGGGCCGACGGCTGGGATCAGGCCTGGCCGATCATCGAGGACGCCTATGCCGGGCGCAGCCAGCGCTTCGTCGACCTGCCGTGGAAGCTGGCGACGGATCGCGGCGCGGAGGATACGTGGTGGAGCTTCTCCTATTCGCGCATCCTGGATGACGCGGGGGACATCGCGGGCCTGTTCATCTTCACCAACGAGACGACGACCCGCGTCCTCTCCGACCGCGCGCTGATCGACAGTCAGCACCAGCTGCGCATGCTGAACGACACGCTGGAGCAGCAGGTCGAGCAGCGGACCGCCGAGCGCGACCGGATGTGGAACACCTCGCCCGACCTGATGGTGACGCTGGATCTGGAGGGGCATTATCGCCGCGTGAACCCGGCGTGGGCGACGATCCTGGGCTATGACCCGGCCGAGATGATCGGGCGCCACGCCTTCGACCTGGCGCATCCCGACGACATGGAGGCGACGCGTGCCGCGCTGGGCACCGTCCGCGCGGGGACGCTGCCCAGCTTCGAAAACCGCTTCCGCCACAAGGACGGCAGCTATCGCTGGATCCAGTGGGTCGCGGCGCCCGGCGAGACCGAGATCTTCGCGATCGGCCGCCACGTGTCCGCGGCGAAGGACGCCGAGGCGCGGCTGCGGGAGGCGACCGAGCAGTTGCACCAGGCGCAGAAGATGGAGGCGATCGGCCAGCTGACCGGCGGGGTCGCGCACGATTTCAACAATCTGCTGACGATCATCCGCGGCTCGGTGGAGCTGCTGCGCCGCCCCCACCTGACCGAGGCGCGGCGCGAGCGCTATATCGACGCGATCGGCGAAACCGCGGATCGTGCCGCGCGGCTGACCGGGCAGCTGCTCGCCTTCGCCCGGCGCCAGGCGCTGACCCCGCAGCGCATCGACGTCGCGCAGGAGGTGACGGCGGTCGCCGGGCTGATCGAGACGCTGGTCGGGGTCCATGTCGCGGTGCGCGTCGGGCGGCCGCCGCACGCCTGCGTCGCGGAGGTCGACCGCAGCCAGCTGGAAACCGCGATCGTCAATCTGGCGATCAACGCGCGCGACGCGATCGAGAACGGGCAGGGCGAGGGGCAGGGGGAGATCGCGATCCTCGTCGGCTGTGCCGACGCGATCCCCGCCGCCCATGGCCGCGGGCACGTGGCCGGGCGGTTCGTCACGATCGCGGTGCGCGACGACGGCACCGGGATCGATCCCGACGCGCTGCCGCGCATCTTCGAGCCTTTCTTCACCACCAAGGGCGTCGGCAAGGGCACCGGGCTGGGGCTGAGCCAGGTGATCGGCTTCGCGCAGCAATCGGGCGGCGACGTGGTGGTGGAGAGCGTGCCCGAATGCGGCACCACCTTCACGCTGTTCCTGCCCCGGATCGACGGCGCGGTGGAGAGCGGCGACGCTGCCGCGATGCCGGAGGCGGCGGCGGACACCGAGGGCCTGCGCATCCTGCTGGTCGAGGATCACCCCGATGTCGGCGCCTTTGCCACCGAGGCGCTGGCGGAGCTGGGGCACAGCAGCGTCCATGTCGCCGCCGCGACCGAGGCGATCGCGCGGATCGAGGCGGCGCCGGGGCGGTTCGACGTCGTCTTTTCCGACGTGATGATGCCGGGGATGAACGGCGTCGCGCTGGCGCAGGTCATCGCCGCGCGCTTCCCGCAGCTGCCGGTCGTGCTCAGCAGCGGCTATAGCGAGGTGCTGGCCGATAATGCGCATCACGGCTTCGACCTGTTGCAGAAGCCGTATTCGGTCGAGCAGCTGTCGCGCGCGCTGCGTCAGGCGGTGGCGCAGCGGCGGGGGTGATCGGTCGCGGGGCGGATCAGTCCCGCTTCGCGCCGTGACCGCGCAGCAAGACGCCGTCGCGATGCGGCGTCGCCTCCAGTTCGTCGAGCCGATCCAGCAGATCGGCGAACATGTCGTCGCGCGTGACCGGGAACAGGCGGTCGAACCCGGCGCCCAGCACGTGGAGGTCGTGCCGGGTCAGAAAGCCAATCGCCACAACGGGTTCTCTCTCCGACATGACGTCAACAAAGCGCCAATGCGACTTTTGTTGCGGCACATCAGGCGCCTGAGTCGCAACGTTGCCGCGCGTGTCGCGGCGGTCACACCGCCGTCACACCGCGAGGCAGCACTTCTTGTGCTTGCGGCCCGATCCGCAGGGGCAGGGATCGTTGCGCCCCGGCGCGCGCGCCGCCGGCCCCTGATCGTGCGACAGCCGCCAGCGATCGAGCATCGCGATCCACCCTGCGATCAGCGTGGTGGCGGTGCGATCATAGTCGTCGATCTCCGCATCGGTCAGCTCGACGTTGCGATCGGCGGTCGCGATCAGCCGGCTGATGCCCGCCATCGCCGCCGCGCCATCGGCATCGCGCGTCACGCGCAGCCGGTTCCACCCGGTGGGGGCAAGCGCCATGCCCTCGGCGAAGCCCTCGATCCAGATCTCCCACATCACCTCGCCGGTGCGGTCGTCGATGTCGACCAGCGGTTCGAACGTACCGTCCGCGATGGCGATGCGGACCCCCTCGTAATGGTGCATCACGAGATCGAGGAAGCGCTGCACCTCCGCCTCGTCCGCCAGCGGCACGGCGCCGCCGTCCCAGATGCGCGGCAGCCAGCGCGACGGCGGCACCGGATCGGGCGCGATCACGAGCGCGGTCAGATAGCCGTCCAGCTCGGACAGGATCATGCCGCTGTCGAGCCGGTCGAGCAGCACATGCTCCAGCGCGGCGAGCGGATCCTGCTCGCGCGCCGCGCCGGCAGGGGTCATCGCGCGATGCCGCCGGCGGCCAGCACCGCCAGCGTCACCAGCTCGCTGGCGGTCGAGACCATCGGCGCGATCTGCACCGGCTTCTCCATGCCGACCAGCATCGGGCCGATCATCTCGTCGCCGCCCAGCTCGCGCAGCAGCTTCGCGGAGATGTTGGCCGATTGCAGCCCCGGCATGACCAGGATGTTGGCCGGACCCGACAGCCGCGCGAAGGGATAGTTCGCCAGCTGTTTCGGGTTCAGCGCGACGTCGGGCGACATCTCGCCTTCATATTCGAAGCCGACCTGCCGGTGGTCGAGGACGTTCACCGCCTCGCGGATATTGTCCAGCCACTGGCCCGCGGGGTTGCCGAAGGTGGAGTAGCTGAGGAAGGCGACGCGCGGTTCGTGCCCCATGCGACGCGCGACCGCGGCGGTCTGCTCCGCGATGTCGGCCAGTTCCTCCGCGTTCGGACGCTCGTTGACGGTGGTGTCGGCGATGAAGACGGTGTGCGACTGGCCGACCAGCACGTGGATGCCGAACGCGGTGCGACCCGGTGCGGGGTCGATCACGCGCTTCACCTCGCGCATCGACTGCGCCCAGGGGCGGGTGACGCCGGTAATCATGGCATCGGCCTCGCCCAGCTGGAGCAGCACCGCGCTGAAGATGTTGCGGTCCTGGTTGATCATCCGCTCCACCTCGCGGCGCAGGAAGCCGCGGCGCTGGAGGCGGGCGTAGAGGAAGTCGACCATCCTGGGCACCAGCGGCGACACGCGGCTGTTGTGCAGCTCGTATTCGTCGGGGTTTTCGACCCCCAGGGCGCGCAGGCGGTCGTACACGTCCTCGCGCCCGACCAGCACCGGGGTGCCGTAGCCGCCCTCCTTGAACGCGATCGCGGCGCGCAGGACCACTTCCTCCTCGCCCTCCGCGAACAGCACCCGCTTGGGATGCGCCTTCGCCCCCTCGTAGGCGAGGCTGAGCACCGACGTGGTCGGGTTCATCCGGGCGCGCAGCGCGTCGCGGTACGCGTTGATGTCCAGGATCGGCTTGGTCGCGACCCCCGAATCCATCGCCGCCTTCGCGACCGCAATCGATACCACTTCCATCAGGCGCGGGTCGAAGGGGGCGGGGATGATGTAATCGGGGCCGAACGAGTGGCGCACGCCGTAGGCCGCAGCGACCTCTTCGGGCACGCGCTCGCGCGCCAGCTCGGCGATCGCCTGCGCCGCGGCGATCTTCATCTCCTCGTTCACCGCGGTCGCGCGCACGTCCAGCGCCCCGCGGAAGATGAACGGAAAGCCCAGCACGTTGTTGACCTGGTTGGGATAATCCGACCGGCCGGTGGCGATGATCGCATCGGGGCGCGCGGCCTTCGCCAGTTCGGGGCGGATTTCCGGCTCCGGATTGGCCATCGCGAAGATGATCGGGGCGGGGGCCATGTCCTTCACCATCTCCGGCTTCAGCGCACCCGCCGCCGACAGGCCCAGGAACACGTCCGCGCCGTGCAGCGCCTCGGTCAGCGTGCGGCGATCGGTGCTGGCGGCATGCGCCGACTGCCACTGGTTGACCCCGTCGCGCCCCTGGTAGATCACGCCGGTGCGGTCGCAGATCAGGACGTTGTCGTGGCGCACGCCCATCGCCTTGATGAGGCTGGTGCACGCGATCGCGGCCGCGCCCGCGCCGTTCACGACGACCTTCACGTCGGCCAGATTACGCCCGGTCAGCAGGCAGGCGTTGATGAGCCCCGCGGCGCAGATGATCGCGGTGCCGTGCTGGTCGTCATGGAAGACGGGGATGTTCATCCGCTCGCGCAGCGTCTGCTCGATGATGAAGCATTCGGGCGCCTTGATGTCCTCCAGGTTGATCCCGCCGAAGCTCGGCTCCAGCAGCTCGACCGCGTCGATGAAGCGGTCGACGTCCTCGGTCTTCAGCTCCAGATCGATCGAATCGACATCGGCGAAGCGCTTGAAGAGGACCGCCTTGCCCTCCATCACCGGCTTGGACGCGAGCGCCCCCAGATTGCCGAGCCCCAGGATGGCGGTGCCGTTGGAGATGACCGCGACCAGATTGCCCTTGGCGGTATAATCGTAGGCGGTGGCGGGGTCGGCGGCGATCGCCTGCACCGGGACCGCGACGCCCGGCGAATAGGCCAGCGCCAGGTCGCGCTGCGTCGCCATCGGCTTGGATGCGACGATCTCGATCTTGCCCGGGCGTCCTTCGGAGTGGAAGAGCAACGCCTCCCGCTCGGAAAATTGCAGGTTGCGGTCTTCGGTCGGAACCGGGGCGGGCGCGCGATCGTCGGTCATGCTGCTGCCCTTAGGGAAGGCGGCGGAAAATGGAAACGGGCGCGCGCTAAGTATCTCGGCTTTCGAGGCCCAGCAGCAGACGTTTTGTCGCGAGCCCGCCCGCGAATCCGGTCAGCTTGCCCGACGCGCCGATCACGCGGTGGCACGGCGTCACGATCGAGATCGGGTTGCGCCCGTTCGCCGCCCCGACCGCGCGCGAGGCGGAGGGCCGCCCGATGGCGCGCGCGATATCCGCGTAGCTGCGCGTTTCGCCATAGGGGATCGCGTCGAGCGCGCGCCAGACCGCGCGCTGGAAGTCGGTGCCGATCGGGGCGAGCGGCAGGTCGAACGTCGTGCGGGTGCCCGCGAAATACTCCGCCAGCTGCACCGCGGTGGCGGTCAGGACGGGATGGTCGGGCGTATCCTGCACGTCCGCCAGTCGGACGCGGCCGGGCGGATCGTCGGGCCACAGGATCGCGACGAGGCCCATGTCGGAAGCGACCAGCGTCAGCGTGCCGACGGGCGAGGGGATGGTGGTGCGGTGGAGCATGACGCCGGGTGTACCGGCTCGCGCGGGGTGGTGCATCCCGTTGCTTGCGGTCAAACCGGCGATGGTCAACGCGCGGCGCGCGGCGTATGGTGCCGGCATGAAGCACGAGCCCGGCATCTTCGAGGAGTCCGATCCTGCGGCGGAGGCCGCCGCCATCGCCCGCGCCCGCGCGGACGTCGCCGCGGGGCGCATTCACTCGCACGAGGTCGTCAGGGAATGGCTGATGACCTGGGGTACGCCGGGCCGTCTGCCGTTCAGGGAGTGGCTCGCCGCGCGCAATGGCGAGCGTTGAATGGGCCGATCAGGCGCTCGACGACGTGGACCTGATCGTATCCTATATCGAACAATTCAATCCCGCCGCCGCGCGCCGAGTGGCTCAGCGGCTTCATGCCCTCGGCAACAGCCTCTCCGATTTTCCGCGGCGTGGTCGGCCCATGGATGACGGAACGCGGGAAATGGTGACCGTGGTGCCCTATGTTCTGCGCTACGATACCGACGGCGATCACGTCTTCATCCTCTCCGTTCGTCATGGTGCGCGACTTCCGGACTGACCCCGCATGACCGATACCCCCGCTCCCACGCCGATGATGGCGCAGTATCTCGCGCTCAAGGCGGACGCCGAGGACTGCCTGCTGTTCTATCGCATGGGCGATTTCTTCGAGCTGTTCTTCGACGATGCGCGCATCGCCAGCCAGGTGCTCGACATCGCGCTGACCGCCCGCGGGGAGCATGCCGGCGAAAGGGTGCCGATGTGCGGCGTGCCGGTCCATGCCGCGACCGCATATCTGCAACGCCTCATCAAGGCCGGGCACCGCGTCGCGATCGCGGAGCAGACCGAAAGCCCGGAGACGGCGCGCAAGGCGCGCGGGTCGAAGGCGCTGGTCAACCGCGCGATCGTGCGCGTCGTCACCGCGGGCACGCTGACCGAGGAGACGCTGCTCGATGCGCGTGCCGCCAATTGGTGCGTGGCGGTGGGCGAGGCGGGGGGCGAGGTGGCGCTGGCGGCGGCGGACGTGTCGACCGGGCGGTTCGAGGTGATCGCCGCCACCCCCGCGGCGCTGGGCGCGGAGCTCGCCAGGCTGGCCGCGGCGGAGGTGGTCGCGGCGGAGGGGGGCGACGTGCCCGCGACGGTGTGGCGACCGCGCGGTGAATTCGACAGCGCAGCGGGCGAGGCGCGGCTGAAGCGGCTGTTCGGGGTCGCGACGCTCGACGGCTTCGGGCAGTTCGGGCGCGCGGCGCTGGCCGCGGCGGGCGGGCTGGTCGCGTATCTGGACCATACCGCCAAGGGGCAGCTGCCGTTTCTGCGTCCGCCGGTCCTGGCCGCGTCGTCCGACACGATGGCGATCGATGCGGCGACGCGCGAGAGCCTGGAGCTGACCGCCACCGCGGCCGGGCAGCGCAGGGGCAGCCTGCTGGATGCGGTCGATCGCACCGTTACCGGGGCGGGCGCGCGGTTGCTGGCGGCGGACATCGGTGCGCCGCTGATGCAGCGCGCGGCGATCGACGCGCGGCTCGATCTGGTCGCGCTGTTCCATGACGATGCCGCGCTTCGGGAGCGGACGCGCGCGGCGCTGCGCGCGTTGCCCGACGTCGGGCGGGCGCTGGGGCGGCTGGCGGCGGGGCGGGGAAGCCCGCGCGACCTGGGGCAGCTGCGCGACGGGCTGGATGCCGCCTGGGCGCTGGGCGACCGGCTGGACGCGGTCGCGCCCGCGCCCGCCCTGCTGGCGGAGCTGACGCCGCGGCTGCGCGGGCATGGCGCGCTGATCGACCTGCTGAAGCGCGCGCTGGTGCCCGCGCCGCCGATCGATGCGGGTGACGGCGGCTATATCGCGGCCGGGTACGACAGCGCGCTGGATGCGCTGCGCGAGACGGGCAGCGGCGGGCGGCGGGCGATCGCCGCGCTGGAGGCGACGTTCCGCCAGCGCACCGGGATCGCCGCGCTCAAGATCCGCCACAACGGCGTGCTGGGCTATCACATCGAGGTGCCGGCCAGGGTCGCCGATCCGCTGATGAAGGCGGACTCGGGCTTCACCCATCGCCAGACGCTGGCGGGGGTTGTCCGCTTCAACGCGCCCGAACTGCACGAGGTGGCGGCCAGCGTGACGCAGTCGGGCGCGCATGCGCTGGCGGCGGAGGCGGCGCATCTGGAGGACCTGACCGCACAGGCGCTGGCGGTGCGCGAGGGCGTGGCCGCGACCGCGGACGCGCTGGCGCGGATCGACGTCGCCGCCGCGCTGGCGGAGCGTGCGGTCGAGGGGGCGTGGACGCGGCCGGCCTTTGCCGAGGATGCCTGTTTCGACGTGCGCGACGGGCGGCATCCGGTGGTGGAGGCGGCCCTGTCGCGCAGCGGCGACCGCTTCGTCGCCAACGACTGCGTGCTGGGCGAGCGGTCGCGATTGTGGCTGGTGACGGGCCCCAACATGGGCGGCAAGTCGACCTTCCTGCGGCAGAATGCGCTGATCGCGGTGCTGGCGCAGGCGGGCGCCTATGTGCCCGCGTCGGCGGCGCGGCTGGGGCTGGTCGACCGGCTGTTCAGCCGCGTCGGCGCGTCGGACAATCTCGCGCGCGGGCGCTCGACCTTCATGGTCGAGATGGTCGAGACCGCCGCGATCCTGGCGCAGGCGACGCAGCGCAGCTTCGTGATCCTGGATGAGGTGGGGCGCGGGACGTCGACCTATGACGGGCTCGCCATCGCCTGGGCGGTGGTGGAGGCGATCCACGAGGACAATCGCTGCCGCTGCCTGTTCGCCACGCACTATCACGAGCTGACCCGGCTGGCGGAGCGGTGCGACGCGCTGTCGCTGCATCACGTGCGCGCGCGCGAGTGGAAGGGGGAGCTGGTGCTGCTCCACGAGGTCGCCGACGGGCCGGCGGACCGAAGCTACGGCCTCGCGGTGGCGCGCCTCGCCGGGATGCCGCCGGCGACGGTGCAGCGCGCCAAGGCGGTGCTGGCGAAGCTGGAGGCGGGGCGGGCGAAGACCGGCGGGCTGGCGGCAGGGCTGGACGACCTGCCGCTGTTCGCCGCGGCGGCGCAGGCGGAGGAAGCGCAATGCGACGCCATCCGCGCCGAGGTGGAGGCGATCGACGTCGATGCGCTGACCCCGCGCGAGGCGCTGGAGACGCTGTATCGGCTCAAGGCGCTGGCGCGGGAGGGTTGAGGTTAGCGACGCGGGGGGGATAATCCTTATCCGTCATTGCGAGCGTAGCGAAGCAATCCAGAGTCCAGCGCGCGACGCCCTGGATTGCTTCGCTACGCTCGCAATGACGGTATTACCCATCCAGTTCGCGCAGGTCGCGCCCGCGCGTCTCGCGGCCGAACCAGACGATCAGCGCCAGCGACAGCGCGGTCGGGATCATCGCCAGCAGCGAGGCGGTGCCCATCGACAGCGCGATCCCGCTGATCGTCAGCGCCTGTGCCAGCAGCCCGCCCGCCTTGGTACATGCCGCGACCCAGCCGGTGGCGCGCGCACGGACGCGCAGCGGGAAGCTCTCCGCGGCATAGGGCAGGACGATCGCGATGATGCCGTTGGTTCCGACGATCAGGAGCGCGACCGGCCAGACCGGGCTGCCGCTGCCCGCCAGTTCCAGCCGCAGCACCAGCAGCAGCCCGGCCAGCGTCAGCGCGATCATCGTCGCCAGCGCCCATTTGGTGCTCCACCGGCTGTAGAGCAGCGCCGCGACGAAGACGGTCGGGAAGGCGATCAGCGCGCTTTCCGCCAGCAACCGGCTGGACACGCCGACGGAATAGCCCTTCGCCACCAGATCGGCGGGCAGCCACAGCAGCAGCCCGAAGTTGATGAGCCCCCAGGACAGCGCGCAGATGCTCAGCGCAGCGAGCTTTCCGTGCAGGTGCAGCCCCGTCAGCGGGTGCGATCGATCGCGCGCGGCGACCACCGCGGCACCGCGCCGCGCGGTCGCGCCGAAGCGGCGCATCACCGCCTCCGCCTCCGCCACGCGCCCGCGCGCCAGCAGGAACTTCGCCGATTCCGGGATCAGCCCGCCCAGCAGCACCAAGGTCAGCCCGGTGGGCAGGTTGGACAGCCACAGGATGCGCCAGCCGAAGATCGGTTGCAGCACCGCGGAGATGCCGCTGGCGGCGAAATAGCCCCCCACCGCGCCCAGCCCGCCGACCAGCACCAGGCTCCACCCGCGGTGGCGGCTGGGCATCATCTCCGCGAGCAGCGCATAGGTGACGGGCAGCATCCCGCCCGCCGCGGCCCCCATCATGAAGCACATCGCGATGTTCCACGCGAGGCTGGGCATCGCGCCGCAGATCGAGGTGCCGACGAACATCACCGCCGACAGCAGGATCGTCGCCTTGCGGCCGTAGAGGTCGGCGACCCAGCCCCACAGCACCGATCCCGTGACGGTGCCCGCCAGGGCGAAGAAGGGGACGAGCGACACGGTCTTCTTCGGCACGCCGTATTCGGCCACCATCCCGGGCACCGTGAAACCGAGCGAGGCGGGCTTCATCACGTCGATGACGAGCGCGACGACCAGCACCGCCATCAGCCGCCAATGCGCGGGCGACAGCGCCGCATCCTCCGGTGCGGCGACGACGATGTCCGCGGCGGCGGCGCGCTGTGCGGCGACATCGCGGGGCAGCAGCCCCCAGGCGGCCACCAGCGTGCCCGCGACGATCAGCCCCATGCCGACCAGCATCGGCGCGTCCATCGGCATGCCGGCGAGGCGATAGTTCATCGCGCGCGCCATCGCGAACATCGGCAGATGTGCGACGACGCCGATCGTGACCGCGACGCAGCCGAGCACGAACGCCCATATTGCCTGGCGGTCCGACAAGGTGGATTTCATTCGACTGTCCCGATTATCGCCTCGTTCGTCATTGCGACGAGAGATAGCCGATAGCAGCGCCCGCGCTCCGCGTGGAGGGGGGCGACGGCGCGGCGGCGATCCTTTATGGCGCACCGCATGAGCGGCCGCTTCGATCACCTTCCCCACCGTCGTGCCATCGTCGACCACCGCGCGCTGGGGGAGTCGCTGGGGCGGATCGACCCCGGCGACAAGGCGGCGGCACGCAAGGAGGCGGGGACCGTCCTGCGCGCCGCACTCGACGCCGGTCGCGCCGAGATCGCACGCCGGCTGCTGGCGAGCCCGTCGCGCGGGCTGGAGGCCGCCAACGGTCAGGCGTATCTGGTCGACCGGCTGCTGATCGCGCTGGCGGACTTCACCACGCAGCGGCTGTATCCGCTGAGCAACCCGACCGCGGCGGAGCGGCTGCTGCTGCTGGGCGTGGGCGGATACGGGCGCGGCGAGATGGCGCCGTTCTCCGATGTCGACATCGGCTTCGTCACGCCGTGGAAGCAGACGCCGTGGGCGGAGCAGGCGATCGAATCGATGCTCTACACGCTGTGGGATCTGGGGCTGAAGATCGGTCATTCCAGCCGCTCGCTGGACGATGTCGTGCGGCAGGCGAAGGCGGACGTGACGGTGCGCACCGCGCTGCTGGAGGGGCGCTACGTCTGGGGCGACGAGGGGCTGTATGCCGAGGTCGCCAGGCGTTTCCGCGACGACGTGCGCGCGGGCACGGAGCGGCAGTTCATCGCCGACAAGCTGGACGAGCGCAACCAGCGCCACATCCGCATGGGCGACACGCGCTACGTCGTCGAGCCCAATGTGAAGGAGGGCAAGGGCGGCTTGCGCGACCTGCACGCGCTCTTCTGGATCGGGAAATACGCTTATGACGTCCAGCGCGCGGTCGAGCTGGTCGAGCTGGGGCTGTTCACGCGCGAGGAATATCGCCTGTTCCACCGCGCGGAGAACTTCCTTTGGGCGGTGCGCTGCCACCTGCACCTGATCGCGGGGCGGGGCGAGGACCGGCTGACGTTCGACTATCAGCGCGAGATCGCGGAGCGGATGCGCTACGCCGCGCGTCCGGGGAAGCCCGCGGTCGAGCGGTTCATGCAATTCTACTTCCTGCAGGCGCGTACCGTCGGCTCGCTGACGGGGCTGTTCCTGGCGCATCTGGAGGAGCGCTATTCGCGCCGCGCGCGGCTGCCGAAGATGACGCGCGCGCCGCGGCGGCTGAACGGGTTCGTCATCGATCGCGGGCGCATCGCGCTGCCCGACGATGCGTTCTTCCGCGACGATCCGGTGCGGCTGGTCGAGGTGTTCGCGATCGCCGCGCAGGAGAAGAAGGAGATCCACCCGCTCGCACTGCGCTGTGCGACGCGCGATGCGAAGCTGGTGGCGGCGGTGCGGCGCGACGCGCGCGCCAACGCGCTGTTCCTGGAGGTGCTGACCAGCCGCAACGACCCCGAGCTGGTGCTGCGCTGGATGAACGAAACGGGCGTCCTGGGGCGGTTCGTGCCCGATTTCGCGCGCGTCGTGGCGCAGATGCAGTTCGACATGTACCACCATTACACCGTCGACGAGCATACGATCCGCGCGATCGGCCTCGTCGCGCGGCTGGAAAAGGGCGAGTTGAAGGAGGCGCACCCGCTGCCGACCGCGCTGATCGAACAGATCGTGTCGCGCCGGGTGCTGTATGTCGCGGTGCTGCTGCACGATATCGCCAAGGGGCGGGGCGGCGATCACTCGATCCTGGGCGCGGAAGTGGCGGAGCGGCTGTGCCCGCGATTCGGGTTGACGCGGGCGGAGACGGAGACGGTGGCGTGGCTGGTGCGCTGGCACCTGCTGATGTCCGCCACCGCGTTCAAGCGCGACCTGGCCGACTTCAAGACGATCCTCGATTTCGCGGAGGTGGTGCAGAGCCCGGAGCGGCTGCGGCTGCTGCTGGTGCTGACCGCGGTCGACATCCGCGCGGTGGGGCCGGGGACGTGGAACGGGTGGAAGGGGCAGCTGCTCGGCGACCTGTACGACGCGGCGGAGGAAGTGCTGCGGCTGGGGCACAAGCAGCGCGGGCGCGGCGAGCGGCTGGAGGCCAAGCAGGACGGATTGCGCACCGCGATGGGCTGGGACGCGGAGACGCTGGCCGCCTATGCGCGCCGCCTGCCCGAGGCCTATTGGATCGCGGAGCCCGGCGACGTGCTGGCGCACAACGCCGGCTTCGTCACGCAGGCGCAGGACGTGCCGTTGTCGATCGATGCGCAGGTCTATCCCGATCGCGGCGCGACGCTGGTGACGGTCTATGCCGCCGATCACCCGGGACTGTTCAGCCGCATCGCGGGCGCGATCCACGTCGCGGGCGGCAACATCATCGACGCGCGCATCCACACCACCCGCGACGGCATGGCGCTCGACAATTTCCTGGTGCAGGATCCGCTGGGGCGTCCGTTCGACGAGGCGGGGCAGCTCGACCGGCTGAAGACCGCGATCGCCGACGCGCTCGCCGGGCGGGGCAAGATGACCGACCGGCTGAAGGCGAAGCCGCTGCCGCGCACCCGCGCCGATGCCTTCCGCATCGAGCCGAGCGTGCTGGTGGAGAACAAGGCGTCCAACCGCTTCACCGTGGTGGAGGTGGCGGCGCGCGACCGCCCGGCGCTGCTCAACCAGCTGGCCTATGCGCTGTTCGTGTCGAAGGTGACGATCCACTCCGCGCACGTCGCGACCTATGGCGAGCGCGCGGTCGACGTCTTCTATCTGACCGACCTGACCGGCGACAAGCTGGCGCCGGGGGCGCGGGTGCGCACGCTGGAGAAGCGGCTGCTCGCCGCGGCGGCGGGGGTGCCCTACGAGGAGGTGGCGTAGGGCGACGGCGCCTCCATCGCCACCTGCGCGCGCCGGCGGAACAGCGCGTCGGGCATGTCCTCGCGGATGTAGGCGAGCAGCGCCTCCCGCACGTCGCAGCGCAGGTCGAACGCGGTCGAGGCGTCCTTCGCGGTCATCAGCCCGCGCACCTCGATCGAGCCGTCGGCCTTCGTATCGGTCACCTGCAGGTTCCAGAAGCGGCCGTCCCAGCGCGGGTTGGCGGTGACGATCAGCCCCAGCCGCTCGCGCAGGCGCGGGATGTCCGCGGCGGGATCGAGATACCAGAAGACGCTGCCCAGCAGCGCGCTCGACTGCCGCGTCCAGTTCTGGAAGCTCTGTTCGAGGAATTTGGACACGGGAACGACCAGCCGGCGCTCGTCCCAGATCTTCACCACGACATAGGTCAGGCGGATTTCCTCGATCCGGCCCCACTCGCCGTCGATGACGACCACGTCGTCGATGCGGATCGGCTCGGTGAAGATCATCTGGAACCCCGCGATCAGGTTCTTGAGCGCGGGCTGCGCCGCGGCACCGACCGCGAGGCCCGCCAGACCGGCGGAGGCGACCAGCGTGACGCCGAGCGTGCGGACGCTGGGGATCGTCATCAGCATCGCGCAGATCGTGACCAGCAGGATGACCGACACGATGATGCGCTGGAACAGCCCCAGCCGCGTGCGCCGGCGACGCGCGCGCAGATTGTCCGCGACGCTGATGTCGGCATGACGGATCATGACGTCGATGACGGTGCCGACCGCGACGATCGCGCACCAGCCGAGCAGCCCGGGCACGATCAGGGCGGCGGCGCGTGCCCACAGGGTCGCGGCGGTGCGCGTCAGGTCGAGCGCGGGCTGAACCGCCGCCAGCGCGATGACGATCGCGAGCCAGCGCAACAGCTTGCGGATACGCTCGATGAAGACCGCGCCGGTCCCCTCCGGTCGCGAAGCGGTGGCGCGCCGCGCGAGCCAGATGAGGATGCGGTGGATGACCAGCGCGGCCCCGACGGCGGCGGCGACGTAGAGGATTCCCGATGCCCAACCGGGCACGTCGCGCAGCCACGCCTGCGCAGGCTTCGACCACCCCGCCATCGGCTCTCCGTAGATCATCCCGAACGGCGGCAACGTCGCGGTGCGGCGGGTGTTCCCGGGGACGCCGGACACGGCCTGCGCGCCCCGTCACCCCGGACTTGTTTTAAGGCGTTGTTCTGCTTGGCCCAAGGCTCCTGCCTGCGCAGGAGCACGGCGTGGGCTCGATGCCGTTGCACCCGTTTTCGCAACAGCCCCGCCTCCGCCGGGGAACGGCAAAATTGTCGAGCGATCCACGACTTTCGCAGAGGTTTCGACTTGTTCCGGGGTCCAGGGTTCCGCAAACCGTCAGGCGCGAGGTGCGCGGCGCCCCGGATGCCGGAACAAGTCCGGCATGACGGATGAGACTCAATCCCTGAGTTCGATCACGCCTTCGCCCGCCGGGTCCGCATAGAGCGCGGCGACCGTGTCGGCCCGCGCCTCCAGCGTCGCGCGCTGGTTGACGTAACCCTTGTCGGTGATCTCGCCCGCATCGATCGAGGGCGGCGTGCGCAGCAGCGTGAAGCGCGCGACGCGGCGCGAGCTGCCGCCGGCGGCGTCGTTGTGCGCGCGCAGCTTCTCCGCGACCAGTCCCTCCAGCGTGGGGAAGGGGTCGCTGCCCGGCGCGGCCTCGGCCAGCATCTGGAGCGCGGCGGCGGACGGCCAGGCGAGCACCGCGACGAAGGGGCGGTCCTGCCCCGCGATCACCGCGTCCTGCAGATAGGGCGAGCAGGCGGCCAGCAGGTCGGGGCGCAAGGTGCCGACCGACACCCATGTGCCCGAATCGAGCTTGAAATCCTCCGTCACGCGGCCGTCGAAGATCAGCCCCTGCGCGGGATCGTCCGGATCGATGAAGCGGGCGGCGTCGCCCAGGCGGTAGAAGCCTTCCTCGTCGAAGGCGGCGGCGGTTTTTTCCGGGTCGCGGTGATAGCCGGTGGTGACGGTGGGGCCTTTCACGCGCACCTCCATCTTCGCGCCCGAGGGCACCAGTTTCAGCGTGGTGCCCGGCAGCGGCAGCCCGATCAGCCCGACGCGCTCGGTGATCCAGTGAACGACGGTGACGCCCTGCGTCTCGGTCGCGCCGTACATGGTGGTCAGCGGAATGCGCCGCCCGGTTTCGGCCACCGCCAGCGCCTGGATCCGGCGCGCGACATCGTCCGACAGCGTCGCCCCGCCATAGCCGAGATAGGTGAGATTGCGGAAGAAGGAGGCGCGCAGCGTCGCGTCGCGCTCCATCGCCTCCGCGAGCATCGCGAAGGCGATCGGCGCGGAGCCGAACACCATCGGCGAAATCTCGTAGAGGTTGCGGATCGTCGTCTCGAACAGCCCGGGCACCGGCTTGCCTTCGTCGAGATACAGCGTGCCGCCGGCGGCGATATTGCCGTTGAACGCGATATTGCCCGCGGAGATGTGGCTCCACGGCATCCATTCCAGCGACTGCGGCACGGGGCGGTCGGCGGGATCGTCGTCGCGCAGCCCCTCCTGCCCGGCGATGACATGGACCATCATGCCGTGCGTCTGCGGCACGCCCTTGGGCAAGCCGGTGGAGCCGGAGGTGAAGAGATATTTGGCGACGCTGGCGTGGGTCAGCGCCTCGCGCGCGGCGGCGACCGCGGCGGTCGGCTCGGTCGCGGTCAGTTCCGCGAGCGCGGTGGTGCCGGAGCCGCCATCGACGGTGACGAAGGTGAGCTGCGGGTCGAGTTCGCGCAGCGTGTCGAACGCGCGGGCGAAGGCGGCGGAATCCTGCGCGAAGACGACGCGGGGACGGACCGTCCGGAAGGCGTGGCGCAGCTTGGCATGATCGGTCGAGATCAGGCTGTACGCCTGGCTGATCGGGGTGACGGGAACGCCCGCGGTGTAGCAGCCGAGCGTCACCAGCGCGTGCTCGACCGAATTGCCGGACACGACCAGCACCGCGTCATCGGCGCCCATGCCGCGGTCGAGCAGCCACTGCGCGATCCCCTCCGCCGCGCGCAGCGCCTCGCCATAGCTCAGCCCGCGCCAGGGGCCGTGGCCGGGCTCGCGCTGGTGGATGAAGGGGCGCTCGGGGTGTTCGGCGGCGCGCTCCGCGAAGAGGTGCGCGATCGAGCGCGCGCGCGGCGCGAGCGGGTGGCGCTGGCGGATCAGGACGCAGCCGTCGTCGCGCCGCTCCACCTCCACGTCGGGCGCCTTCTGCGGCAGCGGTCGGAAGGGGACCGTTTCGATCGGGTCGGCGCGCGACATCGGCTATCCTCTCGTGGGCGCTCCCGGCTCTCGGGGAGTCGGTGGAGAGGGTAAGCCGGGCGGCTTAACGGGGCAAGGGGGTGGGGTGGCGCTTCGGACGCGTGGCGGGGGAGAAGCGGCACCCCCGGGGCGAGCCCGGGATGCCGGGGTGGGGTTTTGTCGCGCACTTCGTCATGCCGGGCCCGTCCCGGCATCCAGGGCGCCGCGCACCGACCAATGGCGATGCGTGCGGAACCCTGGACCCCGGTACAAGCCGAGACCTCTGCGAAACTCGGTTCCTTGTTCCCCGGCGAAGGCCGGGGTCCAGCTGGGGGACGGTGGTAACAGACGGAGAAGCCACGCCAACTGGGCCCCGGCCTTCGCCGGGGAACGGCGCAATTATCGAGCGATCCACGACTTTCGCAGAGGTCTCGGACAAGCCCGGGGGCACGGGCAGAGGGGGCTAGGCCGCGAGTTCCGGCAGGCGGTAATCGGCCATCTGCTGGCGCAGCAGCTTCTTGTCGATCTTGCCGGTCGCGCCCAGCGGGATGGTTTCCAGCACGACGACGTCGTCGGGCATCCACCATTTGGCGATCTTGCCGTCGAGGAACGCCAGCAACGCGTCGCGCGACGGCGTGGCGCCGGGGGCGGGCTGGACCAGCAGGATCGGGCGTTCGTCCCATTTGGGGTGGTGGACGCCGATGACCGCGGCGATCGCGACGTCGTCGTGCGCGACCGCGATATTCTCGATCTCGATCGAACTGATCCACTCGCCGCCGGACTTCACGATGTCCTTCGCCCGGTCGGTGATCTGCATATAGCCGGACGCGTCGATGGTGGAGACGTCGCCGGTATCGAAGAAGCCTTCCTCGTCCAGCACGTCGCCGCCTTCGCCGCCGAAATAGCCCGAGGTGATCGTCGGCCCCTTGATCTTCAGCCGGCCCGCGGTCTTGCCGTCGTGGGGCAGGCGGTTGCCGTCGTCGTCGGTCAGCTTCAGCTCCAGCCCGCAGACCAGCCGCCCCTGCATCCCCTTGCGGCGGACCTGCTCGTCATACGGCTGCTCCAGCACCTGCGCGGTCGCGGTCGACAGCGTGGCGAGCGGGGACGTTTCGGTCATCCCCCAGCCCTGGATGACCTCGACGTTGTAATCGTCCTGGAAGGCGCGGATCAGCGCCTCGGGGGGAGCGGAGCCGCCGATGACGACGCGCTCCAGCGTGGAGAATTTCTGCCCCGTCGCGCGCAGATGCTGGAGCAGCCCCTGCCACACCGTCGGCACCGCGGCGGAGAAGGTGACGCCTTCCTGCTCGATCTGGTCGAAGATCGACTGGCCGTCCATCTTCATCCCCGGCAGCACCAGCTTCGCGCCGACCGCGGGCGCGGAATAGACCACGCCCCAGGCGTTGGCATGGTACATCGGCACCACCAGCAGGATCGAGTCGCGCTGCGACAGGCTTAGCGTGTCCTTCTGCAGCGTCATGAGCGTGTGCAGATAGTTGGAGCGGTGCGAATAGAGCACGCCCTTGGGATTGCCCGTCGTGCCCGAGGTGTAGCACAGGCCGCACGCCAGCCGCTCGTCGAACCCGCCCCACGCGAATTCGGGCGCGTGCGGCGCGATCCAGTCGTCGAAGGCGACGGCGGGATAGTCGGTCGCGGGGAGCTGATCGGCGGCGCACAGGAAGATCACGCGCTCGATCGAGGGCGCTTCCTTCAGCAGCGGGCCGACCAAAGGTGCGCAGGCCGGATCGACCAGCAGGAGCCGGTCGCCGGCATGGCTGGCGATATAGGCGATCTGCTCCGGGAACAGCCGCGGGTTCAGCGTGTGGAGTACCGCGCCCATGTTGGTCGCGCCGTACCAGGCCGCTAGGTGACGCGCGCCGTTCCACGCCATGGTCGCGACCCGGTCGCCGCGCGCGATCCCGGCGGCGGCGAGCGCGGCCGATACCTGTTTGGCGGTGCGATGCAGCCCGGCATAATCGGTGCGCTCCACCGCGCCATGGGCATCGCGCGAGACGATCTCGCGCGTGCCGTGCCATGTGCCTGCGTGATCGAGGATACGATCCACCGTCAGCGGCACGTCCTGCATCAGACCGAACAATTCAGACATCGGCTCTCCTCGGCTTGGTCGCCCGATCAGGCTTGGGCGTGTTTCCAGTCGCGCTTGATCTTCTTCGCGAGGCTCCATTTGTGGACCTCGGTCGGGCCGTCGTAAATGCGGAAGGCGCGGATCTCGCGGAAGACCTGCTCGACGATGGTATCGCCGGTCACGCCGGTGCCGCCCATCACCTGAACGCAGCGATCGGCGATCCGCATCAGCGCCTCGCTGACCGCGACCTTCGCCATGCTGCTCTCCGCGGTGCCCAGATGCCCCTCGTCCAGCACGCGCGCGCACCAGTCGATCATCAGCTCGGCCTGCTTCAGGTCGATCAGGTTCTCCGCCAGCATGAAGCCGACGCCCTCGTGGTCGATCAGGGCCTTTCCGAAGGCGTGGCGGCGGTTGGCATAATCGGTCGCGATCTCGTTGGCGCGGATGCACGCGCCCAGCCACCTCATGCAATGCGTGAGCCGCGCCGGCGCGAGGCGGACCTGCGCCAGCTGGAAGCCCTCGCCCGGATTGCCCAGCATCTGGTCGGCGGGGATGCGCAGGTTCTCGATCGCGACGACGGCATGGCCGCCGGGCATCGAGCTGTCGATCGTGTCGAGCACGCGTTCGATGCGGATCGCCGGATCGGGCAGGTCGACGAGGAACATGGTCGCGCCCTCATCGGCCTTGGCCATGACGATGCCGACCTGCGCGCCTTCCGCGCCGGTGATGAACGCCTTGCGCCCGTTGACGACCCAGTGGTTGCCGTCCTTCACCGCGGTCGTCTGCATCATCGACGGGTCGGATCCCGCGCCGCCGTCCGCGGCGGGCTCGGTCATGAAGAAGGCGGAGCGCGCCTCTCCGCGCACCATGGGGTCCAGGAAGCGGGCCTTCTGCTCGGCACTGGCGCGGCGGCCCAGCAGGTACATGTTGCCCTCGTCCGGGGCAGCGACGTTGACCGCCACGGGGCCGAGCGGGGAGAGGCCGGCGGCGCGGAGCACCACGGCGACGTCGGTATGGTGGAGGTGGGTGCCGTCCGACAGGACGTGCGGGGTGAGCACGCCGGCATCGCGGGCGAGGCCGCGCAACTCGGCGACCATCTCGTCCGACGGGCCATGTGCGCCCTGTCGGGGATCCTTCTCATACGGCGCCACGATGTCGCGCACGAAGCGCTCCACACGGGCCGCGATCGCCGTTGCGTCCGTCATCATCCTCTCCCCCAGCTACATACCGATTCCGCGCCGCTGTGTCGTGTTTCGTTTCGTGTCGCTAGGGGGGTGGCGTAACTTTTGTTCGGGCTGAGTTTGGATCCCACCGCCGTTCGTGCTGAGGAGGCATCGAGCAACGTCGAGTGATCGGGTGAACATGCCCCCGGCATGTTCAGGATCGTCCGGGGGACGATCCGACCCGATCACCCGTCTCGAAGCACAAGCGTGACGCTTGCCCTTCGAGACGAGGCTTCGACAAGCTCAGCCTCTCCTCAGGGCGAACGGAAGGGGGTGGGCGGTAGGGGATTACTCTTTTGACGCCGCGGCCTTTTTCTTCGCAGGCGCCTTCTTCGCGGCTGGCTTCTTCGCCGCAGCCTTCCTGGCGGGCGCCTTCTTCTTCGCCTTCGCCGGTGCCGCGGCGGCGCGATCGTCGATCAGTTGCGCGGCTTCCTCCAGCGTCAGCTGGTCGGGCGCGATCGTCTTCGGCAGGGTGGCGTTGGTGGTGCCGTCGGTGACATAGGGGCCGTAGCGCCCCTCCATCAGCCGCAGCTCCGCCTCGGTACGCGGGTGCGCGCCCAGCACCCTGAGCGGCGCGCGGGCCGCGCCGCGCGCGGGGCGGCCACCGCCGGCGGCGGCCTCGGCCAGCTTGACCACGGCGGCGTTCATGCCGGTCTCGAACACCTCCGATGTTGACGAAAGTCGCGCATATTTGCCGTCGTGCAACAGGTAGGGCCCATAGCGGCCGATCGCCGCCGTGATGGGGAGCCCCGTCTCCGGATGTTGCCCGATGGTGCGCGGAAGGTTCAACAACCGCAGCGCCATGTCGAGATCGAGCTCGCCGATGTCCTTCGGAATGGAGGCGCGCTTCGCCTCCTTCCCGTCGCCCAGCTGGATATAGGGGCCGAAGCGACCCGACTTGCGCTCGACCGGCAGCCCGGTGTCGGGATCCTGCCCCAGCGTCTCCGGCCCGGCTGTATCGGCCGCGGCGTCGCCGCCCTGCGCGAAGCGGCGGGTGAACTTGCACTCGGGATAGTTGCTGCACGCGATGAACGCGCCGAAGCGGCCGCCGCGCAGCGCCAGCTGGCCTGCGCCGCACGCCGGGCACAGCCGGGGATCGCCGCCGTCCGCCTTCTCCGGGAAGAGATAGGGGGCGAGGAACTGGTCGAGCGCGGCGGTGACCTCGCTCGGCTTCTGCTCCATCACCTCCGACGTGCGCGGCTTGAAATCGCGCCAGAAGGCATCGAGCACCGCCTGCCACTGCGCGCGCCCGCCGGACACGTCGTCCAGCTCCTCCTCCAGCTCGGCGGTGAAGTCGTAGCCGACATACTTCTCGAAGAAGCGCTCCAGGAACGCCGTCACCAGCCGCCCGCTCTCCTCCGCGAAGAAGCGGTTCTTCTCGACGCGGACATAGGCGCGGTCCTTCAGCGTCTTGATGATCGAGGCGTAGGTGGAGGGGCGGCCGATGCCGAGCTCCTCCATCCGCTTGACCAGCGACGCCTCGGAGAAGCGCGGCGGCGGCTGGGTGAAATGCTGCTCGGCCAGAACGTCCTTCTTCGCGGGCGCGTCGCCTTCGCGCATGCGCGGCAGGCGCTTCGCATCCTCATCCTGCGAATCGTCCTGTCCTTCCTCGTACAGCGCGAGATAGCCGGGGAAGAGGACGACCTGACCCGTCGCGCGCAGGACGTGGCGGCCGGTGCCGTCGGCCATGTCGACGGTGGTGCGCTCCATCCGCGCCGACGCCATCTGCGATGCGAGCGCGCGCTTCCAGACGAGGTCGTAGAGGCGGGCGTGGTCGCCCGAGCCGACGCGGTCCTTCGTGAAATCGGTCGGGCGGATCGCCTCGTGCGCTTCCTGCGCGTTCTTCGCCTTGGTCTGATAGTGCCGCGGCTTGTCGGGGACGTAGCCGCCGTCGTAGCGGTCCGCGATCGCGGCACGCGCGGCGGAGATGGCGCTGCCGTCCATCTGCACGCCGTCGGTCCGCATATAGGTGATCGCACCGTCCTCGTAGAGCTGCTGCGCGATCCGCATCGTGTGATCGGCGGAGAAGCCGAGCTTGCGCGCCGCCTCCTGCTGGAGCGTCGAGGTGGTGAAGGGGGGCGGGGGGTTGCGCGTGGCGGGGCGCGTCTCGACCGACTGGACCGAGAAACGCCCGTCCTGCACGGCCTGCTTCGCCTTCTGCGCGTCGCCCTCGTTGCCGATCGACAGGCGGTCGAGCTTCTTGCCGTCCCATTGCACCAGCCGCGCGGTGAAGGGGGTGCCGTCCTGCTCCATCGCGGCGGTGACGGACCAATATTCCTGCGCGCGGAACAGCTCGATCTCGCGCTCGCGCTCGACGATCAGCCGGAGTGCCACCGACTGGACGCGACCCGCCGACTTCGCGCCGGGCAGCTTGCGCCACAGCACGGGCGAAAGCGTGAAGCCGACGAGATAGTCGAGCGCACGGCGCGCGCGATAGGCGTCGATCAGGTCGGTATCGAGCGCGCGCGGCTCCGCCATCGCCTTCAGGATCGCCGGCTTGGTGATGGCGTTGAAGGTGACGCGCTGGACGTCCCTGGGCAGCGCCTTGCGCTTGGCGAGCACCTCCTGCACGTGCCACGAAATCGCCTCGCCCTCGCGGTCGGGGTCGGTGGCGAGGATCAGGCGGTCGGCGGACTTGGCGGCATCGGCGATCGCCTTCAGCTGCTTGGTCTTGTCGGCGTAATTCTCCCATTCCATCGCGAACCCCTCGTCGGGGTTCACCGACCCGTCGCGCGGCGGCAGGTCGCGGATATGGCCGTAGCTCGCGAGGACGCGATAGTCGGAGCCGAGGTATTTTTCGATGGTTTTCGCCTTGGCGGGCGATTCGACGATGACGAGCTGCATGGTGCCTTAAATGGGAAGCCTCACGTATACGCGCGAGGGTGGCGGGGTGCGGTGGGGGGCGTCAAGCGGTTCGGACCGTGGAAGACAATGGTTCACGCGAAGACGCGAAGCCGCGAAGATGTCCCCCGCGCGTCAGCGCGCCGTCCCTTCGACAACCACAACGCCTTCGCGTCTTTGCGTCTTTGCGTGAGTCGTCGACGTTCCGGCCCGGGGGACGGTGTTGATTCACGCGAAGGCGCGGAGGTGTCGGGGGGACCGCGAAGGCGGTCTGTCTATCGTGGGCGTCGGGCGGGCGTCGTCTCTCTGCGCCCTCTGCGTGCTCTGCGCGCATCGATGTGTTCGCGCAGAGCACGCGGAGGACGCAGAGGGATTGGGGGCGCTTCGCGCCGGGCGACTCTCCGCGCCTCCGCGCGAACCCGTTCTACCCGCGCGGCGTGGCGCGCCAGGCGGCGAGGAAGCCGGCGCCCAGGATCAGGTCGATCGTGCCGAACAGCGCGGCGGCGGGCTCGGCGCTGCCCTGTGCGGTCAGCCACAAGGCGGGGACGCCGAACGCCAGTTTCTCCGCGACGCCCGCCAGCATCAGCGGGCGGTAGCGGACCGGCTCCACGCCGACGACCCAGAACACCGCCTGGAACGCGAGCGCGGTGAAGGTGAAGCCCAGCTGCGGCAGCCGTCCCGGTGCGGGGATGGCGGGGGCGAGCAGGCTGAGCGTCAGCGCGATCGCGCCGTAGATCGCGGCCCCCTTGAACCACAGCGATACCCAACGCGGCGCGCGTGTCAGCACAGGCTTACCCTCCCTCCGGCATGCCGCTCCAGCCGGGCGGCGAGTTCCAGCTCCAGCAATACCATCTGCACCACCGCGGGCGCGAGCGCGGACTGGCGTACCAGTTCGTCGACCGCGACCGGCACGGGGCCGAGCAGGCGCGCGACCGTGCGGCGGTCGGTGTCGGTGGCGTCGGCGGGCGGGGGCGCGCCCCAGCCGGCGGCGGGGCTGCGCACCGCGGAGAGCCGGGCGGCGCGTGCGTCGATCGGGCGGACCTGTTCCAGCACGTCGTCGGCGTTCTGCACCAGCGTCGCGCCGTCGCGGATCAGCAGGTTGCAGCCCTGCGCGCGCGGGTCCGACGGGTGGCCGGGGACGGCCATGACCTCGCGCCCCGCCTCCCCCGCCAGCCGCGCGGTGATGAGCGAGCCGGAGCGGGGCGCGGCCTCCACCACCACGGTGCCCAGCGACAGCGCGGCGATGATGCGGTTGCGGTGCGGGAAGTGGCGCGCGCGCGGCTGCGTACCGGGCGGCATCTCCGCGATCAGCAGGCCATCGGCGGCGATGCGCTGTTGCAGTTCCTCGTTCTCGGGCGGGTAGAGCGTGTCGATGCCGCCGGCGATGACCGCGATCGTGGCGGGCAAGGCGCCCTGATGCGCGGCGGTATCGATCCCGCGTGCGAGGCCGGAGACGACCGTCGCGCCGCGCTCCGCCAGCGACTGCGCCAGCTGGCGCGCGAAGCGGCAGGCGGCGGCCGACGCATTGCGCGCGCCGACCATCGCGACCGGCGCGCGTGTCGCCAACGCGATGTCGCCGCGGATGGTGAGGACGACGGGCGCATTGTCGGCCTGCGCCAGCAGCGGCGGATAGTCCGCGTCGTCGAGGAACAGGTGGCGCGCGCCGGCGCGGGCGAGCAGCGCCTGTTCGCGCTCGGCGACCGCGGCGGGCGGCACCACGGGGGGCGGGCCGCCGCCCGCGCGTGCGAGATCCGGGATCGCGTCGATCGCCGCGGCGGCGCTGCCGAAGCGGCGGACGAGCTGGCGGTAGCTGACCGGCCCGATCGACGGCGTGCGGATCAGCCGCAGCCGCGCGGTCGCATCATCCATCGACGGGGGCGGTCTCGACCGACTTGCCGCCGCCGACGCGCGGCTCGGTCCCGTCGATCAGCCGCGCGATATTGGCGCGGTGCTTCCACAGCACGATCCCCGCGAGCGCCATCAGCAAGGGCACGAGGTCGAACCGTCCCAGCATCGCGGCGGTGACCGGCGTGCTGAGCGCGGCGCCGATCCCCGCGAGCGAGGAGATGCGCGTGATCGCAAGCAGTCCCAGCCAGAGGAGCGCGAAGACGAGGCCGAGCGGCCAGAACAGCCCCAGCACCACGCCCATCATCGTCGCCACGCCCTTGCCGCCGCGAAAGCGCAGCCAGACGGGGTAGCAATGGCCGACGAAGGCCGCGGCGGCGGCGACCGGGCCCATGCCGGGCAGGACGTGCTCGACCAGGAGGACCGCGACCAGCCCCTTGGCGAGATCGAGCAGCAGCGTCGCGGCGGCCAGCCCCTTGCGCCCGGTGCGCAGCACGTTGGTGGCGCCGATATTGCCCGACCCGATGCTGCGCAGGTCGCCCGCGCCGGCCATGCGCGTCAGCAGCACGCCGAACGGGATCGCGCCCAGCAGATAGCCGAGCACGACGGCGACGAGCAGCGGTGTCCAGGCGATGGTGGTCGTCAAGCTTGCCCCCCTTTTGTTCGGTTCTACTCCATATGGAGGGGGTGTGCCAACTCCCCCGCGCTCCCCTCGCCGCCGCGGGTCACGTCCGGGGTGACGGCGGGGGCGGTTCGCCGTAAGCGCACCGCATGCGCGACGCCCGCCCGATCCTGTTCTTCGATTCCGGTGTCGGCGGGCTGTCGGTGGTCGCGCCGACCCGCGCGCTGCTGCCGCAGGCGCCGATCGTCTATGCCGCCGACTCGGCCGGTTTTCCCTATGGCACCCGCAGCGAGGGCGAGATCGCGGCGCGCGTGCCCGCGCTGCTGGGGCGGCTGGTGGAGCGGTATCGGCCGCGGCTGGCGGTGATCGCGTGCAACACCGCCTCCACGATCGCGCTGCCGGCGGTGCGCGCGGCGCTGGACGTGCCGGTGGTGGGCACGGTGCCCGCGATCAAGCCGGCCGCGGCGATGAGCGCGACGCGCGTCATCGGCGTGCTGGGGACCGAGGCGACGGTGCGCCAGCCCTATGTCGACGATCTGGCGGCGCGGTTCGCGGGCGATTGCACGGTGCTGCGGCACGGCTCGGCGGCGCTGGTCGAGCTGGCGGAGGCGGCGCTGGCGGGGGAGGCGCCGTCCCCGCAGGCGGTGGCGGCGCAGCTTGGGGGACTGTTCGGCCAGCCCGGCGGCGAGCGGATCGACGTGATCGTCAACGCCTGCACGCATTTCCCGCTGCTGGAGGCGGCGATGGCGGCGGCGGCGCCGGGGGTGCGCTTCGTCGACGGCGGGCCGGGGATCGCCCGGCGGATCGCGGCGTTGACGCAAGGACAGGACTGGCCCGAATCGGTGCCGTCCGCGCGGCTGGTCTTCACCCGCGTGGGCGACCGCGAGCGCCGGATCGCGCGGCATCTGGCGGCGCGCGGATTCGGCGATGCGGAGGCGCTGTGACGGGGGCGGGGCGATGTGTCCGGCCGCCCGATCGCCGAAAGCGCGCATCGGCGCTGGAAATCGCAACCTTTGCCGGGTAATGCGGCGCGCATGATAAGCGAGGGCAGAGAGGCGCGCGCGGTGGATTATTCCCGCGTGTTCACGCAGGCGATCGACCGTCTCCACGCGGAGGGCCGCTATCGAGTCTTCATCGACATCCTGCGCAACAAGGGCATGTTCCCCAATGCGCGCTGCTTCGCCGGGCACAACGGGCCGAAGCCGATCACGGTGTGGTGCTCCAACGACTATCTCGCGATGGGGCAGCACCCCAAGGTGATCGCGGCGATGGAGGAGGCGCTCCACGACGTCGGCGCGGGCTCCGGCGGCACCCGCAACATCGGCGGCAACACGCATTACCACGTCGACCTGGAGCATGAGCTGGCCGACCTGCACGGCAAGGAAGCCGCGCTGCTGTTCACCAGCGGCTACGTCTCCAACGAGGCGACGCTGTCGACGCTGGCGAAGGTGCTGCCGGGCTGCATCATCTATTCCGACGAGCTGAACCACGCCTCGATGATCGCGGGCATCCGCAACGCGGGCTGCGAGAAGCGGGTGTTCCGCCACAACGACGTCGCGCATCTGGAGGAACTGCTGGCGGCGGACGATCCCGCCGCGCCGAAGCTGATCGCGTTCGAGAGCGTCTATTCGATGGAGGGCGACGTCGCGCCCGTGGCGGCGCTGTGCGACCTGGCCGACAAGTATAACGCGCTGACCTATCTGGACGAGGTCCATGCGGTCGGCATGTACGGCCCGCGCGGCGGCGGCATCTCCGAGCGCGACGCGGTCGCGCACCGGCTGACGATCATCGAGGGGACGCTGGGCAAGGCGTTCGGGGTGATGGGGGGCTATATCGCCGCCGATCGCACGATCGTCGACGTGATCCGCAGCTACGCGCCCGGGTTCATCTTCACGACGTCGCTGTCGCCGGTGCTGGTCGCGGGCGTGCTGGCGAGCGTGCGCCACCTGAAGCAGTCGAGCGTCGAGCGCGACGGGCAGCAGGCGGCCGCCGCCACGCTGAAGGCGATGATGCGCGACGCCGGGCTGCCGGTGATGATCGGCGAGACGCATATCGTCCCCGTCATGGTCGGCGATCCGGTGAAGGCGAAGAAGATCAGCGACATCCTGCTCGCCGAATACGGCGTATACGTGCAGCCGATCAATTACCCGACCGTGCCGCGCGGCACCGAGCGGCTGCGCTTCACGCCGGGACCGGCGCATGACGAGGCGATGATGCGCGACCTGACGCAGGCACTGGTCGAGATCTGGGACCGGCTGGAGCTGCGGCTGGCGGCATAATCCGCCGCAGGTCCCGGCCGCGTGGCAGCCGGCCGGGGTTGCCGGGGCGGCGCGGGGACGCGATGGTGCGGCCTCGAAGAGGAGCCTCGCCATGCGTGCCATGATCGTCCGTACCCCCGCCACGCTCGATACGCTGACGGCGGTCGACCTGCCCGATGCCGGCGCGCCGGCGGCGGGGGAGATCGCGGTGCGGCTCCATGCCAGCTCGCTCAACTTCCACGACTATCTGGTGGTCAACGGGACCATCCCGACCGGGGATCGCCGTATCCCGATGTCGGACGGCGCGGGCGAGGTGATCGCGGTCGGGGACGGCGTGAGCGAGTTCGCGCCCGGCGATCGCGTGGTGTCGATCTTCCACCCGCGCTGGCAGGCGGGCGCGATGCCGGAGGCGCATTTCCGCCACGTGCCGGGCGACGGCGTCGACGGGTATGCGCGCGAGGCGGTGGCCGCCCCGGCGACGTGGTTCACGAAGGCGCCGGAGGGCTATTCGCATCTGGAGGCGGCCACGCTGACCTGCGCCGGGGTGACAGCGTGGCGCGCGCTGGTCCCGGACGGGCCGACGCTGGCGGGGCAGACGGTGCTGGTGCAGGGCAGCGGCGGCGTCTCCATCTTCGCGTTGCAGTTCGCGAAGGCGATGGGGGCGAGGGTGATCGCCACGTCGTCCAGCGAGGCGAAGCTGGAGCGGCTGACCGCGCTGGGTGCGGACCATGTCATCAACTATCGCACCACGCCCGACTGGGGCCGCGCCGCCTTCGCGCTGTGCGGCGGGGTCGACCATGTCGTCGAGATCGGCGGGCCGGGGACGCTGCCGCAATCGATCGAGGCGATCGGGATCGGCGGGCATATCGCGCTGATCGGGGTGCTGACCGGGGTGTCGGGCGAGATCCCCACCGCGCGACTGATGGGCAAGCAGGGCCGGTTGCAGGGGGTGAGCGTCGGATCGCGACGCGACCAGCGCGACATGATCGCCGCGATCGAGGCCAACGACCTGCGCCCGGTGATCGATCGCAGCTTTCCGCTGGAGGCGCTGGCGGACGCGTTCCGCCATCAGGAAAGCGGGGCGCATTTCGGCAAGATCGGGGTGGAGATCGGCTAGGTCGAATCGATATCGGGGCACGAAGCAGCCCCGTGATCGGGGATATCGGCTGCCGTCGACCCGGCGCCGGTCGGGACCTTTGCAAAAAGGCCATACCGTGCTCCTGCCTGCGCAGGAGCACGGCGTAGGCCCGGAGCTGGCTCGATCGCCCTGCCGCCGCCGTCCGGGCCGGTGCAGGCAAGAATCGCTGCCGATCGGCATAGCGGCGCTGCACCGCGGCGCGACGAAAGGCTGGTAGGAGGCGGCATGGCCGATCCGCTTTCGTCCACGACACCGCTCCTCCGGCTCTCGTCCGGCACCTTCGCCGGCACGCTGAACGCCGGGGTCGAGGTGTTTCGCGCCATCCCCTACGCCCTGCCCCCGGTCGGCGAGCGCCGCTTCGAGCCGCCGGTGCCGGTGCCGGCGGGCGATGCGCGGCACGACGCGACGCAGCCGGGCGCCACCGCGCCGCAGCGGACGCGCGCGGTGCCGGGGCTGGATGTCGTGCCGCTGATCGGCACCGGCTGGCGCGAGGGCGACGATTACCTGACGCTCGACCTGTACCGCCCCGCGGTGCGCGCCGCGCCGTGCCCGATCATGGTCTTCATCCATGGCGGCGGCTTCGTGGTCGGGGCGAAGGACGCGCCGGTGCAGGACGGCGCCACCTTCGCGCGCGACGGGGTGATCCATGTCGCGCTCAACTACCGGCTGGGGGTGGACGGGTTCCTGCCGATCCCGGGCGTCCCGACCAACCTGGGGCTGCGCGACATGATCGCGGGGCTCCGGTGGGTGCGCGAACAGGCCGCGGCGTTCGGGGGCGATGCGGGGAACATCACCGTCTTCGGCGAATCGGCGGGGGCGATGGCGATCGCGGACCTCGTCACCTCGCCGCTGGCCGAGGGGCTGTTCCGCCGCGCGATCATCCAGAGCGGGCACGGCGCGATGACGCGCGACATCGCGGTGGCGCGGCGGCTGGTGACGAAGCTGGCGGGGCTGCTGAAGGTTGCGCCCGACCGCGCGGGCTTCGCCGGCGTCGCGCCGGGCGAGACGCTGGACGCGGTGGAGGCGGTGTCGGCGCCGACGATGCGGCTCGACCTGCGCGACGGCGAGGGCCGCGAGCCGGTGTTCGGGATCAGCCGCTTCATTCCCGTCCACGGCGACGACGTGCTGCCGCGCGCGCCGCTCGACGCGCTGAAGGACGGTGTGGGGGCCGGGATCGACGTGCTGGTCGGCAGCAATGCCGAGGAGATGAACCTGTATTTCGTTCCCGCCGGGGTGCTGCCCAAGGTGAACCGGCTGCTCGCCTGGGCGATCCTGCGCAAGTCGCAGCCGCGCGCGTGGCGCGTGCTGAAGGCATACGGGCTGGGGCGGGAGCCGGCGGGGCGGGTGCTGTTGCGGGCGCTCAGCGATCTCGTCTTCCGCTGGCCGGCGCGGCGCTTCGCGGAGGAGCATCGCGGGCGGACGTGGATGTACGAGTTCGACTGGCGCAGCCCGCGCTACGATGGCGCGCTGGGCGCGGGGCACGGGATGGAGCTGCCGTTCGTGTTCGACAGCCTGGCGACGGCGACGGGCGCGCAGGGGCTGTGCGGCGAGGCGCCGCCGCAGGCGCTGGCGGACCGGGTGCATGCGACCTGGGTCCGTTTCGCCACCGACGGCACGCTGCCATGGCCCGAGTTCACGCGCGAGGCGCGGCACGTGCACCAGCTGGCGGCGGATCGGACGGTCGAGGAGCCGGTGATGCCGGCGGCGCGGTTCCTGCCGTGAGGTCGGATGGCGCTGCGGCCGTGCTCCTGCGCAGGCAGGAGCCCAGGGCCCGGCAGAACAACGCCTGACGGGGCCGGCAACCCTGGGCTCCTGCCTCCGCAGGAGCACGGGCAAGCGCCGGATGCAGGCATGACGACGACAGACGAAGGACTTTCTCCCATGTATCTGAATCGTTTCCATGTCGAGGGGCGCACCGCCTTCGTGACCGGGGGCGCGCAGGGGATCGGCTTTGCCTGTGCCGAGGCGTTGAGCGAGGCGGGGGCGCGGGTGACGATCGCGGACCGGGATGCCGCGCTGCTGGAGCGGGGCGTTGAGAGCCTGCGGGGCAAGGGATATGCGGTGGAGGGCGTGATGCTCGACGTCACCGATGCCGCCGCGGTCACCGCGATGGCGGAGCGGCTGGGGGCGCAGGACATATTGGTCAACAACGCCGGGATCGCGCGCAGCGACACCGCGGCGGAGGAGGTCGCGGACGAGCATTGGCTGAACGTGATCGACGTGAACCTCAACGGCACCTTCTGGTGCGCGCGCGCCTTCGGGCGGCACATGCTGGCGGCGGGGCGCGGCAGCATCGTCAACGTCGGGTCGATGTCGGGGTTCATCGTCAACCGTCCGCAGCCGCAGAGCTATTACAATGCGTCCAAGGCCGCGGTGCACCAGCTGACGCGCAGCCTAGCGGCGGAATGGGCGGCGCGCGGGGTGCGGGTGAATGCGGTGGCACCGACCTATATCGCCACCCCGCTCAACGCCTTCGCCGACCGGCAGTCCGAGATGTACCGCCGCTGGATCGACGGCACGCCGCAGGGGCGACTGGGCGAACCGGAGGAAGTGGCGAGCATCGTCCTGTTCCTCGCGTCCGACGCGTCGAGCCTGATGACGGGCAGCATCGTGCTGGCGGACGGCGGCTATACCTGTTGGTGAGGGCGGATCGGCGAACGGGTTGATCCGATCGGCACAGCGGCGACACCTTTCAGATAGGTTGCGGATGCGATAGACCTTTCAGACAGGTGGACGAGCGATCCACCCGCCACAGGAGAGGTTTTCGTCCATGCGTCTGGTTCTGCTCGCCTCCACCGCCGTCATTGCCCCTTTCTCTCTCGTGGCCGCTTCGCCCGCGCTCGCCCAGACCGATCAGCGCGCCGCCGCCGCGACCGGGCAGGATTCGCCGCAGCAGACGCAGGCGCAGGCCGCCGCCTCCACCTACGATTCGGGCGAGATCGTCGTCACCGCGCGAAAGCGCGAGGAGACGCTGCTCGACGTGCCGATCGCGGCGACCGCGATCACCGGCACGGTGCTGGAGAACCGCGGCATCACCTCCGTGCGCGAGGCCGCGGCGCTGACCCCGGGGCTCAACATCAATTCGGACGGCGCGGGGCGTGCCTTCGTCGCGATCCGCGGCGTCGGCGTGACGCTGGTGCAGACGGTGCAGCCGGGCGTCGGGCTGTTCATCGACGGCGTCTATCAGCCCAATACCTCTTACCTGAACAACCCGCTGCTCGACGTCGAGCGGATCGAGGTGCTGCGCGGGCCGCAGGGGACGCTGTACGGCAAGAACACGCTGGGCGGCGCGATCAACGTCATCACGCGCCAGCCCGGCAACGAGCTGGAGGCGCGCGTCATCGGCAGCTATGCCGGGCCCGACGACAGCTGGCTGCTGTCGGGATCGATCGGCGGGCCGATCGTGAAGGACGTGCTGGCGGTGCGCGTCGCCGCGTCGCACCGGCAGCAGGACGGCTTCCTGCGCAACACCGTGATCGGCGGCGACGCCAACCCGTTCAACACCGATTCCGTCAACGCCACGATCCGCTTCACCCCCGGCGAGACGACGCGGCTGACGATCAAGGGCGCCTACGACTGGGTCGACGGCGTCAACACGCCCTATGCGCGCGTGACGGGGCCGACCGACTATTCGCGCAACGTGCAGTTCAATACGCCCAACCGCGTCACCTTCCGCTACAAGGATGCGAATGCGCGGCTGGAGCAGGACCTGGGCGACAGCACGCTGACGCTGATCGGCGCCTATAACGAGCGGACCAGCCGCGTCGCGGACGGCGAGGGCGACTTCGGCCCGGTCGACTTCGTGCGTTCGCGTGGGGGAGACGTGCTGCGCACGCGCACCGCGGAGGCGCGGCTGGACAGCAAGTGGAGCGACACCGTCTCCTCGCTGGTCGGGCTGTTCTACAGCCGCGAGACGTTCGACGCGGCGAGCACGACGACGATCGTGCCGATCGCGCGCTCCGTGCCGCAGACCAGCGCGACGAAGGCGGACACCTATGCCGCGTTCGGCACGCTCTTCTGGAAGCCGAACGGCGATTACGAGGTCGCGCTGGGGCTGCGCTACGATCACGAGGATCGCACCGCCGACGGCACGGTCGGCGGCGCAGCGGTGCCGCAGGCGGCGATCAAATCGGACCAGTGGGAGCCGCGCATCACGGTGACGCGCCACTGGGATCCGGAGTTCATGACCTATGCCTCGATCTCGCGCGGGTATCGCGGCGGCGGGTTCAACGCACCGACCGCGCCGACGCGGACGTACAAGGGCGATTCGGCCTGGGTGTACGAGGCGGGCGCGAAATACGCCTCCGCCGACCGGCGGTCGTCGCTGTCGGCGGCGCTGTTCTACAGCGATTACCGCGATTACATCGGGCTCAACTCGATCGCCCCGTCGTCGGCGGGCGGGCTGGTGACGGTCGATCTGAACGCCGGCGACGTCGCCAGCTACGGCATCGAGGTCGAGGGATTCTTCAAGCCGGTGCCGGCCTGGACGATCAGCGGCGGGCTGACCGTGATGCACGCGCGGCTGACCGACAGCAGCCCGTACACCGCGATCACGCGGCGGCGGCTGTCGTCCGACCGGCTGACGTTCCAGCCCGACGTGTTCGGCAACATCAGCAGCGACTATACGATCCCGCTGGCGAGCGAGCGCTCGATCACGCTGTCCGCGGGGCTGACGGGCAAGAGCAAGCGGCTGGCCGCGACGCTGAACGAGACGACGCCGACGCTGCTCGACGGCTATATCCTGGGCAACGCGTCGGCGACCTACCGGGTCGGCGCGGTCGAGGTGGGCGCGTTCGTCAACAACCTGTTCAACACGCGCTATTTCGAATCCTATATCGAGAAGACGACGCTGCTGCTGGCGGGGATCAACTTTCCCGGCGCGCCGGCGAGCGACCTGGGGATCATCGGCGACCTGCGCCGCTACGGCGTGCGCGCCTCGATCCGCTTCTGACCGCGAAGGGCGACCCGCCATGCATCACGACGCCATCCCGCCGCGCGCACCGCTCGCCCCCGATCTGATCGCGGCGCTGGAGGCGCGGTTCGGGCTCCAGCTGCACCTGACCGATGCGATGCGCGAGCAGCATGGCCGGTCGGAGGCGCATTTCGCGACCGCGCTGCCCGATGCGGTGGTCTATGCCAGGTCGACCGAAGATGTCGTCGATCTGGTGCGGTGGTGCACGCAGCATGACGTGCCGATCGTCCCCTTCGGCGCGGGCACCTCGATCGAGGGCAATGCGCTGCCGGTGCGCGGCGGGGTGAGCGTCGACCTGTCGGAGATGAACGCGATCCTCGCGGTCCATGCGGAGGATTTCGACTGCACGGTGCAGGCGGGGTGCCGGCGCGAGGAGCTGAACCTGCACCTGCGCGACCAGGGGCTGTTCTTCCCGATCGATCCCGGCGCCAACGCCACGATCGGCGGCATGGCGGCGACACGCGCGAGCGGGACCAATGCGGTCCGCTACGGCACGATGCGCGAGGCAGTGCTGTCGCTGACCGTCGTCACCCCCGATGCCAGGGTGATCCGCACCAGCCGCCGCGCGCGCAAGTCGGCCGCGGGCTACGACCTGACGCGGCTGTTCGTCGGGTCGGAGGGGACGCTGGGCATCATCACCGAGGTGACGCTGCGGCTGCACCCGATCCCGGAGCAGATCTCCTCCGCGGTCTGCGGGTTCGCGACGTTGCAGGGCGCGGTCGATACCGTGGTGCAGTCGATCCAGCTCGGCGTGCCGCTGGCGCGGGTCGAGATCCTCGACGCGATGCAGATCCGCGCGGTCAACCGCTGGTCGAAGCTGGCGCTGCCCGAGGTGACGACGCTGTTCTTCGAATTTCACGGCTCGCCCGCGGGGGTCGCGGAGCAGATCGCGACCGTCGAGGCGCTGGCGGCGGACAATGGCGGCGGTGCGTTCGCCTGGTCCAACCTGCCCGAGGAGCGCGCGCGGCTGTGGAAGGCGCGGCACGAGGCCTATTATGCCGCGGTGAACCTGCGCGCGGGCGCGGTCGGCTGGACCACCGACGTGTGCGTGCCGATCAGCCGGCTGCCCGATTGCATCACGCAGACGCAGGCCGATCTGGCCGCGTCGGGCGTGCCCGCGACGATCCTGGGGCATGTCGGCGACGGCAATTTCCACGTCATCTTCTCGGTCGACCCTACCGCCCCGCACGAGATGGAGGAGGTCGCCGCGATCAACGCGCGACTGGTCGAGCGCGCGCTGGCGATGGACGGCACCTGCACCGGCGAGCACGGCATCGGCCTGGGCAAGCAGGAATGGCTGGTCGCCGAGCTGGGTGACGCGGTCGACGTGATGCGGACGCTGAAGCGCGCGCTCGATCCGCGCGATCTGTTCAACCCCGGCAAGATCTTCGCGCTGTGAGCGAAACGGGTGCGCCGCGCGCCGGCTGGTCGCTCGGCGTGCTGGCGCTGGGGCTGGCCGCGGGGTTCGCGGCGATGGGATCGTTCGGAACGATACAGGACAGCGCGAAGGCGGAGCTGGCGCTCAGCGACCAGACGCTCGCGCTGGTGCAGGGCGTCGCCGCGGCGGTGCCGCTGGCGCTGCTGTCGGTGCCGGTCGGCATCCTGGTCGACCGGCGCAACCGGGTCCGGCTGTTCCTGGGGCTGGCGGTGCTGTGGACGCTGGGCACGCTGCTGACCGCGGTCGCGTCCTCTACCGCGATGCTGTTCGCGGCGCGGATGATGACGGGGACCGGGACCACCGGCGCGCTGACCGCGGCGCTGTCGCTGGGGGCGGACCTGTATCCGCCCGGCAGGCGCGGGCGCGCGATGCTGGTGATGACGCTGGGCAAGTCGCTGGGGATCGCTGCCGGGTTCGCGCTGTCGGGCACGCTGTTCGGCTGGGTCGGCGGCGGCGCGTTCGGGGTCAGCGGGTGGCGCGCGGTGCACCTGGTGCTGGGCGGTCTGTTCGCGCTGTGCCTGCTGCCGCTGCTGACGTTGCGCGAGCCGGTGCGGCGCGAGGTCGTCGCCGCGGGCGCGCCGCTGCGCGTGGTGGCGAAGGAATTGTGGGCGCGGCGCGGGTTCCTGCTGCCGTTGTTCGTCGGGCAGGTGAGCGTGGTGATGGCGGACAATTCCGCGCTGATCTGGGCCGCGCCGGTGCTGGGGCGACGCTATGGCCTGACGCCGGACCAGTTCGCGGGCTGGATGGGGGCGCTGGTGTTCGCCACCGGCATCGGCGGCGCGGTCCTGGGCGGCGTCGCCGCCGACTGGGGGCAGCGCAGCGGGCGGCGTGGCGGCGTCCTGCACGGCGCGCTGATCGCGGCGGCGCTGGGTGCGCCGGCGGCGCTGTTCCCGGTCGCGGGATCGGTGCCGCTGTTCGCGCTGTGCCTCGGCTGGCTGGTGCTGTGCGGGACGGTCACGGGGCTCATCACCTCGGTCGCGCTGACGGTGCTGATCCCCAACGAGGCGCGCGGCCTGTGCATCGGGCTGTTCATCGCGGTGGCGGGGGTGATCGGGTTCGGCGTGGCGCCGAGCGCGGTCGCCTGGGTCAGCGCGTGGCTGGGCGGCGAGGTGCATCTGGCGACCGCGCTGGCGGCGGTGGGACTGGCGACCGGCGTGCTGGCGATCGCCGCCTTCGCGCAGGCGATCCGCGCAGCGCCGGTGCAACCTATCAGATAGCTGTTGACCGGCACCTATCAGACAGGTTACGTCCGTCTGCGAGAGGATGCCGATGACCAAGCAATGCGTCGACGTATCGGGCGAGATGCGCTCCTATATCGGAGCGGGCGCCGCCATGCCGGCGGTGCCGCACGGGTGGCGGCTGTTCGCGCTCGGCGGGCTGGCGGAGGCACCGGCGCGGGTCGCGATCGTGGCGGCCGAGGCAGGGGCCGAATTGTGCGCCGCCGATCTGGTGCTGGCGGTCGATGCCGCGGCGTGCCGGCGGCTGGTCGGGGACGCGCCGGGGGGCGCGTGCCGCTGGTACCTGCCGACCGACCTGCGCAGCGTGGCGCTGGCGATCACCGACTGCGCGCTGCCCGAGCCCGCGCGCGCGACCCTGCGGCTGGCCAAGAGCATCGAGCTGCTGCTGGCGCTGCTGACGCGGGCGGCGGCGGGGGAGCTGGTGGCGGCGGATGCGGCGGGGGAGCTGCTGGAGGGGGATGCGGTGCGCATCCTCGCCGCGCGGCGGCTGATCGACGAGAACTGGCGCGAGAAGCTGACGCTGGACGAGATCGCGCGCAGCTGCGGCGTCAACCGTGCCAAGCTGACGCGCGGGTTCCGCGCGATGTTCCGATGCTCGGTCGCGGATGCGCTGACCGAGAACCGGCTGACGCGGGCGCGCCACATGCTGCGCGAGACCGATCTGGCGGTGTCGTCGATCGGCTATGCCTGCGGCTACCGCAACAATGCCAGCTTCACGCGCGCCTTCTCGCGCCGCTTCGGCATGCCGCCCAGCCAGTTGCGGCAGGTGGCGGCGTGAGCGCGATCGACGCGGGCGGCTCGCTGGCCGATCATGCCGCGCGCCGCGTGCGCGAGCATATCCGCGCGCACGACCTGAAGGTGGGCGATCCGCTGCCCGGCGAGGGCTGGTTCGCCGCCGACCTGGGGGTCAGCCGCGCGGTGATCCGCGAGGCGTTCGGCGCGCTGGCGGCGCTGCGGCTGATCGATGTCGCCAACGGGCGGCGCGCGCGGGTGGGCGCGATCGACGGGTCGGTGATGGCGACCTCGATCGAACATGCGGTGGCGACGGCGCAGGTGTCGGTCGCGGAGGTGTGGGACGTCCGCCGCACGCTGGAGATGCGCACCGCCGAGCTTGCCGCGCGGCATCGCACGCCGGCCGACGCGGACGAGATCGCGCGCGCGGCCGACGCGATGGTGGCGGCGGGCGATGCGTTGCAGGAGGTGACGCGCCACGACATCGCCTTCCACCAGGCGATCGCGCGCGCCAGCGGCAACGCGCTGTTCCGCCAGATCGTCCGCTCGTTCGAGCCGCTGATGACGGTCGCGGTGCCGGTGGCGTGGCGCACCCGCGTCACCCCGGAGCAGCGCAGCGACATCCTGCGCACGCACCAGCAGATCGCGGACGCCATTCACCGCGGCGACGCCGCCGCGGCCGCGGCGGCGATGGACGCGCATTTCGTCGCCTCGATCAGCGAGCTGCTCGATCGCTGACATTTGCCCCGCGTCAGGGGCCTCGCATCTGGGGCCCGGCCTCAAACGGCGCGGCGGGACGCGATCCAGTCGTCCACCTTGCGCTCCAGGATCGGCAGCGGCAGCGAGCCGGATCCGATCAGCAGGTCGTGGAAGCCGCGGATGTCGAACCGCGCGCCCAGCTCGCGCTCCGCCTTGCGCCGAAGCTCGACGATGCGGATCATGCCGATCTTGTACCCGGTCGCCTGCCCCGGCAGCGTGATGTAGCGCCGCACCTCCGAACGCCCCTGGTCGGGCGCGGCGCGGCCGGTCCGGACGAGGTAGTCGATCGCCTGCTGCTCGGTCCAGCCCTTGGCATGGATGCCGGTGTCGACGACCAGCCGCGCCGCGCGGAACAGCTCGGCATCGAGCCGCATGAAATCGTCGGATGCCTCCGGGAAGGCGCCCATCTCCTTGCACAGCGCCTCCGCATAGAGCCCCCAACCCTCGCCGAAGGCGACGTAGCGCGTGCTCTGGCGGAACTGCGGGCCGCCGCTCTGCCCGACCTGGATGTCGCCCTGCATGACGTGCCCGGGCACCCCCTCGTGGCACATCAGGTCGCGCATGGCGGAGGGCGGGGTCGCATCGGTCGTGCCGAGCAGGTGGACGTAGACGCGGCCGGGACGTGCCCCGTCGCGGCTGGGGCCGGCGGCATGCGCCGCGCCGCCCGCGACCTCGCTGAACGACGGCTCGCGCACCACCTCCATGGCGTGGACCGGCAGCTTGTTGAAATAGTTCGGCAGCAGGGTGCGGTTGAACGCGATCGCGGCGTTGGCATCCCGGAGGTATTTTTCGCGCAGCGCATCGGTCCACGGCACGACGGGGAAGCGGCGCGCGATATCGGCGTAGAAGGCGTGGCGGTCCTTCATGCCGACGCTGCGCGCGAGCGCGTCCTGCTCGCCCTCGATCCGCGTCACCTCGGCCAGCCCGATGGCGTGGATCTGATCCGCGGTCAGGTCGGTGGTGGTGTTGAGCCGGAGCGCGGCGGTGTACCAGGCCACGCCGTCGGGCAGCGTCAGCGCGCCGACGCGCCCTGACGGCGCGGTGGGCAGGTCCGCCTGCGCCCAGGCGATGACCCGGTCGTAGGCGGGACGGATCGTCAGCAGCGCGGCGCGCGTGTCGGCGAGGAGCGCGGCGGCCTGCGCCGCATCGACCGTGCCCGCGGATTGCAGCCGGGCGACCTTCGCCTGCGCATCGGCCCACAAGGGGGAGGGCGCGCCGCCGTCGAACGGCGCGCCGGTGACGATCGCGCGGCTGCCCGCGATGACGCGCTCGATCTGGAACTTCGGCGCGCGTACGCCCGCGGCGTCGGCCTCCCTGCTCTGCCGGATCGCGGTGTCGAGGACCGCCGGGATCGCCCGGATGCGCGCGGCATAGGCGCGCATGTCGGCCGCATCCTTCACCGTGTGCGTGTTGATGAGGAAGTCGGGCAGCTGCGCATGGATCGAATAGAGGAAGGAATAGAAGGGCGGCGCCTGGCGGCGGAAGCGATAGCCCAGCTCCGCCCGGTCCAGCTCCAGCGCCCAGATGTCGTAATTCTCACGCCCCTCCGCCGACAGCCGGCCGCGATCGAACGCCGCCTTCATCCGCGCGACGCTGGCGCGGCGCCATTCGAGCCGGCGCAGCGCGGCGGCGTCGCTTATGTCGTCGAGCCGGTCCTGCCCGGTCTTCAGCCCCAGCCGGGTGGCAAGCTGCGGGCGGTCGCGCAGCTCCTCGGCGAATTCCCGGTCGAGGAACGCGTAGAGGCGCGTATCCTCGGCGTTCGCGCCGGGGGATGCGGGCGTGGCCGGCGTCGTCGCTGCCGCAACCGCGCCCGGGGCGGCGAGTACGAGGGCGGCGGGCAAGAGGGCGGCGGTAGCCAGCAAGGCGAGTTTCGTCATTGGAATCCCTCGATAGTCCGAGGTCAGCCTATCGACGGTCGTGCCTCCGGTGAAGACGCAAACCAGCGCCGCGCGACGTCACGCCGCAGCGGCGGCGGTGGCCTGATCGGCGTTCAGGAAGGAGACGAACAGGTCGGTGGACTGTCGCAGCGCCTGCGCGCTGCCGGCGAGGTCGCGCGTGCTGCCGCGGACCTGCGTCGACAGGTTGGACGCCTCACCGATCGCGGTGGCGGCGCGGCCGATCTCGGTCTTGATCAGCGAGGTCTGCCGCACGACGCGCTCGGCGCCGTCGTTGACGGCTTCGGTGCCGCGGCGATGCTCGACGATCGCGGTGGCGATCGACGAAGCGGCGGCGGAGACTTCGCCGATCGCGCCGTTGACGCCGTTCAACCGCCGGCTCGTCTCCGCCACGCCGTCGCGGATCGCGGCGACCAGGTGGCGGATACGGTCGCTCGCGCGGCCGGTTTCGCCGGACAGCGACTTGATCTCGCCCGCGACCACGCTGAAGCCGCGGCCGGCGTCGCCGGCGCGCGCGGCCTCGATCGTGGCGTTGAGCGCGAGCAGCGTGGTCTTCGCCGCGATCTGCTGGATATCGTCGAGGAACCCCTCGATCTGGACCGCGCGCTCCTCGAGCGAGTGGATCGTCGTCACCGTCCGTTCCGCCTCCGCGCTGGCGACGGCGGTCACCTTCGTCTGCGCATCGGCGGTCAGCGCGACGGTGCGGATCGACCCCGACAGCGTGCGGATCGAGGCGGCGACCGCGGCGATCTCGGTCGCGGTCTGCGACGCGCCCGCGGCGACGTTCACTGCGTCGCGCGTCGCGTCGCCGCTCACGCTTTCCAGCCGGACTGCGGCTTCCTCCAGCTTGTCGATCGCCTGCCCGATCACCTTCACCACCGACGATACGGACGCGTCGAACTCGTGCGCCAGCGTGACCAGCTCGCCGCGGCGTTCCTCCGCCAGCCGCGCGGCCTGCGCCTCGCGCGCGCGGCGCTCCTGCGCGGCGACCTCCTGCGCGACGCGCGCCTCCTCCATCGCCAGCTCGGTGCGGCGGCGTTCCTGCTCCGCCTGCGCCGCCGATTCGCGGGCCTGCGCCAGCGACCGTCCGTGCGAGCCGAACAGCCGCACCAGATGCGCGGTGACGAGCGACAGGGCGCCGAACTGCAGCAGCACCGCCACCGCGTGGAAGATCACGCGCGCCAGATTGCCGCTGCCGGCGAACACCCATTCGGGCGCCAGCCATTCGAGCGCCAGATGATGGAGCGCGGTCAGCAGCGTCGCGACCAGGATCGGCCGCCAGTCGGCGACGACGACGAGCGCCGCCATCGCGACGAAGAAATACATGTGCGCGTCCATCTGCCACGCATGCCCCTTCAACAGGAACACGAGCAGCGCGGGCAGCATCGCCGCGGGCACGCCCAGCGTCAGCCGCGCCTGCGCATCGTAGCGCCGCCGCAGCGCCATCAGCGTCGGCACCGCGTTCACCAGCGCGCCGATGACGAGGATGGGCAGGACGATACCGCGATCCATCACGACGGCGGCGGCAACCATCAGCAGCAGGACGGTCCAGCCCATGACGGCCCAGGCGCGCACGCCGAAGCGGCGCAGCCGGTCGACCTCGGGCAGGCGGGTGCCGGTAGCGGCGTCGGTCATGCCGTCACCCCCGCAGCGATGGACGTACCGCAGCCGGCGGGTGTCGGTGCCAGCATCACCACGCTCCCGGGCGCGAACAGCGCGGCGATCGCGGCGCGGTCGCCGCGCACGACGAGCGATCCCGGCAGCCAGCCGCGGCCCATGACGGGGACGTGCCCGTCCAGCATGCGGACCAGCGTGCGGTCGGCGTCCGCGCCGTCGATGGGGACGATCGTCATGCTTCCCGTCGCAGGCGGCCACAGCGCCATCGCCAGCAGTCCGGCGACCGCAACCGCCATCTGCGACGCGATCAGGATGATGGAGGCGTGTCGGCGCATGGCGCGGATATCGCCCGGAATGGTAAAGAATTGCCGACCGGAATGGCACTATTTATCCCCGTTATCCATTCGATGTCCTGTATGACGGGGGCACCGGGGAACCGGCGCGCGCCGTTAGCCTGGATCAGGAAATCCGCGTGCGACAGGAGGCGATTTGGTGGCTAGATCAGCCCCTTGGCTATTCGGGAGAGGTGGCTGGTGGATGCGCTGATCCTGATCGTCGAAGACCAGCCGCTGCACGCGAAGCTGTTCGTGGAGGTCGCGCGCGCCAACGGGATGAAGGCGATCGCCACCGCCAGGGGCGAAGAAGCGCTCAAGCTGATGGCCAGCGTGCGGCCGACACTGGTGCTGATGGACGTCTATCTGCCTGACGGCGACGGGCGCCACGTCATCGCGCACATGCGCGGCGACGACCGGATGCAGGCGATCCCGGTCGTCGCGATCTCCGCGCTGTCCGACCGCGACACGATCGACGGCAGCCTGTCGGCGGGCGCGGACGGTTTCCTGTCCAAGCCGGTGTCGATCAAGGCGCTGTCCGCCGAACTGCGACGCCTCGCCCCGCCGCGCTGACCGGGCGGACGGCCGGCGCGGGTTCGATCCGGATCAGCGCAGGATGACGTCGGCGCCGTGCTTGTGCGCGCGGATTTCCTCTTCGCTCAGGCCGTTGATCTCGTGCGGGAAGATGAGCCATTCGCTGGTTTCGTGGACGAAATAGTCGGGCCGCCGCCCGGTCACGTTGCGCGACGGCTTGAAATAGACGGTCGCGACCTTCACCTCGCGCGGCAGGTTGTTGCGGCAACGCTCCGCGAGCTCCTTCAGCACGGCGCGGATCGATCGGCCGGAATCGAACACGTCGTCGATCAGGAGCAGGCGATCCTCCGGGTTGAGCACGTCGATCAGATAGCCCAGGCCGTGGATGCGCACCTGCGGCTCCTGTCGGTCGATCCCGGTATAGGAGGCGGTGCGGATCGCGATATGGTCGCTGTGGACGCCGCGATATTCGAGCAGTTCCTGGACCGCGATGCCCACCGGCGCGCCGCCGCGCCAGATCCCGACGATATGGGTCGGCCGGAATCCCGAATCGAAGACCAGATTGGCGAGGCGGAACGAATCCTCGAGCAGGCGGTCGGCGGACAGATAGACTTTGGTGACCACGGAATTTCCATCATGGTTGCAGGACCGGGGGACGGGCATGTTGTCCAGCGACGGCCCGGAGAGCAACCGCGGAGACGGGCCGGGAGTCGTGGGCGGGGACGGCCGCCCTCTCGCACGATAGCCGAAGAAAATCGGGACCCCGGGTCAAGCCGAGACCTCTGCGAAACTCAGCTCCTTGTCCCCCGGCGAAGGCCGGGCCCAGCTGGGGAACGGCAGTAACAGACGGAAAAGCCACGCCAACTGGGACCCGGCCTTCGCCGGGGAACGGCGAAATTGCCGAGCGATCCGCGACGTTCGCAGCGGTCTCGGTCAAGCCCGGGGTGACGGCAAGGAACCGAACCTCTGTTCCACCAAGCTAAGCGAGCAGGCGGCGCACGATCGAGTCGAAGCGCGTGGCGATCGCGTCGCGGTCGTGGTGACGACCGTTCGCGACCACCTCGACGCCGCGCCGCCAGACGCGATCCACCGACCCGCGCGCGAAGACCCATGCGTCGAGCGCGCGGTCGCCGGCGTCGCAGGGCACGGCGCGGAGCGCGACCAGATCGGCGCTCTCGCCCACCGCGATCCGGCCGCCCGCCCCCAGCGCGGCGCGACCGCCCGCCCCCAGCGCGGCGCGACCGCCCGCCCCCAGCGCGGCGCGACCGCCCGCCCCCAGCGCGGCGCGACCGCCCGCCCCCAGCGCGGCGCGACCGCCCGCCATCGCCTCCTCCACCAGCAGCCGGCCGGTGGAGCGGTGGCCGCTCGCCAGCACGGTGCGTCGCTCGCGCGTCAACCGCTGGCCATATTCCAGCGTACGCAGCTCCTCCGCCGCGTCGATCCGGACGTTGGAATCGGTCCCGATGCCGATGCGCCCACCCGCCGCGACGAACTCTTCCGCGGGAAAGATGCCGTCGCCCAGATTGGCCTCGGTCACCGGGCACAGCCCCACGACCGCCCCTGCCGCGGCGATGGCGTCGCGCTCCGCCGGCGTGACATGGGTGGCGTGGACCAGGCACCAGCGCGCATCGACCGATTGCGCCTCCAGCAGCCATTCGACCGGCCGCCGCCCGCTCCATGCGACGCAATCCGCCACTTCCCGGCGCTGCTCGGCGATATGGATGTGGATCGGCGCGCCGGGCGCCAGCGACGCCAGCGCGCCCAGTTGCCCCGGCGCGACCGCGCGCAGCGAGTGCGGCGCCACGCCCACCACCGCATCGGGCAAGGTACTGCACGCGCGGACGCTGGCGGCATGCAACCGCGCATAGCCGTCGAGATCGGTGACGAACCGCCGCTGCATCTCCTGCGGCGGCTGTGCACCGAAGCCGGAATAGGCATAGAACACGGGCAGCAGCGTCAGCGCGATGCCGGTCGCCTCCGCCGCGCTCGCCACCGCCGCCGCCATCTCCGCGGCGTCGGCGAAGGGCGTGCCGCCCGGCGCGTGATGCAGATAGTGGAACTCGCCCACGCGAGTGAACCCGCCCTCCAGCATCTCGCAGAAGGCCATCGCCGCGATCCCCGCCAGATCGTCGGGAGCGATCGCGCCGACCAGCCGGTACATCAGGTCGCGCCAGCTCCAGAAATCGTCGCCGGCCGGGCCGGAGCGCGCCTCCGCGTATCCCGCCATCAATCGCTGGAACGCGTGGCTGTGGAGGTTGGGCATCCCGGCGACCGCGGTGGCGTATCGCGCCTCGCCCGCGGCGGGCGGCGCGTCCGCCTCGATCCGCGCGATGCGCCCGTCCGCGATGCCGATCCGCACATCGCGCGCCCAGCCGTCGGGAAGCAGTGCCTGCCCGAACCACATGCAACTCGCCATCGCTCACTCCCGCCGTGTCGGGGATGGACAATATCTTCGACTCGTGGTTTTGTATATACAATTGGAGGCGGGATGATCGAGCGACTGTGGCATAATGCGCGGCTGGCGACCATGGCCGACGATGCGCTCGGCCTCGTTGAGGACGGCGTGGTCGCGTGCGCGGGCGGCCGGATCGTCTTCGCCGGTCCGGCCGCCGGGGCACCGTCCGCCGCGGGAGCCGAGCGCATCGACTGCGGCGGTCGCTGGATCACCCCCGGGCTGATCGATTGCCACACCCATCTGGTCCACGGCGGCGACCGCGCGACTGAATTCGCGATGCGGCTTGCCGGCGCGAGTTACGAGGACATCGCGCGCGCCGGGGGCGGGATCGTCTCGACGATGCGTGCGACCCGCGCCGCGGGCGAGGAGGAGCTGGTGGCGCAGGCGCTGCCCCGGCTCGATGCGATGCTCGCGGAGGGCGTCACCACGATCGAGGTGAAGTCGGGCTATGGCCTGTCCACCGACGACGAGCTGCGGATGCTGCGCGCGGCGCGGGCGCTGGCGACCGCGCGCGACGTGCGCGTCGCCACCACCTTCCTCGGCGCGCATGCGCTGCCGCCCGAATATGCCGGCGATGCCGATGGCTATGTCGCGCTGGTTTGCGACACGATGATCCCCGCGGTCGCGCGCGCCGGGCTCGCGGACGCGGTCGACGCGTTTTGCGAGGGGATCGGCTTCACCCCGGCGCAGACCGAACGTGTGTTCGCAGCCGCCAGGGCGCATGGACTGCCGGTCAAGTTGCACGCCGAGCAATTGTCCGCGCTCGGCGGTGCCACGCTCGCCGCCCGCCACCGCGCGCTGTCGGCGGATCATCTGGAGCACGCCACCGATGCAGACGTCGCGGCGATGGCCGCGGCGGGCACGGTGGCGGTGCTGCTCCCCGGCGCCTTCTACTTCATGCGCGAGACGACCTTGCCCCCGGTCGCCGCGCTCCGCGCCGCCGGGGTGCCGATCGCGCTCGCGACCGACTGCAACCCCGGCACCTCCCCGCTTACCTCGCCGCTGCTGGTCCTCAACATGGCGGCGACGCTGTTCCGGCTGACCGTGGTGGAGGCGTTGCGCGGCATGACCGTCAACGCCGCCCGCGCGCTGCGCCTTTCGGACGAGATCGGCACGCTGGAACCGGGCAAGGCGTGCGACCTCGCGATCTGGTCGATCCGGGATCCCGCGGAGCTGGTCTACCGGATCGGCTTCAATCCCCTCCACTCCCGTATCAGGAACGGTCGATGATCCTCACGCCGGGGCACGTCCCCTATGCCGACTGGCGCGCCATCTATCTGGGCGCCGCCCCCGCGCTCGACCCCGCATGCCACGACGCGATCGCGGCGAGTGCGGCGGCGGTGGAGCGGATCGTCGCCAGGGGCGCGCCGGTCTATGGCATCAACACCGGCTTCGGGAAGCTGGCGAGCGTGCGGATCGACGCCGCCGATCTCGCCACGCTCCAGCGCAACATCGTGCTCAGCCACGCCGCGGGCGTCGGCGCTGCCATGCCGGTTCCGGTCGCGCGGCTGATGATGGCGCTGAAGCTCGCCAGCCTGGCACAGGGCGCGTCGGGCGTCCGCCCCGCCACCATCGCGCTGCTGGAGGCGATGCTGGCGCGCGGACTGACCCCGATCGTGCCCGCGCAGGGGTCGGTCGGCGCCTCGGGCGATCTCGCCCCGCTCGCGCATATGACCGCCGCGATGCTCGGCGTCGGCGAGATCGACGTCGGCGGCGCGGTGATGCCGGCGGATCGCGCGCTCGCCGATGCGGGCCTGACGCCCCTGGAGCTCGGACCCAAGGAGGGTCTGGCGCTGCTCAACGGCACGCAGTTCAGCACCGCCTATGCGCTCGCCGGACTGGTCGAGGCGGAGCGGCTGTACCGCTGCGCGCTGGTGACCGGGATCGTCGCGACCGAGGCCGCCAAGGGGTCCGATGCGCCGTTCGACCCGCGCATCCACGCGCTGCGCGGGCACCGCGGGCAGATCGACACCGCCCACGCGCTGCGCGCCATGATCGAGGGGTCCGCGATCCGCGCCAGCCACCGCGAGGACGATGTGCGCGTGCAGGATCCCTATTGCCTGCGCTGCCAGCCGCAGGTGATGGGCGCGATCCTCGACCTGCTGCGCCAGGCCGCGACGACGCTGGTGACGGAGGCGAACGGCGTCAGCGACAATCCGCTGATCTTCCCCGATACCGACGAAGCGCTGTCGGGCGGCAACTTCCATGCCGAGCCGGTCGCCTTCGCCGCCGACACGATCGCGATGGCGCTGTGCGAGATCGGCAGCCTGTCGGAGCGCCGCATCGCGATGCTGGTCGACCCGGCGCTGTCCGCGCTGCCGGCGTTCCTGACGCCGCGCCCGGGGCTCAACTCCGGCTTCATGATCCCGCAGGTGACCGCCGCCGCGCTGGTGAGCGAGAACAAGCAGCGCGCCTATCCCGCCAGCGTCGATTCGATCCCCACCTCCGCCAATCAGGAGGATCACGTCTCGATGGCCGCGCACGGCGCGCGCCGGCTGCGCGACATGGCGGCGAACGTCGACGCGGTGCTGGGCATCGAACTGCTCGCGGCGGCGCAGGGGTGCGACTTCCACGCGCCGCTGACCTCCAGCACCTGCGTGGAGGCGGTGCGCGGCGTGCTGCGCGCCGCGGTGCCGATGCTGGGCGAGGACCGCCACATGGCCCCCGACATCGCGCACGCCACCGCGCTGATCGCCGGCGGCGCCGTCGTCGATACCGCCACCACCGCCCTGGGGCACGCGCTGCCGGGGGTCGCGGCATGACGCCCGACTGGCTGTCGGTGCGGCGCGCCGACACGCCGCTGATCCTGTGCATGCCGCACGGCGGCACCGACCTTGCGGGTCTCGACGACGTCTACGTGTCGCCGTGGCTCGCCCGGCGCGACGCCGACTGGCACATCGCCGCGCTTTACGACGGGCTGGCGGAGGCGACCGTCGTGTCGACCGCGATCTCGCGCAGCGTCATCGACGTCAACCGCGACCCGTCGGGCGCGTCGCTCTATCCCGGGCAGGCGACGACCGAATTGTGCCCGACCACGACGTTCGACGGTGAGCCTCTGTATCGCGGCGAAGGCCCCGGTGCGGCGGAGATCGCGCGCCGCCGCGCCGCCTTCTTCGACCCGTATCACGCCGCGCTCGCGCATGAGATTGCGCGGCTGCGCACACGGCACGAGCGCGTCGTCGTCTACGATTGCCATTCGATCCGCAGCGTCGTCCCGCGGCTGTTCGCCGGTCTGCTGCCCGTCTACAATATCGGCACGAACGCGGGCACCACCTGCGATCCTGCGCTGAGCGATGCCGTCGCGACGGTCTGCGCCTCCTCCGGGCGCAGCTATGTCGTCGATGGTCGGTTCCGCGGTGGCTGGACGACGCGCCATTATGGCCGCCCATCGGAGGGCGTGCATGCGATCCAGATGGAGATCGCGATGCGCGGCTACGTGCGGTCCGATCGGTCGCCCACGCCCGACGTCTGGCCTCCCGACTACGATGCGACCGCCGCGACGCAATCCCGCGCCACCCTCGCCAATATTCTGTCCGCCTGCCTGGAGTTCGCCCGATGAGCCGCCACGACCCGTCCCGCGTCATTCGCCCCGCCACCGGCACCGCGCGCACCGCCAAGAGCTGGCAGACCGAAGCCGCGCTGCGCATGCTGATGAACAACCTGCATCCCGATGTCGCCGAACGGCCGGAGGATCTGGTCGTCTATGGCGGGATCGGGCGCGCCGCGCGCGACTGGGACAGCTACGACCGGATCGTCGACACGCTGCGCCGGCTCGACGACGACCAGACGCTGCTGATCCAGTCGGGCAAGCCGGTCGGCGTCTTTAGCACCCATGCCGATGCGCCGCGCGTGCTGCTCGCCAATTCCAACCTGGTGCCCAAATGGGCGGACTGGGAGCATTTCGACGAGCTGGATCGCAGGGGGCTGGCGATGTACGGCCAGATGACCGCGGGATCGTGGATCTACATCGGCACGCAGGGCATCGTTCAGGGCACCTACGAAACCTTCGTCGAGATGGGGCGCCGGCACCACGGCGGCGACCTGTCGGGCAAGTGGCTGCTGACCGCCGGCTTGGGCGGGATGGGCGGTGCGCAGCCGCTGGCGGCGGTCATGGCGGGCGCGTCGTGTCTCGCGATCGAATGCCAGCAGAGCCGGATCGATATGCGGCTGCGCACCGGCTACCTCGACCGCGCCACCGCCGATCTGGACGAGGCGCTGGCGATCGTCACCGGCGCGACCACGCCGACGTCGGTCGGGCTGCTCGGCAACGCCGCGGAGCTGCTGCCCGAGATGCTGCGGCGCGGCATCCGACCCGATCTTCTGACCGATCAGACCAGCGCGCACGATCCCGTCAACGGCTACCTCCCCGCGGGCTGGACCGTGGAGCGCTGGGTCGCGACGCGCGAGCAGAACCCCGCCGCGGTGGCGGAGGCCGCGCGTGCATCGATGGCGCGCCATGTCGAGGCGATGCTGGCCTTCCAGGCGCAGGGCGTTCCCACGGTCGATTACGGCAACAACATCCGACAGGTGGCGAAGGACGAGGGCGTCGCCGATGCCTTCGCCTTCCCCGGCTTCGTGCCCGCCTATATCCGCCCGCTGTTCTGCCGCGGCATCGGTCCGTTCCGCTGGGTTGCGCTCTCGGGCGATCCGGAGGACATCTACCGCACCGACGCGAAGGTGAAGGAGCTGCTGCCCGACGACGCGCCCCTCCACCGCTGGCTCGACATGGCGCGCGAGCGTATCCGCTTCCAGGGCTTGCCCGCGCGCATCTGCTGGGTCGGGCTGGGCGATCGCCATCGCCTGGGCATGGCCTTCAACGAGATGGTCGCGTCGGGCGAGCTGAAGGCCCCGGTGGTGATCGGTCGCGATCATCTCGATAGCGGGTCGGTCGCGAGCCCCAATCGCGAAACGGAGGCGATGCGCGACGGCAGCGACGCCGTCAGCGACTGGCCGCTCCTCAACGCCCTGCTCAACACCGCCAGCGGAGCGACCTGGGTGTCGCTGCACCACGGCGGCGGCGTCGGCATGGGCTATTCGCAGCACGCCGGCATGGTGATCGTCGCGGACGGCACGCCGGAGGCGACCCGGCGGCTGGAACGCGTGCTGTGGAACGACCCCGCGACCGGCGTGATGCGCCATGCCGATGCGGGATATGACATCGCCCGGGATTGCGCGCGCGCGCGGTCGCTGGACCTGCCGGGCATCCTGGCTTGAGGCTCCTGCCCGCGGCCGGACGATCGACCGTGTCGTGGAAGAATGGCGGCGGCACGACGGAGGAAGTCTGCCGCTCGCCGCTCGTCGGGATGCCCGACTGGCGCGTGAGCATCGCCACGATTGCCCAAGACGGCCCATTCTCACGGTTCGACGACCTGGACCGTCACCTTGCCGTCCTGTCGGGACGCCTGCTGCTGCAAGGGCTCGGACACGGACCCGTGCTCCTCGAACCGGGCAGCGCCCCGGTGCGCTTCCCGGGCAGCGCGCCGGTCCTTGCGCGGCCGCTCGGGGGCCATGCGATCGCGCTCAACCTGATGACCGGACGCGGGCGATTCCTCGGTTCGGTCGTGCCGCTGCGAGACGACGGGATCGTGACGGGCGCCGCGGCGACCGTCATCGTCGCTTCCCGCGACGCCCGCTTCCGGATCGACGGCACGACGCATCACCTGAAGCGCCTCGATGCCGCCGCGGTCGGGATCGGCCGCCATCTGGCGGGGGACGCGTCCGTCCTGATGGCGGAGATCGACCCGCTTCATCCTTGAAGGTCTCGCGACGAGGTCCCGGCCAGCGCGAAGAAGGCCGAGCACAACCAGCGCAGCGTGCTGCCCCTCCGCTGAACCCCTTCGCAAACGAACCCGTTGCGATGGGCGGCAGATAGGCATAGGGGGTATGGCTATGTCGCACCTTACCGGGACCAACTCCGATCTCGTCGCGCGCGTTCGTCGCATCGCAGGTCAGGTGAACGCCGTGGAACGCGAACTGATCGCCGACGCCTCGTGCACCAAGGTGCTGCATCTCGTCGCCGCCGTTCGTGGCGCGGTGAACGGCCTGATGGACGAGATCATCGCCGAGCACCTGGAAGCGCATGTCGCGCGCGCCGGGCTGAGCGACGAGGAGCGTGCCGAGGGCGCAGACGAACTGCTGGCGGTGATCCGCCGTTACGCGAAGTAGGACCGCCGATGGCCACCCTGTCAGAGCTCGACCCCCATACCCACGATCACGTCTTCCTGGGCGCGGCGCACGATGAACATGCCCGCCGGACGCGCTGGGTCGTCGCGCTCACGGCCGTCATGATGATCGGCGAAATCATCGCGGGCTATGCGACCGGCTCGATGGCGCTGCTGGCGGACGGCTTTCACATGGCGACGCACGCCGGCGCGCTGACCGTTGCGGCCGCCGCCTATTCCTATGCGAAGCGCCATGCCCGCAATCCGGCCTACAGCTTCGGGACCGGCAAGGTCGGCGATCTCGCCGGGTTCGCGTCGGCCATGGTGCTGGGCCTGATATCGCTTGCGATCGGCGTCGAGTCCGTCGCCCGCCTCTTCCAGCCCATCGACGTCGCCTTCGGTGAGGCCATCTGGATCGCGGTCGTCGGCCTGCTCGTGAACATCGCCTCCGCCTTTCTGCTGTCGGGCGGACACGGGCACGATCATGGTCACGACCACCATCACGGGCACGGGCACGGGCACGGGCACGGGCACGGGCACGGGCACGGGCACGGGCATCATCACGGTCATGCCCATGCCGGCGACAACAATCTGCGCTCGGCCTACATCCACGTCCTTGCCGATGCCCTGACCTCGGTGCTCGCCATCGGTGCCCTCGTCGCGGGGCGATATCTGGGCTGGGTCTGGATGGACCCGGTCATGGGGATCGTCGGCGCGATCGTCATCGCGCGCTGGTCGTGGACGCTGATGCGCGACACATCGGCCATCTTGCTCGACCGGACGGACGATCACGTCGCCGACGAAATCCGCGAGCTGGTCGAGGCATCCGGCGATGCGCGGATCACCGATCTTCACGTCTGGCGGGTGGGCCCGCAGGCGCATGCCGCCATCGTCAGCGTCGTCGGACAGGCCGACGTGACGCGCGATCTGATCGAACGCCGGCTCGCGCCGGTCCACGAACTCGCCCACCTCACGATCGAGCGGCGCTAGTCTGGTGGAACAGAGGTTCGGTTCCTCGCCGTCACCCCGGGCTTGACCCGGGATGACGGTAGTGCAGCGTCCCTCCGGGACGCGGGCACCGCACAGCGCGCGGAACCGCCGTTTGCAGGCGGTAGGGCCGAATGTCGATCCGGCCCGGGTCGCTACCAGGAGGGGCGGAACTGCCCCTCCAGCCGATGATCCCCGCCCGGATACCAGAAGCGCACCAGCGTGACCGGGACCTCCTCGTTCCAGGTCCGGCGCTCCACCACCAGGCAGGCGTCGTGCTGCGGGAGGGCCAGATGCGCGGCCACCTCCGGCGGTGCGCCGCGCGCCGTCACCGCATGGCGTGCCTCCGTCCAGGGGACATTCGCCAGCAACCATTGGCCGGGGCTGACGTCGTCGAGCGGCTGGCAGGTGATGCGCGGCGCGGCGGCGATGTTGATGAGCCGCTCCTCCAGCTGAAACGGGCGACCGTCCGAGGAATGCAGGCACAGCATGCGGATCGCGGGCACCCTGGCGGCCAGTCCGAGCTCCTCGCGCATCGGTTCGTCCGCGCCCGCCATGCCGCATTCCAGCAGCCGGTATCCGTAATGGCCGCCGACCCGCCGCACGGCATCGGCCGCATCCCAGATCTCGAACACCGGCCGCTCGCGCGCCCGCGACGTGACGACGGTGCCCAGCTTGGGCCGGCGCGCGACCAGACCCTCCGTCGCCAGGCTCTGGATCGCCTTGTTCACCGTCATGCGCGAGGTGTCGTAATGCCGGGTCAGCGACAGCTCCGGCGGCACCTTCGTTCCCGCCGGCCAGTCGCCGCTCAGGATCGCCTGCGCCAGCGAACGGCGGATCTGGAGCCACAGCGGTCCGTCGCCGTCCAGTCGCGGGATGCGCAGGTCGGCCCCGCCGTTGCCCGTCGCGATCTCGTCGGGTGTATGCGCCAGCATCCAAGCTCCTAAATTCCGATCGGCGGCCAGCGACGATGCTGCCGCGTTCGCCGCCCGCCCGCAAACGGCATCGGGCGATTATTTCGCAGGTGCGACAATTCCCGCCTTGACGACCGGCCTTAGCCCGGTCACGCTCTATTGACTATACAAATATAAGAATATCGCAGCCGGGGAATGATTCGATCACCATCGGGGGGTTTGACGATGCATGCCTTGCTTAAGAACCACGTCGTGCGAACATCTTTGTTCGCCCTTGCCGCCTGCATCGCCGGTCCGGCGCTGGCGCAACAGGCGCCGCGGGACACCGCCGGCGCCGGCGATCAGGCCGACAGCGAGATCACGGTCACCGGATGGCGCCTGCGCCAGCTGGACGAGGAGACGGGGACGGGAAGCCGTCTGGGCCTGTCGATCCGCGAGACGCCCGGCACGATCGACCAGATCGGCGCGGACGAAATCCTGACGCGCGGCTTCCGCACGGTGGAGGAGGCGACGGTCAGCCTGCCGGGCGTCACCTCCGGCGGGACACCGGGCGGCCCGGCGATCTTCTCGATGCGCGGGTTCGAGGGGAGCCAGATCACGCTGCTGCGCAACGGCCTGTACGTCGGCCCGGCGGATATGATCAACCGGCCCGGCAACACGTTCAACCTGGCCAGCATCGACGTGCTGAAGGGGCCGGCGTCGGTCCTCTACGGACAGGGTGCCGTCGGCGGCGTGGTGAACGTCGTGACGAAGAGCCCGGACTTCCGCGCCGACAGCCTGCAGGCGCTCGCGTCCTACGGCACGTTCGACACGGTCAGCCTGGGCATCGGCGGCAACCACATCCTGAGCGATACGCTCGCGCTGCGCACCGACGTCAGCTACCATCGCTCCAGCGGCTATGTCGACGATTCGGGCTCGAACTCGTTCAACGCCACCGGCGCGCTGCTGTACAGGCCGGGCAGCGACCTGTCGGTCGAGCTGAGCGTCGATTACCTCCAGGACAATCTGTCCAATTACTTCGGCACCCCGCTGGTGCCCGCGTCGTTCGGCACCGATCCGATCCGCGGCATCCTGTCCTCGTCGAAGGGGCTCGTGGTCGATGCGCGCACCCGCTTCGTCAACTACAACGTGTCGGACAGCCGCGCGCACAGCTGGCAGGTGTGGCCGCGGCTGGTGGTCAACTGGTCGCCGTCTGACAGCGTGACGCTGTCGAACACGGCCTATTACTTCCATGCCGAGCGGCAATGGATCAACGCCGAGAACTTCGTCTTCAATCCGACGACGCAGAGGATCGACCGCGATCGCTTCTTCGTCTTTCACAACCAGGACATCGTCGGCGACCAGCTGTCCGCCACCTTCGCGCACAAGCTGGCGGGGCTGGACAACAAGCTGATCGTCGGCATCGACTACAGCCACCTCGACTTCGTCCGCTCGCGCGGCTTCCCCGATGGCGACAGCGTCGATCCGTTCCGCCCGACCCCGGGCACGTTCGGTCCGCTGGTCAAGCGCGTCAGCCCGACGCGCTGGGATCAGGGCGCGCTCTTCGCCGAGGACATCCTCAGCCTGACCCCGGCGCTGAAGCTGGTGACGGGCGGGCGCGTCGAGCGGCTGATGCTGACGCGCGAGAACTACAACGTCGACGGCAGCTTCAATACCGGAAGCAGCTTCCAGCGCACGTACAAGCTGTTCAACGCGCGCGTCGGCCTCGTCTACGACGTCGCGCCGGGCGTCAGCACCTATGCCTCGTTCACTACCGGCAAGGACCCGGTCGGCAACAACATCTTCCTGGTCAACGCAGGGCAGAACTTCGGCCTGAGCAGCTCGCGCCAGTTCGAGGCGGGGGTGAAGGCGGACCTGATGGGCGGGCGCGGCTCCGTCACCTTCTCCGCCTATGACATCAGGCGCAACGACATACTGACGCTGATCGGGACCGACACGCTCAGCAACGTCGGCAGCCAGAAGTCGCGCGGGCTGGAGCTGTCGAGCGAGTTCAAGGCGACCCCGACCTGGACGCTGATCGCCAGCGGCGCCTACACCGACGCCGAATACGGGCGCTTCGTCGATCCCAATGCCGGGATCGATGCCACCGGAAACCGTCCGCCCAACGTGCCGATGTGGACCGGCAACCTGTGGACCACCGTCCAGAAGCTGGCCGGGCTGCCGCTGGAGGCGGGCGGGGGCGTGCGCTACATCGGCAAGCGCTACGGCAACACCGCCAACGACCTCGTGCTGAAGCCGTATGCCACCGGCATCGTCTATCTGACATGGGCGATCGATCCGCGCTGGTCGATCACGGGACGTGTCAACAACGTGTGGGACAAGAAGTTCGTGCAATGGGCGAGCGTCTTCTACCCCTCGCAGGTGATGCTGGGCGAACCGCGCCGCTTCGAGGCCAGCCTCCTTGCGCGCTTCTGACCTGCGGCGGCTGAAGGAGCGGGCGACGCGCAACGTCGCGTGGCTCCACCGCTGGCTGGGCGTCGCCACCTGCGTCATCTTCGCCTTGTGGTTCGCGAGCGGCGCGGTGCTGCTGTTCATGCCGTTTCCCTCGCTGCCGCGCGCCGATCAGCTCGCGCTGGAGCGTGCGGTCGACGTGGCTGCGGTGCGGGTGTCGCCCGGCACCGCGATCGCGGCGGCCGGAACGCGCGCTGCCGGCGTACGGCTGGTGCAGCGTGGCGAGCGCCCCGCCTATGTCGTGACGGGGGAAAATGATATTTCCCGGGCGATCGACGCGCGCACCGGGGCCGCGCTGCCGCTGCTGTCTGCCGGTGCGGCGCGGCGGATCGCCGTCGACGCGATCGGGCCCGGCGCGACGGTCGGTCCGCCGGCGGACTACGATCAATGGATCGTCCACAACCGCTTCGACGCCTTTCGCCCCTTCTACCGCATCGACGCGAACGATGCAGCGGGCACGCGTTACTATCTCTCCGCGCGCAGCGGGGAGCTGATGCAGCGCACCGATGCCGCGGGGCGGGGCTGGAACTGGATCGGTGCGGTACTGCACTGGGCCTATTTCACGCCGCTGCGCGCCGATTTCACCGCCTGGGACCGGACGGTCTGGTGGGTGTCGCTGGTGGCGCTGATCGTCGCGGTCACCGGCACCGTGCTCGGCATCGTCCGCACGATCGCCGCGCAGCGGCAGCGGCGGCCTTCGCTCACCTTCTACCGGCTTCGCTGGATGCGCTGGCATCACCTGCTCGGCCTGTTCGCCGGCATCTTCGTGCTGGGCTGGATCCTGAGCGGCTGGCTGTCAATGGATCACGGCAGGCTCTTCTCGCGCGGGCAACCGCTAGAGGCGCAGGCGCGCCGGTACCAGGGCATGACGGCAGGACGAGGCTTCGCGATCGATCCGCAGGCGTTGCGGGCCCTTGGCGGTGCGCACGAGATCGGCTTCACCCAGGTCGCCGGACGTGCGCTGGCGACCGGATGGTGGCCCGCGGGCACCGCGCGCCGCGTCCTGGGCGACGGAGTTGTGGTCCCTGACGCCGCGCTGCTCGATTTCGCGCGACAGGGCGTCGCTGCCGGGTGGCCCGGCGGCCCTGGATCGGTTTCCCGACGCGTCCCACCCACCAGCCTCTATGCGCTGGCCGAGGGCTGGCCCGCGACGGCCATCCTGATGACCGATCCCGGGGGTATCAGGCCGGACATCGCCATCGACGGCGCGGACGGCAGGATCCTGACGGTGATGGATCCCAGTCGCAAGGCATATGCCTGGATCTACTATGCGCTTCACACCTTCAACGTGCCGGGGCTTTCGGACCACCAGCGTTGGCGGAAGGCGACGGTTCTGGTTCCCCTGGTATTCGGCTTTATCTTCAGCGTGACCGGCGTCGTGCTCGGGATGGAGCGGATAAGAAAACAGCTTCGACAAGGAAAAGTTAGATGAAAGATGCCCTGTTTCTCATGAAGCCCGGTTTCGTCAATGCCGGACTGGGCCCGTTCTATTGCGGCGATTCCGTCTCGGTCGAGGGCATGCTGGGCTTCTTCCCCGAACTTCGCGATCGGATCGACGTGCATTACATCGACTTTCCCAGGCCTCGCCGGGCCATTGCGGACCTGATCGGCGCCGATCACCAGTCGGTGCCGGTACTGATCCTCGCCGACGACGCACAGACGGACGACGACATCGAACATCGTGTCGGAAACGGCCGACGGTTCATCGATGACGAGAAGGTCATCCGGCACTATCTGTCGCGGTCCCATGGCCTCCCCGAAGCGGGCTGAGGGAATTTTCCGTAAAGGGCCGCTGTCATGCCGGGCAGGCTGGATCGCCATTCGGCCCTGACGGCCTGCCGCATCCCGGCCTGTGGCCGATCCGGGCAGCGACGGTGAAAAAGCGACATCTATATGCCAGCACTATGCGATTTCCCGGAATCGCTCTCGAAATGCTACGCGATATGGGCCTAATCGCGCGTCCCTGAAGGCGGTCGTCACGTGACGATCGCTCCGTAAGGGGTGCAGGAATGAAGGTGTATCAAGCGGTCGTCGCCGTCGCGGTTCTCGCGCTCCCGGCGGCGGCTCAGGCGCAATCGACGCCCGACGACAAGGCGGAGGCAGCGGCCGAGACGGCGCCGCCCCCCGCCCTTACCGTCAGCGGCTCTGCCACGATCGCGTCGGACTATCGATTCCGCGGCGTGTCGCAGTCCGACCAGCAGATGGCGGTGCAGGGCGGGATCACCGTCGCGCATGAAAGCGGCCTCTATGTCGGCACCTGGGCGTCGAACCTCGCGGGCTGGGGCACGTTCGGCGGTGCCAACATGGAGCTCGACCTGATCGGCGGCTACAAGGCGGAGCTGGCCGACAATGCCACGCTCGACGTCGGACTGACCTGGTACATGTACCCGGGCGGCGCGGACAGGACCGACTTCGCCGAGCCCTATGCCAAGCTGACCGGCACCGCCGGTCCGGCCACGCTGACCGCAGGCGTCGCCTATGCGCCCAGGCAGCAGGCGATCGGCAAATGGTACGACACCGGGAACGATGCCGCGAACGGGGTCTACAACCATCCCGGCGCGAAGGACGATAACCTCTACCTGTGGGGCGATGGCGCCGCGGCGATCCCGGGCACGCCGGTCACGGCGAAGGCGCATATCGGGCATAGCTGGGGACAGGATGGCCTGGGTCCGAACGCGACCGCCGTCTCGCCGACGGGCAGATACTGGGATTGGTCGCTCGGCGCCGATGCCACGTACAGGAACCTGATCGTCAACGTCAGCTACGTCGACACCGACATTTCCGACCGGGAGGCGACGTACCTCCGCCCCAGCTTCAGCAAGGGCCAGGACGGCACCGGCAACATCGCCGGCGGCACCGTCGTGGTCTCGCTGACGGCCGCCTTCTGACCATCGGAGGACTTCCATGCAGGACCTGCTCTGGATCGCGATCATCATCGGGCTGTTCGCGCTCACCCTCGCCTATGCCCGCCTGTGCGACAACGCGTGAAGGAGGCCCGGCCATGACGCTCGATCTCTGGCTGGCGGCGCTGACCGCGATCGGCCTTCTCGTCTATCTGGTGGCGGTGCTGATCCGCCCCGAACGCTTCTGAAGGGAGGCGATCCATGACACTCCAGGGCTGGTTCCTGATCCTTCTCTTCGTCGGCATCCTGCTGGCGCTCACCAAGCCCATCGGGCTATGGCTCCACGCGCTCTACGAGGGGCGGCGGACGCCGTTGCACATGGTGCTCGGCCCCGTCGAGCGCGGCTTCTACAGGCTGTCGGGCATCGATCCGGACGCCGAGCAGGGCTGGCGCCGCTATGCGATCCACATGCTGCTGTTCAACGTGGCATTGCTGATCCTGACCTATGCGGTTCTCCGCCTGCAAGGCGTGCTGCCCGGCAACCCGCAGGGGCTGGCCGGCCTCTCGCCCGACCTCGCGTTCAACACCGCGGTCAGCTTCACGACCAACACCAACTGGCAGAGCTATGGCGGCGAAAGCACCATGTCGAACCTCAGCCAGATGCTGGGGCTGACGATCCACAACTTCCTGTCGGCCGCGACCGGCATCGCGCTCGCCTTCGCGCTGTTCCGCGGGTTCGCGCGGCGCAGCGCGGCGACCATCGGCAATTTCTGGGCCGATGTGACGCGCGTCACGCTCTACCTGCTGCTGCCGATCTGCATCGTCTACACGCTGTTCCTGATCGCGTCGGGCGTGCCGCAGACGATGGCCGGCGCCGTCGACGTGAACACGCTGGAGGGTGCGCGCCAGTCGATCCTGCTCGGCCCCGTCGCCAGCCAGGAGGCGATCAAGATGCTCGGCACCAATGGCGGCGGCTTCTTCAACGCGAACAGCGCGCATCCGTTCGAGAACCCGACCGCGCTCACCAACCTGGTCCAGATGCTGTCGATCTTCCTGATCGGCTTCGGCCTGACCTGGACGTTCGGCAAGGCGGTCGGCAACACGCGGCAGGGCTGGGCGATCCTCTCCGCCATGGTCATCCTGTTCCTCGCCGGCGTCACCGTCACCTACTGGCAGGAAGCCGCGGGCAACCCGATCCTGCACCAGCTCGGCGTCGCAGGCGGCAACATGGAGGGCAAGGAAGTCCGCTTCGGCATCGCCGCCAGCGCGCTGTTCTCGGTCGTGACCACCGCCGCCTCGTGCGGTGCGGTCAACAGCATGCACGACAGCTTCACGGCGCTGGGCGGCATGATCCCGCTCTTCAACATCCAGCTGGGTGAGGTCGTCATCGGCGGCGTGGGCGCAGGGATCTACGGCTTCCTGCTGTTCGCCATCCTGGCGGTGTTCGTCGCGGGCCTGATGGTCGGCCGGACGCCCGAGTACGTCGGCAAGAAGATCGAGAGCCGCGAGGTGAAGCTCGCGGTGCTGGCGATCGCGGTGCTGCCGCTCGTCATTCTGGGGCTGACGTCGCTGTCGTCGGTACTGCAACAGGGTCTGGCCGGGCCGCTGAACAAGGGGCCGCACGGCTTCTCGGAGATTCTCTACGCCTTCACCAGCGCGGTCGGGAACAACGGTTCGGCGTTCGCGGGTCTGACTGCCAACACGCCGTACTATAACGGCCTGCTGGGCGTCGCGATGTGGTTCGGGCGCTTCTTCGTGATCGTGCCGATGCTGGCGATCGCCGGCAGCCTGGCGGCGAAGAAGTACACGCCGGAAAGCGCGGGGTCGTTCCCGACCACCGGCGGCCTGTGGGTCGGGCTGCTCGTCGGCATCGTGCTGATCCTGGGCGGTCTCACCTTCCTGCCGAGCCTCGCGCTCGGTCCCATCGCCGATCATCTCGCGATGATCCGCGGCCAGCTGTTCTGACACGGGGGCCATCATGGCAAAAGCCCAATCCAAGAGCCTGTTCACCGCCGACCTGGTCGTGCCGGCGATCAAGGCATCGTTCCTGAAGCTCGATCCACGCGAGCTGGTCCGCAATCCGGTCATGTTCGTGACCGCGGCGGTCGCGGCGCTGATGACGATCCTGCTGGTCATCGGTCATGACGACCTGACCTTCGCCTTCAAGGCGCAGCTGGCGGTCTGGCTGTGGCTGACGGTGCTGTTCGGCACCTTCGCCGAGGCGCTCGCCGAAGGGCGCGGCAAGGCGCAGGCGGCGTCGCTGCGCGCGACCAAGGCCGAACTCGTCGCCAGGCGGCTGAAGGGTGACGGGCGGCACTATGACGACGTGCCCGCCAGCCAGCTGAAGGTCGGCGACATCGTGCTGGTCGAGACGAACGACCTGATCCCCTCCGACGGCGAGGTCGTCTCGGGTGTCGCAAGCGTCAACGAGGCCGCGATCACCGGCGAAAGCGCGCCGGTGATCCGCGAGGCGGGCGGCGACCGTTCCGCCGTCACCGCGGGCACGCGCGTCATCTCCGACGAGATCCGCGTGCGAGTGACGGTCGAGCCGGGCAAGGGCTTCCTCGACCGCATGATCGCGTTGGTCGAGGGCGCCGAGCGGCAGAAGACCCCCAATGAGGTCGCGCTGACGATCCTGCTCGTCGGGCTGACGATCATCTTCCTGATCGCGGTCGGCACGATCCCGGGGTTTGCGAGCTATGCCGGCGGCGGCATCCCGGTCGCGATCCTGGCCGCGCTGCTCATCACGCTGATCCCGACGACGATCGCCGCCCTGCTGTCGGCGATCGGCATCGCGGGCATGGACCGTCTCGTCCGCTTCAACGTGCTGGCCAAGTCGGGCCGTGCGGTCGAGGCGGCGGGGGACGTCGACGTGCTGCTGCTCGACAAGACCGGGACGATCACGATCGGCGACCGGCAGGCGAGCGAGTTCCGCAGCGTCGGGGGCACCAGCGACGCCGAGCTGGCCGAGGCGGCATTGCTCGCCAGCCTGGCCGACGAAACGCCCGAAGGCCGCTCGATCGTCGTGCTCGCCCGCGACAGGTTCGATCTGCAGCGGCCGATGCCGCAGGGGGCGGAGGTCATCCCGTTCACCGCGCAGACCCGCGTGTCCGGCGTCCGCTTCGGCGACACGCTGATCCAGAAGGGCGCGGTCGATTCGATCCTGCGCGCCAACGAAGGGTCGGGTGCGACCGCCGCGGCGACCGAGTTGCGCCGCATCACCGACGAGATCGCGCGCGCCGGGGGCACCCCGCTCGCGGTCGCCAAGGACGGCCGGCTGCTCGGCGCGATCTTCCTGAAGGACGTGGTCAAGGCGGGCATCCGCGAGCGCTTCGGCGAACTGCGCACGATGGGCATCCGCACGGTGATGATTACCGGCGACAACCCTTTGACCGCCGCCGCGATCGCCGCCGAGGCGGGGGTCGACGACTTCCTCGCGCAGGCGACGCCGGAGGACAAGCTGGCGCTGATCCGCAAGGAACAGCAGGGCGGCAAGCTCGTCGCGATGTGCGGCGACGGCACCAACGACGCCCCCGCGCTGGCGCAGGCCGACGTCGGCGTGGCGATGAACACCGGCACGCAGGCCGCGCGCGAGGCGGGGAACATGGTCGACCTGGACAGCGATCCGACCAAGCTGATCGAGGTCGTCGGCCTCGGCAAGCAGTTGCTGATGACCCGCGGCGCATTGACGACCTTCTCGGTCGCGAACGACGTGGCGAAATATTTCGCGATCATCCCGGCGATGTTCGTCGCGCTCTATCCGGGGCTCGGCGTGCTCAACGTCATGGGGCTGGCGACGCCGCAATCGGCGATCCTCAGCGCGATCATCTTCAACGCGATCATCATTCCGCTACTGGTGCCGCTGGCGCTCAGGGGCGTGGCCTACAAGCCGATGGCGGCCGGGCCGCTGCTCGCGCGCAACCTCGCCGTCTATGGCCTCGGCGGCCTCTTCGCCCCGTTCGTCGGCATCAAGATCATCGACCTGGTGGTCGGTGGCCTCGGCCTCGCGTAAAGGACGCATATCATGGGTAAGGATTTTTCCTCCGCACTCCGGCCCGCGATCGTCATGACGATCCTGTTCGCGGCGCTCCTCGGGCTCGCCTACCCGCTGGCGATGACCGGCATCGGTCAGACGCTCTTCCCCGCCCAGGCGAACGGCAGCCTGATCCGCGACGCCGGTGGCAAAATCGTCGGATCGACGGTGGTCGGTCAGGCCTTCGTCGCCGATCGTTACTTCCAGACCCGCCCGTCTGCCGCCGGCAAGGGCTATGACGGGCTGGCGTCGTCGGGCTCGAACCTCGGCCCGACCGCGCAGGCATTGGTCGACCGGGTGACGCCCGATGTCGCCAGGCGTCGGGGCGAAGGCGTGACCGGATCGTTGCCGGCGGATCTCGTCACCGCGAGCGGTTCGGGCCTCGACCCCGATCTGTCGCCGGCCGCGGCGCTGGCACAGTCCGGGCGCATCGCCCGGGTCCGCGGGCTGCCCGTCGAGCGCGTTCGCGGCCTGGTGACCGCGAATACCGGGACATCGCTGCTCGGCGACCCGCACGTCAACGTCCTGGCGCTCAACCGCGCGCTCGACGCCGCGGCGCCCGCGCGCTGATGCCGGCGGGGTTGGGACCAGAAGCGGGCCGCCCCGATCCCGACGCCCTCCTGCGCGCCGCCGCGCAGGAGGGCAGGGGCCGCCTCAAGATCTTCCTCGGTGCCGCCCCCGGCGTCGGCAAGACCTACGAAATGCTGTCGGAGGGCGCCGCGCGGAAACGCGACGGCGTCGACGTCGTCATCGGCGTGGTCGAGACCCACGGCCGGGCCGAAACCGAAGCCCTGATCCGCGGACATGAGATCATCCAGCGTCGCCATGTGCCCTATGAGGGGCGCACGCTGCGCGAGATGGATATCGACGCCATCCTCGCCCGCCGTCCGCGGCTCGCGCTCGTCGACGAGCTGGCCCACACCAATGCACCGGGCAGCCGCCACCCGAAGCGGTATCAGGACGTCGAGGAACTGCTGGCAGCCGGCATCGACGTCTATTCGACCGTCAACATCCAGCACGTCGAGAGCCTGAACGACATCGTCGCCAGCTTCACGCGCGTGCGCGTCCGCGAGACGGTGCCCGACAGCATCCTCGAAGCGGCGGAGATCGAGGTCGTCGACATCCCGCCCGACGAGCTCATCGATCGGCTGAAGGCCGGCAAGGTCTATCTCCCTGCGGAGGCGACCCGCGCGCTCGGCCATTTCTTCTCCAAATCGAACCTGTCGGCCTTGCGCGAACTCGCGTTGCGCCGCGCGGCACAGGTGGTCGACGCGCGGATGCTGGACGATGTGCGCGCGCTGGGCCTCGGCGGCACATGGGCGGGCAGCGAGCGGATCGTCGTCGCGATCAGCGAGCTGCCGGGATGCGACGCCCTCGTGCGCGCCGCCAAGCGGGTTGCCGATGGCCTTCGCGGCCCATGGACGGCGGTCTTCATCGAAACGCCTCGCGCCGCGCATTTCACCGACGAGCAGCATGCCCGGGTCGCCGCGACGATGACGCTGGCCACGCAATTGGGCGGCGCGGTGGCCACCGTCCCGGCCGAAAATGTCGTGACCGGCATCCAGTCGGTGCTGCTCGACCTGCGCGCCACGCAGCTGGTGCTCGGCAAATCGAACCGATCGCGCTGGTTCGAGCTTCGCCATGGTTCGGTGGTCGACACGTTGGTCCGCGACACGCCGGACGTCACCGTCCACGTCCTGCCGATGCCGGCCGCCCCGCAACCGCGACCGTCGGCGCCACGTCGGGCGGGCCAGTGGGGCTCGCCCTGCGGCTATGCGATCACGACCGCGATGGTCGGGGGCGTCACCGGGCTCGCCACGGCGCTGTTCCAGATCCTCAATCTCGGCAACGTCGCGCTGCTGTACCTGCTGCCGGTGATGGCGGCCGCCAGCTTCTTCGGCCTGAGGACGGGACTGTTCGCCGGGATCGCTTCGAGCCTCGCCTACAATTTCTTCTTCCTGCCGCCGACCGGCACGCTGACGATCAACAACCCGGAGAATGTGATATCGGTCCTGGTGCTGCTCGGCATCGCCGTCGCCACCAGCCAGTTGACCGCGCGGGTGCGCGCGCAGGCTGACCTCGCCGCGGCCAGCGCGCGCACCAACGCCATCCTCGCGGGCTTCCTGCGCCAGATCGCCGGGGTCAACGACCTCGACCTCGCCGCGCAGATGATCTGCGACGATGTCCGACGCTTGCTCGATGTTCAAGTCGTGCTGCTCGGACGGACGGACGGTTCCGAACTGGAGATGCTGGCAGCCAGCGATCCCGGCTATCGCCTCGATACGATGGACCATGCCGCTGCCAGCTGGGCGTTCGATACCGGCAGCCCGGCCGGCAAGGGTTCCGGCACGCTCGCCGCGTCTGAGTGGCTGTTCCAGCCCATGAAGGCAGGGGATCGCGTGCTCGGCGTGCTGGGTGTCGCCAGCGACAAGGCCGGTAGTCCGGTTCGGGCCGACCAGTTGCCGCTCCTCAGCAGCCTGATCGACCAGTCGGCCCTCGTCCTCGAACGCCTGCGCCTGCAGACCGAGATGCGCGACGTCGACGTGGTGCGCACCCGCGATCGGCTGCGCGCGGCCTTGTTGTCGTCCGTCAGCCACGACCTGCGCACGCCCCTGACAGCCGTGATCGCCGCCGCGGCGCAGCTGCGTCACGGCGCGACGCCCGATCTGATCGGCACGATCGAGAGCGAGGCGCAGCGGCTCAACCGCTTCGTCGCCAACCTGCTCGACATGGCGCGGGTCGAAGCCGGGGCGCTGAAGCTGAATATCGAGGCGATCGACCTGAGCGACGCGGTGACGAGTGCCGCGCACGATGCCCGGCGTGCGCTGGAGGGGCATGCCGTACGCCTCGATGTCCCGCCCGACCTGCCGCTGGTGCGCGCCGATCCGCAGCTGCTGCACCATTGTCTGCTCAACCTTCTGGACAATGCCGGGCGCTATGGCGAGCCGGGTACGGACGTCGTCATCGAAGGCCGCAACCGCTTCGGCGAGCTGCGGCTTGCCGTGCTCGACCACGGCCCCGGCCTGCCGCCCGGTCGCGAGAGCGAGGTGTTCGAGACCTTCAGGCGCCTCGAGGGGTCCGACCGCGCGATCGGCGGCACCGGGCTGGGTCTGGCCATCGTCAAGGCATTCGCCGAGGCGATGGGAATGATCGTCGAGGCGACCAACCGGCCGGACGGCAGCGGTGCCGCCTTCGCGCTGGTCTTTCCACCCGCCCTCATCGTTCGCGATATCGCGCCGGAAAGTACCTCCTGACATGCCCGCCAAAATTCTCGTGGTCGATGACGATGCGGCGATCCGCCGCCTGTTGCGCACCACGCTGATCCGGGCGGACTATACCGTCGTCGAGGCCGAGGATGCCAAGGGCGCGCTTCGCCAGGCTGCGGTCGAACATCCCGGCGCGATCCTTCTCGACCTCGGCCTCCCCGACCGGGACGGCCTGGCCATCATCCCGCAGCTCCGCGCGCACGGCGACCTCGTCATCCTCGTGGTGTCGGCCAGGGACGCCGTCGACGAGAAGGTCACGGCGCTCGATCTCGGCGCCGACGATTTCGTGACCAAGCCGTTCGACACGGAAGAGCTGCTTGCCCGCCTGCGTGTCGCCTTACGTCATCGGGGATCGTCGGAGACGACGCAGAAGATCGTGCGCCGGGGCGATCTGAGCATCGATCTCGATCGGCGGATCGTCTGCCGCCATGGGGAGGAGCTCCACCTGACGCGCAAGGAGCACGAGGTACTGGGCATATTGGCACGCCACATCGGGCGCGTGGTGACCCACGAACGCATACTCGCCGCGTGCTGGGGGGCGGAAGAGGATCCACGTGTCGAATATCTGCGGATCGTCATCCGCAATCTGCGCCAGAAGCTGGAGTCGCCGGGCCCGGTCGGCAGCGTCATCGCCAACGAGCTCGGCGTCGGCTACCGGCTTCGATCCGACCTCTGATCGTGACACCGACAGATTCCCCTGCCTTGACGGGGAAGGTCCGACATCGCGGCCGGTGGCCCTTGCGGCGGATCTGGACAAACCATCCATCCGCCCGCTTGCTGATCGCCGCCCCCTGGCACGCCCCTGTGTCCGGTCGGTGTCACGGAGCCATCAAAGCTGCCGATCGCCGGGGGCGTCCGTCGGCAGCGCTGCGGAAACCGCCTTGAAACGGCAACCTGGGCAAGGATGGTGCTGGCGCACCCGACAGGATTCGAACCTGTGGCCTCTGCCTTCGGAGTGCAGGGGGTAGCCGTTCGGGGTGGTTCGCCGCCGTCCAGTTTCCCTTGTAAATCAGTCGTTATCATTCATAGATGTTCGCCTACGTTTTACCGGACGGCTACCGGATGTTACCGGGCGTACGAATGGAGACAGATGGATGGCAGGACGCGACCTAAGTCGGGTCAAGGATCGAGAGGCGCTGCGCGCGAATGCCAACGCTGAGCCATACTGGCAGCGGCTGCGCCCCGGTTGCTTCGTTGGCTACGCGCCATCGGCCAAGGGTGGTGACGGAGCGTGGTTTGCCCGAGCCTATGACGCTGACACCAGCCGCTACCAGAAGAAGCGGTTGGGCGCGTTCCCCGGCGTACCCGGCAGCGCCAAGTTCGCAGCGGCGAAGCTGGAGGCGGAGCGCTTTGCGGAATTGACCGAGGCGGGCGGACACACCGAAGAGAAGATCGAGACCGTGGGCGATGCTTGCCGCGCTTACGCCGCCGATCGTCCAGAGACGGCGGCGCGCTTTCGTCGCTATGTGTACGACGATCCTATTGCCAAGCGTCGCCTCGATAAGCTGCGCCGCAAGGACTTGGAGGAGTGGCGTAAGCGGCTGGCGGATCAACCGTCGTTGGTGAGCCGGAACAAAGATGGGGAGCGGCGCACCCGCGACCGCGCGCTGTCCACGATCAATCGCGATATCGCGGTGCTGCGGGCGGCACTCAACCGCGTGCTTCGTCCCGGACTGCCGGGCAGCGCGGGCGCGTGGCAAGAGGCGTTGAAGGCGCATAGCAATGCCGATGGTCGGCGCACCCTGTATCTCGACCGGGCGCAGCGGCGTAGCTTGCTCGACCACCTCGACGCTGAGGCAGCGCCGTTCGTCAAAGCGCTGTGCCTGCTGCCGATGCGTCCGGGCGCGATGGCGGCCCTTGATGCGGGCAGCTTCGACAAGCGCACTTCCGAACTGACTATCGGCAAGGACAAGGCTGGCAAGGCTCGGCGGATCAAGGTTCCGGTGGAGGCCGCGAAGCTACTGGCGTCACAGATCGCCGGGAAGTTGCCTACGGCTCCCTTATTTATGCGGGCCAACGGCAGCCGGTGGAACAAGGACAATTGGAAGCAGCCGATCGGAAAGGCGGTTGCAGCGGCGGGGCTGCCCTCCAACGCCACCGCGTACACGTTGCGGCATAGCACCATCACCGACTTGGTTTCGGCTGGCCTGCCGTTGCTCACCATCGCGCAGATTTCCGGCACAAGTGCGGAGATGATCGAACGTCACTATGGGCATCTCGCAAGCGACGCCGCCCTCAACGCGCTAAGCGGGTTGGCACTGTAAGCCTATTCACGACCGGAAACGTTGTTACTGCTTATATCTTTTATATCTGGGATTTGGTGACTTACCGGGTAAAATAGTAAATCGCAGCACGTTAAATGCTGTTAGGTCTTGGGTCTTTTCGAAATCGCCTAGTTACCCGGTAGGTTCGTCGGCGCGATGTTCCCATTCATTGGACCTGTGCGTATTCGCTCGATCACAGGAGATCGAGAATGAACAACGATAACGAACCTCGTAGCGGCACGCCGGATGGCCTTGGCAAGCTGGCCTACAGCGTAATGGAGGCCGCCGCCGTCACCGGCTTAGGCAGGACCACGTTGTATGCACTCATGCGCGACGGCACGCTTTCATCTTTCACCGTCGGAAAGCGCCGCCTGATTGCCACGGCAGACCTCGAAAGCATGATCGCGCAGGCACGCCGGGCGGCGTGAGACGCGGCAATCACCGCCGCCGTCAGGGCACAAACTTGATGGCTTTACCGCTCGCCTCCCGCGCTCCGACCTTGCCCAGCTCCGTTTCAGGTGCGGCATAGTCAGCGAGGATGACCGCATCCGCACCCATGCGCCGCGCTCGCTCCCACAACTCCCTGTAGACCTTCACCTCTGACACGGGCTTGTCGAAGATCGTTGTTTTCCGGACCGTCGCGCGTACCGGTCCGAGAACCCGGTAGGGACGATCTAAAATGTCGCCAGCTGTCACGGGCTGGGGCTTGGCGAGAACTGCGGCCACCGGCTCATTCGCGCGCGGCGTCACGTCCTGCGCCGCCGCCGGGGAGGCGAGCAGCACGGCGGCGAGAAGGAACGGCTTGTTCATATAATGCTCCCGACCATTGTCAGGGGCAGCCCGGTCGAGCCGGGTGTTGGATTCCCGATACGCTGCATCAGGCCCGCCGCTTTTGGGACGAGTCCTTGGACAGCACGACGGCACCCGGCCGAGAAACTCGACCGAGCAGCGTATCAAGGGGAATCCACGCCCCACGCGCGGGACAGACCGCAGCGCGTCACTGTCGTTGCACATGATGTCGGGTACATCAACGAAGAACTCGATCGACAATAAAGAACTTAAGAACTATTTGCGCAACCACGCGCAACCACGCAGTCACTACAATATTCACGAAGAACTATGCGCGTTACAGCCCCGTCCGACACAATCGTGATGGAGCTTGCTATGACTGAATCACCCTTTTTGACCGAGGCCGCCGCCGCTGACTATCTCGGTCTTGCGCCTGCTACTCTAGCCCGCTGGCGTTCTGTTGGCGCACAAGGCCCTGCCTACCGGAAGTTCGGCGGCGCGGTGCGCTACGCCAAGGCCGATCTTGATGCCTATGTGAGCGCGGCGGAGGTGCGGCGATGAGCCGGTCACCTACCGCCCCACTCTGGGCTGACGACATGAACCTATGGTTCACCGAAGAAAGCTACGCCGAGCATGTCGGCTTGGTACCCCGTCTATGGCAGACGCTTTGGATGGAACATGAGCACCCGCGACATGCGCGGAGCTGGCTTCGCCAGCCGTGGTTCAGTCAAACGAAGCCGACAGCTAACGGTGAGTGGTTCAGCTTTCGCGCCATCGACAGATTTCTTTGTGTGAGGCAACTGCCGAGCGGACCGATCCGCAAGCTGTCAGACTGGGAACAACTCGACGTCGGAAGGTCGATCCTGTGGCATCCCGAGGCGGATGACGGAGCGATCAGCCTGGCAGAGGGACGCGCTGCCCGCCTGCGAAGGCAGGGCCGGGGGCACTTCGACGTTCAACACCGCGACGATGGAACTTTGTGGGTCACCCGGACTGAACGGCTGCAAAGCGACCTTGCTACGGAGTGCCAGCGATGACGGCGAAGGTGGAGGCGGTCACGGCGCGCTGGCGAGCGCCTTACCTTCGCAGCATGCTGGACCTGCAAGTAGGCGACTCCGTCGACCTGCGCCCAGATGAGGGCGACACGCTGAAAGCGCTCTGGGAACGGGTGAAAAAGCAGTCGGCAAGGTATCGGCCAGCCGGATACCATTTCCACCTTCACAAGCGAGCCGATTACATTTTCGTGCAGCGGGTTGAGTCCGAGCAACGCAGGAAATTGGCACCATTCTTTCGGCTGCGAGTGGGCGATAAAATGCGTTGCACAGAGCCGTTCGAGACAGAGCAGCAACAAAGAAATCTCCGCCGCAAGCTCTTATACCTTTGCGACGAAAAGGGCTATTTCATTTGGGTCGAGCAGCACAGTGACGGGCTTTTGTATTATCGCTGCATTGACCGTCGAGATAATCGATTGGCACTTTGGTATGAGCAGCCATCGGATGACGGTTCGGTTTCACGAGGGACAAGGCTTGTTTGCTGCCCGTCCGAGCTAATGTGCTTTCAAGCCGAGTTTGAGCGGGTCAAGGCCGCTATCCTCGCCAGCCGTGCCGCCGCTGCCGCCGCTGCCGCCGACATTACAGGTGCTATATCTGAGTGATACACTCGGGTACTTTTCTCGGTGTTCTATACCTACTCTCCCCATTCGCGACCATAATTACAAAAAAGGGACAAAGAGATAGGAGTGTAATTATGGGTCATACAGAGAAGGAGATATGTTCGTGATCGCTCCCTCTGGTCACTGCCCCGGAGAGTTTGACGACCGTTGCCGCCAAGAGGCGACATGAAGCGGTTCAGGAAGGCCGTACAAGCCTATTACGCAACGGCCCGCCCGGATTTCCCCGCCGCCGCCGATCGGTGCTCCTGAAGAATCTGAGCGGTCACCGCGACCATCTCGTGATAGCCTGCCAGAAAGGGGACGCCGGGAATGTCGTTACGCAGTGCTGGCATTGGATTTCTCGGTGCGGTCATCGGCGGCGCGATCGTGTGGATCGGGCAGGCTGGTAGTTTCAGTCTCCGCCCGGTGGGCATGTCATACGCCGATCTGGCCGCGACGCTGCTGTCAGCGGTAGGCGTCATCGTTGCCATTTTCGGCGGCGTGCTGGCGCTGGCTGCACTCTGGGGCTTCAACCAACTCAAGCGCGATGCGATTGCCGCCGCAGAGAACGCGGGATCGACCGAGATACGCGAACAGATTGAGAACGGCGCGATCCGAGATTATATCAAAGGGGAAATCGAGCGGCTGACCGCTGAGGAGGTCAACTCCGAGCGGATGGATCAGCGGATCAAACAGCGTGTGGACGCTGTGACCTTTGGCCGACCCGATGACGACAGATTGTTGGAGGAAGACGAATGAGTCCGGAATGGAACAGGCTGGACCCTGCCGTCCGCGCCCAGATTGAGGCGTTTCAAGATGCGCCGCCGGTGAGGCTACCCGAGCTAGCGCGTGCCTTGGGCGTGCCTATCAAGGCCGCGACGTTGGGGCCGGGCATATCCGGTGAAATCCGACCTGACGACGGCGGGGGCTTTGTGATTCGGATCAACCGGCACGACCCTGCCAAGCGGCAGCGGTTCACCGTGGCGCACGAGCTTGCGCACTACCTCTTGCACCGGGACGAGATTGGCACCGGGATTGAGGATGACGTGCTGTACCGGTCAAGCTTGTCCGATCGCCGTGAGCAGCAGGCGAATCGCTTGGCAGCGGACATTCTGATGCCGGGAGAGCTATTGGCAGAAGCTCGTGAGGCAGCGGAAGAGAAAGGCGTCGGCGACGTGGTTCTATATCTTGCTGACCTGTTTGCGGTTTCCGAAGCCGCGATGCGCATCAAGGTGGGGCAATAACAGGGAGAGAAGCCGGTGCCAGTTGAATGGAGTGACGTCCCCTATCTGCCATTGCTTTCGATCCGGCCAGCCGAAATGAGGGCGCTGGAGGAGCTACCAAACACGACCAAGGACCGACTTCTACCGATTGTTCATCTTCGGCCTTGGGTTGGCTCGCATCGACTAGAGAACGCAACAGGACGCATTGCAGAGGCATATGGTGAGCGTCGGGTCGTTATAGCGATGGGCGAGCGCGAGCAGCCCAATGAACGCCCCGTCCACGCTGAGCTAGCGACACTTCGTCAACCCGCCCACGGCTTCCGTGAATGGTGCAGCTTCTTCGAGCGAAACGAGAATTACATCCCCGCGATGCAGTTCTCGCCCGAGGTGCCAGAAGAAGAAGCTCAGATTGCAAGATTGTTCGGCTTGGAGCGCGGGCTTGTCGTCATCATCGAACGCCCAGCGTTCGGCTTCATGAGCGTTATCGCGCGACGCGTGGGAGAACGGTCAGACGGAGGTCAGGACGTTTGCTTCGTTATCGACTTCGGCATCGCCAGTCGTGACCACCTACAGGTCGCCGCAATCGCAACCGGCTATATCAACACGATACGGGAGCACGCACCCGCAGCTTTTGTGGCCCTCTCAGCGTCGTCGTTTCCAGACAGTTTTGTGGGCGTCAGCGATCAGCCGATCTACGAACGCCGCTTGTTCGACACGATGGCTGGCACCGACCGCTTGATCTACAGTGACCGGGGTAGCGCCCGCGTCGAACGGCAGACGGGTGGCGGGGGCCAGCCTGCGCCACGCATTGACTATCCGTTGTTCGATCTTTGGGACTTCTACCGCTCGGACGACCTCGTCGGCTTTCCCGGCTATCAGCAGCAAGCCATCAACGTCATGGCAGGGGCCAACTGGAATCCCGCACTGCGGGTCTGGGGGACGCAGATGATCGAGCGGACCGCCGCAGGTGACATGTCGGCGATCGGAAGCCCACAGAAAGCGACCGCCGCCCGGATCAACCTGCATCTGCAACTGCAAACGTTCTATGGTGCCCCCGACGACGCCGAGGACACCGACGAAGATTGGAGTGGCTAGAGATGGCCACCTCTTGTTTCATTTCAAATCTTGGACCGCGAAAATGGCAAATTACATCGTGTCATATGATCTTAATGGTCCATCCCCTTCGCACAAGCAGATGGATGACCACATCGGTAAGTCCGGCTGGACACGAGGGCGACTACTAGAAACCGTATGGTACGTTGCGACAAACCAAACAGCCTCTGAGGTTTACGCTTACATAAATTCTATTCTAGGCTTGAATGACAGACTGATTGTCATCAAAGCCGAAACCGCCTCGTTTAGAAATCTCTTGATAAACAACGACAGCCTTAAGAACGCGTGGATGTCTAATGGAATGTGATTACGGGGGCGGCCATCGCCCCCGTGGCTATATCATTTCAGCTCGACATGGTGGCATGCACGAGCTTGATGGTTGTTTACCGGCTCTCGCCAACGGTCATCAAGCACCATCTCCCTACCCATTCGCCTCGCAAGCCTTTGCGCGGTATCCGCGACTTTTAGAATCGTTTCGACGTTGCGGGCGTCGTCATATGGCATCATTTTTTCTCCCCAAAGCGCTTGCGTTCGTAGCGCGTCCGACGTTCGGTACGCTAGCGCCTTATCGCTCAGGGGGTTCCTTTGTCCGACGAATTTGAAGCAAGCCTGTTTCCCGAGTTGGTCGTTGGGATCGCCGGGCCGATCGGAATCGACATCGATGAGATCGCAGGCACATTGGACAAGGCGCTTAAAGGTGTGGGCTATAGCTCGTCCACCATACGGATTACTGACGAAATAGCATCCGAAACAACTTCCATTGAACTGCCAACTTCGTCCGATTTCTACGATAAAATGGTCTACAAAATGGATCATGCTAGCGAGGTTTGTCGCAGACGCCAGTCGGCTGATACCCTTATGAGGATTGCTATAAGAGCGATCCGGAGAGAGCGGGGATTGCTAGCTGAGGCGAAGTCGGCCCAGCCGGGCCAACAGCTTCTGAAAGCCGATGACGAACCTGAGGATCAAGTTCAAGCACGGCACGCGTTCATAATTCGACAGCTTAAGAGACCTGAAGAAGTCAACCTTCTACGGAAGGTTTACGGAAAGCAATTCATTCTCGTATCTGCATACGGATCAATCGAGAGCCGCAAGGCAATTATTGAGACAAAGATACGTCGTTCCGCACCGCTAAACGTAGCAGATCACGACATCAGCCACAAAGCCGATATGCTTATTGATCGAGATGCCAATGAGAATGCGGATGCGCATGGGCAGCATCTCCGTGAGACGTTTCATTTGGCTGACGTATTTATCGATGGCATTCAAAAATCTGCTATGACGCAAATGTCGAGGCGGTTTGTAGAGGCGTTGTTTGGTCGGAACGACGTCGCACCATCTAAGGCAGAGTATGGCATGTACGCCGCCAAGGCCGCTTCATTTAGGTCTTCCGACCTTTCGCGACAGGTGGGCGCAGCCGCATTCAGCCCCGAGGGCGAGATCATAGCACAGGGGTGCAATGAAGTACCAAAGGCGTTTGGCGGCACCTACTGGGATGGTGAAAGCCCGGATTTTCGGGATGTGAAGTTAGGGCATGACCCAAATGACATTCTGAAGAAAGAGGTTATCCGCGACTTTCTTGAGCGGCTTGAAAACTCATCTCTGTTATCACCGAATGCGAAGAAGTTTGGCGACTCAGCGAGCCTTGTCGAAGCGTTGATAACTAAGAAGTCTATTCTACCCCCAATGCCCGGCCAAGGGGCATTGGTGGGTGCAAAAATCAATGACTTGACAGAGTACGGGCGCGTGGTCCATGCAGAGATGAGCGTTGTCTGTGACGCCGCTAGGCTGGGCAAGCCTCTTAAGGGGGCCACGCTTTATGTTACCACCTTTCCGTGCCATAATTGCACCAAGCATATTTTAGGCGCAGGTGTCGCACGGGTCGTTTTCATGGAGCCTTATCCGAAGAGTAAGGCAAAAGAATTGCATGAGAACGAAGTGGAACTGGAGAAGGAAAGTCAAGATAGAGTAAGCTTTATACCATTCCTTGGAATATCCCCGGAGATATATCAAAACATTTTCAAAAAGGGGAAAAGAAAAAGGGATGGTTATGCAACGGCATGGTATCATGGCGAACCTAGACCGATGATAGGACCGAAATATGCTTCATATGTTCAGACAGAAGCGCTTGAGGTGTTTTCTCTATACAGCAGCTTGAAAAAGTCATCGAGCACCCAATCAGACGCATTATTGGATGCGATCACACCCGATCCAGCAGAACAACAAGGCCCAAGTGAGGGAGAAGATATAACGCAGTAGTGTAAAGCTTTATGCGGCGATGGTGGCGAGGCTTGAGTTCTGCGCCTCAGCCCATTGTACCCAGTATGCCATGCGCTCTTCGACAAGCTTGCGAGCTTGCATCCTGCCTTCTGCGAAACGGCTCAACAGCGGCAGGTCTGCCGATCGTATCGACCGCCGGGACACAGCGGCCCAGAACTGGCGGCTAGTAGCGTCGTACCGCGCCGCGATCGCGGCGCGGAAGTCGCCCCTGCGCCGCTCGGCCTGCGTCATCAGGTCGATTAACGCTTCGTCAGCGACCACGTTGACCTGTCCGTCCACCAGCGGTTGCAGGACGCCATCCTCATCATACGTCCAAAGCGAACCGCCGTGCAGCGCGTCCGGTGCGACGTTCGGCACATGGCATGGCGCAACGATCGCAACAGCATGATCGAAGTATCGGGCATATGCCGCCATCTGCGCTGGCAAGCGACGCAACGTGTCCTTGGCCGTCTTGATCTCGAACCCGATGGAGGTCTCTGCAAACACTGCGAGGTCCGCACGCACACCGCTGCTACCCAGCGTAAACTCCGCAGTGACGATCGGCTTCCGACGGCGGCCAGTGGCTTCCCGCACGTGCGTCAGTACCGCAGTCTTGACCTGTCCTTCGTTCATCGGTTCTCCCTCGACGCGGGCGTTTGATAATCTGCCCTTTGGCCGTCAAGGCGCAAGCGCTGATGCGAGTCCCAAAAACGCCGAAAAATATAACGCGACCGGCTGGCACACTATTGCATTAGGCGTGGAGTTTATCCGGAAATAAGGGTGTTACCCTTCCTGGCACGTCCGCGCTGGTCGCCGCCTGTCGATAATTGGCAGCAAGGATTCGAGGGGTTACCGACCCGAGAGCACCCGCTAGCCCGACCCGCAGCCATCCTCATGCCGCAACACACCCCAATTTACCGGATCATTACCGGAAAAGCTGTGCTGCGACCGCTAAGTCGTTAATTAGTGGCGCACCCGACAGGATTCGAACCTGTGGCCTCTGCCTTCGGAGGGCAGCGCTCTATCCAGCTGAGCTACGGGTGCCTGGGGCGTCGCGTAGCAGGCAGCGGCCTGCCGCGCTACCCCGCTTTTAGCGTCGGCGCGCGATCGTTACCGGCTGGAACGGGGCGAGGCCGCAGCTGGCGCCGCGCATCGGCGGGTTCTGCGTGAAGACGGTGATGATGTCCTGCGCGCACAGCTGGCTGAGCGAGGTGGCGTAGGAGAAGCGGCGCTCGAAGCCCAAGCCGGGGCAGGATTGCGGCAACGTCACGCGGTAGAAGCGGTCGCCGTTGGTGCGGAAGTCGATGACGCGGTCGTTGCGTACCAGGCTCTCGCGGATCGACTGGATCGGGATGCAGGTCTGCGGCTTTCCGGCGGGCGTCGCGGCGGGCGCGGCATTCCGGTCGCGCGCGACGCTGGGCGCGGCGAGTGCGGCGGCGGCGATGCAGGCGAGGAGGATCGGGGCACGCATGGTCACTCTCCCTTGCCGGCGTTCCTCGCTGCGGATCGGGGGGCGGGCGCCGGGGTCTTGGGCTTGAACGCGCACAGGTCGATCTCGATGCATCGCCAGCATTCGGGCCGTCGCGCCTTGCAGACGTAGCGACCGTGCAGGATCAGCCAGTGGTGCGCATGGACGCGGAAGGGGGCGGGGGTCGCCCTGTCGAGTGCCCTCTCGACCGCCAGCACCGTCTTTCCCCTGGCCAGCCCGGTGCGGTTGCCGACGCGGAAGATGTGGGTGTCGACGGCGAACGTCTCCGCCCCGAAGGCGACGTTCATGACGACATTGGCGGTCTTTCGCCCCACCCCGGGCAGCTTTTCCAGCGCGTCGCGGTCGGCGGGCACCGCGCCGCCGTGGTCGCGGATCAGCGCCTCGCTGAGCGCGATGACGTTCTTGGCCTTGGTATTGAACAGCCCGATCGTCCTGATGTGGTGCCTCAGCGCGTCGAGGCCGAGCGCCACCATCTTCTCGGGCGTATCGACCTCGGCGAACAGCCGCCGCGTCGCCTTGTTGACCCCGGCGTCGGTCGCCTGCGCGGAGAGCACGACGGCGACCAGCAGGGTGAAGGTGTTGACCGATTCCAGCTCGGTCTCCGGGTGCGGGTTCGCCTCCGCCAGCCGCCGGTAGAATTCGACGATATCGGCTTTTTTCACGGGGCCTTCTTCACCTACAGCCCCAGCACTTCGGCCATCGCGTAGCGGCCCGGCGCGCGCCCGGCGAGCCACAGCGCCGCCTTGACCGCGCCGCGGGCGAAGATGCTGCGATCCTCGCCGCGGTGGCCGATCTCGATCCGCTCGCCCTCGCCCGCGAAGACGACCATGTGATCGCCCACCACCGAGCCGCCGCGCAAGCTCGCGAAGCCGATCGTCCCCTCGCTGCGCGCGCCGACCAGGCCCGCGCGGCTGTCGACGCGCACCTCCGCCAGCCGCGTGCCGCGCCCGGCGGCGGCCGCCTCGCCCAGCAGCAGCGCGGTGCCCGACGGCGCGTCGACCTTGTGGCGGTGGTGCATCTCCGCGATCTCGATGTCCCAGTCGGCGCCGAGCCGCGCCGCGGCCTCGCGCACCAGGATGTTGAGGAGCGTGACGCCCAGCGAGGTATTGCCGGTCTGGAGCACCGCGATTTCGTCCGCGGCCTGCTCGATCAGCGCCTGATGCGTCGCGAGCAGCCCGGTGGTGCCGATGACGATCGGGGTGCGGGCGGCGACCGCCGCGGCGAGGTGCGGCTCCAGCGCGGCGGGGGTGGAGAAATCGACCAGGACGTCCGCGCCCTGCGCCAGCGGCAGCGGATCGCCGCCCGCGTCCACGCCGCCGGCGATGCTCGCGCCCTCCGCCTCGGCAATGGTCGCGATCGCGCGGCCCATGCGGCCGTTGCTGCCGTAGATGCCGATGCTGGTCATGCGCGGTGCCCGGTGATGGTGGGGAGGTAGGTCATGGTGCGCGCTCCATGACACAGGTGGGCGCCGGGGGACAGGGTGCGACGCGGGTTTGCGCGTCCCACCCGCGCGATCACCCCACCGACAGCGCGAGCCGGCCGTCGCCCTCGTCGACATGGACCGTCGCCCCGTCCTTCACCTCGCCCCGCAGGATCAGCTCGGCGAGCGGGTCCTGGAGGTGGCGCTGGACCGCGCGCTTCAACGGACGCGCGCCGTAGACGGGATCGTAGCCGACGCGGCCGAGCCACGCGCGCGCGGCATCGGTCAGGTCGAGCGTCACCTTGCGGTCCGCCAGCAGCTTGCCGACGCGGCCCACCTGGATGTCGACGATCGGCCCCATGTGCGCCTGCCCCAGCCGGTGGAACAGGATGATCTCGTCCAGCCGGTTGAGGAATTCCGGGCGGAAGTGCGCGCGCACCACGTCCATCACCTGCGGCTCGACGGTGGCCACGTCCTCACCCTCGCCCATGTTGGCCAGATACTGGCTGCCCAGGTTCGACGTCAGGATGATGAGCGTGTTCGAGAAGTCGACCGTGCGCCCCTGTCCGTCGGTCAGGCGACCGTCGTCCAGCACCTGCAGCAGGACGTTGAAGACGTCGGAATGCGCCTTCTCCACCTCGTCGAACAGCACGACCTGATAGGGACGGCGCCGCACCGCCTCGGTCAGCACGCCGCCTTCCTCGTAACCGACATAGCCCGGGGGGGCGCCGATCAGGCGGGCGACGGCGTGCTTCTCCATGAACTCGCTCATGTCGATGCGGACCATCGCATTGGCGTCGTCGAACAGGAACTCCGCCAGCGCCTTGGTCAGTTCGGTCTTGCCGACGCCGGTGGGGCCCAGGAACAGGAAGCTGCCCAGCGGCCGGTTGGGGTCCTGAAGGCCTGCGCGGGCGCGGCGCACCGCGGTGGAGACGGCGCGCACCGCATCGGCCTGCCCGATGACGCGCCGGCCGATCACCTCCTCCATGCGCAGCAGCTTCTCGCGCTCGCCCTCCAGCATGCGGTCGACCGGCACCCCGGTCCAGCGGCTGACGACGCCGGCGATATCGTCGCTGGTCACTTCCTCGCGCAGCATCGCGCCCTTGGTCGCGCCCGCCGCCTCCGCCAGCTCGCGTTCCAGCGCGGGAATGCGGCCGTAGGAGAGCTCGCCCGCCTTGGCGAGGTCGCCCTGGCGCTGCGCCTGCTCCAGTTCCAGCCGCGCGGCGTCGAGCTGCTCCTTCAGCTTCGCCTCGCCCGCGATCTTGTCCTTTTCCGCCTGCCAGCGCGCCGTCAGCTCGGCGGACTGCTGCTCCCAGTTGGCGAGCTCGCCCTCCAGCGTCTCCAGCCGGTCGAGCGAGGCGGCATCGGTCTCGCGCTTCAACCCCTCGCGCTCGATCTTGAGGCGCAGGATGCGGCGGTCGAGCGTCTCGATCTCCTCGGGCTTGCTCTCCACCTCCATGCGGATGCGGCTGGCGGCCTCGTCCATCAGGTCGATCGCCTTGTCGGGCAGGAAGCGGTCGGTGATGTAGCGGTTCGACAGCGTCGCGGCGGACACCAGCGCACCATCGGTGATGCGCACGCCGTGGTGCAGCTCGTACTTCTCCTTGAGCCCGCGCAGGATGCTGATCGTATCCTCGACCGTGGGCTCGCCCACGAAGACGGGCTGGAAGCGCCGCTGGAGCGCGGGGTCCTTCTCGACATGCTTGCGATATTCGTCGAGCGTGGTCGCGCCGACGCAGTGCAGCTCGCCGCGCGCGAGGGCGGGCTTGAGCAGGTTGGACGCATCCATCGCGCCGTCGCCCTTGCCCGCGCCGATCAGCGTGTGCATCTCGTCGATGAAGAGGATGATGTCGCCCTCGGCCTGCTTCACCTCGTCGATGACGCCCTTCAGCCGCTCCTCGAACTCGCCGCGGTATTTCGCGCCCGCGATCAGCGCGCCCATGTCGAGCGCCATCAGCGTCTTGTCCTTGAGGCCGTCGGGCACGTCGCCGTTGGCGATGCGCAAGCTCAGGCCCTCGGCGATCGCGGTCTTGCCGACGCCGGGTTCGCCGATCAGGACCGGATTGTTCTTGGTGCGGCGCGCCAGCACCTGGATCGTGCGGCGGATTTCCTCGTCGCGGCCGATCACCGGGTCCAGCTTGCCGTCGCGCGCCGCCTGCGTCAGGTCGCGCGCGAACTTCTTGAGCGCGTCGTAGCGATCCTCGGCCGACTGCGTATCGGCGGTGCGGCCGCCGCGCAGCTGGACGATCGCGGCATTGAGCGCCTCGGGCGTCGCGCCTGCGGCCTTCAGCGCCTTGCCCGCCGCGGTATTGAGCGACAGCGCGAGCGCGACCAGCAGCCGCTCGACGGTGACATAGCTGTCGCCGGCCTTCTGCGCGATCTGCTCCGCCTGATCGAGCACGCGGACCGCATCGGCGGACAGGCCGGGCTGGTTCTGTGCGCCCGAGCCGGATACCGCGGGGATCTTCGCCAGCGCGGCGTCGGTTTCGGTCAGCGCGCGCTGCGGGTCGCCGCCGGCGGACCGGATCAGTCCGGACGCCATGCCCTGCTCGTCCTCCAGCAGCGCCTTCAGCAGGTGCTCGGGCGCGATCTGCTGATGCGACAGCCGGATCGCGACGGTCTGTGCCGACTGAAGGAAGCCGCGTGCGCGGTCGGTGAATTTCTCTAGGTTCATCTGTAAGCCCTGTTGCTCTTGGGTGTCAGATGGTGTTGCTATCGGGCAACACAAGAGCGGAGTGCGATCGCCTCATCGAAGATCTCCAGATAGCGCCGCGCCGACGCGTCTGCCGTGTAGCCCGCGACGATATGGGGGCGCACCCCGCCCGAGGTGAAGGGCTGAGCGAGGGTCGCGCGCATCGCGGCGGCGAGCGCGGGCGCCGTGGCATGATCGACGATGGTGCCGTGGAGCGGGGTAGGGAGCAGCCCGCGCAGGACGGGGGAGCAATCCGTCGCGACCACGGGCACGTCCGCGGCCAGCGCCTCGACCGGCGCGGCGGGGAAGCCTTCGTAGCGCGAGGTCAGCAGCAGCAGCGACGCCGCCGCCAGATGCGGCGCGATGTCGTCGACGAAGCCCGGCATGGCGACATCCGCCGCGATGCCGAGCCGCCGCGCCAGCGCCTCCAGCCGCGCGCGTTGCGGGCCGTCGCCCAGGATCGTCAGCGTCGCGGGCCGGTCGCGGCGCAGGACCGCGAAGGATCGTAGCGCGAGCGCGAGGTTCTTTTGCCGCTCCATCCGTCCGATCGCGAGGATGTGGGGGATGGCGGGGGGTGCTTCGCGCGACAAAACATGGTGGTCGGTGGCGAGATTGGGCTCCGGCGCGATCCGGATCGGGCGATGGGGAATGAGCGGACGGTCGCGCGTGGCCAGTTCGGGCGACATCGCGACGAACACGTCGATCGCATCGGTCAGCCGCCGCAGCGTCCGCTGCGCGATTCCCGAAACGACGCGCGGCAGGTCGGGCAGCAGCGGATTGCTGATCTTCGCGACGATCGGCAGGCCGGGCAGCGCCCGGCGCAGCGCCGGCGCGATCCAGAAGTGGAAGTTGCCGGTGATATAGGCGACGTCGGGCGCGACTTCGCGCAGCACCGGGGCCATCGCCGCGCCCAGCCGCAGCCGCGACGTGGCGGCGCGCGGGATCTCGGGCGAGAGGAGGCGGAGGTCGGCGCCGGCGGGGACGCGGTCGCGCATGGCGCCGCGATCCGCGCCGGCGACGATCGTGACGCGGTGACCGAGCGCGATCCATGCCGTGGCGAGGCGGAAGGCGGTCGCTTCGGTGCCGCCGGAGTTGAAGTCGTGGATCAGGATCGCGATGGCTTTGGTCGTCACGCTCATGGTGCTAACGGGCCGCATCATGAAAGTCGCGATCTTCCTGCCGTCTCTGGCCGGCGGCGGTGCCGAGCGGATCGCGCTGTTCGTGACCGGGCGGCTGGTCGCGGCGGGGATCGATGCGCGGCTGGTGGCGGCGGTGGGCGAGGGGGCGCTGGCCGGGCATCCCGTCTATCGCGCGCACGGCGTCGACCTGCACGCGCCCAACGAAATGCTGAGCCTGCCCGCGCTGCTGCGCTACGTGGATGCGGAGCGGCCCGACCTGCTCTTCGCCTTCGTCCACAGCGCGAAGATGATGGCGGGGCTGGCGGCGAAGCGGCGCGCCTGGCTGCGTCTCGCGATCAGCGTCCACAACGCGCTGGAGGTGCCGCGCCGCGCACGCTTCTGGCCGCGCGCCGCCTTCGGCTATGCCCCGGAGCGGTGGCTGTACCGCGACGTGGTCGCGGCGCATGCGGTGTCGCGCGATCTGGCCGCGCAGGTGGTGCGGCAGTTCGCGCTGCCGCCGGAGCGCGTCCACACGATCTACAACCCGCTGCCCGACCGCCCCGCCGCCGGTGCGATCGACCCGGCGCATGAGCCGCTCTTCGCCCGCCCGGTAATCGCCAACGCGGGGCGGATGGTGGCGCAAAAGGATCAGGCGGCGCTGCTGCGCGCGTTCCAGGCGAGCGGGCTGGCGGGGAACGCTCGACTGCTGATCCTGGGCGAGGGACCGCTGCGCGGCTTGCTGGAGGCGCAGGTGCGCGAGCTGGGGCTGGCGGACAGCGTGGCGATGCCCGGGTTCGTCCCCGACGTGCGGCCGTACATGGCGCGCGCGGCGGGGTTCGTGCTGTCGTCGCGGAACGAGGGCTTTGGGCTCGTGCTGGCGGAGGCGCTGTCGGTCGGCTGCCCGGCCGCCTCCTTCGATTGTCCGAGTGGCCCGCGCGAGCTGTTGGCAGATGGCGCGCTGGGGCGATTGCTGGCGGCGGGGGACGAAGGCGGGCTGGCGCAGGCGATGCGGGACATGGTCGCGGGGACGTTCCCGCGACCATCGGACGAGCTGTTGGCCGCGCATCTGCGGCAATTCGATCCGGAGACGATCGCCGCGCAATATGTCGCGCTGATCCGGAGCATAGGTCCGTCGCCGCGGACGTGATCGGGACCTTTGCGAACGTGTCACCGTGCTCCTGTCTGCGCAGGAGCACGGCGTAGTCGTTTTGCAAAGGTCCCGCGAAGGCCGGGGTGACGGGTCAGCGCGTGACCTGTACCGACAGCAGTGCCGCCACCAGCGCCTTGTCCTCCGCCGGCGCGATCGGCGCCTTGTACGCCTCGCGCATCTTGGTGACCGTCGCCTGCCATTTCGCGGCATCCAGCGGCGGCTGGCGGGTGATGAGATCGGCGGAGTGGCAGGCGGTGCAGCGCGCGGTCAGCAGCTCGCCCGCGGGGGTTGCGGGCAGCGCGGCGGTCTCCGCGGGCAGCCGGATCGACGATATCGCCGCGGTGTTCGCCGCCGGCGCATCGGGCTGTGCCGAGCAGGCGGCGAGCGGTAGCAGGAGCAGGAGCGCCCTCATGCCGCGCGCACCGCGATCGACGGGGCGGGGTTGCGCATATAGCCGCCGGGGTTCCAGATCGGCTTCATCCCCTGTACCTCGCCGGCGGTGTTCACCGCGCGCGCCCACAGGCGATAGCCGCCCGGGCGCAGCGCTGGCAGCGTCGCCTCCCACAGGCGGAAGCCGTAGCGGCCCCTGTCCGGGCCCAGCGTCGCGGCGTGCCACGAGGCGCCGGCGTCCATCGACAGATCGACCCGCGCCACGCCGTGCGCGCCGCCCATCGCCAGCCCGCGGACGTAGAAGGGGTCGCCCGCGACGACCTTCGTGTCGCCGGCGGGGCCGGTGAAGAAGGCGCGCGGCACCATCCGGCCGATCGGCACGGTCGCAAAGTCCTTCGATCCCGGGGCGACGTCCGCGCCCGGCGTGGCGGGAATGCGATACGCCTTCGCCATCCAATATCCGGCGTCGGGCGCGGTCAGCACCTCGATCCGGTCCAGCGCCTTGATCCAATAGGTCGAATACCAGCCCGGCACGACGAGCCGCAGCGGGAAACCGTTGAGCAGCGGCAGCGCCGCGCCGTTCATCGCCCAGGCGATCATCACCTCGCCGTCGCGCGCATGGTCGATCGCCAGCGACTTCTCGAACCACGGCGCGCCGGGCGGCGGGCGGTCGAGCCCCGCGACGCGCACCTCCACCGCGCCCGGCGCGATGCCGGCGAGGTCGAGCACGTCGCGCAGCCGCACTCCCGTCCACAGCGCGTTGCCGATCGCGCCGTCGCCCCATTGCGCGCCGGGCACGCGCGGGGTGAAGAGCCCGCGCGAATTGCCCGAGCATTGATTCACCGCCGCGATCTCGACGCGCGGCAGCCGGCGCAGCGCATCGAGCGACAGCGCCAGCGGCCGGCGCACCGCGCCGCCGACGCGCAGCCGGAACGCCGCCGGGTCGACCGACAGCGGGATGTCGTCATAGTGCCAGCGCACGAAGAAGCGGTCGTTGGGGGTGAAGACCTCCCCGTCCATCGCGCTCATCGGGGTTTCGAGCAGCGGCGCGCGCTCGCGCAGGACGATCATCGCGCCCTTCTGCGGCCAGTCGCCCGACAGCTGTCGCGTGCCGCCGGCAAAGCCCAGGTCGACGGCCTGCCCAAAGGCCGGGGCGCCCGCGCCCGCCGCCAACCCCGCGCCGCCGAGCCCGATCAGGCCGAGCGCACGCCGACGACCCGGCAGCGCGCGGTCAGGCATGAGCCGCGACGGGGGCGAAGCGCGCGACCTGCTTGCCGACCAGCCGCAGCTGCTCGACCACCGCGGGGTCGCTGGCGCCGCCGTCCGCGTCGAACTTCGTCTGCGCGGAATTGACCGCGGCGGCGAACGGCGTCGGCCAGCCGCGCAGCGCATGGACGATCGAGCGCAGCGCCGCGATCGTCGAGCCCGTCGCCTGCCAGCCGTAGGCGGTCGCGATCAGCCCGACCGGCACATCGGCCAGATACGGGCGCGGCGTGTCCTTCGACGTTTCCTCCAGCAGGTCGAGCGCGTTCTTGACCACGCCGGAAATGCTGCCGTGATAGCCCGGACTGGCGATGATGACCGCGGAGGCGTCGCGCACCGCGGCGACGAACTCCTGCTCCTCTGCCGTCCGCTCGGGTGCGCGCGGGTCGTACAGCGGCAGGCGCCCCAGCGCCTCGCCCCCGAACAGGACGGTGCGATACCCCTCCGCCTGCGCCGCGGCGAGCGCGATGCGCAGCGCATGTTCGGTGGAGGAGGGCCCGCCCACCGTGCCGCCGATCCCCACGACCAACGGCTTCGTCCCGGCGTCACTCACGGCATCTTCCCCTTATAGCGGTGCGTGGTCGATGTTCGGCAGCACGTGGCGTGCGAACAGATCGGCTTCGGCGGCGTGAGGGTAGCCCGACAGGATGAAGGCGTCGATTCCCATCTCGCGGTACATCTCCAGCTTGGCGCGAACCTGGTCCGGATCGCCGACGATCGCCGCACCGCAGCCCGAGCGCGCACGCCCGACGCCGGTCCACAGATTCTCCTCGGCATAGCCGTCGTCCGCCGCATTCTCGCGCAGCGCCGCCTGGGCGGCGACGCCGACCGAGGTCGAATCGAGCGACTTGGCGCGGATTTCGGCGCCCTGCTGCGCGTCCAGCTTCGACAGCAGGCGGTCGGCATAGGTGCGCGCCTCGGCCTCCGTCTCGCGGACGATGACGTGCGCGCGGTAGCCGAACTTCAGCTCGCGGCCGTATGTCGCGGCGCGCTCCTTCATGTCGGCGATGATCGCGGCCACGTTTTCCTTCTTGTCGGGCCACATCAGGAACACGTCGCACGCGCGCGCGGCGGCGTCGCGCGCGTCGGGCGACAGGCCGCCGAAATAGAGCGGCGGCGCCTTGCCCGACACGGTGCCGACGCGCGGCGGGTCGATGTCCAGCTTCCAGAATTCGCCCTGGTGGTTCAGATGCTCGCCGTTCAGCATCGTCTTCAAGATCTCCATCGCCTCCACCGTGCGGCGATAGCGCGGCGCGGACGCCAGCGTCTCGCCGGGCATGTCGGAGGAGATGATGTTGATCTTCAGCCGCCCGCCGGAGATGCGGTCGATCGTGGCGATCTGGCGCGCCAGCTGCGGCGGCCACGCCTCGCCGATACGCGTCGCCATCAGCAGGTGGATCCTGCGGGTCAGCGTGGCGATCGCCGCGGCGAAGGCGGTGGTGTCGATGCCCAGCGCATAGCCCGACGGCAGCAGGATGTTGTCGAACCCGCCGGTTTCCGCCTGCATCACGATGTCGCGGCAATGCTCCCAGCTGGATTGCAGCCGCGGATCGGGCTGGCCCAGGAACTCGTAATCGTCGTCGCACAGCGCGGAGAACCACGCGATCTCGCAAGGGGTGCTCACATCCGTCTCCCTGTCTTGGTTATCGTCACCCCGCCCGCCGTCATTCCCGCGAAGCCGGGAATCCAGAGGCGCTGACCGTCGCGGGACTGAATGAGGTCGGCCTGTCTGGATCCCCGCCTTCGCGGGGATGACGGGAGGGCAGGAAACTACGGCAGCTTCTCGCCGCGCGCCGCGACCAGCACGTCGTACCAGTCCCGGCGCGTCCACGTGATCCTGAAGGCGTCCGCCAGCTCCGCGATGCGGCCCGCGTTCTGCGTCCCAACGATCGGGATGACGCGCGCCGGATGCGCCATGATCCAGCTGTAGGTCGCCGCCGCGCGGCTGACCCCGGCGCGCTTCGCCACCGTGTCGAGCGCCGCGGCGACCGCTTCCTCGCGCGGCGTGCCCGGCGTGCCGATGCGCCCGCCGCCCAGCGGCGACCAGGCGAGCACCGCCAGGTCCAGCTCCATCGCCTGATCGATCAGCCCGTTGGTCAGCGGATCGAGGAACAGCGGCGAGAATTCCGGCTGCTGCGACGACAGCGGCACCGACAGGAACGACGCCAGCGTGCGCGTCTGGTCCGCGGTATAGTTGGATACGCCGATCGCGCGCACCTTGCCCGAGGACACCATGTCCTCCAGCGTGCGCGCGACCTCCTGCGGGTGGGTCAGGATGTCGGGGCGGTGGATCTGGTAGAGGTCGACCTGTTCGGTCCGGAGGCGGCGCAGCGAATCCTCCAGCGCCTTCGTCAGATAGTCGCGGCCCGAGTCGTAGGGCACCGGCGGGGTGATCCCGCCCTTCGTCGCCAGCACCATGGCACCCCGCAGCGACGGCGTCCCGGCCAGGATGTGGCCGAGCAGCGACTCGGCATCGCCGAACCCGCCGTCGCCGTCGAAGCCGTAGATGTCGGCGGTGTCGAACAGCGTCACGCCCGCGGCGAACGCCGCCTCGATCAGCGCGCGTCCCTCCTTGGGGCCGACGCCGGCGAAGCGCCACATCCCCCATGCAATCGGGCTGACGGTGATTCCGCTCTTGCCGAGCGGTCTCGAATCGGGCGATAGGATCATTTCAGACATCGTTGTCATACATAGGGACAAGAACCTTGGGAGAGCAAGTCCGCTACGGCCTCGTCGGCACCGGCATGATGGGTGTCGAGCATCTCAACAACCTGGCGATCACGCCGGGCGCGGTCGTGACCGCGATCGCCGATCCGGTCGAGCGCTCGCTCGGCTGGGCACGCACGGCGCTCGGCGACAAGGCGGACGGCGTGCAGGCGTTCGACTCGGCCGCCGCGCTCGCGCAAAGCGGCCTCGTCGATGCGGTGATCGTCGCCAGCCCGAACAACACGCACCGCGAGGTGCTGACCCCGCTGTTCGACGCCGGCCTCGCCATCCTGTGCGAGAAGCCGCTGGCGACGACGATCGAGGACGCGCGCTGGATCGTCGAGCAGGCGGAGGCGAGCCAGGCGCCGTTCTGGACCGCGATGGAATATCGCTACATGCCGCCCGCCGCGGAGTTCATCGCCGCGGTGCACAGCGGCAGCGTCGGCGCGCTCAGGATGCTGTCGATCCGCGAGCATCGCTTCCCGTTCCTGGAGAAGGTCGGCGACTGGAACCGCTTCAGCGCGAACACCGGCGGCACGATGGTGGAGAAGTGCTGCCACTTCTTCGACCTGATGCGGCTCATCACCCGCTCGGAGGCGGTACGCGTCTATTGCTCGGGCGCGATGGACGTGAACCATCTGGACGAGGCCTATGACGGCCGCCGCCCCGACATCATCGACAACAGCTATACCACGGTCGATTTCGCCAACGGCGTGCGCGCGATGCTGGACCTGTCGATGTTCGCGGACGGCGCGGAGAACCAGGAGGAGATCACCGCGGTCGGCGACCAGGCGCGGCTCGACGTGCTGATCCCGGAGGGGGCGATCGTGCGCAGCCCGCGCGTCGGCTTCATGAATCCGAAACAGGTCGAGCGCCGCGTCGTCCATGTCGATGCCGCCGCGCTGAACGCGGGCAGCCATCACGGTTCCACCTTCTACGAGCATCAGCGCTTCAACGCGGCGGTGCGCGGGGCGGGCGAGGTCGAGGTGACCGCGCGCGACGGCCTGATGGCGGTGGCGATCGGCACCGCGGCGGAAATCAGCGCGCGCGAGAAGCGCGTGGTGGAGATGGCGGAACTGGGTTTCACCGCCTAAAGATCAACTTGGATGACACCGTAGTCAGACGTGATACCCCACCGACAGAGTGGGGTTTCAACCGATACGTTCTCGGGGAGGTAAGATAGTGAAGAAGCAGATATTGATGGCCGGCGCGGCGCTGGCCGTGCTGGCGGCGCTGCCCGCGAGCGCGCAGGGCGCCGCTTCGCAGGAGGGCGGCACCGCCACGGGTGCCGCGACCGCGCCGGAGGAAGCGACGGAGCCCAACGCGGGCGACATCGTCGTCACCGCGCAGAAGCGCTCGGAGCGGTTGCAGGACGTGCCGGTCGCGATCTCGGTCGTGTCGGGCGATGCGCTCGCCGCGCGCGGATCGGTCAATCTTGAGGGCGCGCAATATCTCGTCCCCACGCTCAACTTCCGCAAGTCGGGCACCGCGATCAACCAGTCGCTGTTCCTGCGCGGCGTTGGCACCTCGACCTTCTCGATCGCGGGCGAGCCGTCGATCTCCACCGTCGTCGACGGCGTGGTCTACAGCCGCGCGGGCGAGGCGTTCAGCGACCTGATCGACATCGACCGGATCGAGGTGCTGCGCGGCCCGCAGGGCACCTTGTTCGGCAAGAACACGTCGGCGGGCGTCATCAACATCGTCACCAAGCGTCCGGGCAAGGACCTGGGCGGCTTCGTCGAGGGCGGCTATTACTTCGGCAACGGCAACGAATATCGCGTCCGCGGTGCGCTCGACCTGCCGGTCACCAGCGATGTCGCGCTGCGCGTCACCGGCTTCTACGGCAATTACGACGGCAACATCCGCAACCAGGCGTACGGCAACCGCCGCGTCAACGGCTACGAGCATTACGGCGCGCGTGCGATGCTGGTCGCCAATCTGGCCTCCAACTTCACCGCGACGATCATCGCCGATTATCGCGAGTCGAAGGACGATTGCTGCGCCGAGGTGATCGGCACGACGCCGACCGGCGCCGTCGGCAGCGCCGGTGCGTTCGCGGCGACCGTGCTGCCGCCCGCACAGGGGGACCGCACGCGCTTCATCAATCAGGACCTCATCACCCGTACCACGGAGAAGAGCTGGGGCGTCAGCGGTCAGTTCGACTGGGAGCTGGGGAACCAGACCGTGACGTACATCGGTTCGTACCGCGAGTATGACAACACCGAGATCCGCGACGGCGACTGGCTGTCGCAGGCGTATTCGGGCCTCAACCAGCTGCACGATTTCGGCCCGCAGGTGTCGAACACGATCACGCAGGAGCTGCGGCTGACCAGCCCGGCGGACCAGTTCTTCAGCTACGTGCTGGGCGCGTTCTATTCGCGCGCGGAGACGACGCGGACGTTCACCCGCAACGACATCGTCTGCAACAGCGCGCCGGTCGGCACGCCGTGCAGCACCGTGCCCGCGCTGACCACCCGTCCGACCGGCACCGCGGTGTTCGGCTCGGTGTTCAAGAACTTCGCGCTGTTCGGGCAGGGGACGCTGAACTTCACCGATCGCTTCCGCGGCATCGTCGGCATCCGCTACACCACCGATCAGCTCGATGTGTTCCACAGCCGCAACACGACGCTCGCGGGGCCGGGCATCCAGCCCAGCTTCGGGCCGTTCACCGGCAAGACGACCAACGACAATTGGTCGGGCAAGGCGGGCGTCCAGTACGACCTGCTGCCGCAGTCGACCAGCTACGCCACCTATGCGCGCGGCTACAAGGGGCCGGCGTTCAACATCTTCTACAACCTGACCGCGACCGGCACGAACGTGATCGAGCCGGAGACCGCGGACAGCTACGAGATCGGCCTGAAGAACACGCTGTTCGGCGGCAAGCTGGTCGTCAACATCGCGGGCTATTACGCCAAGTACAACAACTTCCAGGCGAACAACCCGGACGAGGTCGCGGGCGTGCTGGTGACGCGCTTCACCAATGCGGGGCGCATCTCGACCCGCGGCGTGGAGCTGGACATGCTGTTCCAGCCGGCGCGCGACATGACGTTCAGCGGCGGCCTGGCCTATACCGATGCGCGCGTCGACCAGTTCAGGGTGCCGACCAACGGCGTCGTGACCGGCGTCGTGCCCTCGGGCACGCCGCTGGGCTATGCGCCGAAGTGGAAGGGGTCGCTGGGCGCGGACTATCGCGTGCGCACCGGCGGTCCGGTCGACGTCGCGCTGGGTGCGCAGGGGTCCTACCAGTCGAGCCAGCTGTCGCAGCTCGATGCGAGTGCGGCGGTACGCGCGGCGACCACGATCAAGGCCTATGGGCTGGTCGATCTGTCGGCGGGGCTGGTCGACAGCGAGGACCGCTACCGCGTGACCTTCCAGGTCAAGAACCTGTTCGACCAGAGCTTCGCCGCGGCGATCACCTCGGGCGGGCCGGGCGGCAGCTACCGCTACATCATCCCGCGCGACGCCGATCGCTATTATGGCGTGACCGCGCGGGTGAATTTCTAGGGCACCCCGACAGGCACAATTTCGTCACCCCGGATCAAGTCCGGGGTGACGTGTTTCACGGCTCGCTCAGTGCCCCACTACCAGCGGCGCGCTGCCGTCGCTTTCCACCGCGACGATACGCGGGATCAGCAGGTGGACCGCCAGCAGTGCCAGCAGGTACGACGTCGCGCAGATCACCAGCGCGGGCGTGTAGCCGAGGCCGTGCCCCAGCGCCCACGCCTGGAACTGGATCATCCCGATCGAACACAGATTGCCGCAGAAGGCCGCGATCCCGATCGTCGAGCCGACCGCGCGCGCCGGGGTCACGTCGGTCGCCACGCCGAACACGTTGGTGGAGAAGCCCTGATGCGCGAACAGCCCTAGGCCCAGCAGCAACGCGGCCGCCCACGGGCTCTCGACCGACAGCACCAGCGGCACCGGGGTGACGAGCAGCGCGTAGATCAGCATCGTCGTCTTGCGCGCGCGGTTGACGCTCCACCCCCGCGCCATCAGCCGCGTCGGCAGCCATCCGCCGGTCAGCGCGCCGCACGCGGCGAGGCCATAGGTCAGCGCGATCGGCCAGCCCAGCGTCCCCTGCGGCAGCCCGAACAGGCGATGGAACAGGTCCGGCAGCCACAGCAGCATGAAGAACCACACCTGATCCGACAGGACCTTCGCGATCGCGATGGCGAGCGTGGTGCGGCGGCGCAGGATGTCGCCCCAGCGGATCGGGGCGGCCTCCATCGCGTCGAGGGCGACCGGCGTCACGCGCAGCGCGAACCACACCGCGACCCAGACGAGCCCCAGCCCGCCCGCGAGCAGGAACGCCGCCTGCCAGCCGAAGGCCACCGCCAGCGGCGGGATCAGCGCCGGGGTCAGCACCGCGCCGACATTGGGCGCGGTATTGCCGATGCCGAGTGCGATCTGCCGGTCGCGGTGGTTGAAATAGGTCGCGGCGGTCTTCACCGCGGCGGGCGTGCCGATCGATTCGGCCACGCCCAGCACGACGCGCGCGCCCAGGAATCCGGCAACGCTGACCGCGAAGGCATGGGCCATGCCGGCGAGGCTCCAGACGCCCACCCCGATCCCGAACCCGCGGCGCAGGCCGACGCGATCGATGAACCAGCCCGTGCCCAGGAACGCAAACGCGGTCGCGATCTGGAACGCGGTGCCCATGTTGGCGTAATCCTGGTCCGACCAGCGGAATTCGGCCTCCAGCGTCGGCTTCAGCAGCGCCAGGATCTGGCGATCGACATAATTCAGCATGATCGCGAGGAAGACCATCGCCACGATCACCCAACGTGCGCGGTTTGCGCTTTCCGTCATCCTCTTACCCCTGCTGTCCGGCTTTCAGATAACGTTGTCATATGCGGCCTGCCTGCGCTAGTCCTGACGGCATAGCAAAAAGACGGTACAGGGGCGGCCATGACGATGACGCGAACGCGACCCACCTTGCCGATGGCGGCGGATCTCTACGGCGACCTGACGCCGCTGCCGCACGCGACGTGGCGCGACCATGTCCCCGGGCTGGTCGTGGTGGCGGCGGGTACGCTGTCGGCGGCGTTCATCTCCGACCATTACGGCGCGCCGCTGACGCTCATGGCGCTGCTGATCGGGCTGGCGCTCAACTTCCTCTCCGCCGACAAGAGGCTGGCGACGGGGACGGCCTTCGCCAGCCGCGCGCTGCTGCGCTGGGGGATCGTGCTGGTCGGGGTGCGCGTCACCTTCGGGCAGATCTGGGCGCTGGGGCCGGTGGCGCTGCTGTCGGTGCTCGCGATCGTGGCGCTGACGATCGGCGCGGGCGTGCTGATCGCGCGACGGCTGGGGTTCAGCGACGCGTTCGGGACGCTGGCGGGGGGCGCGGTCGCGATCTGCGGGGCGAGTGCGGCGCTGGCACTGGCGACGACGCTGGGCGAGCGGCGCGCGAACCAGGCGCAGCTGACGCTGGTGCTGGTCGGCATCTCCGCCCTGTCCGCCACCGCGATGGTGACCTATCCCTTCGTCGCGCACTGGCTGCACATGAGCGACCTGAAGGCGGGGTTCCTGCTGGGGGCGTCGATCCACGACGTCGCGCAGGCGCTGGGTGCAGGCTATTCCTATTCGGACGGCGCAGGCCAGATCGCCGCGATCGTCAAGCTGACGCGGGTCGCGCTGCTGGCCCCCGTGCTGGCGGTGGTGGCGCTGTTCCTGCCGCGCGGCGAGGCGGGGAAGGGGCAGGGGCTGCCGTGGTTCGTCGTCGGCTTCTTCGTGCTGGCGGGGGTCAATTCCACCGGCATCATCCCGGCGATCGTGACGAACGCGGCGCAGACCGCGGCGACCGCGCTGCTGGCGGCGGCGGTGACGGCGACCGCGATCCGCTCTCCGTTGCCGCAACTGCTCGAAGCGGGGGTGCGGCCGATCATGGTGATCGCGGGGGCGACGGTGGTGGCGTTCGCGCTGTCGCTGGCGGCGGCGGTGTTCCTGGTGGGGTGAATAGTAGGTAGAACCTCCGTTCGCCCTGAGCGCAGTCGAAGGGCAGGCGTAACGGCTGTGCTTCGACTTCGCTCAGCACGAACGGATGCCACGCCTATCGGCTAGGGTGTGTGGGGATACACGAAGCTGCGCGGATGTGATTCACGCTGTGGATGGATCGAGACGTACTGACGGATGCGCAATGGGCGAAGATCGAGCCGCATTGCCTGGGCAAGCGGAGTGACCCTGGACGGAGCGGTCGGGACAACCGGCTGTTTGTAGAGGCGGTGTTGTGGATTGCGCGTACGGGCAGCCCGTGGCGCGATTTGCCGGAGCGGTTCGGGAACTGGAGCACGGCGTTCAGGCGTTTCCGCGACTGGCGCGAAGCCGATGTTTTCAGGCGGATATTCGATGCCCTGTCTGACGATCCTGACCTTGAATATGCAATGGTCGATGCGACGATCGTTAAAGTCCACCGTCACGGTCAGGGCGCAAAAGGGGGACTCAGAGCCAGGCCATCGGTCGCTCCAGAGGCGGCATGACGACCAAGATCCTCGCGTTGACCGACGCGCTGGGCAACCTCGTGCGGTTCCGGCTGATGCCGGGCCAGCGCTACGACAGCGTCGAGGTGCCGCCGCTGATCGAGGGCATCGCCTTTGACGGGTTGATCGCCGACAAGGCTTTCGACAGCAACGCGCTCGTCGCCGAGTTGAACGAACGCGGCGCCAGGATCGTCATCTCACAGCATCCCGGCCGTGCGCAGAAGCTCAAGATCGATGCTGCGATTTACGCGTGGCGACACCTGATCGAGAACTTCTTCTGCAAGCTCAAGGAGTTCAAGCGCATCGCCATGCGCGCCTGCAAGACCGACCGCAGCTTCGAGGCCATGATCTACATCGCCGCAGCCGTCATCAACTCACGATGAATCCCCACAGACCTCAGCGTGGCTCGCGCGGCGTCGCCGTCGAATCGCGCAGCACCAGCACATGCTCCAGCCGACGCTGCTCGTGCGTGTCCTCGGGGGCGAGCAGCAGGTCGGCGGCATGCCAGGCCAGGTCGCGGACCGGCTGGCGCATCGTGGTGAGCGCGGGCCAGACGTAACCCGCCAGCGGATCGTCGCCGAACCCCGCCACCGACAGATCGTGCGGGATCGCGACGCCGCGGCGATGCGCCGCCGCCAGCGCGCCCGCGGCCATGTCGTCCGACGCGGCGAAGATCGCGGTCGGCGCGTCCGGCAGGTCGAGCAGCGATTCCGCCGCCGCCGCGCCGCTGGGGAAGTCGTAGAAGCCGGTCCGCACCAGCGCGGGGTCGAGCGCGACGCCCGCCGCCGTCAGCGCCGCCTCATAGCCCGCGCGACGCTGCGCGCTGGTGGCGTAATCGGGATGGCCGGCGACATGGCCGATGCGGCGGTGCCCCAGCGCGAGCAGATGCGCGGTCATCTCGCGCGCGGCGGTCTGGTTGTCGATCGATACCGAGGCGCTGGTTTGCGCGTGCGTGCCGGGGGAGACGCGCACGATCCGCACCTCGCGCCGGGCGAGCAGGTCCAGCACCGCCGCGTCGTCGCTGGCGGGCGGGGTCAGCACGACGCCGTCGGGCCGGCTGGCGTCGATCAGCGCCTCGACCTCCTCGACCAGTCGTTGCGACGCGCGGTCGTAGGGCTGCGCGATCATCCGCACGCCGTCGGCCTCGCAGCGGTCGCGGATGCCGGTCTGCATCGCATAGACGTAATTGGGGCTGGGATTGTCGCACACCAGCGCGATCTGGAAGCTGCGCCGCCCCGCCAGCGACCGGGCGGCGAGGTTGGGGCGGAAGTTGAGCGCCGCGACCGCATCCTGCACCCGCGCGCGGGTTTCGGCGCCGACGTAGCGTTCGTTGTTGAGCACGCGGCTGACCGTCTTGATCGAGACGCCCGCACGCTGCGACACGTGCCGGATCGTCGCGCGGCGCGGGGTGGCGGGCGGTTCGTCCATCGCTGCGGCTCTGCATGACCCGCGCGGTCGCGGCAACCGCCGGGTCGCTACGATTCGGCGAGCGCGGCGATTTCACGCTCGATCAGGTCCATCAGCATGTCGACCACGGGTGCGGCGGGGCCCTTCCCCTCGGACAGCCAGTGGTGGAAGCTGCCGCCCCCCATGATCCGCACCGCATCGGTGAGGCAGGCGACCCGCTCCGGCGCGGCCCCCGGCGGCGCCAGCGCGGACAGCGCCGCCGTCAATTGCGCGCGCATCAGCGAATCGACGCTGCGAAACACCTCCTTGATACGGTCGTTGCGCGCGCTTTCGGCCATGATCTCCATCACCAGCCGCACGTCGGTGACCTCGGAACCCGCCAGATAATTGCGCAGCCATGCGCGAATCGCGTCGCGATCGCCCGACCCGCCCGCCGCGCACAGTTCGTTCGGCCGCAGGCAGCGGTCGAGATCCTCCACCACCAGCGCGGCGACGATCGCCTCCTTATTGGCGAAATCGCGGTAGATCTGCCCGACCAGCACCCCCGACGCCTGTGCGATCCGTGCGATGCCGGTGGCGTGGAACCCGTGTTCGATAAAAAGTTCCCGTGCCGCCTGAACCACTTTCATGCGTCGTGCGTTGACTTTGCCGTCCCGGTTCCGGGGCGAGGTGCATGCGTCCCGGATCGCTGTCCCCACTATCTTCGACGTCTCGCCGATCATTGCCTCTTCCATATTGACGTCGCCATTTCTTCGCAGTAGCAGCATTTGTGAGTGAGCGATCACTCACGCCATCATAAAAGAGACACACATGCCGAACAAGGGGTTTGCGCTCTCCGCGCTGCTGTTGCTGCCGCTCGCCGCCTGCGGGGGGAAGCAGGATGCGCAACAGCAACAGCCGGCGGGTCCGCCGCAGGTGGGCGTGGTCACGGTCGCGACTCAGCCGGTGACGCTGACGACGACGCTGCCGGGCCGCACCACCGCCTACGAAATGTCGGAGGTGCGCCCGCAGGTCAGCGGCCTCATCACCGCGCGGCTGTTCACGGAGGGCGATTCGGTGCGCAAGGGGCAGGCGCTCTATCGCATCGATCCGCAGCCCTATGTGACGCAGGTCGCCAATGCGCGCGCGGCGCTGGCCCGCGCGCGTGCCGCCATCTCCTCGACCTCCGCGCTCCAGCGCCGCTACGGCGAACTGGTGAAGATCAACGCGATCTCGCGGCAGGACTACGACAATGCGATCACCCAGGCGCAGCAGGCGCAGGCCGATGTCGCGGCGCAGTCCGCCGCGCTGCGCAGCGCGCAGATCGACCTGGCGCGCACCACCGTCCGCGCGCCGATCTCGGGCCGGATCGGGCGCTCGGTCGCGACCACCGGGGCGCTCGCGACCGCATCGCAGACCGACCCGCTGACCACGATCAGCCGCCTCGACCCGATCTATGTCGACGTGCCGCAGTCGAGTGCGGACCTGCTCAGGCTGCGCCAGCAGATCGCCGCCGGCGACCTGTCGCGCGGCGGCGGGGCGGCGCGCGTCCGGCTGCGGCTGGAGGACGGCTCGGTCTATCCGGTCGAGGGCACGTTGCAGTTCGCCGATGTCAGCGTCGATCCCGCGACGGGTACGCAGACGATCCGCGCGCTCTTTCCCAATCCGCGCGGGCTGCTGCTGCCGGGCATGTACGTCCGCGCCGAGCTGGTCGAGGGAACGCAGAGCGACGGCATCCTGGTGCCGCAGCGCGCGGTGTCGCGCGACGAGAAGGGACGCGCCACCGCCATGATCGTCGGTGCCGACGGCAAGGTGCAGCCGCGCCAGCTGACGACGTCGCGCACGATCGGCGACAATTGGCTGGTCACCGCCGGGCTGAGGCCGGGCGACAAGGTGATCGTGGAGGGCGGCATGATGCTGCGCCCCGGCATGGCGGTGAAGGCCATGCCGTGGTCGCCGAACGCCCGGCAGGCCCAGCAGCCCGGCCAACCGCAACAGCAGCCGTCCGCGGCGCCAGCGAAGTAACGCTCCATGTCACGCTTTTTCATCGATCGGCCCATCTTCGCATGGGTCATCGCGATCGTGCTCATGCTCGCGGGCGGGATCGCGATCCGCAGCCTGCCGATCGCGCAATTCCCGCAGATCGCGCCGCCCGCGGTGTCGATCACCGCCACCTATCCCGGCGCCGATGCCGAGACGCTGGAACGCACGACCACGCAGGTGATCGAGCAGCAGCTGAAGGGCATCGACAACCTGCGCTACTTCTCGTCCTCGTCCTCGTCCGCGGGGCTGGTGACGATCACGCTGACGTTCGAACAGGGCACCGACCCCGACATCGCGCAGGTTCAGGTCCAGAACAAGCTGCAGGCGGCGACCCCGCTGCTGCCGCAGGAAGTGCAGCAGCAGGGGCTGCAGGTCCAGAAATCCACCGCGAATTTCCTTCTGGTCGTCGGCCTCTATTCGCAGGACGGGTCGCATAGCGCCAACGACCTCGCCGACATGATCGTGTCGCGGATGCAGGACCCGATCAGCCGGGTGAGCGGCGTGGGCGAGATCCAGACCTTCGGCTCGCAATATGCGATGCGCATCTGGGTCGATCCGCTGAAGCTCAACAGCTACCAGCTGACCATCGCCGACGTGCAGGGCGCGGTGCAGGCGCAGAACGCGCAGGTCTCCGCCGGGCAGATCGGCGCGCAGCCGGCCCCCAAGGAGCAGATGCTCAACGCGACCGTCTCGGTCCAGTCGCGGCTCCAGACGCCGGAGCAGTTCGCCGCGATCCGGCTGAAGAGCGGGGCGGACGGCGCGATCGTGCGGCTGGGCGACGTCGCGCGGATCGAGCTGGGCGCGGAGAATTACGGCTTCGACAGCCGCTACAACGGCAAGCCCGCGGCGGGCTTCGGCGTGAAGCTGGCACCGGGTGCCAATGCGCTGTCGACGGTCGAACTGGTGAAGGCGCAGACCGCCGAGCTCGCCAAGCAGCTGCCGAGCGACGTCAAGGTCGTCTATCCCTATGACACCACGCCGTTCGTGCGGCTGTCGGTGGAGCAGGTGGTCCACACGCTGATCGAGGCGGTCGTCCTCGTCTTCCTCGTGATGTTCCTGTTCCTCCAGAACTGGCGCGCGACGCTCATCCCGACGATCGCGGTCCCGGTCGTGCTGCTGGGCACCTTCGCGGTGATGGCGATCGCGGGCTATTCGATCAACACGCTGACGCTGTTCGGCATGGTGCTGGCGATCGGCCTGCTGGTCGACGACGCGATCGTCGTGGTCGAGAACGTCGAGCGCCTGATCGTCACCGAGCATCTGAGCCCCAAGGAAGCCGCGCGAAAGTCGATGGACGAGATCAGCAGCGCGCTGATCGGCATCGGTCTGGTGCTGTCCGCGGTGTTCCTGCCGATGGCGTTCTTCGGCGGGTCGACCGGGGTCATCTACCGTCAGTTCTCGATCACGATCGTCTCGGCGATGGTGCTGTCGGTCCTGGTCGCGCTGATCCTGACGCCGGCCCTGTGCGCCACGATCCTGAAGCCGCACGACCCGGCCAAGAAGGAGGGCAACGGCCCGCTCGCGCGCTTCTTCCGCTGGTTCAACGAGAAGTTCGACAACGGCCAGCGCCGCTACGAGGCGGGCGTGAAGCGCACCGCGCGCAGCTGGAAGCGGTCGCTCCTGGTCTATGCGCTGATCGTCGCGGGCGTCGCGGTGCTGTTCGTCCGGCTCCCCTCGGGCTTCCTGCCCGACGAGGATCAGGGCACCGTCATCGCGCTGGTGCAGGGGCCCTCGGGCGCCACCTCGGCGCGGACCGACAAGGGGCTGAACCTCGTCCTCGATCACTTCCTGGGCGCGGAGAAGGCGAACGTCGACGGCGTGTTCACGATCAACGGCTTCAGCTTCGCCGGACAGGGGCAGAATACGGGCCTCGCCTTCATCGCGCTGAAGGACTGGGGGGATCGCTCGGGCGCGCAGAACAAGGCGCAGGCGATCGCGGGCCGCGCGATGGGGGCGTTCAGCCAGTACAAGGACGGCATGATCTTCGCGCTGGTGCCGCCTGCGGTGCAGGAACTGGGCAACGCCACCGGGTTCGACGTCCAGCTGGTCGATACCGGCGGCATCGGGCACGAGCGGCTGATGCAGGCGCGCAACATGATGCTGGGCATGGCCGCGCAGGACAAGACGCTGGCGCAGGTCCGCCCGCTGAGCCTCGACGACGCGCCGCAGCTGAAGGTCGACGTCGACCAGGACAAGGCGCGCGCGCTGGGCCTCGACCTGTCGCAGGTCAACAGCACGCTCGCGGCGGCCTGGGGCGGGGCGTATATCAACGACTTCATCGACCGCGGTCGCGTGAAGCGCGTCTATGTCCAGGCCGATCAGCCGTTCCGCGTGAAGCCGGAGGACATCGGCTCCTTCTTCGTGCGCGGCACGAACGGCGGGATGGTGCCCTATACCGCCTTCTCGACGCTGGAATGGGCCAATGCCCCGGTTCAGCTCACGCGCTACAACGGCCAGCCCGCGATGCAGATCCAGGGCAGCCCCGCGCCGGGGCAGAGCACCGGCGCGGCGATGGACGCCCTGGAGGCGATCCATGCCAAGCTGCCGCCGGGGACGACGCTGGAATGGACCGGCCTGTCCTATGAGGAACGGCTGTCGGGGGGGCAGGCGCCCGCACTCTACGCGCTGTCGCTGCTGATCGTGTTCCTGTGCCTTGCCGCGCTGTACGAAAGCTGGTCGGTGCCGATCTCGGTCCTGCTGGTGGTGCCGCTGGGCGTGCTGGGCGCGCTGCTGGCGGCGGCGATCACCGGGCTGAACAACGACATCTACCTCCAGGTCGGGCTCATCACCACGATCGGCGTGTCGGCCAAGAACGCGATCCTGATCGTCGAATTCGCCGAGGAGCGTATCGCCGAGGGGATGAGCGCGTTCGATGCGGCGGTGGAGGCGGCGAAGCTCAGGCTGCGCCCGATCCTGATGACCAGCCTCGCCTTCATGTTCGGCGTGCTGCCGCTGGCGGTTTCGACCGGCGCGGGCGCCGGCGGGCAGAATGCGATCGGGCGTGCGGTGGTGGGCGGCATGTTCACCGCGACCGTGCTCGCGATCTTCCTGGTGCCGATGTTCCTCGTCGTCGTGCTGCGGCTGTTCGGGCAGCACGAGAAGGAGCCTGCCCGCGACGAGCACGCCGGCGGCGACCATCAACCGGCTCATGAAGGGGCCTGACGTGACCAAGCGTATCTCCACCCTGGCGCTGCTGGCGCTGTCCACCGCGCTCGCCGGGTGCAATCTGGCACCGAAATACGAGCGGCCGACCGGCGCCGTCCCGGTGGCGCTCCCCTCGGGCGGGGTGTACCCGGCCGCGGCCAGCGACGCGGCCGACGTCAGCCGGATCGGCTGGCGCGACTTCTTCCTCGACGACCGGCTGCGGCAGGTGATCGACACCGGGCTCGCCAACAACCGCGACCTGCGGGTGGCGGCGGCGAACGTGCTCCAGGCGCGCGCGCAATACCGCGTGACCCGCGCCGATCTGGTGCCGAATACCACGCTCAGCGGCTCGGCCACCTTCACCAACAACCTGTTCGGTGCGGCGGGGGCGCAGGGCGGGGCGGCGGGCGGCGGTACCGGCGGCAGCGCCGGCGGCGGCGCGGGGACGGGCGGCAATGCCGGCGGCGGCGGGGTCGGTGCCGGGGTGGGTGCCGGTGTGGGCGCCACCTCGTCCAACATCGAATTCTATTCGGTCAACGCCGGTTTCTCCGCGTTCGAGCTCGACCTGTTCGGGCGCGTCCGCAACCAGAACCGCGCCGCGCTGGAGAGCTATTTCGCGTCCGAGGAAGCGCAGCGCGCCGCGCGGATCAGCCTGATCGCGGAGATCGCCAGCGCCTGGCTGACCCTGGCGTCGGACCAGGAGCAGCTGCGCCTGGCGCGCGAGACGCTGAAGGCGTTCGCCGAGACGCAGCGGCTGACCAGCGCGCAATTCCGCATCGGGGTCGCCTCCGAGCTGGAGGCGCGGCAGGCGGAGACCAACTATCAGTCGGCGCGCAACGACATCGCCGCGCTGACCGCGCAGATCGCGCGCGACCAGAATGCGCTGAACCTGCTGGCCGGGACCACCGTCCCCGCGGAGCAATTGCCGACCGGGCTGGCGGTGGAGACGGTGACGCGCGACGCGCTGCCCGCGGGCATCTCGTCCGACGTGCTGCTGCGCCGCCCGGACGTGCTCCAGGCGGAGCATCAGCTGATCGCACAGAACGCCAATATCGGCGCGGCGCGCGCGGCGATGTTTCCGACCATCTCGCTCACCGCGACGCTGGGGACGATCTCGACCGCGCTGTCGGGGCTCTTCGGCGGGGGCAGCTTCACCTACACCGGATCGCCGTCGATCGGGCTGCCGCTGTTCGACGGCGGGCGGCGGCAGGGCAATCTCGACTATGCCCGCGCGTCGCAGCAGGCGGCGGTCGCCACCTATGAGAAGACGATCCAGACCGCCTTCCGCGAGGTGGCGGATGCGCTGGCGCAGCGCGGCACGATCGGCGAGCAGGTGTCGGCGCAGACCGCGCGTGCCAATGCGGCACAGGTGGCGGCGCGGCTGTCGGACGCGCGCTACCGCGCCGGGGTCGATTCGTTCCTCGTCTCGCTCGATGCGCAGCGCACCGCCTATGCCGCGCAGCAGCAGCTGGTGACGACCCGCCTGACGCGGGCGAGCAACCTGGTGGAGCTGTACCGTTCGCTGGGGGGCGGGCTCGACTGAGCCTCTTGCGTGGGGGAGCGTTTGGCGTACTCTCTCGTTCGTCTTTACAGGACGAGGAGAGAGCCGATGATGCCGCAAGAGCGCAACGGCGACGAAGCGATGGTCATTCTGCAGACGCTGCTATGCATGCTGCGGGAAAAGAACCTGCTGTCGCGCGCCGATATCGAGGAATTGTGCGACCGCGTCGCCATGCGCGCGGCGCAGGCCGAACGCGACCCCATCCCCTGCTGCGCCACCGCCGCGCGCGCCGCCGCCGACGAAATGGCGAAGATCGGCACGTATATCGGGCGGCATTACGGGGGCAAGCACCGGCGGATGTGAGGGGCGCCTGACCTCCGTTTTCACGTCACTCCGGACGTGTTCGAAACCTCTGCGAACGAAACCTCTGCGAAACGTCGTGGATCGCTCGACGATTTTGCCGTTCCCCGGCGCAGGCTGGACCTTTGCAAAAGCCCTTTCCCATGCGCCGGCGCAGGCCGGGGCCGAGCATCGGCACGCTCGTACGATACTGAAACCGGGGCCCGACGAGCCCCCGGCCTTCGCGGGACGTTTGCAAAATGCCATGCCGTGCTCCTGCGAAGGCAGGAGCCCAGGGTTGCAGGTCCCATAAGGCGTTGTTCTGCTGAGCCCTGGGCTCCTGCCTGCGCAGGAGCACGGTGCGGGCTCGGTGCCGTTGCACCTGTGTTGCAAAGGTCCGGCCTTCGCCGGGGAACAACGATCTGAGTTTTGCAGAGGTCTCGATCAAGTCCGGGGTGACGAGAGTGCCCTCAATCCAGCCGCTTCGCCAGTTCCACGTTCAGCCCCAGCGCCAGCAGCGTACCCAGCGCGCCCGACAGCAGGTAACCGCCCGCCGCGACCAGCCCGAACGCCTGCGTCAGCGCCAGCGCCGCGAGCGGCGCGAAGCCGGCGCCGAACAGCCAGGCCAGATCGGAGGTGATCGCCGCCCCGGTGTAGCGCGCGCGCTTGGGGAAATTGTTGGTCACCGCGCCCGACGACTGGCCGAACGAGAGCCCCAGCAGGATGAAGCCCATCACCATGAACAGCACCTCGCCCGCGCTGCCCGCGCCCAGCAGCTGCGGCGCGAAGCCGCTGAACGCCGCGATGCCCGCGGCGGTATAGCCCAGCAGGCTGCGACGCCCGATCCGGTCCGCCAGCACGCCCGACAGTACGATCGCGCCCAGCCCGAAGGCGGCGCACACCATCTCGATCACCAGGAAGCGCGCGATGCTCTCCTGCGTGTAGAGCGCGACCCAGGACAGCGGGAACACCGTGACCATGTGGAACAGTGCGAAGCTGGCGAGCGGGGCGAAGGCGCCGATGATGATGTTGCGCCACTGCGCCTTCACGGTCGCGGTGACGCGCGACGGGGTCAGCTCGCGGTTCTTGAACATTTCCGAATATTCGGGCGTCACGACGATGCGCAGTCGCGCGAACAGCGCCACGACGTTCAGCGCGAAGGCGACGAAGAAGGGATAGCGCCAGCCCCAGGACATGAAATCCTCCGGCGGCAGCACCGACACGAAGAAGGCGAACAGCCCGCTGGCCACCATCAGCCCCATCGGCGCGCCGAGCTGCGGCACCATCGCCCACCAGCCGCGCTGCCTGTCGGGCGCGTTGAGCGCCAGGAGCGAGGGCAGACCGTCCCATGCGCCGCCCAGCGCGATCCCCTGGCCGATGCGGAACAGCCCCAGCAGCACCGCGGAGGCGATCCCGATCGAGGCGTAGCTGGGCAGGAACGACATCAGCACGGTCGAGGTGCCGAGCAGGAACAGCGCCATCGTCAGCTTCGTGCCCCGGCCGTAGCGGCGGTCGAGCGCCATGAAGATCTGCGTGCCCACCGGGCGCGCGATGAAGGCGAGCGGGAAGATCGCGAACGACCACAGGGTCGCGCTGATCCGGTCCATGAAGGGAAAGACCACGGTCGGGAACACCAGAACCGAGGCGATGGCATAGACGAAGAAGTCGAAGAATTCCGACGTCCGCCCGATGATGACGCCGATCGCGATCTCGCCCGGACGGACCTGATGCTCCGCATGGGTGTTGACGGCGCGGGCGTCGCGTTCAAGCGATGCGGATGAGGCGGTGGTCATCGACATGGTTCCGATCGGACGTAATAGGCTCGCTGTAGCGCAACGCCCACAACGATGGGATGGGACAAAATGTCCTATTCCGCTGCACCGCACAAAAGCCTAGGCGCCGGATCATGACCCGCCGTCCCCTCCGTCGCCCGTCGCCCGCCCGCCTGGGCGCGGTGGCGGCGCTCGTCGCGCTCGCCGGCTGCAACACCGTGGTGATGAACCCGGCGGGCGATGTCGCGCGCCAGCAATCGTCGCTGATCGTGTGGTCGACGGTGCTGATGCTGCTCATCATCGTCCCCGTCATGGCGCTGACCGTGCTGTTCGCATGGCGCTACCGCGAGGGGGCGAAGGACGCCAAGTACGAGCCGAACTGGGACCATTCGACCGGGCTGGAGCTGGTGATCTGGGCCGCGCCGCTGCTCATCATCATCGCGCTGGGTGCGCTGACCTGGGTCAGCACGCATTTGCTCGACCCCTATCGCCCGCTCGACCGGGTCGCGCCGGGCAAGCCGGTGACCGCCGCGATCCGCCCGCTGGAGGTGGAGGTGGTGTCGCTCGACTGGAAATGGCTGTTCATCTATCCCGAACAGGGCGTCGCGACCGTCAACGAGCTGGTGGTGCCGGTCGACCGCCCGGTGCGGTTCCGCATGACCTCGTCCAGCGTCATGAACACGCTGTGGATTCCGGCGATGGCGGGAATGATCTATACGATGCCGGGGATGGAGACGCAGTTGCACGGCGTCCTCAACCGCACCGGCAAGTTCGAGGGGCGGTCGGCCAATTACAGCGGCGCGGGCTTCTCCGACATGTGGTTCTGGACCCATTCGGTGACGCCGGCGCGGTTCGACCAGTGGGTGGCCGGCGTGAAGCGCCAGCCGCGCGCGCTGAACCGGGCGACCTATCTCCAGCTGGAGAAGCCCAGCGAGAAGGTGCGCCCGATCGGCTTCGGCACGGTCGACCCCGGGCTCTTCCGCCGCGTCGTCGGCATGTGCGTCAAGCCCGGCACCGACTGCATGCAGGGCATGTCGCACGGCGGCCCCGCGGTGAACGACCGCGCGCCGCGCGCGGGCGAGGCGGAGGGCGCGCTGACCCGCGAGCCGGGTGAGAAGGGCGACAGCCCGCACTTCACCGCGCCGCGCGGCCAGCCCGGCGGCGCCAGCGACACCGATAGCGGCGCCAACCGCAACATGACGCGCAGCATCATTCACCTTCCCGCGCCGATCGCCGGCGCCACCGCCCGTACGGAGGGCTGAGGACACCATGTCGGACGACCTCATGAAGACGATCTTCGGGCGCCTCTCGCTCGACAGCCTGCCGCTCCACGAGCCGATCGTCGTCGGCACCTTCGTGGTGGTGGCGCTGGGCGGGTTCGCGCTCGTGGCTGCGCTGACCTACTTCAAATTGTGGCGCTACCTGTGGACCGAATGGTTCACGAGCGTAGACCACAAGAAGATCGGGATCATGTACATCATCCTGGCGATCGTGATGCTGCTGCGCGGCTTCTCCGACGCGATCATGATGCGCATCCAGCAGGCGATCGCGTTCAACGGCAGCGAAGGCTATCTGAACGCGCATCACTACGACCAGGTGTTCACCGCGCACGGCGTCATCATGATCTTCTTCGTGGCGATGCCGTTCGTCACGGGCCTCATGAACTATGTCGTCCCGCTCCAGATCGGCGCGCGCGACGTCAGCTTCCCCTTCCTCAACAATTTCAGCTTCTGGATGACCGCGGCGGGGGCGGTCACGGTGATGGCCAGCCTGTTCGTCGGCGAGTTCGCGCGCACCGGCTGGCTGGCGATGGCGCCCCTGTCGGGGCTGGACTATTCGCCCGACGTCGGCGTGGATTATTATATCTGGGCGCTCCAGATCGCGGGCGTGGGCACCTTGCTGTCGGGCGTCAACCTGATCGCGACCATCGTGAAGATGCGCGCACCGGGCATGGGGCTGATGAAGATGCCGATCTTCACTTGGTCGGCGCTGGTCACCAACGTGCTGATCGTCGCCGCCTTCCCGGTGCTGACCGCGGTGCTCGCGATGCTCAGCCTCGACCGCTACGTCGGCACCAACTTCTTCACGAACACCGGCGGGGGCAACCCGATGATGTACGTGAACATGATCTGGATCTGGGGCCACCCGGAGGTGTACATCTTGATCCTGCCCGCGTTCGGCGTGTTCTCGGAAGTGGTCTCGACCTTCTCGGGCAAGCGGCTGTTCGGCTATACGTCGATGGTCTATGCGCTGATCGTCATCTGCATCCTGTCGTATCTCGTCTGGCTGCACCATTTCTTCACCATGGGGTCCGGCGCCAGCGTCAACAGCTTCTTCGGCATCACGACGATGATTATCTCGATCCCCACGGGGGCGAAGATCTTCAACTGGCTGTTCACGATGTACCGCGGGCGCATCCGCTTCGAGCTGCCGATGATGTGGGCGATCGCCTTCATGCTGACGTTCGTGATCGGCGGGATGACCGGGGTCATGCTGGCGGTCCCGCCGGCCGACTTCCAGTTCCACAACTCGCTGTTCCTGGTCGCGCACTTCCACAACGTCATCATCGGCGGCGTGCTGTTCGGGATGTTCGCGGGCGTGAATTACTGGTGGCCCAAGGCGTTCGGGTTCAAGCTGGACAGGAAGTGGGGCACGATCAGCTTCTGGTGCTGGGTCGTCGGCTTCTGGGTCGCGTTCGCGCCGCTCTACCTGCTCGGCCTGATGGGCGTGACGCGCCGCCTGCGCGTCATCGGCGACCCGTCGCTCCAGCCGCTGTTCGTCATCGCCGGGATCGGCGTCGCGATCGTCGCAGCGGGGATCGGCGCGATGCTGATGCAATTCTACGTCAGCATCCGCGACCGCGAGCGCCTGCGCGACGTCACGGGCGATCCGTGGAACGGGCGCACGCTGGAATGGGCGACCTCCTCGCCCCCGCCGGCGTACAATTTCGCCTTCACGCCGGTCATCCACGACCTGGACGCCTGGTACGACATGAAGGAGCAGAAGGCGGCGCGGCCGACCAGCGGCTACCGCGCGATCCACATGCCGAAGAATACCGCCGCGGGCGTGGTGCTGGCCGGGCTGTCGCTGGTCTTCGGCCTCGCGATGATCTGGTACATCTGGTGGCTGGCCGCGGTGTCGTTCGTCGGCATCGTCGGCTACGCGATCTGGCACACGTTCGACTATGACCGCGACTTCGACATTCCGCAGGAGGACGTGACCCGCGCCGAGGATGCGCGCACCCGCGCGCTCCAGACGGCGGAGGTGTAGGGCGATGAGCACGCAGACACCCCCCGCCGCCCACGCGCCCGTCTACTACGAACTGGACGAGCATCCCCATGCGCCGGGCGCCAGCACGATGCTGGGCTTCTGGCTGTACCTGATGAGCGACTGCCTCATCTTCGCGATGCTGTTCGCCGCTTACGGCGTCTATGGGGGCAGCTTCGCGGGCGGGCCGGGGCCGCGCGAGCTGTTCGACCTGAGCCTCGTGGCGGTCAACACCGCCATGCTGCTGCTGTCGTCGATCACCTACGGCTTCGCGATGATCGCGATCGACGAGAAGCGGCAGAAGGCGGTGCTCGGCTGGCTGGCGGTCACCGCGCTGTTCGGTGCGGCGTTCCTCTGCATCGAGCTCTATGAATTCAACCACCTGATCCACGAGGGCGCGGGGCCGACGCGCTCGGCGTTCCTGTCGTCCTTCTTCCTGCTGGTCGGCACGCACGGGCTGCACGTCACCTTCGGCATGATCTGGCTGGCGGTGCTGATGGTGCAGGTGGTGCGCCGCGGGCTGATCGCGGACAACGTGCGCCGGCTGCAATGCCTGTCGATGTTCTGGCATTTCCTGGACGTCGTCTGGATCGGCGTCTTCACCTTCGTCTATCTGCTGGGAGTGCTGCGGTGAGCGCGCGCAACGATACGCCGTTCCACGGCGCCGACGATCATCAGCACGGGCATGACGCGCACGGCGGTGCCGCGCACGGCACGCGCCGGGGCTATGTCATCGGCTTCGTCCTGTCGGTGCTGCTGACGGCCCCGGCGTTCGCGCTGGTCATGACCGGGGTGATCGCCGATCCGCGCATCACCGCCGGGATCGTCACCGTGCTGGCGGCGGTGCAGATCGTCGTCCACATGGTCTACTTCCTCCACATGAACAGCAAGTCGGAGAGCGGCTGGACGCTGATGGCGCTGATCTTCACCGCGATCATCGTGCTGATCGCGATCGCGGGATCGCTGTGGGTGATGTTCAACATGAACTTGAACATGATGCCGAAGGGAATGATGGACGCGATGTGATGCGCGCGCGCTGGCCCCTCGTCGCGCTCGCGGTGACGGCGGCGGTGCTGCTCGCGGGGCTGGGGGTGTGGCAGGTCGAGCGTCGCGCGTGGAAGCTGGCGCTGATCGCGCGGGTGGAGGCGCGGCTGGCGGCCCCGCCGGTCGCCGCGCCCGGCACCGCGTCGGCCGATGACGCCTATACGCGGGTGCGCGCCACCGGGCGCTGGGTGCCGTGCCCGCCCGTCTATGTGCAGGCGGTGACCGATCTGGGCCCCGGCTTCTGGATCGTCGCCCCGCTCGCGACCGGGCGCGCGACGATCCTGGTCAACCGCGGCTTCGTGCCCGCGGGGATGCGCGTCCCTGCCGCCACCGGACCCGCGGCCGTCACCGGCCTGTTGCGCGTCAGCGAGCCCGGCGGCGCCTTCCTTCGCCGCAACGATCCGGCCGCCGACCGCTGGTTCTCGCGCGATGTCGCCGCGATCGCGGCGGCGCGGCGGCTCGGAGCCGTAGCACCCTATTTCATCGACGCCGATGCGCGCACGTCGCCCGCGTGGCCGCGCGGTGGGCTGACCGTGGTGCGTTTCCGCAACAGCCACCTGGTCTATGCGCTGACATGGTTCGCGCTGTCGGCGATGACCGCGTGGTTCGCGTGGCGGCTGGCGCGGATGGGGCGGCTGGCGCGGATGGAGCGGGTGGCGCGCGGATGATGCCGCTGCGCGCCTCGCTGCCCGCGGGGGAGGGCAACGTCCGCCTGCTCGCGATCCTGCGCTGGCTCGCGGTCGGCGGGCAGCTGGCGACGATCCTGAGCGTCCATGTCGGGTTGGGCGTACGCCTGCCTCTGGCGCCGATGCTGGGCGCGCTGGGGGTGCTGGTCGCGCTCAACCTCGCGTTGCTCGCCTCGCCGTGGCTGGGCGCGCATGCCGGGCCGCGGCGGCTGTTCGCGATGCTGCTGGTCGACGTCGCCTGCCTGACGACGCAATTGTACCTGAGCGGGGGCGTCGCCAACCCGTTCGTCACGCTGTATCTGTTGCAGGTCGTGCTGGCGGCGGTGCTGCTGCCCGCCTGGGCCAGCTGGACGCTGGTCGCGATCACGGTCGCGCTGTTCGCATGGCTGGCGATGTTCGCGCCGCCTTTCGCGCTGCCGCCGCAATGGGCCTCCACCCTGTCGGTGCCCTATGTCGCGGGCAGCTGGTTCAACTTCGCGCTCGCCGCATCGCTGCTGGTGCTGTTCGTCACCCGCATCGTCCGCAACCTGTCGCAGCACGACGCGCGCCTCGCCGCGCTGCGCCAGCGCGCGGCGGAGGAGGAGCATATCGTTCGCATGGGGCTGCTCGCCAGCGGCGCGGCGCACGAACTGGGCACCCCGCTCAGCTCGATCGCGGTGATGCTGGGCGACTGGCGGCACGAGCCCGCGATCGCCGCCAATCCCGCGCTGGTCGCCGATCTGGCCGACATGGCGGCCGAGGTCGCGCGCTGCAAGGACATCCTGTCGCAGGTGCTGCTCGCCTCGGGCGAGGTGCGCGGCGACGCGCCGGTGCGCGCCACGCTGCGCCATTTCCTGTCCGGACTGGTCGCCGACTGGCGCAACCCGGGGGTGGAGGCGGTGTACGAGCATCTGATGTCGGGCGATCCGCGCATCGTCGCCGATCGCGCGCTGGCGCAGACGATCACCAACCTGCTCGACAATGCCGCGGAGGCGGGCGCGACGCGGATCGCGCTGTGCGCGGCGCTGGACGGCGACCGGCTGATCCTGTCGGTGCGCGACGACGGGCGCGGCTTCGCACCCGACATCCTAGAGGGCATCGGCAGGCCCTATGTCAGCACGAAGGCGCGCCGCGGTGCCGGGCTGGGGCTGTTCCTGGCGACCAACGTCCTGCGCACGCTGGGCGGCACCGTCGCCGCGCGCAACCGCGCCACCGGCGGCGGCGAGGTGGTGCTGGCGCTGCCGCTCGCCGCGGTCGCGGTGCCGGGGGAGGGCGCATGACCGCGGCGCGACGCCTCATCGTCATCGAGGACGACGCGGTCTTCGCGCGCACGCTGGCGCGATCGTTCGAGCGGCGCGGCTATGACGTCGTCGCGATCCCCGGCCCGGCGGCGCTGGACGAGACGCTGGCCGCGCTGCGTCCCGATCATGCGGTGGTCGACCTCCGGCTCGGCAACGCCTCCGGCCTGACCTGCGTCGAGCGGCTCCACGCCTTCGACCCCGCGATGCGGATCGTCGTGCTCACCGGCTTCGCCAGCATCGCCACCGCGGTGGAGGCGGTGAAGCTGGGCGCGACCAACTACCTCAGCAAGCCCGCCAATTCCGACGATATCGAGGCCGCGTTCCAGGCGACGACGGAGGGCGACGCCAGCGTCGACGTGGTCGCCGCCCCCACCTCGCTGCGCACGCTGGAGATGGAGCATATCCACCAGACGCTGGCCGACTGCGACTTCAACGTGTCCGAGGCCGCGCGCCGGCTGGGAATGCACCGCCGCACGCTGGCGCGCAAACTGGGCAAGCGGCACCTGTGATAAGCCCTTTCTCACTAACACAGGCTAGCGTCGCGTCCCATCTTGCGACATCATGCGGCTCCAAGCGTTGATGCGGCGACCGGGCGTTTACTGGTCGTCAACGCGCTCGGGAGTAGACGAGTGATGTAAGGGCACGCAGAAGGACCGTCTCATGGCATTGGTAGCCACTCTCTACAGCGACGATGTCCGTGGGTCGGAGCGCCGTCAGGTGGAGCTGGACGGCACGTTGCGCGGCCCCGCGCACACGCCGCACGACGTTCTGGTCAGCGAACTGTCCTCCACCGGATTTCGCGTTCCCGCCACCGGCGCGCTGGCGGTCGGCTCGCGCATCACCCTGGGGCTCAGCGGCGTCGGCGCACGCGCGGCGCGGATCGTCCGCCTGGCCGGCGACGAGCAGTTCGGCTGCGAATTCATTTCGCCGCTGTCCCCCGGCGAGCTGGCGGCCGCGCTGGAGGCGCCTCCGGCAGAGCTGATCCGCTTTCCGCAGACCGCGATGGTCGCCCCGGCCGACGTCATGCCGGAGCCCGACGTCGGGCAATTCCCCGGTCCGGTGCGGCTCGCCATCCTGATGGGCGGCGGACTGGCGGCCTGGGGCATCACGATCGCGGCGGCGGTGGCGCTGTTCTGACCCGCGAGGCGGGTTCGACAGGCGCAGGATGACGGGCCGGAAACGGTGATGCCGCCGGAACCGCCGTGCGGCTCGTCCGATCTGCGCGGCCCTCCGGGCGTCAGGCCGCGCCGGTCAGCATCCGCGCGACCTGCGCGGTAAAGGCGTCGATCGCGAACGGCTTCGTCGTCAATTCCATGCCGTCGTCCAGAAAGCCGGAGCGCAGCCGTGCCTGCTCGGCATAGCCGGTGACGAACAATACCTTCAGTTCCGGCATCGCCGCGCGCGCGTGATGCGCGACCGCGCGTCCGCTCACCCCCGGCAGCCCGACATCGCTGACCAGCAGGGACAGGTCGGGCCGCGCGTCCAGCAGCGCGATGGCATCATGCCCGTTCGCGGCCTCGATCACGCGGCATCCCAACCCTTCGAGCAGTTCGACGATCAGCATCCGCACCGCGGGCTGGTCCTCGACCACCATCACCAGCGGCTCGCCCACGATCCGCTCCGGCGGGGCCGGCGGGGCCGGCGGGGGCGGGGCCGGCGGCTCGTCCGTCGCATCGTCCGTCGCGCGTCGCAGGTAGAGGGTGACGACCGTGCCGGCGCCCGGTCGCGAGGCGATCCGCGCGCGCCCGCCGGTCTGGTGCATGAAGCCATAGATCATCGACAGACCCAGCCCGGTGCCCTGACCGATCGGCTTGGTGGTGAAGAACGGCTCGAACGCCTTGGCGATGGTCTCGGGCGACATGCCCGCGCCTGTATCGCCGACGCTCAGCGCGACATAGTCGCCCGGCTCCAGCGCGTCCGGCGCCGCTGCCTCGTGCCGGGCGACGTGGTGGATCGCGGTGGCGATCGTCAGCCGTCCCCCCTGCGGCATCGCATCGCGCGCATTGATCGCCAGGTTCAGCAGCGCGCTTTCCAGCTGGTTGGCATCGGTCGAGGCGGCGCCGGCGTCCACGGCCAGGTCCAGCTCCAGCTCGATCGCCTCGCCCAGCGTACGGCGCAGCAGGTCCTCCAGCGACACGACGGCGCGGTTCACGTCGACGACGCGCACATCGAGCGACTGCCGCCGCGAAAACGCCAGCAACCGCTGCGTCAGCCCGGCGGCGCGCTGCGCGGAACCGGCCGCCGCATCGATATAGCGGTCGACGCGCTCCAGCCGCCCGTCGCCGATGAAGCGCCGCACCAGCTCCAGGCTGCCGATCACGCCGGTCAGCAGATTGTTGAAATCGTGCGCGATCCCGCCCGTCAGCTGCCCCACCGCCTCCATCTTCTGGCTCTGGCGCAGCTGGTCCTCGGCCTGCGCCAGCGCGCTGCGCTGGCGGTGCTCGACGGTCACGTCGCGCAGCACGGCATAGGTCATCCCGTCGCGCGGCACCGCATGCCAGGCCAGCCGGCGATAGTCGCCATCGCGCCGCCGGTACCGCACCTGCAACCCGGTCACGCGCTCGCCGCGCGCCAGCATCGCCAGCGCATCGGCGACCGCGGGCCGATCCTCGGCGTGGACGTGATCGGCGACGCGGCGGCCGGTCAGCTCGTCCAGCGTCCAGCCCAACGTGTCCTGCCACGCCGGGTTCAACTCCACGTAGCGGCCGTCCGCGTCGATGACGCACAGCAGGTCGGGGGTCGCCTGCCAGATCTGGTCGCGCTCGCGGGTGCGCTCCGCTACCGTCTCCTGCAGCGCGCGTTCGAAGTCCTTGCGATCGGTCTGGTCCAGCATCGCGCCGATCATCCGCAGCGCCCGCCCCGCGGCATCGCGGATCACATAGCCGCGGTCGCGCACATCGGCGTAGCTGCCGTCGGCCCGGCGGAAGCGATATTCGCCCGACCACGCGCTGGCGCTGCCGTCGATCACCGCATGGATGCTGTGGTCGATCCGCGCGCGGTCGTCGGGGTGGATATGGTCGAGCCACCATTGCCCGCTGCCCTCCGCCCCGGCGCGGTCGTGGCCGTAGGCGGAGGTCAGCGCCTCGTTCCACTGCACCTGGTCGCGCACCAGATCCCAGTCCCAGATCGCGTCGTTGGTCGCGCGATTGGCCAGCCGCAGCCGCTCCTCGGTCTCGCGCAGCGCCGCCTCCGCGCGGCGCTCCGCGGTGACGTCCTGCACCGTGCCGATCAGGCGGACGGGCATGTCGCCCTCGAACATCACGATGCCGCGCGCGCGGACGTGGCGCTCGATGCCGTCGGTCAGCCCGATGGTGCGATAGCCGTGATCGAACAGCCGCGATCCGACCGGGTCCAGCGCCGCCTGGACCGCGGCGACCGCCCCCTCGCGATCGTCGGGATGGAGCGCCGCGACGAACGCGCCCTCGTACGTGACGGGGGCGCCCGGCGGCAGCCCGAACAGCTCGCGGCAGCGATCGTCCCATTCCAGCCGGTCCTGATGCGGCGCATAGTCGAACTGTCCCAGCCGCGCCGCGCGCGTGGCCAGCTCCAGCCGCTCGCGGTGCGCCGCCAGCGATGCGCGCGCGTCGTGCTCGCGCGTCACGTCCTGCGCAAAGCCGAACCACTCGACCAGCGTGCCGTCGCGGTCCAGCATCGGGACCGCGCGCGACCGCGCCCAGCCGATCGACCCGTCGGCGCGGCGGACGCGATGCTCCATCTCCAGCGCGCGTCGTTCGCGCAGCGCGTCGGCGGCCTGTGCCATCACCGCGTCGCGCTCGGACGGCAGCAGGTAGCGCTCGGTCCAGTCGGTCGACGGCGACAGCGTGTCCGCCAGCAGCCCGCGCCCCTCCAGCATCCGCAGCTCGCGCCAGTCGGGGCTCATGCGATAGATGATGTCCGCGCCGGTCGCCGCCAGCGCGCGGAACCGCGCCTCGCTGTCGCGCAGCCGCTCGGTCTCGCGCTCCAGCTGCTGCGTGAGGCGAACCCGCCCGGTCACCTCGGTCACGCAGTCGAGGAAGCCGACCACCGCGCCCTGCTCGTCGTGCAGCGGGCTGAAGCCGAAGCTCCACCACGTATCCTCGCGCCCGTCGTCGCGACGCGTACGGAACGGCACGTCCTCCAGCAGCATCGCGCGCCCCGCCAGCGCTTCGGCGATGAGCGGGGAGAACGACGCCCACACGTCGTCCCACACCTCGCGCACCGGGCGGCCGATCGTATCGGGGCGCCGGCCCTCGATGATCGCGGCATAGGCGTCGTTGTAGAGGAAGGTGAGCTCGGGCCCCCAGCCGATGCACATCGCGATGCGCGACGACAGCATCATGTCGACGATCGCGCGCAGCGACGCCGGCCAGACGGCCATCGCGCCCAGCGGCGTGCGCGACCAGTCGAACGCCGCGATCGCCGCCCGCATCGTCGGGCGCGGCGAGGCGCCGCCCGTCGCAATAGATTCGCTGTCCGACCCCGGCGCCATGCGCGGATCATATCGCCTGAGTCATAACAAGCTACTCGAATCGGACCTTTTGTACGCTTGTCTTCGCCGGGACCGGCGATACGCTGACGCGGAACGACGATGACGAGCGTCGGGACGGATTTCGGGGGCGCGGCGATGCGATACGGGACGACGATGATGATGGTGATGATGGCGGCGGCAGCCGGGGCGGTCGCCGCCCCGGCGTCCGCCGCCCCGGGTGCCGCCCCGCGCGCCGGCGGCGATGCCGCGGCGCAGGCGCAGGCGCTGGACATCGCCCGCCGCGCGATCGCGTTCCGCAGCGTGGCCGGGCCGGGCAACCAGACGCCTCAGCTGGCCGCCTATCTGAAGTCGGTGCTGGTCGCGGGCGGGTTCGCCGCGGACGAGGTGACGGTCACCCCGCTCGACGACACCGCCTATCTGGTCGCGCGCTGGCCGGGCAGCGATCGCACGGCCAAGCCGCTGGTCGTGTCCGGCCATATCGACGTGGTCGAGGCCAAGCCCGCCGACTGGCAGCGCGATCCCTTCACCCCGGTGGTGGAGAACGGCTATCTCTACGGTCGCGGCGCCACCGACATGAAGCTGGACGCCGCGGTCGCGATGGCGGCGCTGATCGCGATGAAGCGCGACGGCTACCGCCCGCGTCGCGACATCGTGCTGGAATTCTCCGGCGACGAGGAAACGCGCATGAAGACCAGCGCGATCATCGCCGAGCAGCTGAAGAACGCCGAGATGGTCATCAACATCGATGGCGGCGGCGGTCGCTTCGGCGAGGACGGCAAGCCGCAATTCTTCACCTGGAACGGCGCGGAGAAGACCTATGCCGATTTCGAGCTGACCGTCACCAACCCCGGCGGCCATTCGTCCGCGCCGCGCCCGCTCAACGCGATCAACCAGCTGTCCGCCGCGCTGGTGCGCATCGGCGACTATCGCTTCACCCCGCAGCTGTCGGACCTGACCCGGACGTTCTTCCTGGAAGCCGCCAAGCAGAAGACGGGCGAGCTGGCCGCGGCGATGCGCGCCTTCGCCGCCGATCCGACCGATCGCAAGGCGATCGCGACGCTGGCCGCGGACCCCGCCTATGTCGGGCAGATCGGCACCACCTGCGTCGCGACGATGGTGTCGGGCGGCCATGCGATCAACGCCCTGCCGCAGCGCGCGACCGCCAACATCAACTGCCGCATCTTCCCCGGCGTGAAGCCCGCGGACGTCATGGCGACCCTACGCCAGGTCGCCGCCGATCCAGCGGTGACGATCCGCGACGTGACGGAAGGGTCGGTCGCCAACGACGCCTCGCCGATGCGCCCCGATTTCGTCGCCGCGGTGACGAAGGCGATGGCGAAGACGCGCCCCGGCGTTCCCGTCTTCCCCAGCATGTCCGCGGGCGCCAGCGACAGCATGTGGTTCCGCTACCACCATGTGCCCAGCTACGGCGCCAGCCCGACCTTCATCAAGGAATCGGACGATTTCAGCCACGGCCTGAACGAGCGGACGCCGATCGAGAACATCGCGCCGGGCATCGCCTACTATCGCTCGCTGTTCACCGATCTGTCAAAATAACGTATTGATCCCCATCAGCTTTCTGGAGAAAGCCGGGAACCGACGATCGACCCCTCCGGTTCAGCGCGCACCATCGCTGCACAGGAGGGATGATCCATGAAAGCCGTATCGATCGCCATGATGGCCGCCATCGCCGGGTTCGCCGCGCCCGCGGTCGCGCAGGCGCCCGCCACACCCGCGGGCTATGTCGCCGCCGCGGGGGCGGGCGACCTCTACGAGCGCCAGTCGAGCCAGCTGGTGCTGCAGACGACCGCCGATCCGAAGGTGCGCTCGTTCGCGCAGATGATGCTGACGGACCACGCCAAGAGCACCGCGCAGGTCAAGGCCGCCGCGGCGCGCGCGAAGGTGCCCGTCGCGCCGCCGAAGCTGATGCCCGATCAGTCAAAGATGATCGCCGACCTGCGTGCGCAAAGCGGCACCGCGCGCGACGCCGCTTATGTCGCACAGCAGAAGACGGCGCATCAGAAGGCGCTCGCGCTCCACCGCGGCTATGCCGACGCGGGCACCTCCGCACCGCTGAAGGCGGCCGCGGCGGGGATCGCGCCGGTGGTCCAGCATCATATCGAGATGCTGAACGCGATGTGATCGCGGCAACAGGACTGTTGCATAAGTCCGAAACCTCCGTCGTTCCCCGGTGAAGGCGGGACCTGCGCAAAGGGCTACACCGTGCTCCTGCGCAGGCAGGAGCCCAGAGTTGCAGGTCCCATAAGGCGTTGTTCTGCTGGGCCCTGGGCTCCTGCCTGCGCAGGAGCACGGTGTAGCCTTGCGCCAGGGTCCCGCCTCCGCCGGGGCACGGGATGGAGCGCCCGCGGCGGTGTCGATCGAGCCCGGCGCCGCGATCAGCTCCGTAACCTACGCCGGGGCGCCCACCACGGTCTTCACCTCCATGAAGTCCGCCAACCCGTACTTCCCGTTCTCGCGCCCGTTGCCCGACTGCTTGTAGCCGCCGAACGGCGCTGCGATGTCGGGCGACCAGCTGTTGATCGTCACCAGCCCGGCGCGCAGCTTGCCCGCGACCTCCGCCGCCTTGGCGGGATCGCCTGAGACGGTGGCCGACAGCCCGTATTCGGTGTCGTTGGCGATCCGCACGCCCTCCGCCAGATCGTCGTAGGTGGTGATCGTCGCCACCGGGCCGAACGTCTCCTCGCGCGCGATGCGCATGTCGGGGGTCACGTCGGTGAACAGCGTGGGCTGGATGAAGAAGCCGGAATTGCGTCCGTCCGGCCGCCCCGGGCCGCCCGTGACCAGCGTCGCGCCTTCGTCGATCGCGGACTGGATCAGCCCCTGGATCTTCTCGTATTGCGCCTTGTTGACGACCGGCCCGATGTGCTGCCCCTCCTCCAGCGGGTTGCCGACCTTCGTCTGCTCCATCATCGATTTCACGATCGCGGTCGCGTCCGCCACCTGCGTCTTGTGGACCAGCAGGCGGGTCGGCGCGATGCAGCTCTGCCCGGAATTGGCGAGCACGCCCGCGACCGTCGGCGGCAGCACCTTCGCCAGGTCGGCGCCCTCCAGCACCAGGTTCGCCGCCTTGCCGCCCAGTTCCTGATGCACGCGCTTCACGGTCGCGGCGGCGGCCTGCGCCACCGCGATCCCGGCGCGGGTCGATCCGGTGAAGCTCACCATGTCGACCTGCCGGTGCGCCGACAGCGCCGCGCCCACGCCGGGCCCGTCGCCGTTGACCAGGTTGAACACGCCCGCGGGCACCCCCGCCGCGTCCATGATCTCCGCCAGGATCGCCGCGCAGCCCGGCGCTTCCTCGCTCGGCTTCAGGATCATCGTGTCGCCCGCCGCCAGCGCCGGCGCGACCTTCGCGCAGATCTGGTTGAGCGGCCAGTTCCACGGGGTAATCATCGCGACCACGCCCAGCGGCTCGTGCACGACCTTCGCCTTGCCGACCGTCTCCTCGAAGGTGAATTCGTCCAGCGCCTTCAGCGTGGCGGCGAAATGCGCGAGTCCCGTGGGCGCCTGCGCCGCCATGGCGAGCCCGAGCGGCGCGCCCATCTCCTGCGCCATCGACCTGGCGAGATCGGGGATGCGCTTCTTGTATTCGGCGATGATCGCGCTCAGCAGCGCCTTGCGCTCGTCGATCGAGGTCTGCGACCACGTCTCGAACGCGCGCCGCGCCGCGGCGACCGCCTTGTCGACGTCGGCGGCGGTGCCCAGCGTGATCTCGGTACAGGGCTGCTCGGTCGCGGGGTCGATCACCTGATAGGGGCGCCCGCCCTCGCTCTCGACCCACGCGCCGTCGATATATTGCTTCAGATAGCTCTGCATCGCTCTCTCCATGATCGATTTGGTGCGATCATGCGGTGCGGGCGATTGGGTTGCAAGGCGAAACGGGATGCCGCGTGTCGGCCCCGAAGGCCACTACCGACCTCGCGCCCGGCCGTCATTCCCGCGAAGGCGGGAATCCAGACACGCATGTGGAGCGACCCGGTCCGCGACCTGAGCGTATATGGATCTCCGCCTCCGCGGGGATGACGAAGGGAGGGGGGGCGGGGCTGCGCCCTCGACCTGCTACGCCCGCCGCAAGGCCCAGCGCACCACCCGGCTCATCCCTCCCGCCCCCGCGCGGATCGCGGGGCGCGCCAGCCGCGGCGGACGCCGCCCGTGCATCGCCGCGGCCCAGTCGGGCAGCAGGTCGACCGCCGCCGCGCTCGCCAGCGACAGGCCCGCGGCCTGCGCCGCGTCCTCGCCCGGCGCCAGCAGCGCGTCCGCCACCGCGCGGACGCGGTGGTCGCCGCGCAGCTGCGGGCGGACCCGCGCGAAATAGGCCGCCACCTCGGCGCGCGACCGCGGCACGTCGCGCGCGCCCAGCCGCTCGGCGACGATCGCGACATCGGCGAGGTAGCGGTCCTGTTCGCCCCCGCCCAGCGCCGGGTCGCGGTAGCGCAGATAGGCGCGCAGGAAGCTGTCCACCTCCGCGACATGGACCCAGGTCAGCAGCGCGGGGTCGTTGGCGTCATAGGCGGTTCCGTCGGGCAGCGTGCCGTGGACCCGGTCGTGGATCGCGCGGACGTGGGCGATCGCCTGTTCTGCCGCCGCGGTCGCGCCGAAGGTGGTGACCGCGATGAACTGCGCGGTCCGCCGCAGCCGCCGCAGCCGGTCGTGGCGGAAGTCGCTATGGTCCCACACGCCTGCCAGCGCGCCGGGGTGGAGCATCTGGAGCAGCAGCGCGGAGATGCCGCCGATCATCATCGCGGCGAAATCGCCATGGACGGCCCAGGCGGGCGACCCGGGCGCGATCAGCCCCGGGTCGCCGGGCGGGCGGGTGAGGTCGAGCTCGCCGCTGCCCACCAGCTGTCGGAGCCGGGCGGCCACCGCGTCGCGCATCGGGGTCGCGATCGCCATCCACCCGGCTCCCCATCCGGCTCCGTCGCCGTCCTTATGCCTCCGTCGGCGCCGCCTTGCGGCGGCCGCGCGGTGCCGGGGCCGCCGCGGTGGCGTCCGCCGCGCCGCCCTCGCCGCCGCCGCGGCGCTGGCCGGGCTTGCGGCCGAGGCCGATCTTCTTCGCCATGTCGCGGCGCGCCTGCGAATAGCTTTCCGCGACCATCGGGTAATCCGACTTCAGCCCATAGCGCGTGCGATAGTCGTCCGGGGTCAGGCCATGGCCGGCCAGATGACGACGCAGCGTCTTGTACGGCTTGCCGTCGATCAGCGAGATCAGGTGATCCTTCGACGCAAGCGACTTACGCACCGACACCGCGGGCGTATATTCGGTCGCGCTTTCCTCGACCGGGTCGGGCGAAGTGGTCGACGACAGGTTCGTCACCGCGTCGTGCATCGTGCGCAGAAACGCCGGCACATCCTCACCCGACGCGCGGGTGTTGGGATTGGACAGCCACGCGATGGTCAGTTCGGTGGCAAGCTCCACCGCGTTGGTGCCGGTCGGATCTTCGGACATATGGGTGCTCCTGAAAGAGAATGGACGTCGTCTAGTCATACGTCCGGGCAGGGTCAACGGTGCCCGTCAAAGAAGCTGATCGACATTTATCTTTCCCTATAAAGTAAAACATTTCGGGATGTGCAGGAGGTCGGCGATGCGGCTTGACGTCGGCGCGGGCGCACCGGATGTCGTGAAGGATGGCCGATCCCCTCGTCTCTTTCCTCGCCGATCGTTTCGCCCGCGTTCCGCTGGCATCGGCGATCGGTATGCGGCTGGAGCAGGCGGACGATACCGGCGCGCGCGCCCGACTGCCGGCGACGGCGTCGGTGGCGCTGGCAGGCGGGCGGGCGATCGATCCGCTCGCGCTGCTGCCCTTCGTCGACCAGCTCGCCAGCGCGCCGCTGATGGCGCGGGGCGGCGCGGAGGCGACGATGGCGACGATCGATCTGGCGGTCCACATCGCCGCCGCGCCGGGCGAGCGCGACCTGATCGGCAGCGCGCGGGCGGTCGGCCCGGTCGCGGCGGGGGCGGGGCTCGTCACCGCGCACGTCCACGACACCGCCGGGACGGCGATCGCGACGGGCACCGCGTGGTTCGCCATGGGGAAGCCGCCGGGCGGCGGCGGGAGCGTCGAGCGCGTCGATCGCGCGGTGGTCGCGACCGGCCCGTTTGAGGCGCTGATCGGGCTCGCGGGCCACGGCGAGGACGGGGCGACGCTCGCCCCGCGGGTGTGGGAGGCGATCGGCTGGACCGGGCTGCCCGCGCTCCACGGCGGCGCGGTCGCCGCGGCGCTGGCGCGCGCCGGGCAGCAGCGCGTCGCCACGCTGGGGCGCGGCGACCTGCGGCTGGCGAGCATCGCGGTGCGCTACCTGCGGGCCGCGCACGACAGCGGCGCGCAGGCGGTGGCGAGGGTCGATGCGATCGGTCGGCGCACCGCGCGCCTCTCCGCCGCGCTGACCATCGCCGGCGACGTGGCGGCCAACGCGCAGCTGCTGTTCGTCGCCGACGCTTGACCTGCGGCGACGGCGCCATGCATGGTCGCGCGCATCAGGGAGCGCCAAGACAAAAGATGTTGATGTGCAGCAGGATGGCGCGGGCGATGCTCGCGCTGACGATCGTCGCCGTGCCGCTGGCGGGGTGCGCCGGGAAGAGGGAGCGGCCGCAGCCCGCCGCAGCGAAGGCGCCCCCGGTGCCCTATGCGCGCGATCCCTATCCCTCCACCTACCGCGCCTATCCCGGCGTGCCGACGCTGGTGCGCAACGTCACCGTGTTCGACGGCGAGGGGGTGCGGATCGACGACGGATCGGTGCTGTTCGCGGACGGCAAGGTGGTCGCGGTCGGCCGGGCGCTCGACGCCCCCGCCGGCGCGCAGGTGATCGACGGGCAGGGCAAGTATCTGACCCCCGGCATCGTCGACATCCACAGCCATCTGGGCGACTATCCCAGCCCCGGCGTGCAGGCGCATTCCGACGGCAACGAGGCGACCGCCGCGGTCACCGCCGACGTCTGGGCCGAGCACAGCGTCTGGCCGCAGGACCCCGGCTTCGGCCGCGCGCTCGCCAACGGCGGGGTGACCACGCTCCAGATCCTGCCCGGCTCGGCGAACCTGATGGGCGGCCGCTCGGTCGTGGTGAAGAACGTCTACGCCCGAACGATGCAGGCGATGAAGTTCCCCGGCGCGCCGTACGGGCTGAAGATGGCGTGCGGCGAAAACCCCAAGCGCGTCTACGGCACCCGCAACCAGAAACCGTCGACCCGCATGGGCAATGTCGCGGTCGATCGCCAGACCTGGGCCCGCGCCGCCGCCTACAAGCGCAAGTGGGACAAATATGAGAAGGAAGGCGGCGACCCGCCCGAGCGCGACATCGCGATGGACACGCTGCGCGGCGTGCTGGCGGGCGAGATCCTGGTTCAGAACCACTGCTACCGCGCCGACGAGATGGCCATCGTCCTCGATATGGCCCGGGAGTTCGGCTACAAGGTCACCGCGTTCCACCATGCGGTGGAGGCGTACAAGATCGCCGACCTGCTCAAGGCCAACGGCACCTGCGCGGCGGTCTGGGCCGACTGGTACGGGTTCAAGATGGAGAGCTTCGACGGCATCGGCGAGAATCTCGCCATCCTCGACCGCGCCGGGGCCTGCGCCTTCATCCATTCGGACGACGCCAACGGCATCCAGCGGCTCAACCAGGAGGTGGCCAAGGTCATGGCCTCCGCGCGCCATGCCGGCATGCCGGTGACGCCGGAGCATGCCTGGACCTGGCTGTCGATCGGCCCGGCGAAGGCGCTCGGCATCGACCGCGTCACCGGCAGCCTGCGCCCCGGCAAGATGGCCGACGTGGTGCTGTGGAACGGCGATCCGTTCAGCGTCTACACCCGCCCCGAAAAGGTATGGGTCGACGGCGCGCTCCTCTACGATGCGAACGATCCGCGCCGCCGCCCGGTGAGCGACTTCGAACTCGGCCAGCCGGGCATGGGAGACGTCAAGTGACGCGCGCGCTCCTGCTGCTGGCGACCATGCTCGCCACCCCCCGCCGCCGCGCAGACGGTGGCCATCACCGGCGGCACCGTCGCGATCGGCGACGGCAGCGCGCCCGTCGAGCGCGGCACCGTCGTCATCGCGAACGGCCGCATCGTCGCCGCCGGGCGCGGCGTCGCGGTCCCCGCGGGCGCGCAGGTGATCGACGCGACCGGCAAATGGGTGGCGGCGGGCATCGTCTCGGCGATGAGCGACCTGTCGCTGATCGATGCCGATGGCGTGTCCGAAAGCAACGACGTCGGCGCACGCAACTCGCCGTACAAGGCGTCGATCGACGTCTCCGTCGCGGTCAATCCCGCCGGCGTGAAGGTCGCCAACGAACGGCTCGGCGGCGTCACCCGCGCGATCGTCTCGCCGTCCGCCGGCGGCTCGATCTTCGCGGGGCAGGGTGCGGTGATCGATCTCGGCGCGGATGCCGATGCGGTGACGCGCCCGCGCGCATTCCAATATGTCGAGCTGGGCGAGGACGGCGGGCGTCTGGCGGGGGGCAGCCGCCCCGCCGCCTATGCGCTGCTGCGCGATTCGCTGGCGCAGGCGCAGGACTATCGCCGCAGCCCGGCCGCGTTCGACGGCCGCTCGGGCGATGCGCTGCTCAAGCGTGCCGATGCGCAGGCGCTCCTGCGCGTGCTCGACGGCACGGTGCCGCTGCTGGTCCATGTCCAGCGTGCCAGCGACATCCGCATCGTGCTGGGGCTCAGGCGCGACTATCCGCGGGTGAGGCTGGTGCTGGTCGGCGCCAACGAAGGCTGGCTGGTCGCGCCCGAGATCGCCGCCGCCGGCGTGCCCGTCATCGCCGACGCGCTCGCCGACCTGCCGATCGCGTTCGAGAGCCTGGCCGCGACCGAATCCAACGTCGGCCGCCTGCGCGCCGCGGGCGTTCGGGTCGGGCTGATGGGCGGGGGGACGCAGTCGGGCGATCACGTCCTGCGCCAGTTCGCGGGCAATCTGGTCGCGATCACGCGCATCCCCGGCGCCACGGGGCTGGAGTGGGGACAGGCGTTCGCCGCGATCACCAGCGGCCCGGCGGCGGCGATCGGCATGGACGGCGAGATCGGCTCGCTGCGCCCGGGTCGCCGCGCCGACGTCGTGCTGTGGGACGGCGACCCGCTGGAACTGTCCAGCGCGGCGGAGGCGGTCTGGATCGACGGCCGGCCGCAACCGATGGACTCGCGCCAGAAGCAGCTGCGCGACCGCTATCTGGTGCCCGTGGAGGGCGCGCTGCCGAAGGCGTACGAGCGGCGCTGACTCTTTCCCCGTCACCCCGGGCTTGACCCGGGGTCCCGCTTCTTCTGCAAGGGTGGTGAGAAAGCGGGACCCCTGCTCAGGGCGGGGTCTTTGCAAACGGGTGCGACGGCATCGAGCCCGCGCCGTGCTCCTGCGAAGGTCCCGCTCAAGGCCGAGGCGACGCGGATACCTGTCACCCGGTGAGTTCCGACAGATCGCGCCACTCCGGGTTCCCGCGCTCGATCAACGCGAACTTCCATTCGCGCCGCCACCTTTTCAACCGCTTCTCGTGCGCGATGCAGTCGGCGATATCCTCGCTGCGTTCCGCCCAGACCAGCCGATGAAGCCGATAGCGTGCACAGAAGTCCGACCCGTCGCCAGTCCTGTGCTGATGCACCCGTGCAGCGAGGTGGGCGGTGACGCCGACATACATGGTCCCGCGGTAACGGTTCGTCATGATGTAAACCCAGCCCCCGCGCCCCATCCGCGAAGGGTGGAGAGAAGCGGGACCCCGGGTCAAGCCCGGGGTGACGCGGTACGAGAGGGAACATCACCCCGGCCTTGAGCCGGAGTCCCGCTTCTTCTCTCAGCCACCCACCTTCCGCCCCCCGCATTCCCCCGCTACAGCACCCGGCGTGACCACCCGCCGCCGCCCCGCATGACCGCCGAGACCGGCCTCGCCGCGCTCTGGCTCGCCGCTGCGCTGGCGGCGTTGCAGGTGTTGCTCGCCGCGCTCGCGCTGCGGCGCGACGACGGGGACGCCGCGGCCGCGATCCGTGCCGTCGCGATCGTGCAGGGTGCGCTGAGCGCGATTGCGATGGGGGCGCTGATCGCCGCCTTCCTCGCCTCCGACATGTCGGTCGCGCTGGTCGCCGCCAACAGTCATTCGCAAAAGCCCTGGCTCTACAAGTTCGCCGGTGCTTGGGGTAACCACGAAGGCTCGATGCTGCTGTGGGTCACCATCCTGGGCATCGCGGGCGCTGCGGTGGCGCGGTTCGAGCACCGTCTGGCGACGCGCACCCTCGTCGCCACGCTCGGCGCGCAGGCGGTGATCGCGCTCGGCTTCTTCGCCTTCCTGCTCTTCGCCTCCAACCCCTTCGCGCGGCTCAGCCCCGCGCCCGCGGACGGCGCCGGCCTCAACCCGCTGCTCCAGGACCCCGGGCTCGCCTTCCACCCGCCCACGCTCTACGCCGGCTATGTCGGCCTGAGCGTCGCGTTCAGCTTCGCGGTCGGCGCGCTCGTCACGCGCGACGTCGGGCCGGCCTTCGCGCGCGCGATGCGGCCGTGGGTGCTGGGCGCGTGGGTGTTCCTGACGCTCGGCATCACCGCGGGCTCCTACTGGGCCTATTACGAGCTGGGCTGGGGCGGCTGGTGGTTCTGGGATCCGGTCGAGAACGCGTCGCTGATGCCGTGGCTGGCCGCGACCGCGCTGCTCCATTCGGTCACGGTGCTGGCGACCCGCGACGGGCTGCGCGCCTGGACCGTCATGCTCGCGGTCGTCGCCTTTTCGATGAGCATGATCGGCACCTTCCTGGTCCGCTCGGGCATCCTCACCAGCGTCCATGCCTTCGCGGTCGATCCCACGCGCGGGTCGTTCATCCTGGCGCTGCTGGTTCTCTATATCGGCGGTGCGCTGGCGCTGTTCGGCGCGCGTATCGGCACGGTGCGGCAGGGCAAGCTGTTCGAGCCGGTCAGCCGCGAGGGCTCGCTGGTCGCCAACAACCTGCTGCTCACCGTCATCCTGGGCATCGTGCTGATCGGCACCTTCTATCCCATCGTCGCGGGTGCGTTCGGGACGCAATTGTCGGTCGGGCCGCCGTTCTTCGACAAGGCGACGGGGCCGATCGCGCTCATCCTCGTGGCGATCATGGCGGCGGGGCCGCTGATGCGGTGGCGGCGCGACGACGCGAGCGAGGTGCTGTCGCGGTTGTTCCTGCCGCTCGCCGCCGCGCTGTTCGCGGGGGCGGGCGTGTTCGTGCTGGGCGGCGCGATCGGCGTCCTGCCGCTCGCGGGCGTCGCGCTCGCCGCCGGGCTGGCGGTCGCCAGCGTCGCGCCGCTGGCGAAGCGCAACCTGCGCCGCGCGCCGCTGCACCTGTGGGGCATGGTCGTCGCGCACCTTGGCATCGCGGTGTCGCTGGCCGGGATGGCGATCAGCAGCGCCTATACGCAGGAGACGCTGGTCGCGGTCGGCATCGGCCAGCCCGCGCGCGTCGGCGACTTTACCGTGCGGCTGGCCGGGGTGCGCCCGGTCGTGGGGCAGAACTGGTCCGCGCTGGAGGGCCGGCTGGAGGTGACGCGCGGCGAGGATGCCGAGCCGTTCGTGCTGCGCCCGCAGGTCCGCTATTTCACCGATCCCGTGACGACCACCAACGAAAGCGCGATCGCGACGCGCTGGGACGGCCAGCTCTACACCGTCCTCGGCACGCTGGGCGATGACGGACGCTGGCAGCTGCGGCTGTGGTGGAAGCCGTTCGTGACGCTGATCTGGGCCGGCGGCGCGCTGATCGCGATCGGTGGCGTGCTGTCGCTGGTCGGGCACCAGTGGCGCCGTTTCCGGCTGGGCCGCCGGCAGGAGGGGTTCGCATGAAGCGCTGGGTCATCTGGGTGCCGCTGCTGTTCTTCGTGCTGCTGGCCGGCGTCATCGCCTGGGGGCTGTACAGGCCGGCCGACCGCACCGTCTGGTCGGCGATGGTGGGCAAGCCCGTGCCCGATTTCGTGCTGCCCGCGATGATCCCCGGCAAGCCCGGCGTCGCCGGCGCCGATTTCCGTCAGGGCAAGCCGCGTCTGCTCAACGTGTTCGCCAGCTGGTGCGTGCCGTGCGTCGCGGAGGCGCCGCAGCTGATGGCGCTGAAGGCCGCGGGCGTGCCGATCGACGCGGTCGCGATCAAGGACACGCCGGGTGCCATCACCGATTTCCTGCGCCGCAACGGCGATCCCTATGCCCGGATCGGCAACGATCCGCACAGCCGGGTGCAGCTGGCGCTGGGCTCGTCCGGCGTGCCCGAGACGTTCGTGGTCGACGGCCGCGGCATCATCGTGAAGCAGCACGTGGGCGACATCCGCGCCGATGACGTGCCCGAGCTGCTGCAGGCGCTGGCGGAGGCGAAGTGAGCGGCCTGTCCCAAAGCCGTCATTGCTTCGCTGCGCTCGCAATGACGATCATGGTCGCTCTCGCCGCGCCCGCCGCGGCGCAGACCTCCAACGCGCCGCTCGCCTATCAGCAACTCCGCGATCCCGCGCAGGAGAAGCAGGCGCGTGCGCTGATGGAGACGCTGCGCTGCCTGGTCTGCCAGAGCCAGTCGATCGCCGATTCGGACGCCGACATGGCGGGCGAGATGCGCGCGCTGGTGCGCCAGCGGATCGCCGCGGGGGAGACGCCGGCGCAGGTGCGCGACTGGCTGATCCAGCGCTACGGCGACTATGTCACCTACGATCCGCCGCTGGGGCGCGCCACGCTGGCATTGTGGCTGGCGCCGCTGGCGCTGCTGGCGCTGGGCGGCTGGCTCGCACGCGGATCGTTCCGCCGCCGGCGATAGCCGCGACCTCATTTTTCTCTTGGACTCTGCCGCCGTCCGACATAGCATAAGTACCAGAACAAAACTTATGCTGAGGATTGCGGGATGGCCGATCGGCTGCGCTTCGGGGCGTTCATCGCGCCGTTCCACCCCCTGGGAGAGAACCCCACGCAGGCGATCGAACGCGATCTCGACCTTGTCGTCCACATGGACAGGCTGGGCTATGACGAGGCGTGGATCGGCGAGCATCACTCCGCCGGCTACGAGCTGATCGCCAGTCCCGAACTCTTCATCGCCACCGTCGCGGAGCGGACGAAGCACATCCGGCTGGGCACCGGCGTCTCCTCGCTGCCCTATCACCACCCGCTGATGCTGGCGGATCGCATCAACCAGCTCGACCACGTCACGCGCGGGCGCGTGATGTTCGGCGTCGGGCCGGGCGCGCTGCCGTCCGACGCGTTCATGATGGGCATCCCGGTCGCCAAGCAGCGCGACCGCATGGACGAGGCGCTCGACGTGCTCGTGCCGCTGCTGCGCGGCGAGGTGGTGACGAAGGAAACCGAGTGGTTCACCCTGAACGAGGCGCGGCTGCAGATGCGCCCCTTCACCCGCCCCTCGGTCGAGATCGCGGTGGCAAGCCAGGTGTCCCCCACCGGCGCGCAGGCGGCCGGGCGGCACGGCGTCGGCATGCTGTCGATCGGCGCGACGCAGGCGGGCGGGTTCAACGCGCTCGCCAGCAACTGGGCGATCGCGCAGGCGCAGGCGGAGGAGGCCGGGCGGACGATGGACCGCGACGCGTGGCGGCTGGTCGGCCCGATGCACGTCGCCGCCACGCGCGAGGAGGCACGCGCGCAGGTCCGCTACGGCATCGGGCAGTGGCTCTATTATTTCCGCGAGGTCGCCGCCCTGCCGCTCGCGCCCGATGACGGCAGCGATCCGGTCGATGCGCTGGTCAACAGCGGCATGGCGGTGGTCGGCACCCCCGAGGATGCGATCGCGCAGATCGCGCGATTGCAGGAACAGTCCGGGGGCTTCGGCGCGTATCTGACGCTCGACACCAACTGGGCGGAATGGGACGCCAAGAAGAAGAGCTACGAGCTGATCGCGCGTCACGTCATGCCGACGTTCCAGGGCGCGAACGCCAACCGCGACGCCTCGCTGCGCTGGGCCGCCGACAACCGTCCGCGCTTCATCGGCGAGGCGCAGGCCGCGGTCGGCGCGCGCGTGGCGCAGCATGTCGCCGCCAGGGGCACCGGGAACATCCGGCCCGAGATCCTGGCCGCGATGGGTCTCGACAAGAAACCCGAGGCCGCGGAATGAAGGCCGTCGTCCGGCGCGGCCCCGCATTGGTGGTCGATACGATCGCCGATCCGGTGCCCGCCGCCGGACAGGTGGTCGTCCGGACGCTGTGCTGCGGCATCTGCGGCTCCGACCTGCATGCGGTCCACGCGATGGAGGCGATGGTCGAGCTGGGCCGGCGCAGCGGCGAGCCGTCGCCGGTCGATCCCGCGCGCGACATCGTCTTCGGCCACGAATTCTGCGCGGAGGTCCTCGATCACGGCCCCGGCACCGACCGCCGGCTGAAACCCGGCACCCGCGTCGTCGCGCTCCCCGTCATGCCGACCGCGCGCGGGATGGAGACGATCGGCTATTCCAACACCTTCCCCGGCGGTTTCGCGGAGGCGATGCTGCTGGCCGAGCCGATGCTGATCGAGGTGCCCGGCGGCCTGTCGGACGCGCAGGCGGCGATGACCGAGCCGTTCGCGGTCGGCGAACATGCCGTCGCCGAATCCGACGCCGGCCGCGACACCGTCCACCTCGTCGTCGGCTGCGGCCCCGTCGGCCTCGCCGTGATCGCCGCGCTCAAGGCACGCGGGCTCGGCCCGGTCATCGCCGCCGACTTCTCGCCCGCGCGCCGCCGCATCGCCGAGGCGTTCGGCGCCGATGCCGTGATCGATCCGGCGCGCGAGAATCCGCACGCGCGCTGGGCCTCCTATGGCGTGCCCGTCAGCCGTGCCGAGCGCTCCGTCCTCGCCCAAAGAGAGATGGGGTCCGGCCAGCCGGGCAAGCGCGCGATCGTGTTCGAATGCGTCGGCGTCCCCGGCGTCATCCAGTCGCTGGTGGAGGCGGTGCCCCCGGCCACGCAGATACTGGTCGCGGGCGTCTGCATGCAGACCGACACGATCGAGCCGTTCCTGTGCATCAACAAGGCGATCGAGCTGAAGTTCGTGCTGGGCTACACCCCCGACGAATTCGCCGCCACGCTGCGCCACATCGCCGATGGCCGCATCGACGTGGCGCCCGCGATCACCGGAACCGTCGCGCTGGACGGCGTGGCGGGCGCCTTCGCCGCGCTCGCCGACCCCGACCGGCATTGTAAAATTCTGGTGCGGCCATGATGCCGCACCGGGGCAAGATCCTCGTCACCCCCCAGGAGTGAATCCATGCGCCTCGTCAGCGATCATATCGTGGAGGGCCGCGCCGGCCCCACCTTCGGCCAGACCTATCCGACGCTGCCCGGCGTCGACCTCATCGACATCAAGGGGTTTACCCGCGGCCAGCCATGGGCCGATTTCGCCCGGATGCGCGAGCAGGCGCCCGTCATGTGGCACCCCGAGCCGCGCGGCGGCACCGGCTTCTGGGCGCTGACCGGCTATGAGGACGTGAAGCGCGTCAACGGCGATCCGGAGACCTTTTCCTCGGAGACCGGCGGCATCCTGATGGCGCTCGGGCCGCAGGAGACTCGGCATCCGACGCTCTTCTCCGCCTCGACCAACAGCATGATAAACCTCGACGGCCGCCCGCACCGTCAGCTCCGCAAGGAGCATATGCCCTATTTCACCGCCACCTACATGCGCGGGCTTCGCGACCGTGTCTCGGCGGAGGTGACGCGCCTGCTCGACACCATGGCCCCGCTCGGCAAGTGCGATTTCGTCGAGAAGTTCGCGCAGCGGCTGCCGATCTTCACGCTGTGCGAGATGCTGGGCGTGCCGGTCGAGGACCGCGAGCGCTTCATCAACTGGATCCATTTCCTGGAGATGGCGCAGCAGATCGCGATGGAGCAGATCGACCAGCTCGCCGGCCTCTCCGAACCCAGTCCGCAGATCGCCGCCTTCATCGAGCTGTTCAACAAGAACGTCGCCGAGATGTTCGAATACGGCCGCGACATGCTGGCGAAGCGCCGCCGCGACCCGCAGGCCGACCTGATGAGCGCGATCGCCAATGCCGAGGTGGAGGGCGAGAAGCTGCCCGGCGAATATCTCGACGGGGCGTGGCTGCTGATCGTCTTCGCGGGCAACGACACGACGCGCAACTCGCTGTCCGGCGCGATGAAGCTGTTCACCGAAAACCCCGAGCAGAAGGCGCTGTTGCAGGGCGACGGCGCGCTGCTGACCAATGCGGTTCACGAGATCACGCGGATGGTCTCGCCCGTGATCTACATGCGCCGCACCGCGACCGCCGATGTCGAGGTCCACGGCCAGAAGATCGCCCAGGGCGAGAAGGTCATCATGTACTACGGCGCCGCCAACCGCGATCCCGCGATGTTCCCCGATCCCGACCGCTTCGACATCACCCGTGCGAACGCGGAGAAGAACATCGCCTTCGGCTACGGCCCGCACATCTGCATCGGCCGCATGACCGCGCAATTGCAGCTGGAGGAAGCCTACCGCCAGATCTTCAACCGCTTCCCCGACATCCGCTGGTCCGGCGACATGGACATCGCGCCGAACAACTTCGTCCACGCGATCAAGCGGCTGGAGGTGGAATTCACCCCCGAGCGGAAGGCGGCGGCCGCCTGACCCTCTCGTCACCCCGGGGCTTTACCCCCCACCGTCATTCCCGCGAAGGCGGGAATCCAGAAGCGCTGCCGTCTCGGCCCTTGCGAGCACCTGCGCGTCTGGATCCCCGCCTCCGCGGGGATGACGGCCTTAACGGATGACTGCCCCCACATTGTCACCCGGGCCTTGAGCGGGACCCTTGCCAAAATCTCCACCGTGCTCCTGCGAAGGCAGGAGCCCAGGATTGCCGGTCCCCGCAGTTGTTCCGCGTGACCCTGGGCTTCTGCCTGCGCAGGAGCACGGCCGGTACGCTGCGCTGTTGCATCAATTTCGCAAAGGTCCCGCTTGCGCCGGGGTGACGATAAGTTTGCAGACCCCCCCCGTCATTCCCGCGGAGGCGGGAATCCAGAAGCGCTGCCGTCTCGGCTCCATCGAGAACCCGCGCGTCTGGATCCCCGCCTCCGCGGGGATGACGGGAGGGGCAGGAACACCCACGCCACGCGCATCACCCCGGACCCGTTCCGGGGGCCACCACGGCGCGCACCTTGCCGCCACAGTTAGCGTGGCACGGTGGATGCCGGAATCAGTCCGGCATGACGAACATGGCACGCAGCGCCAACCCCCACTTTCCCGCGCACACGGCAAACTTGCTGGCGACACCCGTGCCTTCTCGCCACATACCCGCATCATGATCGAATTCACCGACCGCCGCGCCCTGATGGCGCTGCTCGTCACGCTGGCGGAATCCGCCGGCGACGTCGTCTGGCGGCATTTCGTCGCCGGCTGCACCGTGATGCACAAGGCGGACGAGAGCCCCGTCACCATCGCCGATCGCGAGGCGGAGGCGGTGATCCTCACCGGGCTCGCCGCCATCACTCCCGCGATTCCCGTCGTCGCGGAGGAGGAAGCCGCCGCCGGTCGCCTGCCCGACGCCGCCGACGCCTTCTTCCTCGTCGACCCGCTCGACGGGACGAAGGAGTTCATCAAGCGCGGCGACGATTTCACCGTCAACATCGCGCTGGTGGAGGGCGGGGTGCCCACCATGGGCGTCGTCTATGCCCCCGCGCGCCACGCGGTCTATTGGGGCGACGTAGCGCTCGGCGCATGGCAGGCGGTGCGCGCGCCGGATGGCGAGCGCCACGACGCGCGCGACATCCACGTCCGCGCATGCAGCGACGCCCCATGCGCCGTCGCGTCGAAGAGCCACGCCATGCCCGGTCTCGACGCCTGGCTCGACGCCGGCGGGATCGCCGCGCGCGTTTCGGTCGGCTCCAGCCTGAAGTTCGTGCTGGTCGCCAGCGGCGAGGCGGACGTCTATCCGCGCACCGGCCCGACGATGGAGTGGGACACCGCCGCGGGCGATGCCGTGCTGCGCGCCGCGGGCGGGCGCACGCTCGACGCCGATGGCGAGCCCTTCCGCTATGGCAAGCCGGGTTTCCGCAACGCCGGCTTCGTCGCCACCGGCGGATACGAACCCGCCCCGCTGCGGCCGTTCATCGCATGACGCTGACGCATCTCGACCGCCTGGAGGCGGAGAGCATCCATATCATCCGCGAGGTCGCCGCGGTCGCGGACAAGCCGGTGATGCTCTATTCGGTCGGCAAGGATTCGGCGGTCATGCTGCATCTGGCGCGCAAGGCCTTCTACCCGGCGCCGCCGCCGTTCCCGCTGCTCCATGTCGACACCACGTGGAAGTTCCGCGCCATGTACGAGCTGCGCGACCGCGCCGCGCGCGAGGCGGGGATGGAGCTGCTGGTCCACCGCAACCCCGATGCGCTGGCGCAGGGGATCAACCCGTTCGACCACGGCGCGCTGCATACGGAGATGTGGAAGACCGAGGGGCTGAAGCAGGCGCTCGACCTCCACGGCTTCGACGCCGCCTTCGGCGGCGCGCGCCGCGACGAGGAGAAGAGCCGTGCCAAGGAGCGCATCTTCTCCTTCCGCACCGCCTCCCACCGCTGGGATCCCAAGGCGCAGCGCCCGGAGCTGTGGCACCTCTACAATGCGCGCCATGCCAGGGGGGAGAGCATGCGCGTCTTCCCGATCAGCAACTGGACCGAGCTGGACGTGTGGCAATATATCGCGCGCGAGGGGATCGAGATCGTGCCCCTGTACTTCGCCGCGCCGCGCCCCACCGTCGAGCGCGACGGGCTGATCCTGATGGTCGACGACGATCGCTTCCGGCTGGAGCCCGGCGAGGTGCCGGTCGACCGCTCGGTCCGCTTCCGCACCCTGGGCTGCTACCCGTTGTCGGGGGCGGTGGAGAGCGAGGCGGCGACGCTCAACGACGTGATCCGCGAGATGCTGCTGACCACCACCAGCGAACGCCAGGGCCGCGCGATCGACAAGGATGCCGGCGCCAGCATGGAGCAGAAGAAGCAGCAGGGGTATTTCTGATGGGCACGACTGTTTCTTCCCCCCTCCCTTCCAGGGAGGGGCCGGGGGTGGGTGCTTGGGAAGCGGTACGTCACCACCTGCGCCAACCGAACCGTACCGCCCGGACCGCACCCACCCCAACCCCTCCCTTCCAGGGAGGGGCAGAGTGACCGCCTACCAGCCCGACGCGCTCATCCGCGACGACATCGCCGCCTATCTCGCGCAGCACGAGGCGAAGTCGCTGCTGCGCTTCATCACCTGCGGCTCGGTCGACGACGGCAAGTCGACGCTGATCGGCCGCCTGCTCTACGATTCGAAGCAGATCTTCGAGGATCAGCTCGCCACGCTGGAGGCCGACAGCAGGCGCGTCGGGACGCAGGGGCAGAACATCGACTTCGCGCTGCTGGTCGACGGCCTCGCCGCGGAGCGCGAACAGGGCATCACGATCGACGTCGCCTATCGCTTCTTCGCAACCGGGAAGCGCAAGTTCATCGTCGCCGATACGCCGGGGCACGAACAATATACCCGCAACATGGTGACCGGCGCGTCGACCGCCGATCTCGCGGTCATCCTGGTCGATGCGCGCAAGGGCGTGCTGACGCAGACGCGGCGGCATTCGTACCTCGCGCACCTCATCGGCATCCGCAACATCGTGCTGGCCGTCAACAAGATGGACCTTGTCGGCTATGATGCGCAAACATTCGAGCGCATCAGACTGGCCTATCGCGCCTTTGCGAGCGAGATCGGCATCACGAATTTCACCGCCATCCCCGTTTCGGGGCTCGCCGGTGACAACATCGCCAACATCCGGTCCGCGGCGATGCCCTGGTACCGCGGCCCCACCCTGATCGAGCATCTGGAAACGGTCCCCGTCGACGCCGACCGCGACGCGCGCGGCGCGTTCCGCCTGCCGGTGCAATGGGTCAACCGCCCCGATCTCGACTTCCGCGGGTTCGCGGGCACGATCGCCGGCGGCGTGGTGAAACCGGGCGACCCGGTCCGCATCGTCCCGTCGGGCCGCACCACCTCGGTGGCGCGGATCGTCGCGCTGGGCGGCGACCTGGAGCATGCGCAGGCGGGCCAGTCGGTCACGCTGACGCTGGCGGACGAGGTCGATTGCTCGCGCGGCGACATGATCGCCGCCGCGGACGATCCGCCCGAGGTCGCCGACCAGTTCGAGGCGACGCTCGTCTGGATGGCGGACGAGGCGATGCTGCCGGGCCGGTCCTATGCCTTCCAGCTGGGCACACAGGCGGCGTCCGCGACGCTGCGCACGCCCAAATATCAGGTCAACGTCAACACGTTGGAGGAGACGGCGGCACGCACGCTGGAGCTGAACGCGATCGGCGTCGTCACGCTCGCGCTCGACCGGCCGGTGGTGTTCGCGCCCTATGCCGACAGCCGCGAGCTGGGCGGGTTCATCCTGATCGACAAGGCGACCAACGCGACCGTCGCGGCGGGCATGATCCGCTTCGCGCTGCGCCGCGCCGCCAACGTCCACCGCCAGCATCTGGACATCACGCGAGAGAAGCGCGCGGACCTGAAGAACCAGCGCCCCGCGGTGGTCTGGTTCACCGGACTGTCGGGCGCGGGCAAGTCGACGATCGCGAATCTGGTCGAGAAGAAGCTGGTGCGGATGAACCGCCACACCTTCCTGCTCGACGGCGACAACGTGCGCCACGGCCTCAACCGCGACCTGGGCTTCACCGACGCCGACCGGGTGGAGAATATCCGCCGGATCGGCGAGGTCGCGCGGCTGATGACCGACGCCGGGCTGATCGTGCTGACCGCCTTCATCTCCCCCTTCCGCGCCGAGCGCGACATGGTGCGCCAGATGCTGGCAGGCGGCGAGTTCGTCGAGGTCCATGTCGATACCACGCTCGCCGCGGCGGAAGCGCGCGACGTGAAGGGGCTCTATGCCAAGGCCCGGTCGGGCAAGCTCGCCAACTTCACCGGCATCGACAGCCCGTACGAAGCGCCCGAGGCCCCCGAAATCCGCATCGACACCGCGGCGGAGGATGCCGAGTCCGCGGCGGACCGCATCGTCGCCTGGCTGCTGGCGCGCGAGGAGGGGTAAGGATCCGTCACCTCTCATCCTCCGTCACGCCGGGCTTGACCGAGACCTTTGCGAAACTCGGTTCCTTGTCCCCCGGCGAAGGCCGGGGCCCAGCTGGGGGACGGTGGTAACAGACCGAAAAGCCACGCCAACTGGGCCCCGGCCTTCGCCGGGGAACAAGAAAGGATTTTCGCAGAGGCACGACGTGCCGGGCCAAGCCCGGCATGACGGAATGCCGCTATAGTGGCGGCTTCGACCCCCGCACCGCCGCCGACAGGATCGCGCGCGTGCCCGCATGCGCCGGATCGTATTCCACCACCGTGTCCAGGCTTTGCGCCATCGCGCGGATCAGCCGGGTGCCGACTCCGGTCCCCTTGGGCGGCGCGTCGCCGATGCCGACGCCGTCGTCCTCGACCGTCAGGCGGAAGCGGTCGTCGTCATGCCGCGTCAAGGCGATGCGGACCTGCCCCTCGCCATCGGGATAGGCGTATTTGCACGCGTTGCTGACCAGTTCGGTGACGATCACCCCCAGCGACACCGCGCGGTCGGTCGGCAGGTTGAGCGGCGTCGCCTCCAGCTTCAGGTCGCGCGGGCGGTCGGTGGTGGACCAGGTCGCGGCCAGCTCGCGGATCAGCTGCGCCAGATAGTCGCGCATGTCGACATGCTCGACGTCATGCCCGCTGTACAGGCGGCGGTGGACGTGCGCGATCGCGGCAATGCGGCGCTCGGTATCCTCCAGCGCGGCACGCGCGGCGGGATCGGCGACCGCGCCCGCCTGCATCCGCACCATCGCGGAGACGATCTGGAGCGAGTTGGCGACGCGGTGATTCACCTCCGCCAGCAGCGCCTCCAGCCGCGCATTACTCGCGCGCAGTTCGTCCTCGGCCTGCGACTTCGCGGCCGTCAGCGCGGTCCGCGCCAGCACCTGGCGGAACGCGGCGTCGAGCAGGTCGAAGAAGTCCTCGCCCGGCGTCTTCACGACATAGTCCGCCGCGCCCGCGCGCAGCGCCGCCACCGCGACCCGGCTCTCCTCAGACCCGGTGACATAGACTACCGCCGGGGGGTGCGGCAGCTGCGCCAGCCGCGCCATCGTCTCCAGCCCGTCGATCCCGGGCATGTAATGATCGACTGCGACCAGGTCGAACCCCTCCGCCGCGGCCGCCGCCACGCCCGCCTCGCCGCCGTCCGCCGCGGTCACCGCATAGCCGCGCCGCTCCAGCGCGCGCGTCACCAGCCGCCGGATGCCGGCGTCGTCGTCGATATAGAGCACGCGCGGGGCCGCGGGGAGCGTCATCCGTCGAAGTCCGGGACCTGGATCACCGACAGGAACAGCCCTAGCTGGCGGATCGCGGTGGCGAAATTCTCGTAATTCACCGGCTTGGTGATATAGACGTTGGCGCCCAGATCATAGCAGCGCTGGATCTCGCGCGCGTCGTCGGTGGTCGTCAGCACGACGACGGGCGTCCGCTTCACCGCCCCGTCGCCGTTCTTGATCCGCGCCAGGATGTCGGTCCCGCTCATGTCGGGCAGGTTGAGGTCGAGGAGGATCAGCGCCGGCCCGTTGCGCGCCGGTCCGCCATCGTCGTTGAAGATATAGTCGAGCGCGCTGGTGCCGTCGGTGAAGTGGCGGATCTCGTTCATGATGCCGGCACGGCGGATGTTCTTCTCGATCAGCCGGGCATGCCCCTCGTCGTCCTCGATCATGATGATGTTGACGGATTGCTGCGTGTTCACTGCGGGTTGTCCTGAACGTTGTCGGGATGGGCGAGGGTGCGGGGGAGGGACAGGCGGAAGGTCGTGCCCTCGCCGAGCGTGGAGGTAAGGTCGATCAGCCCGCCGAGACGGAAGACGAGCGCACGCACGGTGGCGAGCCCGATCCCCTCGCCCGGGCGATCCTGCGCGCCCGAACGGCGGAACAGGTCGAACACGCGCGCATGGTCGGACGCGGCGATGCCGCGGCCGTTGTCGGCGATCTCGTAGACGACGCGCGGGCCCTCGTACCGGCCGCTGACGACGATACGGCCGGGGACGCCGGGGCGCAGATACTTGACCGCATTCTCGATCAGGTTGGACAGGACCTGCTCGATCGAGAAGCGGTCGCTGACCACATCGGGCAGGCGCCCCGACACCTCCAGCACCGCCTCCGCCTCCGCCAGCCGGTGCGCCAGCGTGTCGCGCACCTGACCGACGATCGCGCTCACGTCGAGCCGTTCGGGCGACAGGACGCGGCGGCCGTAGCGCGACAGCTGGAGGATGGCGTTGATGAGCCGGTCCATCCGCTGCGTCGAGGACCGGATGAAGCCGATCGCCTCGGGCAAATCCTCGCGCGCGGCGAGTGCGGCATCCGGGGAGGCGAGTGCGGGCGCCTCCGCCTCGACGCGATCGACCAGCGTGCGCAGCGACCCCGCCGCGGCCTCCAGCTCCGCGGTGAAGCCCATCACGTTGACCAGCGGAGAGCGCAGGTCGTGGCTGACGATATAGGCGAAGCGCTGGATCTCCTCGTTGGCGCGCGTCAGATCCTGGGTGCGATCCGCGACCATCTCTTCCAGATGCGCGTTGAGCGAGGCCAGGGCATCGCGCGATCGACCGAGATCGCGGGTATAGCCCAGCACGGTGGCCAGCGAGGTGATCGCCACGATCAGCAGCAGCACCGCCGACAGCACGAGGACGGCGTAGAACATCCGCTCGCTGTCGACGACGTCGCGCTCGCGCACGTCGAGAAGCTTCTGCTCGGCGGCCGACATCCGGTCCAGCGTCTCCCGGATGTCCGCCATCGGCACGGCGGAATGCTCGGTATTGAACGCGCCGCGCGCCTCCGCCACGCGCCCTGCCGCGATCAGGTCGAGCGAGTGTTCGCGGATCGCCGCCAGCCGCTGCATCTGCGCCAGCAGGAGGCGGTAGAGCGCGGTCTGCTCCGGATTGTCCCGCACCAGCCGACGCAGATGCTTCAGCCGCAGCGGCACCGCATTGGCGCTGTTGCGATAGATGGCGAGGAAATCGGTCTGACGCGGCGCCAGCAGATAGCCGCGGCGCGAGGTTTCGCCGCGCTCGATCGTCTGGCGCGCGTCGAGGATCGCGTTCTGAACCTCGTAGGAATGCGCCAGCCAGCGGATGTGCGTCTGCCCGCGGCTGGTCGTCCACGCCGCCGCCAGTCCGACCGCGAGCAGCGCCAGGAAGCCAACGACCATGAAGCCGGTCAGCCTGCGCCCGATGCTCTCGTCACTGCCCCTGATGCCGGCCATATTGTCCGGCGGGGTATCGCGCGGGCCGCCGCCACGCCAGCGTTACTTTCGTAAAGCCGGTTAAGCGTCCGCGCGGATCACAGCAGCAGCTCCTGCGGATTCATGCGCCCCACGTGCCCGCCGCCGCGCCGCCGCGCCATCTCCGTCTCGGCGGTGAAGCGGATGTCGGGATCGCGGTCGGTCATGAACTTGACGAGGCTCTCCTCCTCGATCTCGCGCCACTCCTTGCCGCGGTCGGGGCCGTAGCGGACGCGCGGGAGCAACCCCGGCTCGCTCGACCATTGCACCAGCTGCGCCACCGACGCCTCGTTCAGCTGGTCGCGCAGGTGGTGCGCGGTGACATAGGCGTCGGGGAAGGCGCGGTGCGCGGGCAGGCCGCGCTCGTGATCCAGCCCGGCGGGCTTGCGCCAGTAGCGCAGCACCTGGTTGGAGAAGCTGGGACTGTCGGGCCACAGCCGCAGCGCGCATTTCCACGTGCAGATCCAGTCCGCACCGTGCGTCAGCGCGGGCGTGCAGAACTGCTCCTCGAACGCGGCGCGGTGCGCGGCGAGCGCGATGCGGCGCGGATAGGGGTCCAGCACCTGCCGCGCGACGTCGTGCCACCACGGGGCATCGGCGACGTCCTCGTCGCGGATATGGTGGATCGCCTGGGTGATCGGCGGCATCGAGCGACCGGGGTTGATGAGGATGTTGCCACCCTCGCCATACAATTCCCAGCGGCCGCCCTCGCCCAGCGCGACATCCTGCCACCCCACCTCGCACACCGCATGCGCGGGCGGGGCGGAGCCGGTGGTCTCCAGGTCGACGACGCGGATGATCTGCTGCGTCTGGCGGCGGGGGTACATCATGCCCGACCCATGTGGGCCCTTACGCGCGCGAATACCACCATATGCCGTCGCGGACGTCGCGCCGGGCGCGCCCGGTGACCTCCAGGTGGCGCAGGTGCGCCAGTGCCTCGCCGGTCGCCATCGCGACCACGTCGGGGCCGATCGGGCGGCGGAACAGCTGTCCGAAGCAGTCGACCGCGCGGCGCGGCTCGCCCATGTGCGCGACCAGCGCGTCCAGCCGGTCGCGATGCTCGCGCTCCAGTGCATCCAGCCGCGCGTGCAGCCCGTAGAAGGGATCGCCATGACCCGGCAGCACCAGCAGGTCGTCGGACAGGTCGCGGAACCGCTCGATCGAGGCGAGCCATTCGCCGAGCGGATCGGCGCCCGGTTCGTTGGCATGGAGCGAGATGTTGGAGCTGATCCGCGGCAGCACCTGATCGCCCGCGATCAGGATGCGGCGTTCCTCGTCGAGCAGGCACGCGTGCTCCGGCGAATGGCCGCTGCCGACAACCACGCGCCAGTCGTGGCCGCCGATCCGCAGCATTTCGCCGTCGCGGATGCGGACATAGCCCAGCGGCAGCCGCGCGATCATCTTCGAGAAATTGGCGAAACCGCCCTTCGAGGCGGTGGCGATCTGCTCCACGTCCCAGCCCGCGCCGCGCCAGAAGGCGACCTGTTCCTCGGGCACCTCGGTCCGGGCATCGGCCGACAGCATCCGCGCCATCAGCCATTCGGTCCGCGTCATCAGGATCGGGGCATCGTCCGAACGGCGCGACAGCCACCCCGCCAGCCCGATATGGTCGGGGTGCATGTGCGTCCCCAGGATGCGCGTCACGCGCCTGCCCGCCAGCGGCCCCTCCAGGATCGTCCGCCACGCCTCGGTCGAGCGCGGCGAGGCGGTGCCGGTATCGATCGCGAGCAGCTCGTCGTCGCCATCGTCGAGGATCAGGCCGTTGACGTGCTTGAGCGGCCCGCTCATCGGCACGCGCCACCAGCGGATGCCGGGCGCGATCGTCAGCAATTCGCCCGGCTGCGGCGCGCGGTCGCCGAAGGGGAAGGTGAGCCCCTCGCTGCTGGTCGGGGTCAGCCCTTCGTCGCCGATGAGCGCGCGCTGGTAATGCGTTGCCATGGCAACGGCGTAGCGCGTGTCGGGGGGCGCCGTCACGCGGTAAATGAAGCGAACGGCTTAGGGGCTCACGTCATCCCGGCTCAAGGCCGGGGTGACGAAGGACGTGACAGCGGCCAGGTTTCAGCGGCGGAACGGGTCCTCGAACGCCGGGCGCGGCGCGTCGCTGTCCACGCCGTTCTCCGCATCGCGCGCCGCCTGCTCGCGCTGCGCGCGCAGCGACGCGATCAGCGCCTCGCGGTCGCCGTCGAGGCGGGTGTCGGTCTGCTGCTGCTCGATCCCGGCGGCCTTGGCGGCCTTGGCGACGGCGGCGTCCAGCTCGCGCTGCGTCGTCAGGCCCAGCGTCACCGGATCCTTCGGCGTGATGTTGGCGATGTTCCAGTGGCTGCGGTCGCGGATCGCCGCGATCGTGGTGCGCGTGGTGCCGATCAGGTTGCCGATCGCGCCGTCCGAGATTTCCGGATGGTTGCGGATGATCCAGGCGATGCCGTCGGGTTTGTCCTGCCGCTTGCTGACCGGGGTGTAGCGCGGCCCCTTGGTACGGCGCACCTGGTCCGGACCCTTGGTCATCTTCATGCGGTAATCGGGATCGGCCTGCGCCTTGTCGATCTCGTCCTGCGTCACCTCATGCGCGCGAACGGGGTCGCGCCCGGTCAGCTTGGTCGCGGCGGTGTCGTCGGCGATCGCCTGCACCTCCAGGATGTGCAGCCCGCAGAAATCGGCGATCTGCTCGAAGGAAAGCGCGGTATTGTCGACCAGCCAGGAGGCGGTGGCATGGGGCATGAGCGGCTGGTTCATGCGGGGAACTCCATAAATGCAAAGGGCCGCCCCTTCCCGGAGCGGCCGCTATCACGGGCAGACTTAATGCGTGGCGTGCGTCAGGGCAAGCCGCTCACGCAGCGAGCGCGTGTACGCTCGCGATCGGTTGCAGCGCGTCGAGGAACTGGCGCGCGCTCGCGGCCCAGGTGAAGCGCGCACCCGCTGCCGCACACACGCCGCGGTCGAGCGCCAGCGCGCCGGCGATCGCGGTGGGCAGATCGTCGTGCATCGCCCCCGTCTCCGGCGTCAGCACGTCGACCGGGCCCGCGACCGGATAGGCCGCGACCGGGGTGCCGCAGGCCAGCGCCTCGATCATCACCAGGCCGAACGTGTCGGTCCGGCTGGGAAAGACCAGCGCATCGGCGGCGCGATAGGCGGCGGCCAGATCCTCGCCGAACAGCGCTCCCGGGAAGATGGCTTGCGGATATTGCCGCTCCAGCGCCGCGCGCGCCGGGCCGTCGCCGACCACCACCTTCGTGCCGGGGACATCGGCGGCGAGGAAGGCGGCGATGTTCTTTTCCACCGCGACGCGGCCGACGTGGAGCAGCACCGGGCCCGGCAGCGCCGCCAGACGCGGATGGCGCGGACCGTACGCGGTGAATTCGCGCGCGACGCCGCGGCCCCAGCGGCGCACGTGCGGCAGGCCGTGCGCGTTCAGCGTGCGCTCGATCGTCGGGGTGGAGGCCAGGATCGCCGCCGCGGGGGCGTGGAACCAGCGCACGTAGCGCCAGATCCACGCCGGGTCGGCCCCGGTGCGCGCCGCGACGTAATCGGGGAATTGCGTGTGATAGGCGGTGGTGAAGGGCAGGCGGCAGGTCAGACACCAGCGCCGCGCCGCCAGTCCCAGCGGTCCCTCGGTCGCGATATGCACCGCCTCCGCCCCGAACCGGGCGATGCGCCGGCCGATCGCGGCGGGCGTCATCAGCGCCAGCCGGATTTCGGGATAGGTGGGGCAGGGGAGCGAGCGTATGCCGGCGGGGGACACCACCAGCACCTCATGCCCGTCGCCGCGCAACTCGGCGATGACCGATTCCAGCGTGCGCACGACGCCATTGACCTGCGGCGCCCAGGCGTCGGTGACGATCGCGATCCGCATCACGCGGCCAGCGCGGGCGTGGCGTCGGGGTTGCGCTTCGCGATCTCGTCGGCCCAATGGACGATCTCCATACGGCCGTCGAAATGCTCGACCAGTGCGGTGCAGCCCTCCACCCAGTCGCCGTCGTTGTAATAAGCGATGCCGGCGATCTCGCGCATTTCGGCGGTGTGGATGTGCCCGCACACCACGCCGTCGACGCCGCGCGCGCCCGCGGCCTCCGCCACGATCTCCTCGAAGCGGGAGATGAAGGCGACCGCGTTCTTCACCTTGGCCTTGGCATGCTTGCTGAGCGACCAATAGGGCATGCCGAACCGCCGCCGGATCGCGCTGACCCAGCGGTTGAGCCCCATCAGCAGCGTGTAGGCGGCGTCCCCGACGTGCGCGAGCCAGCGGTGCGAGAGCGTGATCGCGTCGAATTCGTCGCCGTGGAGCACCAGCAGCCGCCGCCCGTCCGCGGTTTCGTGGATCGCCTTGCGCCGGATCTGGATGCCGCCGAAGTCGAGACCCGCGAACTGGCGGAACATTTCGTCGTGATTGCCGGGGATATAGACCATCTTCGTGCCGCGGCGCGCGCGCTTCATCAGCCGCCAGATGACGTCGTTGTGCGCGGCGGGCCAGAAGAACCGCTTCTTCAGCTGCCAGCCGTCGATGATGTCGCCGACCAGATACATCGTGCGGCTGTCGACATGATCCAGGAAGTCGATCAGCAGGTCGGCGTTGCAGCCGCGCGTGCCCAGATGGACGTCGCTGATCCAGACCGTGCGATAGCGCTGGCGTTCCCCGGTCGCGACCTCGGGCCGCTGCGGACGCGACTCGGCGAAGTCGAACAGGTCGGTGACCTCGGCCAGATGGGTGCCGGTGGTTGACTCGAAGCTGGATCGCATGACGCCCTCCCTCGACACCGCCCTATGCCCCGGCGGTGTGACACGGGCATCACGACGGCGTGACGGATGCGCGGCGCAGGCGTGACGGTTTCGCGTCGCGGCGATGGCGACGGCATGACGATCCCGGGGGCGGCGGCGCCGCGGGCGCGGGTTACATCGTCAGCACGATCTTCCCGACATGGTCGCCCGCCTCCATCCGGCGGTGCGCGTCCGCGGCCTGCGCCAGCGGGAAGGTGCGGTCGATCACCGGGCGCAGCTTGCCCGCTGCCGCATGCGGCCAGACGGTGCGCGCGATCTCGTCCGTCACCAGCGTCTTGAACCCGGCGTCGCGTGCGCGCAGCGTCGATCCGGTCAGCGTCAGCCGGCGACGCATGATGTCGAAGATCGGCACCGTCGCGGTCGCCCCGCCCTGTACCGCGATCGAGACATGACGCCCGTCCTCGCCCAGGCACTTCAGGTTGCGCGGGACATAGTCGCCTCCGACCATGTCGAGCACCGCGGCGCAGCCCTTGCCCCCGGTGATCTCCTTCACCCGCTCGACGAAATCCTCGCTGCGGTAGTTGATCGCGTGATCGGCGCCGAGCCGCAGCGCCGCCGCCTTCTTCTCGTCCGAACCGACCGTGACGATGATCTCCAGCCCGAACAGATTGGCGAGCGTGATCGCGGTCGTCCCGATCCCGCTGGTGCCGCCATGGACCAGCACCGTATCCCCCTCGACCGCGAAGGCGCGTTCGAACAGGTTGGTCCAGACGGTGTACAGCGTCTCGGGCAATGCCGCCGCCTCGATCATCGACAAGGCGTCGGGCACCGGCAGGCACTGGCCCGCGGGGGCGACCGCATATTCGGCATAGGCGCCGCCCGCGACAAGCGCGCAGACCGGCTGCCCCATCATCGCCGCGTCCACGCCCTCGCCCAGCCCGATGATCTCGCCCGCGAACTCCAGCCCCAGCGTGGAGGGCGCGCCCGGCGGCGGGGGATAGCCGCCCAGCCGCTGGAGCACGTCGGGTCGGTTGACGCCCGCCGCGGCGACACGGACCAGCACCTCGCCCGGCGCCGGCTGCGGCACCGGCCGCTCGACCGGCACCAGCACCTCCGGTCCGCCGGATGTGTCGGGATCGATCGCCAGCATCGTCGAAGGGCGGTCGGTCATGCGGGGGAAACCTTTTCGGAACAGCAATCGCGGCCTTATTGACTTCGGCAGCGTGGCGGTCAACGCTGTGCCCCATGGACCTGGACGATATCCTGGGGCCACGCCCCGACGATCCGCTGCCCGCGCTGCTGCGCGAGGATCTGGACCGGCTGTCCGTCGCCGAACTGCATGCCCGCATCGCCGCGCTGGAGGGGGAGGTCGCCCGTACCCGCGCCAAGATCGAAGGCGCCGTTAACCATCGCGCAAGCGCCGACGCGCTATTCAGACGGTGAGCGCCGGCGTTCCCGGTCGGGGGCGGTGCCGCCGCCTCCCGCGGGCCGATGCCGTCCAGCTTGATGAAGGGCCTTGCCGTCCCGACATAGGGTCAAGGGCCGCGTGTCCACACGCGTGCCGCCAGGAGTAAACGTCCCATGCCGTCATTCGCCAGCGCCCTAGAGACCACGCTGCACAAGGCGCTGGAGGCTGCGTCCTCGCGTCGCCACGAATATGCCACGCTCGAACATCTGCTGCTCGCGCTGATCGACGACGAACATGCCAGCCAGGTGATGTCGGCGTGCGGGGTGGAGCTGGGCGACCTGCGCACCACCGTCGCGCATTATCTCGACACCGAGCTGGGCGCGCTGAAGGTCGATGCCGCGACCGATCCCTCCCCCACCAGCGGGTTCCAGCGCGTCGTCCAGCGGGCGATCCTGCACGTCCAGTCGTCGGGCCGCGACGAGGTGACCGGCGCCAACGTGCTGGTCGCGCTGTTCAGCGAGCGCGAGAGCTACGCGGTCTATTTCCTCCAGCAGCAGGACATGAGCCGGCTGGATGCGGTGAGCTTCATCAGCCACGGCGTCGGCAAGGGCGCCGCGGCCGGTTCGGAGGCGCCCGCGGTCAAGGGCGCGGCCGAGGAGGAGAAGAAGGAAAAGCCGGTGGACGGCAAGAAGGGCGAAAGCGCGCTCAAGCAGTTCACCGTCGACCTGAACGAGAAGGCGAAGATCGGCAAGGTCGATCCGCTGATCGGGCGCTCGGCCGAGGTCGATCGCACCGTCCAGATCCTGTGCCGCCGCAGCAAGAACAACCCGCTGTATGTCGGCGATCCCGGCGTCGGCAAGACCGCGATCGCGGAAGGACTGGCGCGCAAGATCGTCGAGGGCGACGTGCCCGACGTGCTCAAGGAAGCCGTGATCTACTCGCTCGACATGGGGGCGCTGCTCGCGGGCACGCGCTATCGCGGCGATTTCGAGGAGCGACTGAAGGCGGTCGTCAACGAGCTGGAGAAGCTGCCGCATGCGGTGCTCTTCATCGACGAGATCCATACGGTGATCGGCGCCGGCGCGACCAGCGGCGGCGCGATGGATGCGTCCAACCTGCTGAAGCCCGCGCTGTCGGGCGGCACGATCCGCTGCATCGGCTCGACGACCTACAAGGAATTCCGCAATCACTTCGAAAAGGATCGCGCGCTATTGCGCCGGTTCCAGAAGATCGACGTCAACGAGCCGACGATCGAGGACACGATCAAGATCCTGGCCGGGCTGCGCAGCGCGTTCGAGGATCACCACAAGGTGAAGTACACCCCGGACGCGATCAAGAGCGCGGTCGAGCTCAGCGCGCGCTACATCAACGACCGCAAGCTGCCCGACAAGGCGATCGACGTGATCGACGAGGTGGGCGCGATGCAGATGCTTGTGGCCCCCAGCAAGCGCAAGAAGACGATCACCGCCAGGGAGATCGAGCAGGTCATCGCGACCATGGCGCGCATCCCGCCCAAGAGCGTGTCGACCGACGACAAGAAGCAGCTGGAGACGCTGGAAACCGACCTGAAGCGCGTCGTCTTCGGGCAGAATGCGGCGATCGAGAAGCTGGCGAGCGCGATCAAGCTGGCGCGCGCGGGCCTGCGCGAGCCGGAGAAGCCGATCGGCAACTATCTCTTCACCGGCCCGACCGGCGTCGGCAAGACGGAGGTGGCCAAGCAGCTGTCGACGATCCTGGGCATTCCGCTCCAGCGGTTCGACATGTCCGAATATATGGAGCGCCATTCGGTCAGCCGGCTGATCGGCGCGCCCCCGGGCTATGTCGGGTTCGACCAGGGTGGCCTGCTGACCGATGCGGTCGACCAGAATCCGCACTGCGTGCTGCTGCTGGACGAGATCGAGAAGGCGCACCCCGACCTGTTCAACATCCTGTTGCAGGTGATGGACAACGGCCGCCTGACCGATCAGCACGGCAAGACGGTCGACTTCCGCAACGTCATCCTCATCATGACGACCAATGCGGGCGCGGCCGACATGGCGCGCGAGACGATCGGCTTCGGCGCGCTGACGCGGGAGGGCGAGGACGAGCAGGCGGTGCAGAAGATGTTCTCGCCGGAGTTCCGCAACCGCCTCGACGCGATCGTCCCGTTCGGCTATCTGCCGCCGGACGTCGTGGCGCGCGTGGTCGACAAGTTCATCCTCCAGCTGGAGCTGCAACTGGCCGACCGCGACGTCCATATCAAGCTGGACGACGAATCGAAGGCGTGGCTGACGGAGAAGGGCTACGACAAGCTCTATGGCGCGCGTCCCATGGGCCGCCTGATCCAGGAGAAGATCAAGCAGCCGCTGGCCGAGGAGTTGCTGTTCGGCAAGCTGGTCCATGGCGGCGAGGTGACGGTGAAGATGAAGGACGGCGCGCTCGCCTTCGCGATCGAGCCAGCCGCGCCCAAGAAGCCGGGCAAGAAGAAGGGCGGCAAGGCCGCACCGGCGGAGGCCGGCTGACCGGCCCGGCCGCGCGTCGGGAGGATCATTTGGGGCGCGGGCCGGGTGGCGACACCCGGCCCGTCGCGTGTCGGGCGGAGGCGGCGGTGCGGGCAATGGTTTTCGTTAACCCTCTTTTACGCCGGCTGGGCTAGTCCTTTCAAATGGTTCCGGGAATCGCGGCACGCCTGATGATGGCGCTGGGGGTGATGCTCGCCTTCGTCGTCGCTGTGCCCGCGGCGCAGGCGGATGCCGGGCGCGCGCTGGCCACCTGCATCCGCCCGATCCGGTCCGGCGATAGCGCCGCCGCGATCATCGCGCGTCCCGCCGGTTTCGATTGTTCGGGGGATCAGAAGCACTGGGGATCCGGGGATTTCTGGGTAGTGTCGCAGCCGCTGCCCGCGGATGCCGGGGGGCTGGTCCGCTCGCTGAGCCTCTATCAGCAATCGGCGACGCTCCATGTCCGCTATGCCGACGGGACGATCCGTACCCGGCGCTTCGACCATGGCGATGCGTGGCGCCATCTGAAACTGGGGTCGGTGTTCCAGCTGGCGATCCCGCAGCATGCGGCGCGGCCCGTGCGGCTGCTGTGGGAGATCAGGGGCGCGGCCAATACCCGCGGCATCCTGCTCAGCCCGCATATCGCGACGGTGGAGGAGGCGCAGACCCGCGAGGTGACGCTGGCGGCGCTCTATGCGGCGTTCGGTGGAATCTGCCTGTCGCTGCTGGTGTCGAACGTCGCGCTGTGGCGGTCGCTGCGTCACGGCTTCCGGCTGCCGTATTGCGCGATGGTCGCCACCCTGCTGCTCTACGGTCTCAGCACGTCGGGCGTGCTGGGCCCGATGCTGCGGATGGACAACAACCTGCGGCTGAAGATCAACATGGTCCTGCTCGCGCTGACGCTGACCTTCGCGCTCGGCTTCGCACGATCGTTCTTCGGATCGCCGGTGCTGTCGCGCCGCATGCGGCAGGTGGCGAACGTGGTGACCGGGCTGCTGGTGGCGGCGGCCTGCGCCTTCGCGGTGCTGATGCCGTGGCAGGCGGTCCTGCTGGATCGATTGGCCGTCGTCACCTTCGGGATGGCGCTGACGCTGGTCGTGCCGGTGCTGTGGGGGGCGTGGCGCGCCGGTGTGCCCTATGTCCGCGGGTTCGCCCTCGCCTGGGCGATCCCGGTCGTCGTCGCGGGGCTGCGGATCGTGCAGGCGCTGGGGCTGGTCGGCTGGAACTTCTGGCTCGACAACTCCACGCTGTTCGCGATGGTGATGGAGGCGACCACCAGCTCGATCGTGATCGCATGGCGGATCAGGCTGGTCTCCGAGGAGCGCGATGCGGCGCGCGAAAAGGAATCGCAGGCGCTGCGGCTGGCGGATCGCGACCCGCTGACCGGGCTGCTCAACCGACGCGCGCTGCTGCGCGAGGTGCTGGCGAGCGGCGGGGTTTCCCCGCGGGTGCTGGTCCTGGTCGACATCGACCACTTCCGTCAGGTCAACGATGCGCTGGGGCATGACGGCGGCGACGAGGTGCTGCGCGTGTTCGCGGCGACGCTGCAGAACGCCGCGCCGGCGGACGCCCTGGTCGCGCGGCTGGGCGGCGAGGAGTTCGCGGTCATCTCTCCGTCGCAGACGACGGTCCTGCCCGACCGGCTGCTCGACGCCATCCGCGGCGCACGGATGCCGTTCGACCTGCGCGTGACCGCATCGCTGGGCAGCAGCATCGGCTATCTGGAGACGGAGGGCGACTGGACGCGGCTGTACCGCGAGGCCGATCGCGCACTGTACGTCGCCAAGAATGCCGGCCGCGACCGGGCGCGCTGGGCGCAGGCCGCCTGACGAACCCCCTGTCGCCGGCGCCGCAATCGGGTTAGGATCGCGGTGGACGCCACAGCCGAAACACCTCGCCATGACGCCTACGCCCCCGGAGCTTCGTCGTCGCCGCCTGGCACTGGCGCTGATGACGTTCGGTGTCCTGATCGTATCGCGGCTGCATGACGAGCCCATGATCGGTACCCTGTCCTTCTCGTTCGATGCGGGGCGTCTGCCGCAGGTGGAGGCGTCGCCGACGCCGCTGGTCGCCACGGTCGCCGGACTGCTGGTCGAGGGGGCGCAACGCCTGATCCGGTAACGCTTGCCGTCCACGGCCGCCTTGCTTACAGCCGTGTCAATGACGCACGACGACGCCTGGCGTAACGCCTATCGCCACCCCGTTCCCTGGGACCAGGCGTTCGCGCCGCAGTCGATGTCGGCACTGTTCGAGGACGCGACCGCGCGCTTCTTGCAGCGCCCCGCGATCGAATTCATGGGCCGCCGTTATTCCTATGCCGAGCTGGCCGATGCCGCACGGCGCGTCGCCACCGGGCTGGCGCGGATGGGCTATGGCAAGGGCGATCGGATCGGGTTGTTCCTGCCCAACGTGCCGCACTATCTCGCGGCCTATTACGGCGCGCTGTGGCTGGGCGCCACGGTCGTCAATTTCTCGCCGCTCTACACCGTCGACGAGCTGTGCCATCAGGTCGAGGATTCGGGCACGCGGCTGCTGGTGACGCTGTCGGCGAAGCAGCTGCTGCCCACCGCGCTGGCGGTGCTGGAGAAGAGCGGGCTGGAGCGCGTGGTGGTCGGCTCGGTCGCCGGCGCGCTGCCGCCGGCCAAGGCGCTGCTGTACCGCCTGTTCAAGCGCGGCGAGACGGCGCCGCGGCCGGACGACGCGCGCGTCACCGCCTTCTCCGCGCTGATCGACAATGCGGGCGATCAGCCGCGCGCCGAGGTCGATCCGCTGCGCGACGCCGCGCTGCTGCAATATACCGGCGGCACGACCGGCGTGCCCAAGGGTGCGGTGCTGACCCACGCCAATATCGCCGCCAACGCGCGGCAGGTGGCGATGCTCGACCCCCACGTCGCCGCGCACGACCGCATCCTGGGCATCCTCCCGCTGTTCCACGTCTTCGCCAATACCTGCGTGATGAACCGCACGATCGTCGCGGGTGGCGAGATCGTGCTGCTGCCGCGGTTCGAGGCCGGGCAGGCGCTGGCGACCATCGCGCGGACGCGGCCCACCTCGCTGCCCGGCGTGCCGACCATGTACCGCGCGCTGCTCGATCATCCCGCGCTCGCGACCACCGACCTGACGTCCCTGCGCACCTGCATCTCCGGGGGCGCACCGCTGGCGGCGGAGTTGAAGGAACGGTGGGAGGCGACGACCGGCTCGACGCTGGTCGAGGGCTATGGACTGTCCGAATCGAGCGGCGTGCTGAGCGTCAATCCGTACGAGGGGTTGCAGAAGCCCGGGACGATCGGTCAGCCGCTGCCCGGCACCCGCCTCCGATTGGTCGACAAGGAGGACCCGTCGCGGGACGCACCGCCGGGCGAGCCGGGTGAGATCGTCGCCGCCGGACCCCAGATCATGGCCGGTTACTGGAATCGCCCCGATGCCGATGCGGACACGTTCGTCGTCGATGCGCACGGCTGGCGCTGGCTGCGGACCGGCGACGTCGGGACGATCGATGCGGACGGCTATGTCGCGATCGTCGACCGGCTGAAGGACATGATCGCGGTCGGCGGGTTCAAGGTCTTCCCCAGCCAGATCGAGGCGATCCTGTACCACCACCCCGCGGTGCGCGAGGCGCTGGTCATCGGCATGCCCGACCCGTACCGCGGCGAGGTGCCGCGTGCCTATGTCAGCCTCACGCCCGGGGCGGAAGGGGAGGGCGCCGCGATCCGCGACTGGCTGAACCCGCAGCTGGGCAAGCACGAGCGCGTCGACGCCGTCGTGGTGCGTGACGCGCTGCCCAAGACGATGATCGGCAAGCTGAGCCGCAAGGACCTGATCCTGCAGGTGCAGGAGGAAGCGCGCCAACCGCTTCCTTGACCGGCCTGACCCTGCGTCGCATAGCGCGGACATGGAGCAGGACATCGAAGAATTGTCGTTCGAGGCCGGTCTGCGCGAGCTGGAGGCGATCGTCGCGCGGCTGGAATCGGGCGACACCCCGCTGGAGGAAGCGATCCGGCTCTACGAGCGCGGCAGCGTGCTGCGCGCGCGCTGCGCCGAGCGGCTCGACGCGGCGCAGGCGCGGATCGAGGCGATCCGGCTGGGACCGGACGGCAAGCCTGCGGGCGTCCAGCCGTTCGCCGCCGGATGAGCATCACCGCTGCCGCCAGTCCGGCGTTGAAGGCCGCCCTCAAGGAAGTGTCGGCCGAGATGGACCGCCGCTTCGACGCGCTGCTGAGGGTGCCCGACGATGCGCGCGCGCCGCTGTACCAGGCGATGCGCCATGCCGCGATCGGCGGGGGCAAGCGGCTGCGCCCGCTGCTGGTCTTCGCCACCGCACGGCTGTTCGACGTGTCGCGCGATGCCGCGGGGCGGGTCGCGACCGCGCTGGAGGCGATCCACGTCTATTCGCTGATCCATGACGATCTGCCCGCGATGGACGACGACGACATGCGCCACGGCAAGGCGACCGTCCACAAGGCGTTCGACGAGGCGACCGCGATCCTGGCGGGCGACTGCCTCCATGCGCTGGCGTTCGAGGTACTGGCGGACCCGGCGACGCATGCCGATCCGTTCGTGCGGGCGGAGCTGATCGCGGACCTGGCGCGCGCGTCCGGCCCGTCGGGGATGGCGGGCGGGCAGGCGATGGACCTGGCCGCGGACGGTGCGAAATTCGATCTCGGCACCGTCACCCGGCTGCAGCAGATGAAGACCGGCGCGCTGATCGCGGCGGCGGTCGAGGCCGGCGCGATCCTGGGGCGGGTCCCGCCCGAGGGGCGCCGGCATCTGCGCGGTTATGCGCACGATCTGGGGCTGGCGTTCCAGATCGTCGACGACCTGCTCGACGTCGAGGGCGACGAACAGCTGGCGGGCAAGAAGCTGCGCAAGGACGGCGAGCAGGGCAAGGAGACGTTCGTCTCGCTGCTGGGCGTCGAGCGCGCGCGACAGCAGTCGCAGATGCTGGTCGACCAGGCGATCGACCACCTGCGCTCCTATGGCCCGGAGGCCGACCTGCTGCGTGCGATCGCGCGCTTCGTGACCGACAGGCGAGGATGAAGACGGCATGACCACGACACCCCGCATCGGCGTCTATCCCGGCACGTTCGATCCCGTGACGCTGGGCCATATGGACATCATCCGCCGCGGCGCGAAGCTGGTCGACCGGCTGGTCGTCGGGGTCACCACCAACGCCAGCAAGTCGCCGATGTTCTCGCTCGACGAACGGATGGCGATGGTGCGGCGCGAGGTGGAGACGATCGGCGGCGACATCCGCGTGGTCAGCTTCGATGCGCTGCTGATGAAGTTCGCCGAGCGCGAAGGCGCCAGCGTGATCGTGCGCGGGCTGCGCGCGGTCGCGGACTTCGAATATGAATATCAGATGGCGGGGATGAACCAGCAGCTGAACGATCGCATCGAAACCGTCTTCCTGATGGCCGACGTCAGCCTGCAACCGATCGCGTCGAAGCTGGTGAAGGAGATCGCGCTCTTCGGCGGCGAGATCGCGAAGTTCGTCAGCCCGGCGGTGCGTGCCGAGGTGGTGGCGCGCGTCGAGAAGATCGGCCGGCGGGGCGACTGATCCCTGCCTGGATGCCCGGACGGCCGGCGCCATTCAGTTTGGCGCAAGCGCGGATTTGCTCTAGGAGCGCCTGGTTCATCCTGCTCGCGAAAGTCCCGATGCGTCCCTTCGCCCTGCTTGCCGCCGTCGTCGCGGCCTTCGTTGCCACCCCCTTGCTCGCGCAGGCGGCCGCCCCGACGCCGGCCCCCGCCGCGATCGACAAGGAGAACGTCTGGCTGCTCGACCTGTCGAGCGGCGGGCGGGTCGAGATCCTGCTGCGCCCCGATGTCGCGCCGAAGATGGTGGAGCGGATCAAGACGCTGACGCGGCAGCATTTCTACGATGGTCTCGTCTTCCACCGCGTGATCGACGGCTTCATGGCGCAGGGTGGCGACCCGCGTGGTGACGGCACGGGGGGCAGCACGCTTCCCGACCTGCCGGCGGAGTTCAATTACCTGCCGCACGTCCGCGGCGCCGTCGCGGCGGCACGGGCGGAGAAGGAAGACAGCGCGAACAGCCAGTTCTATATCGTCCTCCAGCCGCGGCTCCAGCTCGATCGCAAATATACCGTGTTCGGCCGCGTGATGTCGGGCATGCCCGCGGTCGATGCGATCCAGCGCGGCGAGCCGCCGGCGAACCCGACGCGGATCCTCCACGCCTATATCGCGAGCGACAATCCGCCCGCCTATATGCCCGCCCCCGCGCCGACGCTCGCCCCCGCGACGCTGCCGACGCTGCCGACCGGCAAGGCGCCCGCTCCGCCACGGAAGCGCGCGCCCAGGCGCTGATCCGCGGCATGAACGTCGACCTCTTCGACTTCGCGCTGCCAGCGGAGCGGATCGCGTTGCGCCCGGCGTCCCCGCGCGATGCGGCGCGGATGCTGGTGGTGACGCCCGGCGGCGTGTCCGACCGTCACGTCGGCGACCTGCCGTCTCAGCTGCGCAGGGGCGACCTGCTGGTGTTCAACGATACCCGCGTCATTCCGGCGCAGCTGGAGGGGACGCGCGGCGACGCCCGCATCGGCGCGACGCTCCACAAGCGCGAAGGGCCGCGCCGCTGGCGCGCCTTCATCCGCAACGGGCGCCGCCTCCGCCCCGGCGATGCGATCGATTTCGGTCGCGAGGTGAGCGCGATGGCGCTCGACCGCGGCGACGATGGCAGCTGGGCGCTCGAGTTCGCGGGCGACGATCCGGTCGAGCTGCTGCTGGAGCGCGCCGGGCGAATGCCGCTGCCGCCCTATATCGCGGGCAAGCGCGCGACCGACGCGCGCGATGCCGACGATTACCAGACCATGTTCGCGAGCGAGCCCGGTGCGGTCGCCGCCCCGACCGCGGCGCTCCACTTCACGCCGGCGCTGATGGCGGCGCTGGCGGCGGAGGGGATCGACCATGCGACGCTGACGCTGCACGTGGGGGCGGGAACGTTTTTGCCGGTCAAGGCGGAGGATACCGCGGACCACCGCATGCACGCCGAATGGGGCCGTATCGACGCCGCGACGGCCGAGCGTCTCAACGCGACCCGGGCCGCGGGTGGCCGGCTCGTCGCGGTGGGCACGACGTCGCTGCGGCTGATCGAGAGCGCCACCGGCGAGGACGGCGTCGTGCGGCCGTTCGATGGCGATACCGCGATCTTCATCACCCCTGGCTACCGCTTCCGCGGCATCGACGGGCTGATGACGAACTTCCACCTGCCGCGGTCGACGCTGTTCATGCTGGTCTCCGCGCTGATGGGGCTGGACGCGATGCAGGCGGCGTACGCGCATGCCATCGCGGAGGGATACCGCTTCTACTCCTACGGCGACGCGTCGCTGCTGCTGCCGTAGGGGGAGCGGCGCCGTCCGGCGACGCTCCCGCCCGGTTCAGCGGCTGCACGCGCGCGGATTGTCGGTGCGGGCGACGGCATTGCCCGCCAGCGCACCGGCGCCCGCACCGATCACCGTCCCCAGCGTGCGGTCCCCGCGACGGTCGATCGTCCGGCCCAGCAGGCCACCCGCGATCGCGCCGACCACCGTGCCGACGGTGCCGTCCTGGCACCGGCGGTCGCGGTAGCGATAGCGCGCATCGCGGTCGTCGCCGCGGCGGTCGTATTCGGCATAGCGCGGGCCGCGGTTCCAGCCATCGCGATAGGCGCGGTCGTGATCGCGGTAGCCGTCATCGTCATAGCCGCGCGCATCGTAGCGGTCGCCGTAATAATAATCCTGCGCCTGCGCCGCGACCGGCATCATGGCGGTGGTCGCCAGTGCCATCGATCCCAGGGCGATCGACATCGACTTCAGCATGTTCGTGCTCCACCATACGCAGCGTGGCACCACCGCCACGACCCGCCGGTGGTAGAAGCCGTTGCGTGAGCGGGTTCTGAATACCCCGTTATCACGCGTTCAGGGACGCATCCGCCAGCCGTCGCGCCTGCGCGTAGAGCAGCGTCGCCAGCCCGGCGAACACCGCGATGCCGAGCAGCAACGGCGCGACGCCCGCGCCGGAGAACAGCGCGAGCGGCGCGTCGGTGCCCGCCTCGTAGACGATGCCGGCGAAGACGACGTTCCACAGGCTTTCGCCCACGATCATCCCCGTCGCGGTCAGCACGCCGAGCCGCCGGGCACTTTCCGCATCGCGGCGGCGGTCGGCCCAGCGGTCGTAGAGATGCCCGACGACCGCACCGACGACGACGGTCAGCGTCGCCGCCATCGGCAGGTAGATGCCGAGCCCGACCCCCAGCGGCGGCAGCCGCATCCGCCCTGCGCGGCCCAGCGCCTCGTCCGCCACGATCGCCAGCGCGCCCACCGCCGCGCCCCAGCCGATCATCGTCCAGTTGAGATCGCCGCCCAGCACCCCCTGCGCCAGTGCGGAGATCAGCGCCGCCTGCGGTGCGGGCAGCGCATTGGGCCCGGCGCCCGGCATCCCGGCAAAGCCGAAGGACGTGTAGAGAAGCTGCATCACCGGCGGGACGACCAGCGAGCCGAAGCCGACGCCGATCACCAGCGCGACCTGTTGCTTCCAGGGTGTCGCACCGACCAGCTGCCCGGTCTTCAGGTCCTGGAGGTTGTCGTTCGAGATGGTCGCGATGCCGAAGACGATCCCGGTGACGATCAGCGCATAGGCGACCAGCGCCGAGGCCTGGGCCGGATCGCCCGCTGGGCGACCGAACCAGCCCACCAACATCAGCGACGAGGCGATGACCGCCAGGATGCCGATCCCCGACACGGGCGAATTCGACGCCCCGATCAACCCGGCCATATACCCGCACACCGCCGCGATCACGAGCCCGATGACGAGGATGAAGATCAGGCTGGCGGCGATCAGCAGCAGTTCCGCCCCCGCCAGCGGTCCGCCCGCGACGACATGGTGGAGCAGGATCGCGATCGGCACCAGCATCGCCAGTGCCCCGCCCGCGACGATCGCGAAGGGCAGGTCCCGCTCCTCCAGCGCCGTCGCCTCGCCCGGCGCCCTGCGGCTGCCGGCGAGCGAGGCGCGCAGGCCGCCGACGACCGGCCCCGCTATCCGCAACAGCGTCCAGATCGCGGCGACGCCGATCACGCCCGCGCCGAAGAAGCGCACGTCGTTGCGGAAGACGGTGTTGGCCCATTGCGCCACGTCGCCCGCCTGCGGCGCCGCCGCGGTCAGGATCGGCAGCACGACCCACCACCCGATCGCCACCCCCGTCAGGATCGCCATGCCGGCCGACAGCCCGATCAGGTGGCCTGCGCCCAGCAGCGCGAAGGACAGCCCGCCGACAAAGCCCGTCGCGCCGCCGCCGACGCGGAAGAAGGTCGCCGCCTCCGCCGCGACGATCCTGGTCTGGGTCAGGATCGCGAAGCCGGCGGAGGCCAGCGTGCTGGTAACGATCGCGCGCATGCCGCGCGCGCTGTCGGCACCGCCCTGTCGGCTTTCCTCGCCCACTTTCAGCACCTCGGCCGCGGCGCGTCCCTCGGGATAGGGCAGGTCGGTGTCGACCACGAGCGCGCGGCGCAGCGGCACGGAGAACATCACCCCCAGCACGCCGCCGGTCGCGGTGATCGCCGCGGTCGTGACGAAGGGGAAGCCCTGCCAATAGCCGACCATGACCAGTCCGGGCAGCACGAAGATGATCGCCGCGAGCGTCCCGGCGGCGGAGGCCACCGTCTGGACGATGTTGTTTTCCAGGATCGACGAGCCGCGAAACGCGCGCAGCACCGCCATTGAGATCACCGCCGCGGGGATGGACGTGGCGAAGGTCAGCCCGATCTTCAGCCCCAGATAGACGTTGGCGGCGGTGAACAGCAGCGTGATCGCCCCGCCCAGCAGGATGCCGCGCAGCGTCAGTTCGGCGGGGGAGGCGGATGGTCGCGAAGCAATAGGGGTGGACATGCCGCGAGCGTGGCACAGTTGCGCCGGGGCGGGAAGCGGGAGGATATCGATCCAGGAAGCTGGGCCGGGGGGAGCGAATCCGGCGTCGCTCACCCCCGTCTGGCCGCTATGGCCGGTCCTACCGGCGACATCCCATCCTGCGCGCTGATCTGTTTTCGGGTGCGAGCGAATGGTCGATAGACCAGCGCGGGACCAAAAAAAAGGCCGGGCAGGGCCCGGCCGAAAAGTTTTTAGGAGAGGATGCCTGAAAGGCACACTCCTTGTGCATCGCAGCACGTTTCTGTGCAAGTGCAATATGCATCGATTGCGGATGCAAAGCGTGCAACTGTATCGATCCGGGCCCATCTCGACACATGATGGCGAACCGCCTAACCGGGCCGCCTGACAGGAGGCGGGAATGGCGGACGCGTTGCGGGTGGCTTTGGCAGGGCTGGGGACGGTGGGCGGCGGCGTCATCCGCGTGCTGGACGCCAATCGCGACCTGATCGCGCGCCGTGCGGGCCGCCCGATCGAGGTCGTCGCGGTGTCCGCGCGCGATCGCGCCAAGGACCGCGGCGTCGATCTGACGCGTTTCGACTGGATCGACGATACCGCGTCGATGGCGGACGTCGATGCCGATGTCGTGGTCGAGCTGATCGGCGGATCCGATGGTCCCGCGCTCGCGCTGGCGCGTCGCACGCTGGCATCGGGCAAGGGGCTGGTCACCGCGAACAAGGCGCTGCTCGCGCATCACGGGCTGGAGCTGGCGCGCGTCGCCGAGGCCAACCGGGCGCCGCTGAAGTTCGAGGCCGCGGTGGCGGGCGGTATCCCGGTCATCAAGGGGCTGCGCGACGGTGCGGCGGCGAACGTGATCGCGCGCGTCTACGGCATCCTGAACGGCACCTGCAATTTCATCCTGTCGAAGATGGAGGCGGAGGGGCGCGACTTCGCCGAGGTTCTGGCGGAGGCGCAGGCCCTCGGCTTCGCGGAGGCCGATCCGTCGTTCGACATCGATGGCGTCGATGCCGCGCACAAGCTGTCGATCCTGGCGAGCGTCGCGTTCGGCACGGCACCCGCGTTCGGCGAGGTCGCGATCTCGGGCATCCGCCATCTGCTGGCGGCGGACATCGCGGAGGCGGCGGCGCTCGGCTATCGGATCCGCCTGGTCGGCGTGGCCGAAGCGGGGGCAGCCGGCCTGCTGCAGCGCGTCCACGGTCATCTGGTGCCGACCGACCATCCGCTGGCGAACGTGACCGGCCCGACCAACGCGGTGGTGGCGGAGGGCGACTTCGTCGGCCGGCTGCTGTTCCAGGGCGCGGGTGCAGGCGAGGGGCCGACCGCCAGCGCGGTGATCGCCGACCTGATCGACATCGCCCGCGGAGAATTCGGCGCTCCCTATGCCATGCCGGCGGATGCGCTGGCGCCCGCGAACAAGGCGGATGGCGGCGAACGGCGCGGCCGTGCGTATCTGCGCTTCGCGGTGCCCGACCGCGTCGGCGTGCTGGCGGAACTGGCGGCGGCGATGCGCGATGCCGGCGTGTCGATCGAGAGCCTGATCCAGCGCGGCGCGCAGTCCGACGGCAACGTCCTGGTCGTGATCGTCACGCACGAGGGGCCGGAGCGCTGCGTCGCGGGTGCGCTGGAGCGGCTGCGCGGGTCGCAGAGCGTGATCGGCGAGCCGATGTGGATGCCGATCCTCGCCTGATCCCGGGCGGTCGTGTCAGGGGGAAACGCGCCCGGTCATGACGGGATCGTCGATCGGAATGGCGACGCGGTTGCCCTTGTCGGGACGGCGGCGGAAGAGCTTCGCCGCGCCTTTCCCGGCGTCGACCACCAGCCGGCCGGTGCTGGTGCCTTCGCCGGGGTCCTCGCAACAGCTGCCGGGCGCGACCAGCCGCTGGACGCCGCGAATGAGCACGGTCCCCATCCCCAGAATGTCGACGCCGGTCTGACAACCGCGCGCGACCGTGGCGCAGGGCGTGTTTTCGGCCGCGAGCGCGCCAGTGCCCGTCATGCTGCGGTTGACCGGAACGGCATCGGGGGAGATCGCCTCGTCCGGTAAGGGAAGCGACTGCGCCGGCAGCGGATCCGCGCACACCACGATCTCGTCATCCGCACGCTGCCGCGTACAGGGCTGGTTCGCCACCGGCGCCAGGATCGAGAAACGTGCCGGCACTGGCGGAGCGTGAGCGGTTGCCGCCTGCAACAGGATCGCCGCGAGCATCATCGCGTCAACCTGCCCGCAGGCGGGAGGGCCGTCAACGCTACGGCTTCAGCGCGGCGTCGTCGCGGTCGTCGAGGTCGCCATCCTCCGCGACGGCATCGTCGTCGAAATCTTCCTGCAACTCGTCCTCGGCGACATCGGCTTCGTCCTGTTCGACGGTCGCGTCGGTCACGCCGGTTTCGGTATCGGTCAGGTCGAGCTCGTCCTCGCTCTCCTGTTCGTCATCCTCGCCCATGTCGGGATCGAGGTCGACGATGATCGTCCCGTCGCTCGGCCCGTCGCGGGTCGCCTCCAGGATTTCGGCGCGCTGGCTCTCGTCATAGCCGTCCTCGTCGTAACCGTCGTCGCCCGAACCATGGCCATGGATATGCTGACCGCCCATGATGAACCTCCTGCTGGGTGGGCGAGGAACGGCAGACCGACGCGCGCGGTTCCGTGGCGCGGCTGGCGCACCGCGTGCGGAACCCCTATCTGTCGGGCGACAGTGAACAGGATCGCATGATGCTCGATTCCCCCGCCGCCCAGGTTCCGACGCTGAGCCTGAAGGATCAGGACAGCGACCCCGACGCCTTCGCGGCGGCGCTCGGCGGGTCGTTCGAACGCTTCGGTTTCGCGATCGTCGCCGATCACGGCGTGCCGCAGCCCCTGATCGACCGCGCGTGGCGGGAAACGGCCGAGCTGTTCGCGCTGCCGGAAGAGGAGAAGCGCGGCTATCATGTCGCCGGGGGCGGCGGCGCGCGCGGCTACACACCGTTCAAGACCGAAATCGCCAAGGACGCACGCCACGTCGACCTGAAGGAATTCTGGCACGTCGGCCGCGAACTGCCCGCGGGGCGCCGCTATGCCGACGAGATGCCCGCCAACGTCTGGCCCGCGCGGCCGGAAGGGTTCAGGGATACGTTCCTCGAACTGTTCTCGGCGTTCGATCAGGCCGGCGACCGGCTGCTGTCGGCCATCGCGCGGCATCTGGGGCTGGCCCCGAACTGGTTCGATCCCGCGGTGAAGGACGGCAATTCCGTGCTGCGCCTGCTCCATTACCCGCCGATCCCCGCCGATGCGGAGGGCGTGCGTGCCGGCGCGCACGAGGACATCAACCTCATCACGCTGCTGCTCGGGGCGGAAGAGGCGGGGCTGGAACTGCTCGATCGCGCGACCGGGCAATGGCTGGCGGTCAAGCCGCCGGAGGGGGCGATGGTCGTCAACGTCGGCGACATGCTCCAGCGGCTGACCAACCACGTGCTCCCGTCGACGACGCACCGCGTCGTCAATCCGCCGCCCGAGCGTCGCGGCCATTCGCGCTATTCCATGCCGTTCTTCCTGCATCCCGCGCCCGATTTTCTGATCGAGACGCTGCCGCAGACGATCACGGCGGAGAACCCCGACCGCTATCCGCAGCCGATCACCGCCAACGGCTATCTGCGCGAGCGGCTGATCGAGATCGGGCTCATCAAGCCGTGACCCGCGGCATCGTCGACGGCGACGTCCGTATCGCGCACGACGGCGTCGTGCCGGGCATCGTCGGCGGGTCGGTGATCGTCGCCGCGGGCTGTCGCGTCGAGGTGAGCGGGATCGTCGAGGGTGACGTGGTGGCCGAACCGGGCGCGCGGGTGCTCGTGTCTGGCATCGTCAGCGGCGAGGTACGCGCGCTCGGCGATGCCGCGGTCGAGGTGACCGGCATCGTCGGCTGATGCGGGGCGGCGAACCGCGCAGACCCTGATCCCTTCCAACTGAAGCACCTCCCCGGCGCAGGCAGGAGCCCAGTTGGGAAGGCTTGGGTGAGGAAGTCAGCAACGGATCACCAGCGCTGCCCAACTGGACCCCGGCCTTCGCGGGACTTTTGCAAAATGGCTGCAGCAGTGCCGCGTACCGGCCGTGCTCCTGCGCAGGCAGGAGCTCAGGGTCAGGCAGAACAACGCCTGTAGGGGCCGGCAACCCTGGGCTCCTGCCTGCGCAGGAGCACGGTGGAGACTTTTGCAAACGTCCCGCCTTCGCCGGGGAGGCGGTTGCGGCCGGTTCAAGCCGCGTCGATCAAACTCTAGCGCCGCAGCAGGCCGCCCAGGACGCCGCGCACCACCTGGCCCAACAGCCCGCCGCCGCTCTTGCCGCGTCCCGATCCCAGCACGGCCTTCGTCACCTCGTTCGCGACGCTGCGGCCGATCGCGGAGGAGGCGGAGCGGGTGGCGGAGGTCATCGCCTTGTTCCACGGGTTGTTCGCCGCCTCCCGCTCGGCGGCACGGCGCGCGCGCTCGTCCTCGCGCGCCTGCCGGTCGGCATCGCGCTGCGCGGCGATATGGGCGCGCTCCGCCTCCTTCGCCGCTCTGGCCTGCTCCTTCGCGGCGAGCGCAGCCGCCTTTTCCGCGTCGTCCCGAGCGCGGGCGGCGGCCAGCGCGGCGGCGGCCTCGTGCGTCTTGGCGGCGAGCAATTCCTCCGCCGATTCGCGATCGACGACGGTGTCGTACTTGGCGCCAATGCGGTCGGTCTGGATCAGGACGCGGCGCTCGTCGGCGGTGACCGGGCCGACGCGGCTCGCGGGCGGGCGGATCAGCGTGCGCTCGACGGGGGCGGGGGCGCCGTCGCGCTGGAGCAGCGACACCAGTGCCTCGCCCGTCTTCAGCTCGGTGATCGCGCTGGCGACATCGACCGCGGGGTTGGCGCGGAACGTGTCGGCGGCGGCGCGCACCGCCTTCTGGTCGCGCGGGGTGAAGGCGTTCAGCTTGTGCTGGATACGATTGCCCAGCTGGCCGGCGACCTTGTCGGGGATGTCGATGGGGTTCTGCGTGATGAAATACACGCCCACCCCCTTCGAGCGGATCAGGCGGACGACCTGCTCCACCTTCTCCATCAGCGCCTCGGGTGCGTCGTCGAACAGCAGATGCGCCTCGTCGAAGAAGAAGCACAATGTCGGCTTCTCGGGATCGCCGACCTCGGGCAGATGCTCGAACAGTTCGGAGAGCAGCCAGAGCAGGAAGGTGGCGTAGAGTTTCGGCGCGGCCATCAGTCTGTCGGCGGCCAGCACGTTCACGATGCCGCGTCCCCGCTCGTCGGTGCCGAGGAAGTCGTCGAGCTCCAGCGCGGGTTCGCCGAAGAAATTGCCCGCTCCCTGCGAGCGGAGCTGGAGCAGCGCGCGCTGGATCGCGCCGATCGACTGTCGGGAGACGTTGCCGTAGGTGGTGGTCAGTTCCTCCGCCCGCTCCGCGCAATGCGCCAGCATCGCCTGGAGGTCGTCGAGGTCGATCAGCAGCAGCCCCTCCGCATCGGCGACGTGGAAGGCGATGGTCAGGACGCCCTCCTGCACCTCGTTCAGTCCCATCAGCCGCGCGAGCAGCAGCGGCCCCATTTCGCTGACGGTGGTGCGGACGGGGTGGCCCTGCTCGCCGTAGAGATCCCAGAACTGGACCGGCGTATCGGCGTAGCGCCAGTCGGTATCGCCGATATCGGCGGCGCGCGCGGCGAAGGCGGCGTGGGTCTTCGCGGCGGGCGAGCCGGCGAGCGCCAGGCCGGAGAGGTCGCCCTTCACATCGGCGACGAAGCAGGCGACCCCGGCCGCGGAGAATCCCTCCACCACGCCTTGCAGCGTCACGGTCTTGCCCGTGCCGGTCGCACCCGCGATCAGGCCGTGGCGGTTGGCGCGGCGCAGGTCGAGCCGTTGCGGCGCCGTTCCGCCCGCGCCCGCGCCGATGAAGATGCTGCCGTCGTCGCCCATGCCCGGTCCCTCCGCTGGCGGGACCTTAAACCGCGGAATGCCGCACGTCATCCCGAACCGACGCCGTCATGCCGGGCCTGTCCCGGCATCCAGGGTCCAGCGCACCTTACGACGATCGGTGCGCGGAACCCTGGACCCCGGAACAAGTCCGGGTTGACGGGTGCGTGCGGCAGGCGATCAGCGGATCTTGACGGGGACGAAGACGCCGCTGGTCCGCTGGCGGGTGATGTTCAGCAACACCTGCGGACGGCCCGCCGCCTTCGCCGCGGCGACGACGCGCGCGACATCCGCGGCGGTACGGACCGGCTGCGAGTTGATCGACGAGATGACGTCGCCGCGCTTCAGCTTCTGCCCGGCGTCGCTCGACGGATCGACCGATCCGACGACCACGCCCTGCACCGTCGAATCGACGCCCACCTGACGCGCGATCTGCGGGGTCAGCGGCTGGACGGTCACGCCCAGCGAGCTGGGCGCCGTCGCCTCGTCGCCATCGTCGGGCAGCGGGCCGTCGTCGTCGCCCGTGCCGGTCAGCGAGGCGAGCTGATCCTCCGACGGACGCGTCGATACCGTGGCGGACAGCGTCGTCGGCCTGCCGTCGCGGATGACGTTCATCCGGATCGTCGAGCCGGGGGCGGCATTGGCGACCAGATAGGACAGGGTCCGATCCGGGGTCACCGCCTGGCCGTTGATCTGCGTCACCACGTCGCCCGCGCGCAGGCCGGCCTTCGCGCCGGGGCCGCCCGGCTCGACCCGGCCGATGATCTCGCCCTGGTTCTTGGGCAGGCCGAGCGCGGCGGCGATATCGTCGGTCACCGGCTGGATGCCGACGCCCAGATAGCCGCGCTGGACCTTCTGACCCTTCATCAGCGTATCGATGATTGGACGCGCCTCACTGGCGGGGATCGCGAAACCGATGCCGATGTTGCCGCCCGACTGCGAATAGATCTGGCTGTTGATGCCGATCACGTCGCCGCTCATGTTGAACATCGGGCCACCGGAATTGCCCTGATTGATCGCGGCGTCGGTCTGGATGAAGCTGTCGAACGGGCCGTTGCCCGTCGCGCGGTGCACCGCCGAGACGATACCGGCCGTCACCGTACCCCCGAGCCCGAACGGCTGGCCGATCGCGACCACCCAGTCGCCCACGCGCGCCTTCGTCGAATCGCCCAGCCGGACGAACGGGAGCGGGGTGGAGGATTCGATCTTCAGCACCGCCAGGTCGGAGGTGGGATCGCGGCCGATCAGCTTCGCCTTGTATTCCTTGCGGTCCTGCAAGGTGACGGCGATCGACTCCACGGTCGCGCCGCGGGCCGCGGGGGCGATGACGTGATTGTTGGTGACGACATAGCCGTCGGCCGAGATCAGGAAGCCCGAGCCGAGCGATTGCCCCTCGCGCGTGACGGGTGCGCCGCCACCGCCGCCGCCGAACTGGCCGAACAGCTCGCCGAAGGGCGTGCCGGCGAAGGGGTTCGCCTGCTGCTGGACGGTCACCTTCTGCGTGGTGGAAATGTTGACGACCGCGGGCTGCAGCTTCGCGACCATATCGGCGAAGCTCATCGGTGCGCCGACCCGCGGCGCGGCGGCGTTGATCGCGCCGGGCTCGTTCTGCGCGACCTGCGCGGTCGCCGGGTTCTGCAGCGTCAGCGACGCCGCCGTGCCGCCGAGAAGGATGGCGCCGGTAAGGGCGTAAGCATACCGCACTTTCTTCATGTCCTCTCAATCACCCGTCATAAAAGGGGAACGACGCGTCGCACTGTGGCTGTCGTGCGATGAACGCCGATTGAATATGAACGCCCGACAACGCCATTCTGTCCGTGGCCGGTCCGGCCGATCTCGCCCCCGATGTTTGCGAAGTCAGCGCCCACGGCCAGTGAATTCGCGCAGATAGGCGTTGTTCGGGCTGAGGATGACGTTCGTCGACCCCTCCGGACGTGGCCCGCCATCGGCGCCGAAAGTATGCCGATAGCTCTGCATCGCGCGGTAGAAGTCGTAGAAGTCGGCATCCTTGCTGAAGGCATCGGCATAGATGCGCGCGGCCTGCGCGTCGGCCTCGGCCCGGACGATCTGCGCCTGCTTCTGCCCCTGCGCGCGGATCGTGTTCGCCTCCTGCTGACGGGCGGTGCGCATCCGCTGGAGCGCGCTGTCGAGCGGGCTGCCCTCCGGCAGGTCGGCATGCTTGATGCGGACGTCGACGATCTCCGCCCCGTACTGGCGTGCGTAGCGCTGGAGCGAGGCCTGGATCGCGTCCATCACGCGGCCGCGCTCCGGGCTGAGCAGCATCGAGAAGGGCACCTTGCCCAATTCGTTGCGCAGCGCGGTGCCGAGCAGCGGGCGCAGCTGATCGGCGACGCGCTCCTCCGTGTTCGACGTGCTGCCGGTCGAGGTCACCGCGCGCAGCGGATCGACGATGCGGAAGCGCGCGAAGGCATCGACGTTGAGCCGCAGCTGGTCGGTCGACAGCACCAGCGTGTTGTCGAGATCGGCGTCGAGCACGCGCTTGTCGATCCACACGATCTTGTCGACGAACGGGATGCGCGCGATCACGCCCGCGCCGGTGCGGCCGATGACCTGCCCCGGCTGCCACTGGTTGACCAGCCGCACCGGATTGTTGAGCCGCAGGACGACCGCCTGCTGCGTTTCCGGCACGATCGCGAAGGTCGCCGCGGCAAGGATGACGAGCACCAGCGCCAGCAGGCCGGCGGCGACGGGGTTGCGCAACCAGTGCGGCATCAGCGCTGCCCCCCCTGCGGCTGGGCCTGCGCGGGCGCGGGCGCGTCGGCCTGCTCGCCCGGTTCGGGCAGCTTGCGCAGGCGGTCCAGCGGCAGATACGGCGTCACGCCCGGCACTTCCACGATCGTCTTGTCGGTCCTGGCCAGCACGGCCTCCATCGTCTCATAATACATGCGGCGGCGCGTCACCTCGGGGGCGAGGCGATATTGTTCGTACACCTGGTCGAAGGCGGAGGCCTCACCCTGCGCGCGCGCGATCACCTGCTGCGAATAGCTGCGCGCGTTGTTGAGGTTGCCGACCGCCTCCTGCTGCGCGGCGGTGACGGCGTTGAAGTCGTCGGCCAGCTGCTGCGGCGCGGAGGCCTGCTTGATCGACACGCCCTGCACGCGCACGCCCGCCTGATAGCTGTCGAGGATCTGCTGCATCATCTGCGCCACGCGCGCCTCGATCGTGGTGCGACCCGCGCCGATCGCCTCGTTGAGCGTCGTCGTCGCCAGCACCGCGCGCATCGCGCTTTCGGCGGTGGCGCGCACGGTCTGCTGCGGATCCTTGATCTCGAACACGTAGTTGCGCGCATCCGATACGCGCCAGCGGACGGTATAGGCCAGGTCGATGATGTTCTGATCGCCGGTCAGCACCATCTCGCCGCCGTCCTGCGGGAATTCGTCGGTGCGGACCTGCTCCACGTCGACCTTCACCACGTTGACGAAGGGCGCAGGCAGGGTGAGGCGGATGCCCGGCTCCAGCTCGCCCGAATAGCGGCCGAGATAGGTGACGACGCCGCGCTGCTGCGGGCCGATCTGATGCACCGAGGTGAAGATGACCCACAGCCCGACCAGCAGGGCCGCGCCGATCAGCCACAGGGCGCGCGCGTTCGCGCCCAGCGGCAGCTGCGGCCCGCCGCCGCCCCCGCCACCGCCGAACCCGCCGCCACCGCCGCGCGCCTTCTTCAGGAAATCGTCGAGCGCGGTCGGCCGGGCGGTGGAGCGCTTGCCGCCGGGCGGCACCGCCCACGGATTGCGCGGGCCGGCATTGTCGTCGTTACCGCCCCCCCACGGGCCATTCGAATTGTCGGCAGCAAGGATGATCGGGCGCCGGAGCCAGCGTCGCAGGATGGTCATGACGTCTTTATAGGTGTCGCGGTGACGAAAAACAGTGGCAAGGCGCGTCGCGCTGCGTAACGGATCGTGTCCATGGACGAAGAAGCGATCAGGGCGGCCGTCGCGGCGGTGGCGGGGACGCGCGCGACGGTGCGCGTCGAGGGGCAGCGGATCGGCGTGGTGATCGACGCCAGCGGGCTGGACGTGCCCGCGCGCGACGCGCTGGAGGCGAGCGTGCGGATGGCGGCGGCGGTGCCGGGCCATGAGGTACGCACCGTCGTCACCGCGGAGCGCGCGACGCGCCGCATCGTCGCGGTCGCCAGCGGCAAGGGCGGGGTGGGCAAGTCCACCGTCTCCGCCAACCTGGCGATCGCGCTGGCACGGGGCGGGCGGCGCGTCGGACTGGTCGATGCCGATATCTACGGCCCGTCGCAGCCGCGGCTGATGGCGGTGGAGGGCATCCGCCCGCAGGCGCGCGAACAGGTGCTGCTGCCGGTCGCGACGCCCTATGGCGTGCCGCTGCTGTCGATGGGGCAGCTGGTGGAGCCGGGCAGGGCGCTGGCGTGGCGCGGGCCGATGACCGCGGGTGCGCTGGGGCAGATGGTCGAGGCGGACTGGGGCGTGACCGATACGCTCGTCGTCGACCTGCCGCCCGGGACCGGCGACGTGCAGCTGACGATGGTGCAGAAGCATCGCCCGGCGGGCGCGGTGATCGTGTCGACGCCGCAGGACCTGGCGCTGATCGACGCGCGCCGCGCGATCGACCTGTTCGACAAGGCCGGCGTGCCGATCATCGGGCTGGTCGAGAACATGGCGGGCTATGCCTGCCCGCATTGCGGCGAGGTGTCGGACCCGTTCGGGCGCGGCGGGGCGGAAGCCGCGGCGCGCGAGGCGGGGATCACGTTCCTGGGGCGCATCCCGCTCGACATCGCGATCCGGACCGCGTCGGACGCGGGGCAGCCGCCCGCGGCGGGGGCGGAGGACCGCGTGTTCCTGCCGCTGGCGGCGCAGGTGGCGGGGTGGCTGGCGACGCATTGAGGGCGCGCGCCTCACCCTGGAGGCGATCGAAACCCGTGCGAGCATCGCGTATCGCTCGGCTCTCACCGTTCCCCGGCGAAGGCGGGACGTTTGCAAAAGGCGTGGACCCGTTGCTGCTGCACTCGTTTTGCAGAGGTCCCGCGAGGGCGGGCTCAGTTGGCGCGGCTTTTCCGTATGTTACCAACGTCCCCCAGCTGGGCCCCGGCCTGCGCCGGGGAACAAGGAGCTGAGGTTCGCAGAGCTCTCAAGCTGATCCGAGGTCCCGCCATTCGCCGCCCCGGTCGAAGCGGCACCCCGGCTCGAGGTGGGACCTTTGCAAAAGGTTACACCGTGCTCCTGCGCAGGCAGGAGCCCAGGGTTGCAGGTCCCAAAAGGCGTTGTTCTGCTGGGCCCTGGGCTCCTGCCTGCGCAGGAGCACGGCGGGTATGCGGCGCCGTTCTCGCCATTTTGCAATGGCACCGCTCAAGGCCGGGGTGACGTCGTGGAGGGAGGATCGGTCGACGCGCTACGGCGTTCTTTCCCGAAGGAGACCCGTCATGCCGTTGACTGCCGATGCCGAGATCAAGGCGCTGCTGGAGGAAACCCGCACCATCGCGCTGGTGGGCGCGTCCGACCGGCCCGAGCGGCCGTCCTATGGCGTGATGGCGACCTTGCAGGCGCACGGCTACCGCGTGATCCCGGTCAATCCGCAGATCACCGGCGAGCATGTCCATGGCGAATTCGTCTTTCGCGACCTGACCCAGTTGGGCGATCCGATCGACATGGTCGACATCTTCCGCCGCTCCGACAAGGTCGGCGAGGTGGTGGACGAGGCCATCGCGATCGGCGCGAAGGCGGTGTGGATGCAGCTGGGCGTGATCGATCCGGCCGCCGCGGCGCGCGCGGAGGCGGCGGGGCTGAAGGTGGTGATGGATCGCTGCCCGGCGATCGATATTCCACGGCTGGGTGTGGCGCCGGTCGGGGAGGGGTGAGGGGGGCGAGGCGTAGTCCGCTCCCCTCTCCGTCATTCCCGCGCAGGCGGGAATCCAGACACGCAGGTGGTGCGGCTGGAGCCGCGAGGGCAGCGTATCTGGATCCCCGCCTGCGCGGGGATGACGGCCAATAGTGACGGGTGGCCGAGCGCCTATTCCGCCTCGATCCTCGCCAGCAGCGTGCCCTCCGTCACCTGCGCGCCCGTCGCGACGTTCAGCTCCGCCAGCGTGCCGTCGAACGGGGCGGTCAGGCTGTGTTCCATCTTCATCGCCTCCAGCGTCAGCAGCTTCTGCCCGCGCGTCACCGTCGCGCCGGCGGCGACCTCGACCGCGATCACGCGGCCGGGCATCGGCGCCAGGATCGCGCCGTCGGCGGCGCCCCCGGCCGCCCCGCCCGCGGCGCGATAGGGGGCGAGCGCCCACGTCTGGCCGCCCTCTGAGATCAGCACCGCGGTGTCTTCACGCTGGTCGGCCGCGGGCTCGTCGGCAAAATCGATCGCGACGGGTGCGCCGTCGAGCAGGAACATCCCCTCGCGACGCGCGGGCGCGTTGAGGCGGAAGCCGGGGGCGAAGGCGGGACCCGCCAGCGCGGCGGCGGCGGCGGAGAGCGCCTCTTCGCTGGGCTGCGCGGGCGGCATCAGCGCCTCGCCCTCGCGCGCGATCAGCCCGGTATCGACGCGCCCGGCGACGAAATCGGGGTGGTCGAGCGCCTCGACCAGGAAGCCGGCGTTGCTGCGCACGGGCCAGACGATCGCCTCGTCCAGCGCATCCGCGAGCCGCTCGCGCGTCTCCTCGCGGGTATCGCCGTGCGCGATCAGCTTGGCGATCATGGGATCGTAGAAGGGCGAGATGACGCTGCCCTGTTCCACCCCAGTGTCGACGCGGACGTCCTCCCCCAGGTCGAACGCCTCCAGCGTGCCGATCGAGGGGAGGAAGCCCCTGGCGGGATCCTCGGCATAGAGCCGCGCCTCGATCGCATGGCCGTGGATCGCGAGCTGGTCCTGCGTGCAGGGCAGCGGCTCGCCCGCGGCGACGCGCAGCTGCCATTCGACCAGGTCCTGCCCGGTGATCGCCTCGGTCACGGGGTGTTCGACCTGGAGGCGGGTGTTCATCTCCATGAACCAGATGCGCCGCGCATCGAGGCCCTCCGACGCATCGGCGATGAACTCGATCGTGCCTGCGCCGACATAGTCGACCGCGCGGGCGGCCCTGACCGCGGCGTCGCAGACCGCGGCGCGGGTGGCGGGGTCCATGCCGGGGGCGGGGGCCTCCTCGATCACCTTCTGGTGGCGGCGCTGGAGCGAGCAGTCGCGCTCGAACAGGTGGACGACGTGGCCGTGGCGGTCGCCGAACACCTGCACCTCGATATGGCGCGGCGAGAGGATGTACTTCTCGATCAGGACGCGGTCGTCGCCGAACGACGCCGCGGCCTCGCGCCGGCACGATGCGAGCGCGTCGGCGAAGGCGGCGGCGTCGTCGACCTGCCGCATCCCCTTGCCGCCGCCGCCCGCCACCGCCTTGATGAGGACGGGATAGCCGATCGCGGCGGCCTCCGCGGCGAGCCGGTCGGGGGACTGGTCCTCGCCCAGATAGCCCGGGGTGACGGGGACGCCGGCCGCGATCATCCGCGCCTTGGCGGCATCCTTCAGCCCCATCGCGCGGATGCTGTCGGGGTTCGGGCCGACCCAGATGAGCCCGGCGTCGATGACTCCTTGCGCGAAATCGGCATTCTCGCTGAGGAAGCCGTAGCCGGGGTGGATCGCATCGGCGCCGCTCGCGCGCGCCGCGGCGAGGATGCGCTCGGGCACGAGGTAGCTCTCGCGCGCGGGCGCGGGGCCGATCGCGACCGCCTCGTCCGCCTCGCGTACGTGGAGCGCCTGCGCGTCGGCCTCCGAATGGACCGCGATCGTGCGCACGCCCATCGCGCGCGCGGTGCGGATGATGCGGCAGGCGATCTCGCCGCGGTTCGCGATCAGGAGGGAATGGATCATGGGTGGCTCCTGTTCCTCCCCGAGCTTGTCTCGGGGAGGGGGACCATGCGAAGCATGGTGGAGGGGTGGATGCGATGCTCAAGGACGTGGCGCCGCGGGCGCGGCAAGGAGGCGTCCGGCGCGCGCGAACGCTGCGGCGGAAGATGACCTTGCCGGAGGTGCTGCTTTGGCAGCGGCTGCGCGGGGGAGTGCACGGATGCAGGTTTCGGCGTCAGCATCCGTCGGGGCCGTACGTACTCGACTTTTATTGCGTCGATGCGCGGTTGGCGATCGAGGTCGACGGGGCAGGTCACGATACGCGGCGGGAGCGCGACGCGCGGCGGGACGCCTGGTTCGCCGAAGCGGGGATCAGGACCGTTCGGATCGCCGCAGCCCGCGTGCTGGCGGACGCCGACGGCACCGCGGCGGCGGTACTGGCGTTGGCGACGGCGCGCCTGCCCCTCCACCACCCGGCTAAGCCGGGCGGTCCCCCTCCCCGAGACGAGCTCGGGGAGGATCGATAGCCCTGCCCCCCTCACATCCGGAACACGCCGAAGGCGGCGCGCTCCGGGATGGGGGCGTTGTGGCAGATGCGCAGCGCCAGGCCCAGGACGTCGCGGGTCTGCGCGGGGTCGATGACGCCGTCGTCCCATAACCGCGCGGTGGCGTAATAGGGGTTGCCCTCGTCCTCGTACTTGGCGCGGACGGGGGCCTTGAACGCCTCGGCCTCGTCGGGCGTCCAGGTGTCGGCGTCGCGGTGGACGGTGGCCAGCACGCTGGCGGCCTGCTCCCCGCCCATCACGCTGATCCGCGCATTGGGCCAGGTGAAGAGGAAGCGCGGGGAATAGGCGCGGCCGCACATGCCGTAATTGCCCGCACCGAAGCTGCCGCCGATCAGGATCGTGATCTTCGGCACGCTGGCGGTGGCGACCGCGGTCACCAGTTTCGCGCCATGCTTGGCGATCCCCTCCGCCTCGTAGCGGCCGCCGACCATGAAGCCGGAGATGTTCTGGAGGAACAGCAGCGGCACGCGCCGCTGGCAGGCGAGCTCGATGAAATGCGCGCCCTTCTGCGCGCTTTCGCTGAACAGGACGCCGTTGTTGGCGAGGATCGCGACCGGCTGGCCATGGATCTGCGCGAAGCCGCAGACGAGCGACGCACCGTACAGCGACTTGAATTCGTGAAAGGTGCTGCCGTCGACCAGCCGCGCGATCACCTCGTGCACGTCATAGGGCGCGCGGACGTCCTGCGGCACGATGCCGTAGAGGTCGTCGGCGGGATAGAGCGGCGCGGCGCCGGCGGGGAAGGTGGCCGGGGGCGGCGGCAGCGTCGCGACGATGTCGCGGACGATCGACAGCGCATGCTCGTCGTTCTCCGCGACGTGATCGACCACGCCGGAGCGGCGGCCGTGCGTCTCCGCCCCGCCCAGTTCCTCCGCCGAGATGACCTCGCCGGTCGCGGCCTTCACCAGCGGCGGTCCGGCGAGGAAGATCGTGCCCTGGTTGCGGACGATCACCGTCTCGTCGGACATGGCGGGGACATAGGCGCCGCCCGCGGTGCAGCTGCCCATGACGCACGCGATCTGCGGGATGCCGAGCGCGGACATGTTCGCCTGGTTGAAGAAGATGCGCCCGAAATGCTCGCGATCGGGGAAGACCTCCGCCTGGTGCGGCAGGTTCGCACCGCCCGAATCGACCAGGTAGATGCACGGCAGGCGGTTCTCCTGCGCGATCTCCTGCGCGCGCAGGTGCTTCTTGACGGTCAGCGGATAGTAGGTGCCGCCCTTCACCGTCGCGTCGTTGCACACGATCATGACCAGCCGGCCGCTGACGGTGCCGATGCCGGCGATCATCCCCGCCCCCGGCACCTCTCCGTCATAGAGGCCGTTCGCGACCAGCTGCCCGATTTCCAGAAAGGCGGTGCCAGGATCGAGCAGGCGCTCGACGCGGTCGCGCGGGAGCAGCTTGCCGCGCGACACGTGGCGCTCGCGGCTCTTGGCGTTGCCGCCGAGCGCCGCTTCGGCGACGCGGGCGCGCAGCTCGTCGGCGAGCGCGCGATTGTGTGCGGCGTTGGCGCGGAAGGTCGCGTCGTCGCGCGAGAGGGCGGTGGAGAGGGCGGGGCCGGTCATCGGGCGATCCTTCCGAGATAGGCGGGCGCCTTGCCCCTCCACCACGCTCCTGCGGAGCGCGGTCCCCCTCCCCGAGCGAGCTCGGGGAGGATCACGACGCTGCTCCGATCAGTTCGCGGCCGATCAGCATGCGGCGGATTTCGTTCGTCCCCGCGCCGATGTCGAGCAGCTTCGCGTCGCGCAGGTAGCGCTCGACCGGCCAGTCCTTCGTATAGCCCGCCCCGCCCAGCGCCTGCACCGCCTCGCCCGCGACGCGGAACGCGTTCTCGCTGGCGTAGAGGATCGCGCCCGCGGCGTCGAAGCGCGTCGTCTTGCCCGCGTCGCACGCCTGCGCGACCGCATAGACATAGGCGCGCGCGGAGTTGAGCGCGACGTACATGTCGGCGACCTTCGCCTGCATCAGCTGGAACCCGCCGATCGGGGTGCCGAACTGCTGCCGCTCGCGCACATAGGGCAGGACGGTGTCGAGGCAGGCCTGCATGATGCCCAGCTGAATCCCCGCGAGCACGGTGCGCTCATAGTCGAGCCCGCTCATCAGCACGCCGACGCCGCCGTTCTCCGGTCCCATGACGTTGGCGGCCGGCACCTCGCAATCGGTGAAGACGAGCTCGGCGGTGGGGCTGCCGCGCATCCCCATCTTGTCGATCTTCTGTCCGATCGCGAAGCCGGGCATGTCCTTTTCGATCAGGAAGGTGGTGATCCCGCGCGAGCCCTCGCCGGTCCTGGCATAGACGACGAGGACGTCGGCATAGGGCGCGTTGGTGATCCAGAATTTCGTGCCGTTGAGGACATAGCCGGCGTCGGTCCGCTCGGCGCGCAGCTTCATCGAGACGACGTCGGAGCCGGCGCCCGCCTCCGACATGGCGAGGCTGCCGACATGCTCGCCGCTGATGAGCTTCGGCAGATACTTCGCCTTCTGCTCCGGCGTGGCCCAGCGGCGGATCTGATTGACGCACAGGTTGGAATGCGCACCGTAGCTGAGGCCGATCGAGGCGGAGGCGCGGGCGACCTCCTCCTGCGCGACGACATGCTCCAGATAGCCGAGACCCAGCCCGCCATCGGCCTCGTCGACGGTGATGCCGTGCAGGCCCAGCTCGCCCATCGCGGGCCACAGCTCGTCGCGGGGGAACCAGTCGTCGGCATCGATGCGCTGGCTGAGCGGTGCGATGCGTTCGTCGGCGAAGCGGCGCGTGGTGTCGCGGATCATCTCCGCGGTCTCGCCCAGCGCGAAATCGAGGCCCTGCATGCGTCTCTCCTGCTCGTCCTGCGCGACATCTAGGCGAGCGGCGGACGATAGTAAAATTGCCGCGAGCCGCGCCAAACGATAGACACCGTCTATGCTCGACCGCTCGCTGCTGCGCTATTTCCTCGCCGTCGTCGATCAGGGCAGCTTCACGCGCGCCGCGGCGGCGTGCCGGGTGACGCAGCCGACGCTGTCGGCGGGGATCGCGAAGCTGGAAGGGCTGCTGGGCGAGCCGGTGCTGATGCGTACCAGCCGCCGCGTCGCGCTGACCGCGGCGGGCAGCCGGCTGCTCGGACATGCGCGGCGGATCGAGGCGGAGTTCGCGCGCGCCGAGGGCGCGCCGACCGAGGCCAGCGCGCGGCTGATGCGGGTGGGGATCGTCTCGACCATGCCGGCGCGGCTGATCCGCGCGGCGGTGGCGCAGGCCCTAGCGGCGGCGCCGGGCGAGCGGCTGGAACTGATCGAGGGGCGCGACCGCGAACTGGCGGCGGCGCTGGACCGCGGGCGCGTCGATGCGGTGGTGGCGCCGGACGCGGTCGAGCGGGGCGGGGGCGGCACGGCGCTGTTCGAGGAAGGCTATGGCGTGGCGATGGCGGCGCGCCACGCGCTGGCGGGCGAGGCGCAGGTTGCGGCGGAGCGCGTCGCGGCGGAGCCGATGATCGTGCGGCGGCACTGCGAGGCGCTGAGCGAGGTCAGCCGGCACTTCACCAGCCGCGGGGTGCGCCCGTTCATGGCGGCACGCACGACGAGCGACGATCGCGCGGCGGCGTTCGTGGCGGCGGGGCTGGGCGTGACGGTGATGCCGGAATGCTTCGCGGGCGACGGCGTCGCGGTCGTGCCGCTGGAGGGGTTCGCACGGCGGCGGGTGGTGGGGCTGGTGACGGCGGCGGATTCGGCGCGGCGGGTGGCGGACAGCCGGCTGGTCGAGGCGCTGGTGGCGGCGTTGCGGGAATGAGGGGCGCCGTTCCCCGGCGAGAGCGGAACCTTTGCAAAAGGCTGCACCGTGCTCCTGCGCAGGCAGGAGCCCGGAGTTGCAGGTCCCATAAGGCGTTGTTCTGCTGGGCCCTGGGCTCCTGCCTGCGCAGGAGCACGGCGTGGGCTCGGTGCCGTTGCACCTGTTTTGCAGAGGCCCCGGCCTTCGCCGGGGAACAAGGAACTGAGTTTTCGCAGATGTCTCGACCTGGTCCGGGGCCCCGGATGCCGGGACAAGCCCGGCATGACGGTCAGGATCGACCCGGGGTTTCGCGCCCCGTCCGCACGGCCTACACGTATCCGCTGCAACCATAAGAGAAGGGGAACGATGAGCCTGTTTCGCAGGAAGCCGATCGGGGTGGAGCAGCATGCCGGCACGGTGCTGGCGCGGACCTTGTCCTGGCCGCATCTGGTCGCGCTGGGCGTGGGGGCGATCGTCGGGACGGGCATCCTGACGCTGATCGGGGTCGGGGCGGACCGTGCGGGGCCGGCGGTGATCCTGTCGTTCGTAATCGCCGGCGCGATCTGCGCCTGCGCGGCGCTCGCCTATGCCGAGATGGCGACGATGATCCCGGCATCGGGCAGCGCCTATACCTATAGCTACGTGGCGCTGGGCGAGGTGATCGCCTGGGTCATCGGCTGGTCGCTGATCCTGGAATATTCGCTGGTCGTCTCCACCGTGGCGGTGGGCTGGTCGGGCTATGCCAGCGCGCTGCTGACGCCGTGGGGATTCCCGGTCGCGCTGACGCAGGGGCCGGAGCTGGGCGGCATCGTCAACGTGCCCGCGGTGTTCATCATCGCGGTGGTCGCGGGGCTGCTGTCGCTGGGGACGAAGGAGAGCGCGACGCTGAACGCCGTGCTGGTGGTGGTGAAGCTGATCGCGCTGGCGGTCTTCGTCGCGGTGGCGGTGCCGCATTTCGACGCGGCGAACCTGCATCCGTTCATGCCGTTCGGCTTTGCCAAGTCGGTGTCCGCCGACGGCGCGGAGCGCGGCGTGATGGCGGCGGCGGCGATCATCTTCTTCGCCTTCTACGGCTTCGACGCGATCTCCACCGCGGCGGAGGAGACGAAGAACCCGGGGCGCGACCTGGCGATCGGGATCGTGGGGTCGATGGTGGCGTGCGTCGTCATCTACATGGGCGTCGCGGTGGCGGCCGTCGGCGCGCTGCGCTTCACCGCCTTCGCCGACAGCCCGGAACCGCTGGCGCTGATCCTGCGCGGTATCGGCCAGCCGGGGTTCGCGACCTTCCTGGCGGCGAGCGCGGTGATCGCGCTGCCGACGGTGCTGCTGGGGTTCCTGTTCGGGCAGAGCCGCATCTTCTTCGTGATGGCGCGCGACGGGCTGCTGCCGGCGTCGCTCGCCAAGGTGTCCGCGCGGGGTACGCCGGTGCGCATCACGGTGCTGACCGCGGTGCTGGTATCGGTGATCGCGGGGGTGATGCCGATCGACGCGATCGCGGCGCTGGCCAATGCCGGCACGCTGGCGGCGTTCGTCGCGGTGTGCGTCGCGATGCTGGTGATGCGGCGGCGTGCGCCGGAGGCGAAGCGGACGTTCCGCACGCCGCTAGCACCGCTGGTGGGGGCGATCGGGGTGCTGGGATGCCTGTACCTGTTCTTCAGCCTGCCGTCGAAGACGCAAGGATATTTCGTGGTGTGGAATGTCGTCGGGCTGGCGGTGTATTTCCTGTGGGGCCGCAAGCGCGCCGGGGAGGCGTTGGGGGCGTGATGCGGCCTATCGACCGGGCACGATCCCTTCCCACAGCGCGCGGTGGTCGGCGTCATGGCCGTCCATGCCGGGCCTGGTCAGGTAGCCGCGCGCCTCGGGGATGTGGCTGTAGATCATCCGCAGCGGCCGTTCGTGCCATTGCAGGTTGAACGCCCAGCGGACGGGGAAGAATTCCATCGCCGAATAGGGCAGATGGTCGTGCACCCACCACGCGATCCGCTTCCAGTCGTCGGGCGCGGTGAAGGCCTGCGCGAAGCCGGGGACGACGATGCAGGCGGTGGCGCCCATGTGGCCCGCGGCATCGCGCCGGTCCCAGATGTGCCCGGCGAAGTTGCGCTCGTTGGAGGCGCAATTGTAGCCCTTCGCGTTGCCGAGCGCGTTGACCTCGGCCGAGCGGAAGGCGGAGCGGATCGCGATGCGCCCGAAGGCGTCCTGCAGCGGCTCCAGCAGCTCCTGGCACAGCCGCGTGCCGGCCGCGATCGCCAGGTCGGGGTCGTCGGGGATGTTGGCGAGGCCGTGGAGTGCCGCGATTTCCGAATAGAGGAAATCGCGCATGTAGAAGCTCTTGGATAGCTGAACCCGGCCCAGTTCGTTGAGCCGGGAGACGGTCTGCGGTTTCTTCACGTCCACTCTCCCCGGCCGGCAGCGTAACCGGATCGTCCGGCGAAGGCGAGATCAGCGCTTCCTGACGAACTCCGCGCGCAGGACGAGGCCCTTGATGCCGTCGAACCTGCAATCGATCTCCTGCGCGTCGCCGGTCAGGCGGATCGATTTGACGACCGTGCCGCGCTTGAGCGTCTGGCTGGTGCCCTTCACCTTCAGGTCCCGGACCAGCGTCACGCCGTCCCCGTCCGTCAGCAGATTGCCCACCGCGTCGCGCACTTCCACCGCCTCGACCGCGGGCGTCGCCGCGCCGGCGGCGACCCACTCGCCGGTCGCGTCGTCATAGACGTATTCGTCGCTCATATGGCTCCCCCGGAACGAAGAAGGGAGGGCGCGGCGGCCCTCCCTTCCCACGGTCGATGATGTGCGCGTCGCCTACGCGGCCAGGTTGCGCAGCACGTACTGGAGGATGCCGCCGTTGAGGAAATATTCCAGCTCGTTGACGGTATCGATCCGGCAGCGGGTCAGGAACTTCTCGGTGGTGCCGTCCGGGCGCGCCAGCGCGACCTCGACGTCCTGACGCGGGCGCAGCTTCGCGACGTTGTGGATCGTGAAGGTCTCGTCGCCGGTCAGCTTCAGCGTCTCGCGCGTGGCGCCATCGGCGAACTGGAGCGGCAGGACGCCCATGCCGACCAGGTTCGAGCGGTGGATGCGCTCGAAGCTCTCGGTGATGACCGCGCGGACGCCGAGCAGGTTGGTGCCCTTCGCCGCCCAGTCGCGCGACGAGCCGGTGCCGTATTCCTTGCCCGCGACGATGACGAGCGGGGTGCCGTCCGCCTTGTGGCGCATCGCCGCGTCGTAGATCGGCATGACCTGGCCGTCGTAGCGGCTCATCCCGCCCTCGACGCCGGGCACCATCTCGTTCCTGATGCGGATGTTGGCGAAGGTGCCGCGCATCATGACCTCGTGATGGCCGCGGCGCGCGCCGTAGCTGTTGAAGTCCTGCTTCGACACCTGATGCTCCTGGAGCCAGGTGCCTGCGGGGCTGTCCGCCTTGATCGAACCGGCGGGCGAGATGTGGTCGGTGGTGATCGAATCGCCCAGGATCGCCAGCGGCTTCGCCTCGATGATGTCGGTCACGGGCGCCGGGGTCATCCCCATGCCCTCGAAGTACGGCGGGTTGGCGACATAGGTCGACCCGGCGCGCCACGAATAGGTGTCCGATCCGGTCACGTCGATCGCCTGCCACTTCGCATCGCCGGCATAGACGTTGCCGTAGCGGGCGCGGAACATGCCGTCGTCGATGTTGGCGGTCATGAGGTCCGACACCTCCTGGTTGGTCGGCCAGATGTCGCGCAGGTACACGTCATTGCCGTCCGATCCCTGGCCGATCGGCGTCTCGTTCATGTCCGACGTTACCGTACCCTTCAGCGCATAGGCGACGACCAGCGGAGGCGAGGCGAGGAAGTTGGCGCGCACGTCGGGGCTCACGCGGCCCTCGAAGTTGCGGTTGCCCGACAGGACCGAGGCGGCGACGATGTCGTTGCCGTTGATCGCGGCCGAGATCGGTGCCGCCAGCGGACCCGAATTGCCGATGCAGGTGGTGCAGCCGTAGCCGACGAGGTTGAACCCGATCGCGTCGAGGTCCGCCGACAGCCCGGCCTTGTCGAGATAGTCGGTGACGACCTGCGACCCCGGCGCGAGCGAGGTCTTCACCCACGGCTTCGGCTTCAGCCCGAGCGCATTCGCCTTGCGCGCGACGAGCCCGGCGGCGACCAGCACCGACGGGTTGGAGGTGTTGGTGCACGAGGTGATCGCGGCGATCACGACATCGCCGTCGCCGATGTCGTGCCCGCGATCGTCGACCGCGACGCGCGCCGGCGCGGCCTTCTTGTAGGTCTTCGCCAGATCGGCGTTGAACACGTCGTCGACCTGGTCGAGCGCGACCTTGTCCTGCGGACGCTTCGGGCCGGCGAGCGAGGGCACGACGGTCGACATGTCCAGCTCCAGCGTGTCGGTGAACACGGGATCGGGCGCATCGGCGTGGCGCCACATGCCCTGCGCCTTGGCATAGGCCTCGGTCAGTGCGACGACCTCGTCCGGGCGGCCGGTCAGGCGCATATAGTCGAGCGTCTTGTCGTCGACCGGGAAGAAGCCGCAGGTCGCGCCGTATTCGGGCGCCATGTTGGCGATCGTCGCGCGGTCCGCCAGCGTCATCTGGTCGAGCCCGGGGCCGTAGAATTCGACGAAGCGGCCGACCACGCCCTTGGCGCGCAGCATCTGCGTGACGGTCAGCACCAGGTCGGTCGCGGTGATGCCCTCCCTAAGCGCGCCGGTCAGCTTGAAGCCGACGACCTCGGGGATCAGCATCGACACCGGCTGGCCGAGCATCGCGGCCTCCGCCTCGATCCCGCCGACGCCCCAGCCGAGCACGCCGAGGCCATTGACCATCGTGGTGTGGCTGTCGGTGCCGACCAGCGTGTCGGGATAGGCGATCGTCGCACCGTTCCCGGCGTGGTCGCCGGTCTCGGTCGAGGACCAGACGGCGTGCGCGACATATTCCAGATTGACCTGGTGGCAGATGCCGGTGCCCGGCGGCACGACCTTGAAATTGTCGAGCGCCTTGCTGCCCCACTTCAGGAACTCGTAGCGCTCCGCGTTGCGGGCGTATTCGAGATCGACGTTATCCTCGAACGCCTTGGGCGTGCCGAATTCGTCGACCATGACCGAGTGATCGATGACGAGGTGGACGGGGACCTGCGGATTGATCTTCGCCGCGTCGCCGCCCAGCTTCGTGATCGCATCGCGCATCGCGGCGAGATCGACGACGCACGGCACGCCGGTGAAATCCTGCATCAGCACGCGCGCGGGGCGATACTGGATCTCGCGGTCGGAACGGCGCTCCTGCTGCCAGTCGACGATCGCCTTGATGTCGGCCTCGGTCACGGTCACGCCGTCCTCGAAGCGGAGCATGTTCTCCAGCAGCACCTTCATCGAGAAGGGCAGCCGGCTGATGTCGCCGAACTTCGCCTCCGCGGTCTTGAGCGAGAAATAGTCGTAGGACTGGCCGCCGGCCTGAAGCGTGGTGCGGGCGTTCAACGTATCCTGGCCGATGGCCGTCATGGGCGTGGTCCTCTTCTCAAGGGCCGTCGGGCGGCGGGCGCGGGCGGAGCGCGCGGGGCCGCGACGACGGGAACGAAACTCTCGGTCGCCGCGGGCGATAGCAGCGGTGCCGCATGTGCGAAAGGGGGGGCGGTTCGTTGGCGGTGGTGGATCGTCGGCGGGGGGAGTCTCGGAAGGGATCGAGTTTCGGGAAACGCTTGGCCATCTCAAATCTCGCCTACGACGTCCGAGTTGATACGCCGGCAACGTCAATCTGCGACGCGAAGGCCGCTGCCGGCGCACATGCTTAGCCTCGAAGTATTTCCATCACGATCTTCTGACGTTCGAGCGGAGCGCTATGCGGGTTGCCCGTTCCAAAGGGTGGTTTTGGATCATATTCCATCGCCAGTTCGACCGCTGCCGCCATGTCGTCCCCGGCGATATAGGCACAGAGTGCGAGGCCAAGGTCGATTCCTACCGTGACACCGGCAGAGGTCCAATACTTGTCGTCCCGTGTCACCCTCTCTCCGGTGTATTTAGCGCCAAAGCGAGCAAGGTAGTCCTTCGCACGCCAGTTGGTGGTGGCCTTGCGATCGCGAAGCAAACCGCAAGCGCCAAGGATCAGCGATCCCGTGCATACAGAGGCCGTGAGCTTCGTGCCTTGATCGAGCCGCACCACATTCGAGCGCACGAGTTCGCTGGCCATGCACTGCCGCAACCCCTCGGTGCTGCCGCCCGGTATGAGCAATATGTCGGTTTCGCCGATGTCTGCGATTGCAGCGGCAGGCGCGAGAGAAAGAACGCCATCGCCGGTCCGGCAAGGACTACCTGTTTCGCTTACAAAGGTAATTTGGGTGTCGGGTAGTCGCGCGAGCGGATCATACACGCCGATCGGATCAAGAGCCGTGACACCATCGAACAAGAATACTGCAATCTTCATGCCGCTTCCTTCCGTGGAGCGGCCCAGGCGAGCGGCCTTCTGTAGAACCGCGCTCCCCGATGGTTGCCCATCTACGTCGCCAGTCACGCAGCGAGGGCAGCCTACCGCTAACCTGACCTGATGCAAGATCGGAAACGAGGGGCAACCGAGTGACCTTCCCGATAACGAACGTGACATGGGACGTCCGTCGTGCGGTAGCGCCCGCTGGCCTTCGTTGGGGAGGGCAGTCCCAAAACCCGTTCCCGATCTCTTTTTCCCGAACCAGCCACCCGCGGACGCGGAAGCGGGAAGGTCCTGCGGGTTTGCGCTGTCCTACACGCATTTCGCTGCGGTATTTCCGGGCGGAGCGGTGTGGGAGACAGGGGTATGGACGGCGATAAAGGCAACAACGGCGGCGAGGGCGTGGCCGCGTTCCGGCATCGGCATGACGGGTGGACGCCGGCGCGGCAGGTGGCGTTCCTGCGCGCGCTGCGCGAGACGGGGTGCGTGAAGGCGGCGTGCCGGCACGTCGGGCTGACCACCACCTCGGCGTACCGGGTGAGGCGGCGGATCCCGGCGTTCGGGGAGGCATGGGATCAGGCACTGGTCTTCGTCGCGCCGGTGCTGGAGCGCGCGGCGATGGAGCGGGCGGTGACGGGCTGGCTGGAGCCCATCGTCTACAAGGGCGAGGTGGTGGCGCACCGGCGGCGCTATTCGGATGCGATGCTGCGGATGCTCTTGCTGCGCGAGGATGCGCGCAAGGTCGCGCCGCCGCCGCGCGCGCGCGATGAACGGCGCGAGGCGGCCGCCGCGCTGCTGAAGCAGCTGCGCGCGCAGGCGCGGCGCGGGGGAACGCCCGAGCCGGTGTGAGGGGATGGCGAGTGAAACGGCCGCCGGGGCGTGGTCCCGGGGTTGATGCGGGACCGTGGTTCTGGCGCGGCCGGGAGGAAGAGGCAGGGCGCCTGTCGGGTTCGTCACCCCGGGCTTGACCCGGGATCCCGCTTTCGGCGCGGCGGAAGAAGAAGCGCGACCCCGGCGCAAGGTGGGGCCGTTGCGACATGGATGCACGGCGCCGCGTACCGATCGTGCTCCTGCTTTCGCAGGAGCACGGTGGAGACTGTTGCAAGGGTCCCGCTGAAGGCCGGGGTGACGGGATGATGTCATTTCCACCGTCGTCCCCGCCTTGGCCGGAAGGACCGGGGGTTACTGGGCGGCGCCGCCCCAATCGAGCGTGACGGACCTCGCGGGGCCGCGCTCGGCGGTGGCATCCACGCCCTTCTGGCGCAGCGCCTCCACCACCGGCGCGGTGCGCGCGGGGGCGCCGCGCACGATCACCGGCTGCCCGCGCGTCGTCGCGGCCCAGCCCGCCAGCGACACCGCCGTCGCATCCGGCGTGTCGCCGTCGAAGGCGATCGGCGGCAACGCCGTGACCGGGGGCACCATGGTCAGGCGCCAGCCGTCGAGTTCGGCGGCGGCGCGGTCGGCGAGCGCGCGGTAGGTCGCGAGCGTCGCGCCCGGCAGCGGGGCCATGCGCACCAGCGCGCGGCGGGTCGCGCCGTCCACCAGCACCGCGTCCGGCGCGACGCCGGCGAGCAGCGCGATGCGGCGCGCGACGCGGTCGCGCTCGCCGGTGGCGGGGGTGGCGCCCAAGTCGGTGGTACGGGCGGCGGCGATCTGCGCGGCCTGCGGACCGCCTTCGTCCTCGCCCACGCGCAACTGGTCGATGTGGAGGTCGAGCCGGCGGCCGACCGCGCTGCCCGCGGCGCGGATCGCAGCGCCGTCGGCGTTGCGCGCGAATCGCGGGGTGAGCACCGCGGCGCGCACCGTCACCGGCTGCGTATCGAAGTCGATGTCGAGCTGGCTGATCCGCGCCTCCCTGGGGAAGGGGGCGAGCACCGCCTCGCGGATCTGGCGGCGGGCGACCGATTCCCAAGCGATCTGGCGCAGCGCGATGCCCAGCGGCACCGCGAGCGCGAGCAGCCCGACGACGATCAGCGTCCCCTGCAGCCGCGTCTGCTGCGGCGACAGGTGCGAGCCGAAGCCGTAAAGCCGCGCCATCCCGCCCGCGACCAGCGCCATCGAGACGAGGTTGGTCATGAACAGCAGCAGCGCGCCGCCCGCCACCGGCCCGTTCCAGGTCGCGATGCCGAAGCCGACGACCGCGAGCGGCGGCATCAGCGCGATGGCGATGGCGACGCCGACGACGGTCCCGCCCTGCCCCCGGATGACGCCGTAGGCGCCCGCGATCGCGGAGAGCATCGCCACCATGAGGTCGAAGAGGTTCGGGCGGGTGCGCGCGGCGATCTCGCTGGTGACGGTCTGGAGCGGGGACACGGCGACGAAGGCTGTCGAGAGCACGATCGCGATCAGCGAGCCGAGCGCGAGCGCCAGCCCCGCGCGGCGGATCTCCGCCAGGTCGAAGGTGGCGATGCCGAAGCCCAGCCCCAGGATCGGCATCATCAGCGGGGAGATGAGCATCGCGCCGATCAGCACCGCGGAGGAGGGCAGCAGCAGCCCCAGGATCGAGATGCCCGCGGCGATGACGATATGGAAGAGATAGCGCCCCGACCAGCCCGACTGCGCGGTGAGGCGGTCCAGCACCTCGGCATGGGCGACGCCGCCGGTCACCTTCATCGACCACCAGCGGCGCAGCGTGGCGCCGGTGGACCGTCGTCGCCGCACGGACGCGCCCGTCGTCGCCATGTCGGTCACAGCGTGTCGATCATCCCGGCCAGCACCTCCAGGCAGGACACCGCGAGCGTCTTCGACCGCTCCCCGCTCCACGCGAATTCGGGGTCGGGATTGGGGTCGTGGTCCTTGAACGGCATTTCCAGCGTCACCGACACCGCGCCGAAGCGCTCGGCGAGCTGGTTGGTCGACATGGCGAGGTTGGCGGTGCCCGGCGCGGCGCGGTCATAGCCCTTCTCGGTCTGGAAATCGGGGGTGTGCGCGGCGAGTCGCCTACCGAAATCGGTGAATTTCGCGCCGTGCGCGTCGGTCCAGGACGGAATACCCTCGAACCCGGCGATGAAATTGGCGGGGATCGCCTCGTCGCCGTGGACGTCGAGCGCGAAGGTGACGCCGGTGCGGTCCATCTCCGCCAGGACGCAGGCGACCTCGGGGCTGCGCTCGGCGGTCGGGTGCGACCATTCGCGGTTGAGGTTCACCCCCGCCGCATTGGTGCGCAAATGGCCGCGCCGCGTGCCGTCGGGGTTCATGTTGGGGACGACATGGACCGTCGCCGCCGCCAGCAGCGCCGCCGCGGCGGGGCTGGTCAGCCACTCCAGCGCGCCCTCCATCCACCATTCGGCCATCGATTCGCCGGGATGCTGGCGCGCGTAGAGCCACACCTGCTTCGCCCCCGTGCCGAGCCGGAGATAGTCGATCGGCTGGCCGTCGAGCGACTGGCCCAGTTCGCGGTAGGCGACGCCCGGACGCGCGGCGATGCGCGCGATCAGGCGCTGGTGCATCTCCATCGTATAGGGCGCGAAATAGGCGAACCACGCGAGGTCCTGTCCCTCCGCGCCGGTCCAGTCGAACGACAGCACGCCGCCCTCGTACCGGGTGTCGATGGTGCGCCATGCGGCGAGGTCGGTCGAGGCGCGGGTGCGATAGCCCGGCCAGCCGAACGGATAGGCGCTCTGCCCCGCGTTCAGGATGCGGAACGTCACGCGCCGCCCGGCGACGCCCGCGGCGCGGAAGTAGAACCACTGGAAGAAGTCCGACTGCTGATCGTGGACGATCTCCAGGTCGCAGCGGACACGATCGCCCGACTCCTCGATGGCGACGGTGCGGATGTTGCCGCCGTCGAAGGCGGCGTTGATGGACAGCGTCATTTCACCTCGATCGTGCGGCCCGATTCGCCGGGGAAGTCCTTGAACAATGCCGACGCCAGCCGCGCGGCGACCGAGGCGGCATCCGCGTCGGGGGCGGTGGTGTCGGTCAGCGACTGCGCCTGACCCTCCCACACCGCATCGGCGCCGTGGCGGATGCGCACCGCCAGCTCGGTGACGACGCCCCAGCGCGCGGGCGAATTGCCGATCGGGAAATTGATCCCCCCGCCGATCCCGCCGCCGCCGCGCCAGCCGCCGCTGCCCGCGCCCGCGCCCAGCCCGATCCGCACCGGCGACCCGCGCGGCGGCAGCGCGCGGTCGGCGCGGGTGAAGCCGACGGTGGCGATGAAGTCGGGCTTCGCGCCCGCCGCGGGGCTGGTGAAGCCGTTCTTCAGCAGCTCGGCCTGCACCGCGGCGGCATAGGTCTTGTACTCCAGGCTGGCCGAGGAGGGGCCGGCGAGCGGCTCCACCGCGATCGTGCCGCGCTGCGCGACGGCGTCATAGTGGAAGCGCGTGGCCTCGACCGGAAAGGTCTGCGGCCCGGTGGCGCAGGCGGCGAGCGGCAGGCCCGCAAGGAGGACAAGGACGGCGCTGCGCATGACGGACCCCCGCAAAAAACGTGTATCGTTGCGACATAGCAACGCCGCAGCGACCCGCAAGCTCCGTGGGCCGCGGCCGCGAGTCAGGTTGACTTTCGCAGGCGCGCTCTCTAGGCGGCGCGCTTTCCAGATTTCCAGCCGAAGAAGCCCGTATCATGAAGATCCGCAACAGCCTGAAGTCGCTCAAGGACCGCCATCGCGACAACCGCGTGATCCGTCGCCGCGGGCGCACCTACGTCATCAACAAGACGAATCGCCGCTTCAAGGCCCGCCAGGGCTGATCGGTCTTGGGGGAGCGGTCCGGTGCCGCTTCTGCCGATACGACACCGACGTCGGTCATCTTCGACGTCGGGCACGTCCTGTACGACTGGGACCCGCGGGTCCTGTACGAGCGCCTGTTCGACAACGAACGGGCGCTCGACGCGTTCCTGTCGACGGTCGTCACGCGGGAATGGCATTTCCAGCACGACGCCGGCCGCCCCTTCGCGGAGACGTCGGCGGAGCTGAGCGCGCTCCATCCCGAACATGCCGCGATGATCGCGCTGTGGGGGCCGCGCTTTTCCGAGCAGATCCCGGGGCCGATGCCCGGCATGGCGGCGCTGGTCGACGAGCTGGAGGCAGCGGGCGTGCCGCTGTTCGCGATCACCAATTTCTCGGGCGAGTTCTTCGCCGATTTCCGCGTGCGCGAAGCGGGGATGTTCGACCGTTTCCGCGACATCGTGGTGTCGGGCGACGAGAAGATGGTGAAGCCCGACCCGGCGATCTTCCGGCTGGCGCTCGACCGATTCGGGCTGGCGCCGGCGGATGCCTGTTTCGTCGACGACAATGCCGCCAATGTCGCCGCCGCGACGGCGCTGGGCATCCGCTCGCATCTGTTCCGGGACGCCGAGACGCTGCGTCGCGAGATGGTGGCGCTGGGGCTGCTGGGCGGCTGATCCGGAACGTTCGCCGGGCCCGCGCGCTGTCGCGGCTCACCACGACGGAGCCGGATGATGGAAGACGACCGCGTATGGGCCTTCGAGGAGAGCCTGTGGACCGGCGACGCGCAGCATTACCGCGAGTCGATCGACGACAGCTGCCTGATGGTCGTGCCGATGCCGCCCTATGTGCTGGAGGGCGAGGCGGCGGTGAAGGCGGTCAGCGACACGCCGCGCTGGGACAAGGTCGCGCTGAGCGACCGCCGCATCGTGCGTCCGCAGGAAGGGCTGATCGTGGTCGGCTATACCGCCCACGCACAGCGCGGCGGGGAGGGCGGCGAGGAAGGCTATGTCGCGCACTGCACCTCGACGTACCGCCGGCTGGCGCATGACGAATGGCGCGTGGTGCAGCACCAGCAGACCCCGCCGCTGGTGGCGGAGGTGCGGGGGTAGGCGTGATGCCGGCGGACGCGAGCTCGATCGGCTCCGCGAGTGGTCGGCCATGATCCCGATCGAGCAGGTGGGGCGCGACCTGACACGATAGCGGTCACGCGGCCGATCTGATGAGAGCGCCCGATTCTGCCAGGCGCCTATGGAGGCTGGCCGCCGACAGTTCGAAGCCGTTGGGCCATGCCAGCGCGCCGCCCTCGATGAAGGCGCGCGCGAAATAGCCCGCGTCGCCGAGCGGGCGCGTCATGACCGTGTCGCGCGCGATCAGGTCGTCGGCGCACCACGTCGCATGGCTGCCATCGGAGAAGGCGAGCGACAGGCTGGTCGGGCCCGTCACGGCGAGCCGAACGATCTTAATCATCGAGGTCCGCTCCTGCGATCATCTCCATCGGCAGCAAGTCCACGCCGCGCTGCCAGTTTGCCATAAGCTCGTCCCGGTGGTCGAGCGCCCATTGCCGCACGATCCGGGCGGCCTTGCGCGGCAGGCTCCCCTGCGTGATCTCGCCATCCTCGATCCGCACGAACGCCTCGAAGCCCTGGTAGCTTGCATGGAAGTGCGGCGGCGGATGATCGTCGAAATACATCCGGATCACGATGCCGAAGAAGAGGGAAATGACGGGCATTTGCGCTGTCTATATCAACGAGGTGTCGAGTTTCCCATCTTGTCGGCTTCTGCTGGCAAAGAGATGACCGTGACGCGAGTTATTCTGCGCCAGCGGCAAGAGCGGCGGCACCTCACTCCGCCGCCACGCCCGCCCGCGCGAACATGTCGCCGGTTTCCTCGTTCGCGGGGCCGGTCGGCAGTGCGCCGGCCTTCGCCTTGCGGCGCTTGTCGAACGAATCCCATACGTCGTTCCACTGGCCCCTGGTCGCGGCCTTCGAATATTCCGTCGCGCGCTGTTCGAAGAAATTGGCGTGCTCGACGCCGTTCAGCATCGGCGTCAGCCAGGGCAGCGGATGCTCGTCGATCATGTAGATCGGCTTCAGCCCCAATTGTCCCAGTCGCCAGTCGGCGATGAAGCGGATGTACTTCTTGATCTCCTTGGGCGTCATGCCGTTGACCGGGCCCATTTCGAAGGCGAGGTCGATGAAATTGTCCTCCAGCCGGATCGTCGTCTGGCAGACGTCGGCGATATCGTCCTTCACCGCCTTGGTCAGGCACTGGCGCTCGGCGACGAAGGTGTGGAACATCTTGATGATGCCCTCGCAATGCAGGCTCTCGTCGCGGATCGACCAGGTGACGATCTGCCCCATGCCCTTCATCTTGTTGAAGCGCGGGAAGTTCATCAGCATCGCGAACGACGCGAACAGCTGCACCCCTTCGGTGAAGCCGCCGAACATCGCGAGCGTGCGCGCGATATCCTCGTCGGTGTCGACGCCGAAATTCTGCATATAGTCATGCTTCTCCTTCATCTCGGCATATTCGAGGAAGGCGCCATACTCGCTCTCGGGCATGCCGATCGTGTCGAGCAGGTGGCTGTAGGCGGCGATATGGACCGTCTCCATGTTGCTGAACGCGGTCAGCATCATCTTGATCTCGGTCGGCTTGAACACGCGGCCGTATTTCTCGTGGTAGCAGTCCTGCACCTCGACATCGGCCTGGGTGAAGAAGCGGAAGATCTGCGTCAGCAGGTTGCGCTCGTGATCGGACAGCTTCTGCGCCCAGTCGCGGCAATCCTCGCCCAGCGGCACCTCTTCGGGCAGCCAGTGGAGCTGCTGCTGGCGCTTCCAGAATTCGAACGCCCAGGGGTATTCGAACGGCTTGTACTGCTTGGATGCTTGGAGGAGGGACATGGGAGGACTCCGACGGCAGGATCAGAAGATCAGGGATGTGATGAGGAGGAACCAGGCAAGGGCGATCAGCCCGGCGACCGCGCCGCCGATGCCGAGCGCCGCGTTCAGCGTGTGGCGCGCCCACCGCGAAGAGGGCTCCAGCCGCCCGGACATGCCGGCCCAGAACAGCAGGGCCGCGATGCCGAGCGCCAGGGCGACGGTGAAGGACGCGCTCATGCCGCCACGCTCCACCGCCAGATCGCGGTGGCGCTCATCGCGAGGACCACGCCGCCCGACAGCGCCATGATGCCGGTCATGCGATAGGCATAGACGCGCCCGGCGCCGAGCGGACGGCGCAGCTGGAGGAGGAGCCACGCCCCGGCCAGCGACAGGACGGCGGCGACCGCGAACATGATCGCGGCCTGAAGCGGCAGGGTTTCGAGCGCGGGGAACGCGGGCGTCATGCGACCAACGCCGTGTTGGCGCGTTGCGCAGGCGGGTTTTGCAAAGGAGAATGACGATGGCCGATGCCAGCCAGATCAAGGAACATGCCGAAGTGATCGGTGCGGACGGCGTGCATGTCGGCACCGTCGACCATGTTGACGGCGACCGTATCAAGCTGACCAAGAACGATTCGCCCTCGACGCAGGACGGGCAGGGCGCGAAGCATTATTACATCCCGCTCGGGCTGGTGGCCGAGGTGGAGGGCGACACGGTGCGCCTGTCCGCCACCGCGCAGAACGCGCAGGACATGTTCGAAGAGGCGGAATGAGATGCGGGCGGCCCCGGATGGCATCGCCATCCGGGGACTCGCCACGGCGGGCAGCGGAGCCGCATCGCGGCTCCGACTGACGGCGTGGCACGAGAAGGTGAGGGCGCTGCGGGTCATGCCGTGGCGCCCTTGTTCGTGGGCGGGGCGCCCTTCACCCTTCCCACGGCCGATGGCCGCGGGCCCCTTCCCTCTCCCACAAGGGGAGAGGGCGATGCAGGTCGCCGTCCCTCTCCCCTTGTGGGAGAGGGAGGGAGCGGTCGAAGACCGCGGAAGGGTGAGGGGGGCGTGGGTCACGGGCGGCCGTCTTCGACGAGCGCGTGCGCGATCGACGCTAGAACCGCGTCGATCATCTGCATCACCTCTGCGTTCGTGAAACGGATCACCCGATAGCCTTCGTCAGTCAGGAAGCGCGTCCGCGCCTCGTCGGTTGCAATGCGTGTCGCGTGGTCGTCGCCGTCGACTTCGACGATCAGCCTGGCGCCGTGCGAGCAGAAGTCCGCGTGGTACGGGCCTAGCGGCACCTGTCGGCGGAACTTCGTCTCGGGCAGCGATTGGCGGAGCACGTGCCAGAGGCGTCGTTCGGGCTCGCCGGCCTCCCGGCGGAGGCGGCGCGAGCGGACGACGGTGTCGGCGGCGAGGTTGCCGCGCCTCCCCCTCACCCTTCCCACGGCCTGCGGCCGCGGGCCCCTTCCCTCTCCCACAAGGGGAGAGGGAGAGCAGTCCCCGTGCCCCTCTCCCCTTGTGGGAGAGGGACGGAGCGCCGGAGGCGCGGAAGGGTGAGGGGGCGTCCCCGTCATCGCCTCACCTCATTGGCAAGCGAGACACTCGTCATAGTCCGTGCTCTCGCCGAATTCGTACTTCGGCTTCTCGATCGTATTGTCGTTCTCCACGCCCCCGGCGAAGCCCGCACGCTGGACCGACTTCGAGCGGAGATAGTAGAGCGACTTGATGCCCAGTTCCCACGCGCGATAGTGGAGCATCAGCAGGTCCCACTTCTCGACGTCGGCGGGGATGAACAGGTTGAGCGATTGCGCCTGGTCGATGAAGGGCGTGCGGTCGCCCGCCAGTTCGAGCAGCCAGCGCTGGTCGATCTCGAACGAGGTCTTGTAGCAGTCCTTCTCCTCCTGCGTGAGGAAGTCGAGATGCTGGACCGAGCCGCCGTGCTCCAGGATCGAATTCCACACGGTGTCGGAATTCTTGCTCTTCTCGATCAGCAGCTTTTCGAGATACGGGTTCTTGACCGAGAAACTGCCCGACAGCGTCTTGTGGGTGTAGATATTGGCCGGGATCGGTTCGATGCAGGCGCTGGTGCCGCCGCAGATGATGCTGATCGACGCGGTCGGCGCGATCGCCATCTTGCAGGAGAAGCGCTCCATCACCCCCATGTCGGCGGCGTCGGGGCAGGGGCCGCGCTCCTGCGCGAGCATCATCGACGCCTCGTTCACCTGCGCGTTGACGTGGCGGAAGATGCGCAGGTTCCAGCTCTTGGCCATCGCCCCCTCGAACGGCAGCCCGCGCGCCTGGAGGAAGGAGTGGAAGCCCATGACGCCCAGGCCCACCGAGCGCTCGCGCGCGGCGCTGTAGGCGGCACGCTCCATGCCGGGCTCGTGACGGTCGATATAATCCTGCAGCACGTTGTCGAGGAAGCGCATCACGTCCTCGATGAAGCCCTTCTCGTCCTTCCACTCGTCCCACGTCTCGAGGTTGAGCGAGGACAGGCAGCAGACCGCGGTGCGATCGTTGCCGAGATGGTCGCGCCCCGTGGGCAGCGTGATCTCGCTGCACAGGTTCGACGTCGACACCTTCAGGCCCAGCTCGCGGTGGTGCTTGGGCATGTTGCGGTTCACATGATCGGCGAAGACGATGTACGGCTCGCCGGTGGCCAGCCGCGTCTCGACCAGCTTCTGGAACAGCGCGCGCGCATCGACCTTGCCGCGGACCGACTGGTCCTTCGGGCTCTTGAGCTCCCATTCCGCGCCGTCGCGCACCGCCTCCATGAAGGCGTCGGGGATGAGGACGCCGTGGTGGAGGTTGAGCGCCTTGCGGTTGAAGTCGCCCGAGGGCTTGCGGATCTCCAGGAACTCCTCGATCTCCGGGTGCGAGATGTCGAGGTAGCAGGCGGCCGAGCCGCGGCGCAGCGACCCCTGCGAGATCGCGAGGGTGAGCGAATCCATCACGCGGACGAAGGGGATGATGCCGCTGGTCTTGCCGTTCAGGCCGACCGGCTCGCCGATGCCGCGGACGTTGCCCCAATAGGTGCCGATGCCGCCCCCGCGCGAGGCGAGCCAGACATTCTCGTTCCAGGTGTCGACGATGCCGTTGAGGCTGTCGGGGACCGAATTGAGATAGCAGGAAATCGGCAGGCCGCGGCCGGTGCCGCCGTTCGAGAGCACCGGCGTCGCGGGCATGAACCACAGCCGCGAGATATAGTCGTAGATGCGCTGCGCGTGCGCGGCATCGTCGGCATAGGCCGAGGCGACGCGGACGAACAGGTCCTGATAGCTCTCGCCCGGGAGCAGATAGCGGTCCTGGAGCGTCTCCTTGCCGAAATCGGTCAGCAGCGCGTCGCGGCCGTGGTCGACCTCGACCGGATACGGCTTGTTCAGCGCGCCCTGCGTGGTGGTCGCGCCGGTCGTGTCCGGGCCCGCGGTCTGGGTTGCCGCCTCGATCGTGTCGGTGGTCATCGCCTCGCCGTCCGTTCCTCTGAAATCCATGCCCGCCTACGCTCCCGCGTTCCTGTATCGTTCGCGAATCGGGTGCTGGCCCGATCCTACAAGCTCTTAGAACAAAACGGGAATAAAAAGGTCGCGCCGACCGTTTGCCTTCCCGTCGCGGCGGGATGCCCGCCGGCGTCGTTCTACCACATCTGGGTCCGCCGATCGGCGTGACGACTAGTGATTGTGTCAGTTTGGCGAACGGCACAAGACGGTAAAAGGGTCCGCAACCGGCTCTACCCCATAGGGATGAGGGGGCGGCGGGCAGGCGACGCGTGGACTTCCGCGGGGTTCAGCGATTGCAAGGGAACGGGGCGCGAACGCAAATATTTTGGAGACGCGGCGAGGCGGGCCCTGTCGGCGGTGGGGCGGGGGGCGGCCAGGCATGCGGAATAAGCGGGACCCCGGGTCAAGCCCGGGGTGACAATGGGGAGAGGGTGGGCGGGGTGTGTGCGGAACGGTGGAGGCCGGAACGGGTCCGGCATGACGGAAAGGTCAGCGACGGCCCTTGATGGCGCGCCGGACCTTCGGCTTCGCCCGGGAGACGGCGGCGGCGGCCGGGGGCACGTAGCCGACCGGGCCCATCCACGCGCGCTCGCGGAACCACTTGGTGACGATGTACTTGTCGCCGCGGATCACCGGCTTGCCCTGGTGCAGCGTGTAGCGATTGGGCTTGCCGTCGGGGCCGATGTTGTTCCAGCACACCGCCATCCCGCGCGTCGGCACGAATTCGTGCTGGAGATAGTGGAAGCCGGTCTCGCCGCCTTCCTCCGGCTCGTTGAGGTAGATCATCGCGGTCCAGGTGCGGTTGCCGCAGCGGTGGCGGTTGCTGGCGGTGTCGGGGTGGTGATCCTCGAAATAGTCGTGGTGCAGCTTGAACTCCTGCCCCACGGCATAGCGCTGGCCCTGGATCGGCTCGCCGCAGCCGGGCGGGATGCCGAGCAGCATCGACAGCCGCAGGTCGAGCAGCTGGACGACGGGGGTGGTGTTGTCGAACACGCACGTCTCGCTGGTGCGCGCGCCGGCATCGCCGTAGGCGACGCGCGACGGCTCCTTGTTGGCGTCGATGTAGCGCATCAGGATGTCGCATTCCTCGGGCGCGAGGAAATCGGGCATGGTCCACAATTCGACATGCGGGCTGGGGAAGCGCTGCGCCCCCATGAAACGCGTCGCGCGCAGCATGTCCCCGGTGATGAGCGACGCCATCGACGCGCCGGGAGAAGTGGCGCCGGCATCGGCGGCGATCGGTTGCTGGACAGTCACGCGCTATCTCCGTCGCGGTCGCATCGCGCGACCGTCGTCCACCGGACGGTAAGCGAACAGGGTAAAGCGGGCGTTAACGACGCCCGCCGGCCGCGGCCGGCAGGGTGGCGGCGCCCGCGGTCCCGGCGCACGGGATGGTGGTGGGGACGGGGGCTGGGGCTGGGGCTGGGGCGGGGGCGTGGCCGAGGCGCTCGACATCGATCGCGTGATCGAAGCGCAGCCCGGCGCGCCCGTCGCCGATCCAGCTGATGATCGCGGGCGTCCATTGCCCGTCGGTCAGCTCGGCGCGGACCGGATGGCCGATCGCCTCCTCGGGCAGGTCGACGCCGTCGATCATCGCGCCGGTCTCCGACAGGTTGCGCAGGCGCACCTCCGCGCTTTCCGCCCCCAGCGCCAGCCGCACGGTGCGCAGCATCCGCTGGCGCGGCGCGCGGCTGGTCTTGTGACCGATCGGCACCGCGAAGCCGCCGGCCGCCCCCAGCTGCTCGCGCACCTGCGCGCTGCGCGCGGGGCGGCCATAGACGAACCCCTGGATATGGCTGCACCCCAGGTCGCGGATCAGCGCGATCTCGTCCTGCTGCTCCACGCCCTCCGCGGTGGTCTCCATCCCCAGCGTCTGCGCCAGGCTGACGATCGCCTTGATGATCGCGGCGTTGCGGTTGCCGGGCTGGATCGCGCCGCGCACGAAGCTCTGGTCGATCTTGATCTTGTCGAACGGCGCCTTCTTCAGATAGCCGAGCGACGAATAGCCGGTGCCGAAGTCGTCGAGCGCGAGGCGGACGCCCAGCCCCTTGAGCGACCTGAACATCCGCTCCGACGAGGCGTCCTCGTTGAGGAACACGCCCTCGGTGATCTCCAGCTCCAGCCGGTGCGCAGGGAGGCCCGAGGCGGCGAGCGCGCTGGCGACGATCGCGGGGAGCGCGGGATTGGCGAACTGGATCGGGGAGACGTTGACCGCGACGCGGACGTGGTCGGGCCAGGTCGCGGCCTCCATGCAGGCGCTGCGCATGACCCATTCGCCGATCGTCTCGATCAGCCCGCATTCCTCCGCCACCGGCACGAAATCGGCCGGGCTGATCGCCCCGCGCTCGGGATGATCCCAGCGCAGCAGCGCCTCATACCCCATGATACGCTCGTCCGCGGTGGAGACGACCGCCTGGTAGGTGAGGTGGAACTGGTCGCCGCCCAGCGCCTGTCGCAGGTCGTCCTCCAGCCGCTTGCGGTTCTGCGCGCCCTCCAGCAATTCCTCGCGGTAGAAGCGGTGGACGCCGCGCCCGTCGGCCTTGGCGGCATAGAGCGCCAGATCGGCGTTGCGCACCAGCGCTTCGGGCGTGTCGCCGTGGAGCGGGGCGACCGCGACGCCGACCGAACAGCCGATCGACAAGGTCGCGGACTGGATGTGGTACGGCAGCGACAGCGCGGCGATGACGCGGTCGGCGAGCATCCCCAGCCGGTCGCGATTGCCCTCCCCCGGGATCACCACCTGGAATTCGTCGCCGCCCAGCCGCCCCACCAGGCCCGCGTCGCCGATCGTGCGCTGCAGCCGCTGGGCGACCTCCTTCAGCAGCTCGTCGCCCATCTGGTGGCCGAGCGTGTCGTTGACCGCCTTGAAGCGGTCGAGGTCGAGCAGCAGCAGCCCGGTCGACATCGACGCGCCGCTGCGATGGGTCAGCGTCTGTTCGAGCGACAGCCGCATCCGCTGGCGGTTGGCGAGCCCGGTCAGGCTGTCGAACAGCGCCAGTCGCTTGATCTCCGCCTCCGCGCGGCGCTGCTCGGTCAGGTCGGAGCCGGCGCCGGCGAACCCCTGGAACCGGCCCAGATCGTCGATCACCGGGCGGCCGGAGATCGACCACCAGCGCTCCGGCGCGTCCTCGATCGCGGGGCGGACGCAATAATCGGCGAACGAGGTGCGCGAGGACAGGTGAAAGGTCAGCGTCCGCTCGGTATCGATCAGCGCGCTGTCGACGCGGAAGACCGAGGACAGCGCCGCGCCGATCGGCTCGATGCCCAAAGCGCGCATCTCCGCGGCGACCTTGTCCGACAGGTAGCGGATGCGCCCGGTGCGATCCGCCTGCCAGAACCAGCCGGGGCCCTGCTCCTCGACGCTGGCGACGAGCAGCCGCGCGCGCTGCTGCTCCTCCAGCGCGAGGCAGCGCAGCGCGACGGCGCGCTGGTCGGCCAGCGCGAGCCGGATCGTCGCCACGCCATGCGCACCCGCGACCACGATCGCGGCGAGCGAGGCCGGCGTCGGGCCGTGCGTCGCCATGACCATCGCCGCCAGCGTCGCGGCGAAGGCGATCGCGGCGGCGCGGGTGGGCTGGAACGCGATCGCGGTGAGCATGGTCGCGCCGAGCAGCGCGATCTGCCCCGTTTCCGCCGCGGGCGGGGGCAGGGCGGCGGCCGAATCGAGCATCAGCCCGATCGAGATCGCGATCCAGGTCGCCGCCAGGATCATCGCTGCGACGCGCCGGACGGAGGGCTGCGCGGCGGCGCGCGGATGGGCCAGCATCGCCCAGCCGGCGAGCGCCAGCGTCACCGCAGGCGCGGCGCGCGCCATGATCGCCGCCGGCAGGTCGCCCGGCATCGGTCCCGCCGCCGATCCCGACGCCCGCAGCGCCAGCATCACCAGCGCGATCGCGGCGGCCAGCAGCGCCAGCGCGGCGGGCGGCCACAGAGCGGCGCTGGCGGCCAGCGCGGCGCGGCGTTCGTCCTCGATGATGTCCTCGCGCGCGCCGCGCAGCCCGACCGCGTCGACGACGTCGCGCAGCGAGGGCAGGGCGGCGGAGGATCGGAGCAGGCGGCGCATGGAATACTGTTAGGCGGCGGGTGGTTACGGAAGGGTTTGCGGGCGGCGCGGCCACGATCTACAGCATCGCGCCATGACGACGACGATCCGCGAAGCCGACCTGATCGAGAGCGTGGCCGATGCGCTCCAGTTCATCAGCTACTACCACCCGATGGATTACATCCGCGCGCTGGGCGATGCGTACGAGGCAGAGCAGGGCCCCGCGGCGAAGGATGCGATCGCGCAGATCCTGACCAACAGCCGGATGTGCGCGGAGGGGCATCGCCCGATCTGCCAGGACACCGGCATCGTCAACGTGTTCGTCAAATGGGGCATGGACTGCCGTCTGGACGTGACCACCCGCTCGCTGCAGGAGGTCGTCGACGAGGGCGTACGCCGCGCGTACCTGCACCCCGAGAACAAGCTGCGCGCCTCGGTACTGGCGGACCCGGCCTTCACCCGGCGCAACACGCGCGACAACACCCCTTGCGTCCTGCACGTCGAGATGGTGCCGGGTGCCAAGGTATCGGTCGACGTCGCGGCCAAGGGCGGCGGGTCGGAGAACAAGTCGAAGTTCAAGATGATGAACCCCAGCGATTCGATCGTCGACTGGGTGGTCGAGATGCTGCCGCAGATGGGCGCGGGCTGGTGCCCGCCGGGCATGCTGGGGATCGGCATCGGCGGGACCGCGGAGCATTGCGTGCTGCTCGCCAAGCAGGCGCTGATGGAGCCGATCGACATGGGGCCGCTGAAGGCGCGCGGCCCCCGCAACGACATCGAGGCGCTGCGCATCGAGATCTTCGACAAGGTCAACGCGCTCGGCATCGGCGCGCAGGGGCTGGGCGGGCTCTCGACGATCCTGGACGTGAAGATCAAGGACGCGCCGTGCCACGCGGCAGGCAAGCCGGTGGCGATGATCCCCAATTGCGCCGCGACGCGCCACGCGCATTTCACGCTCGACGGATCGGGCCCCGCCTATCTGGAGGCGCCCAAGCTCGACGAATGGCCCGACGTCCACTGGACGCCCGACAAGGCCGCGATCCGCGTCGATCTCGACACGCTGACGCCGGAGGTGGTGCAGGGCTGGAAGCAGGGCGACCGGCTGCTGCTGAGCGGCAAGATGCTGACCGGGCGCGATGCCGCGCACAAGCGCATCGCCGACATGCTGGCGGCGGGCGAGCCGCTGCCGGTCGAGTTCAAGGGCCGCGTGATCTATTACGTCGGGCCGGTCGACCCGGTGGGCGAGGAAGTGGTCGGCCCGGCGGGGCCGACGACGGCGACGCGGATGGACAAGTTCATGCGCATGATGCTCGACCAGGGCCTGCTCGCCTGCGTCGGCAAGGCCGAGCGCGGCCCCGCCGCGACCGACGCGATCCGCGATGCGAAGAGCGCGTATCTGATGGCGGTGGGCGGCGCGGCCTATCTGGTCGCGCGCGCGATCAAGGGCAGCAGGGTCGTCGGGTTCGAGGATTTGGGGATGGAGGCGATCTACGAGTTCGAGGTCAGCGACTTCCCCGTCACGGTCGCGGTCGACAGCGAGGGCAACAACGTCCACCAGCTCGCCCCGCTGGTATGGCGCGAGAAGATCGCGAAGGAAGGGCTGCTGGTCGGGGTGTGAGGGGAAAGTCTGACCTTATCAGCTATCGTGCCGGTCGAACGCCGATGTCCTCGTAAAATCGCAGCAGATATCCGTCGGGATCGGCAACCACGAACCGGCGGTTGCCGCGCTCTATGTCGCCTTGGCGATACCAGCGATCTTCGAGCGGTACGACGATCGCGAGGCCTGCGCCGCGTGAACGGTCATGGCATCCGGTCACGCCCGCCATGCGTAATTGGAAGTTGACGCCGCGGCCGTGAGGGCGCTCGAGGGGGGCGGTGCGAAAACGACGGCCCGGCCCGTTCGATTGCTGGAGCATCAGGTGAGCCGCGCCGAGCGCAAGATTGGCAAACGCTTCTTCCGGTCGTTCCGCCATCACTCGAAAACCGAAAACGGTGCGATAGATCGTAACGGATGCGGCAAAGTCCGTTACGTCGATCTCGGGGACGAGCGCGGGCGTGTCGATCATCCTGCATCATACCATCGCTAAATGGTGCGCGCGATCCGAACCACGTTCGCCGTCATTCCCGCGAAGGCGGGAATCCAGAGACGCCGACGTTGCGCCTCTTTCGTCAGACTTGCGCGTCTGGATCCCCGCCTGCGCGGGGATGACGGCGGGAAAAGCGGGCGAGACGGCGGGAAAATAGGCAGCGCTGCGACCTGTCCCGGATATGAGAAGAGGTTGCCGGATGCCGCCGCGGCGGCACCCGACAACCCCTAAACATGGTCAGCGGCCGGAGAGCTCCAGCCCGGGAGACCATGCAGGCCTCCAAGAACCTTTGGGCCCCTGCGTTGACTGGGGGAGGATACCCCCCGCGGGCGCCCGGCGATCCTTAGAAGCGCGTCCCCCGAACGAACTGAACCGACCCCATTGCTGAACCATGAGACATCGGATCACCTCCTTTCGCTGGTTGATAACGTGCGCGGCCTGGTCGACCGCATCCCCAATGTGCGGCGGCGGCGGGCGAGTTGCAAGCCTTGTCTTCGGCACGTGCGACGGACCGTTAGCCGCGGCAATCCTCCACCACGCGGGCGAGCTCCGCCCAGGGCGGCAGGACGGTGGGCGCGGTGCCGGGCTGCTCGACGGTGAAGCGTCCGCGGCTGAAGATCATCGCGTCGAGCAGCCGGTCGTTCACCTCGAACCGCGCGGCCATATAGGGCGGCTGCGCGCCGGTCGGCTGGGCCGCGACCGCGCGGGTGACGGAGGTGGTGCGGATGGTGAAGGGCGCGGGCGACCGCCCCGCGCGCGACAGGAAGATCGCACGCGCGGCGCGGTCGCAGCGGACCAGCACCGCGGCATCCTCCCCCGGGCGGCCGTAGAGCGCGCGGCTGCCGCGGGCGTCCTGCGCATAGGTCCAGGTGCCGGGGGTCCAGGCGCGGTCCTGCCAGTCGACCGGGGCCGGCGCCGCGACCGTGGGCACCGGGGTCGGGGAGGGGGCCGGCGCGGGTGGCGGCGCCGCCGGGGGCGGGACGCAGCCGGCCAGCAGGATCGCGGCGGCGATGGCAGCGTGGGTCGGGCGGAACGCGGAACGGGTCACGCCGATGGCTATGCCGGAAGCCGCGCGCAGGCTCAACCATGCCCCCCGGAACCGCCGCGGCAGACCGTGGGTTTGTCGCGGCAACGATGACGTTCCCCACTCCGGAGGCTCCATGAGCGACGACGCGCCGACGCAGATCCTGATCCAGGCCAACGTGCCCGGCACGATGAAGGTGGACAGCCGCGACGGCGACCACCTCGGCTCGGTCAGCGCGTTCATGGTTCACAAGACGACCGGGCGCACCACGCATGCGGTGCTGAGCCTGGGCGGGTTCCTGGGCATGGGGAAGAGCTATTATCCGCTGCCGTTCTCGCTGCTGCAGTTCGATCCGGTGCGTGACCTGTATGTCGTGACGGTCGACCGGCGGCTGCTGGAGGGCGGGCCGAGCTGGGCCAATAACGCGCCGGTGTTCGACCAGGCCTATGCCGACCGCGTGGCGAGCTACTATCAGGTCGAGCGGGAGAATCTGGCGCTGGCGTGACGTTCCTCTCCCGACCTCCGCAGGCCGGGGCTCGGGAAATGTCTAACGGGGTCGGTGACGTCGCGCTCCTGGCTGCGCGGGAGCACGATGGACACGGTTGCGAACTTTGTGGATCGCTCGGCCATCCCGCCGTTCCCCGGCGAAGGCCTGGGCCCAGCATCGGCACGCCCGCAAGATGCTGAAACCGCCCCCCCAACTGGGCCCCGGCCTTCGCCGGGGAACCGAGGAGGTCTTGGATTTATGCTGACGTCCCGCCTCCGTCGGGCCGTTGCAAAACGGGTGCAAGGCATCGAGTCCATGCCGTGCTCCTGCGCAGGCAGGAGCGCAGGGCCCAACACATCAACGCCTTATGGGACCTGCAACCCTGAGCTCCTGCCTGCGCAGGAGCACGGTGTAGCGTTTTGCAACGGTCGCGCCCCCGCCGGGTCGATCGAGCGATGCGCGGCGGTTGCGCAGGACTTGCCTCAATCGCCGCGGATGACCCATTCGTGGTTCTCGATCAGCCACGCGGGCACCGGCCTCCCCTCGCCGTCGAGCGAGGGGCGGTAGCGGAAGCGCTTCTGGATCAGGCGGCAGGTCGTTTCATCGAGGGTCGGATTGCCGCTCGACCGCGCGATCTGGCAGGTCCGGACGCGGCCGTCGGTCCAGACCATGAACTTCACGGTGACGGTGCCGTGGATGCCCGCCTCCCCGACCTCGCCGGGATAGTCGCCGTCATCGAGCCGCCCGCGCAGCCAGCGCGGCGGCGTCTCGTCCATGCCGCCGCCGTCGCCGTCGCCATCGCCCCAGCCGCCGCTGCCGGTGCCGTCGCCCACGCCGCCCGCGCCGGTGCCGGGGCCGGCACGCGGCGCGGCCCCCTGCGTCGCGTCGTTGCCGGCGAAGGGCTTGAGCGCGACGACGACGGGGGGCGGGGGCAGCGGCACGACGACCACCGGGCGCGGCGCCGCGACCTGCGTCGCCTGCGATCGGATATTGGGGGGCGCCGCGCGGCCGGAGGGACGCGAGGTGCGCGTCTTCTTCGGTACGACCTTCGCGGGCGGGCGCGGCGGCGGTGGCGGCACGACCCGGAACAGCGCCAGCCCCTCGTCCACCTTCGCGCGCACCGCGCCGCCGGCGAGCCCGGTCAGCAGCGCCCAGCCCACCGCTGCGGTCACCGCAGCGGCGGCGAGCGCGGCGCCGATGCGTTCCTGGCGGGGCTGGGCGTACATGGCGGTGGTGCTAGGCGGTTCGGGATGAATGGGGGCTGAGGGCGGCTCCCGGTGTCGTCGCCCCGGCCTTGAGCGGGACGCTTGCATAAGTCCGAAACCTTCTTCGTTCCCCGGCGAAGGCCGGGGCCCAGTTGGCGTGGCTTTTCCGTCTGTTACCACCGTCTCCCAGCTGGGCCCCGGCCTTCGCCGGGGAACAGGGAACTGAGTTTCGCAGAGGTCTCGATCAAGTCCGGGATGACGGATGGCGAAGAGGTTAGCGCTTGCCGAACTTGCGCTGGGTCTTGCCGAAGCGGGTCTTGCGGGTGCCGGGCTTGCCCTCGTTGCTGCGGCCCATCATCGGCGCCCTGTGCTGCTCGACCGGCAGGCCGAGCTCCTCCTGCTCCAGCTGGCGGATTTCGTCGCGCAGGCGGCCGGCCTCCTCGAACTCCAGGTCCGCGGCGGCCTTGCGCATCTTCTTCTCGAGCTCCTCGATATAGGCGCGCAGGTTGTGGCCGACCATGTGCGGGCGGTTCTCGTCGATCTCGACCGTCACCTGATCCTTCGACGCGACGTGCGCGATGATGTCGCCGATGTTCTTGCGCACCGTCGTCGGGGTGATGCCGTGCTCGCGGTTGTACGCCTCCTGCTTCTCGCGGCGGCGCGCGGTTTCGTTCATCGCGCGCTCCATGCTGCCGGTGATGCGGTCGGCATAGAGGATGACGCGCCCGTCGACGTTGCGCGCGGCGCGACCGATCGTCTGGATCAGCGAGGTCTCGGAGCGCAGGAAGCCTTCCTTGTCCGCGTCCAGGATCGCGACCAGCCCGCATTCGGGGATGTCGAGCCCCTCGCGCAGCAGGTTGATGCCGATAAGGACGTCGTACACGCCCAGCCTGAGGTCGCGGATCAGCTCGATCCGCTCCAGCGTCTCGACGTCGGAGTGCATGTAGCGGACCTTGATCCCCGCCTCGTGCATATATTCGGTCAGATCCTCCGCCATCCGCTTGGTGAGCGTGGTGACGAGGGTGCGGTAGCCGAGCTCGGTCGTCTTGCGGCACTCGACGATCAGGTCCTGCACCTGCTCCTCGACCGGCTTGATCTCGACCGGCGGATCGATGAGCCCGGTGGGACGGATGACCTGTTCGGCGAAGACGCCCGCGGTCTGGTCCATCTCCCATTGCCCCGGCGTGGCGGAGACGCAGACCGTCTGCGGGCGCATCGCGTCCCATTCGTTGAAGCGCAAGGGGCGGTTGTCGATGGCGGAGGGCAGGCGGAAGCCGTATTCGGCCAGCGTGATCTTGCGGCGATGGTCGCCGCGCGACATGCCGTTGATTTGGCCGATCGTCTGATGGCTTTCGTCGACGAACAGCAGCGCGTTTTCGGGGAGATATTCGAACAGCGTGGGCGGCGGCTCGCCGGGGAGGCGGCCGGTCAGGAAGCGGCTGTAATTCTCGATCCCGTTGCAGCTGCCGGTCGCCGCGATCATCTCCAGGTCGAAATGCGTGCGCTGCTCCAGCCGCTGGCGTTCGAGCAGCTTGCCCTCGATCTCCAGCTCCTTGAGCCGCTCGGTCAGCTCGTGGCGGATCGCGTCGGCGGCCTGCTTCATCGTCGGCCCCGGCGTGACGTAATGCGAATTGGCATAGACGCGGATCGAGTTGAGCGAGGCGCTCTTCTGCCCGGTCAGCGGATCGAACTCGACGATCTCCTCGATCTCGTCGCCGAAGAAGGACACGCGCCACGCGCTGTCCTCGTAATGCGAGGGGAAGATTTCGAGGTTGTCGCCCTTCACGCGGAAGTTGCCGCGCTGGAAGGCGGCGTCGTTGCGCTTGTATTGCAGCGCGACCAGCTTGCGCACGATCTCGCGCTGGTCGACCGTCTGCCCCTTCTTCAGGTCGAAGATCATCGCCGAATAGGTTTCGACCGAGCCGATGCCGTAGAGGCAGCTGACCGAGGCGACGATGATGACGTCGTCGCGCTCCAGCAGCGCGCGCGTGGCGGAGTGGCGCATCCGGTCGATCGATTCGTTCACCGAGCTTTCCTTCTCGATGTACGTGTCGGACCGCGGCACATAGGCCTCCGGCTGGTAGTAATCGTAATAGCTGACGAAATACTCGACCGCGTTGTTGGGGAAGAAGCCCTTGAACTCGCCGTAGAGCTGCGCGGCGAGGATCTTGTTGGGCGCCAGGATCAAGGCCGGACGCTGCAACGCCTCGATCACCTTGGCCATCGTGAAGGTCTTGCCCGAGCCGGTGACGCCCAGCAGCACCTGATCCTTCTCCCCCGCCAGCGCGGCATCGACCAGCTCGCGGATCGCGCCCGGCTGATCGCCCGACGGTTCGTAGTCGCTGACCAGTTCGAAACGCTTGCCGCCCTCCACCTTCGCCGGGCGCTGCGGGCGGTGGGGGACGAACGACTCGCCGGTTTCGGGTTCGGCCAGGTTGGTGCGGATCTGGATCGCCATCGCGCTGATATGGGGCGGGGCGAAAAGGGGAACAACCCGGCGACGGTTTGCGAAGGGTTCGCAAAAAATGCTTGCATCGGGTGTGGAAGGAGTATCTTGCGGGGGCGGGCGCAAGCGGCCAGAGGGCGTATGTTGCGTCGCAGCGCGCGAACCCGCGCGCCATGCGCCGGTAGCGGGAAGACCGCGCCGGTGCGGTGAAGTCGATACGTCGATCCGTTGGAGACAGAGTTTCGTGAACATGCATGTCCGCGCGCCCGTGCTGATCCCCGATAGCGCCGCCTTCACCACGGTGGCGGTGAAGTGGGTCAAGCATTGGAACGAGCATCTGTTCAGCTTCGCGGTGGAGCGGCCGGCGTCGTTCCGCTTCCGCTCGGGCGAGTTCGTGATGCTGGGGCTTCCCGGGCTGCCGGGCGAGGACGGAACGCCGGGCAAGCCGGTGATGCGCGCCTATTCGATCGCCAGCCCGTCCTGGGCCGAGGAGCTGGAGTTCCTGTCGATCAAGGTGGCCGAGGGGCCGCTGACGGGCCGTTTGCAGGCGGTGAAGCCGGGCGACCAGCTGTACCTGGGCAAGAAGCCGACGGGCACGCTGGTGCTCGACGCGCTGCTGGGCGGCAAGCGGCTGTTCATGCTGTCGACCGGCACCGGCCTCGCGCCGTTCCTGTCGGTGGCGCGCGACCCGGACGTGTACGAGCGGTTCGAGCAGGTGGTGATCGTCCACGGCGTGCGCCGCGTCGACGATCTGGCGTGGCGCGACATGCTGACCGCGCAGCTGGCCGACGATCCGCTGGTGGCGGACCAGGCGCTGCTGCAGTTCCACTATCTGCCCGCGGTGACGCGCGAACAATTCCACACGATGGGGCGGATCACGACGCTGATAGAGGACGGCCGGCTGTTCGACGCGCCGGTGGTGGGCGAGCGGCGGTTCGATCCGGAAACCGACCGCGTGATGCTGTGCGGCTCGACCGAGATGATCCGCGAGACCGCGGGGATGCTGGAGGCCGCCGGGCTGGTCGAGGGGTCGAACGCGAACCCCGGGCAGTTCGTGATCGAGCGGGCGTTCGTGGGGTAATGCCGGGCGTCATGCCGGGCCTGTCCCTCGCGATCGGTGGGTGCGCGGAGCGTTTGACCCCGGAACGCGTCCGGGGTGACGGGGGGTGGGGCAAATGCCTCGCGACATCGTCACCCCGGCCTTGAGCGGGACCTTAACAAAAGGCTGTACCGTGCTCCTGCGAAGGCAGGAGCCCAGAGTTGCAGGTCCCATAAGGCGTTGATGTGCTGGGCCCTGGGCTCCTGCCTGCGCAGGAGCACGGCGTGGGCTGGGTGCCGTTGCACCTGTTTTGCAAAGGCCCCGCCTTGAGCCGGGGCCCCCCGCTTCTCCGCTGGCGTCGTTAGTAAGCGGGACCCCGGGTCAAGCCCGGGGTGACGGGTGGTGGTGGCTGTTACTTTCGCCCTCACCTTCACCCTCACCCTCACCCTTCCGTCCGGCCCGGCACAGCCGGGTGGGAAGGATCCGTAGCAGCTACACCCGCACCATCCCCTTCATCACCTTGTCGAGCGTCAGCGGATAGTCGCGGATGCGCGCGCCGCAGGCGTTGTAGACCGCGTTCGCGACCGCCGCGCCCGCGCCGCACAGCCCCAGCTCGCCCACGCCCTTGGCCTTCATCGGCGAGGTCTTGTCGTCGAGCGTGTCGAGGAAGACGACCTCCTGGTGCGGCACGTCGAGGTGGACGGGGACGTGATATTCGGCGAGGTCGTGGTTGACGAAATAGCCGAAGCGCGGATCGACCACAGCGTCCTCCATCAGCGCCGCGCCGACGCCCATCGCCATGCCGCCGATCACCTGGCTGCGCGCGGAGACCGGGTTCAGGATGCGCCCGGCGTCGAACACGCCGGACATGCGGCGGACGCGGACCTCGCCGGTATAGGCGTCCACCCCGGCCTCGACGAAATGCGCGCCGAAGGTGGCCTGCGCATAACGTTCGTCCAGGTCGCCGAACTCGATCGTGTCCTCGCCGCTCAGCCCCGCGTCGCCTGCGGCCTTCACCAGATCGACCGAGCGGCTGCCGCTCGTCACCTTCCCGTCGGCGAAGGTGACGGAGTCGGCGTCGAACCCCAGCTTCTGCGCGATGCGGCGGCGCAGGTCGACGCAGGCGGCATAGACGCCCGCGGTCGAGCTGTTGCCGCCCCATTGCCCGCCCGAGCCGGACGAGACGGGGTAGCGGCTGTCGCCCAGCAGGACGACGACCCGGTCGAGCGGCACCCCCATCATCTCCGCCGCCGTCTGCGCGATGATCGTATAGCTGCCGGTGCCGATGTCGGTCATGTCGGTGGCGACCGTGACCACGCCCTTGCGATCGACACCGACACGCGCGCCCGACTTCATGTTCATGTTGTTGCGGAACGCCGCCGCGACGCCCATGCCGACCAGCCAGCGACCGTCGCGAACCTGCCCCGGTTTCGGATTGCGGCGGGACCAGCCGAAGCGGCGCGCGCCTTCCTCCAGACAGCGCACCAGGTGGCGGTCGGAGAAGGGGCGCTCGGGCTTCTCCGGATCGACCATCGTGTCGTTGATGATGCGAAAGCGCACCGGGTCCATCCCCAGCTTCTCCGCCATCTCGTCCATCGCGACTTCCAGCGCCATCAGCCCCGGCGCCTCGCCCGGCGCGCGCATCGCGTTCGCCTCGGGCAGGTCGAGCACGGCGAGCCGCGTCTCGGTCAGGCGGTTGGCGCCGGCGTAGAGCAACTGCGTCTGGTTGGCCGCCGTCTCCGGCCCGCCGCCGGGCAGGTCGCCCGACCACGTCTGATGCGCGATCGCGGTGATCCTGCCGCCCTTGTCCGCGCCGATCCGGATGCGCTGGATCGTGGCCGGGCGGTGGGTGGTGTTGTTCATCATCTGCGGCCGCGCGAGCGCCACCTTGACCGGGCGTCCCGCCGCGCGTGCGGCGAGCGCGGCCATCACGGCATCGGAGCGGACCCACAATTTGCCCCCGAAGCCGCCGCCGATATAGGGCGACACGACGCGGATCTTCTCCTTCGGGATCAGCAGCGTCTCGCTCATGTCGCGCACCGCCCAGGCGATCATCTGGTTGGAGGTCCACAGCGTGACCGCATCGCCCTCCCACGCGGCGATGGTGGCGTGCGGCTCCATCATCGTGTGGCTCTGGTCGGGCGTGGTATAGGTCGCGTCGAGCGTCACCGGCGCCGCGGCGAAGGCGCCGGCGAAGTCGCCGCGCGCGGTCTTCATCTTCTCGCCCGGCGCGATCGGCGCGCCCGCCTTCACGGCGGCGAGGTCGTACCGGCCCTTGGCGCGGGCATAGTCGACGCGCACGCGCTTCGCGGCATCGCGCGCCTGTTCGAACGTCTCCGCGACGACGATCGCGACCGCCTGATCGTAATGTTCGACCGCCGGTCCGGCGAGCATGGCGGCAGTATGCGCCTTGGCCTTGCCCAGCCTGCCCGCATTTTCGTGCGTGACGATCGCGATGACGCCGGGCGCGCGCTTCGCCTCCGCGGTGTCGATGCGCGTGATGCGGCCCTTGGCGACCGCGCTGCCGACGATCACGCCGTAAGCATGGCCGGGGGCGACGTCGTTGCGCTCATAGGCATAGGGGGCGGTGCCGCTGACCTTGAGCGGACCGTCGATGCGCGGCGTGGGCTTGCCGACGACGCGGCCCCGGTCGATCGGATTGGTGCCCGCGGGCGTCTCGAACTTCATGCGCGCGCTCCCTCGGCCAGCACCGCGGCGAGCGTGCGCTCCGCCAGCGGTATCTTGAACGCATTCTGCTCGGTGGGGGTGGCGCCGGCGAAGGCGGTATCGGCGATCGCCTTCGACCCGCCGTCAACGCGCTGCTCCGCGGCGGCGACGCGCCACGGCCGGGGCGCGACGCCGCCGAAGGCGATGCGGGCGGGACCCTCGTTCGGGCGCAGCACCGCCGCGACCGACACCGCGGCGAACGCATAGGAGGCGCGGTCGCGCACCTTGCGATAGATATGCGTGCCGCCGATCGGCGCGGGCAGCGTGACCGCGGTAATCATTTCCGCCGGCTTCAGCGCGGTTTCCACCCAGGGCGTGGCGCCGGGCAGGCGGTGGAAGTCGGCGATCGCGATGCGGCGGGTCGCGCCGGTGGCGTCCACCGTCTCCACCACCGCATCGAGCGCGCGCATCGCCACCGCCATGTCGCCGGGATAGGTGGCGATGCAATCCCTGCTGGTGCCGATCACCGCCAGATTGCGGCTGAACCCGCCGATCGCGGCACAGCCCGACCCCGGCTGGCGCTTGTTGCACGGCTGGTTGGTGTCGTAGAAATAGGGGCAGCGGGTGCGCTGGAGCAGGTTGCCCGCGGTGGTCGCCTTGTTGCGCAGCTGGCCCGAGGCGGCGGACAGCAGCGCACGCGAGAGCACGCCATAGTCGCGCCGCACCCGCGGGTCGGCGGCGAGCGCGGTGTTGCGCACCAGCGCGCCGATGCGCAGCCCGCCCTCCGGCGTGGCGTCGATCGTATCGAGGCCGAGGCGGTTGACGTCGACCAGATGGCGCGGCGTCTCCACCTGCAATTTCATGAGGTCGAGCAGGTTGGTGCCGCCCGCGACGAATTTCGCGCCCGGCGTCTTCGCCACCGCGGCGGCGGCAGCGGCGGGGGTGGCGGCGCGCTCGTAGGTGAAGGGCTTCATGCGATGTCCTTTCCAGCGACATCGGCGATGGCGGCGATGATGTTGGAATAGGCGGCGCAGCGGCAGATGTTGCCGCTCATCCGCTCGCGCAGTTCCTCGCCCGACAGCGCGGGCGCCGCGGTGAGGTCGGCGGCGACATAGCTGGGGATGCCGTCCTTCACCTCCTGCAACACCGCGACGCTGCTCATGATCTGCCCCGGCGTGCAATAGCCGCACTGATAGCCGTCGTGACGGACGAACGCGGCCTGCATCGGATGGAGGTCGCCCGGGCGGCCCAGCCCCTCGATCGTGGTGATCGCGTCGCCGTCGTGCATCACCGCGAGCGTCAGGCAGGAGTTGATGCGCCTGCCCTCCACCATGACGGTGCAGGCGCCGCACTGGCCATGGTCGCACCCCTTCTTGCTGCCGGTCAGCGACAGATGCTCGCGCAGCGCGTCGAGCAGGGTGACGCGCGGGTCGACCTCCAGCGTGCGCTTGCGGCCGTTGACGGTGAAGCTGACGGGCAGGGTGGGGGCGGGCGGCTCCGGCGTGGCGGGCTGCGCGTCCACGTCGAGCGGGACCGCGCCCGCCGCCGCCGCGGCCGCGCCGCCGATGAGCGCGCCGCGGCGCGAGAGGGTGAAGCCGGTGTCGTCGGTCATGATGGCCCTGATCGTGGCATGCTGTTCATCCAGCAGCAAGCAGGGGAACGATGCGAACCGGGATGGTATCCGACTGTATCCGAAGGGATATTGCCGCGAGTCGGCGAGCGTACCGTTCGTCACCCCGGCCCCGGGGTTCAGGCCCCGGGGTGACGCGCCAAAGCGGGACGGATAACCTTGTCCGAAACAGGAGAGACCCGATGGACGCCGTCACCCCGCACCCCTTCGCCTTCCCCGACGGCGCACTGGCCGACCTGAAGGCGCGGCTGGCGGCGACGCGCTGGCCCGAGCGCGAGACGGTCGATGGATGGCAGCAGGGCGCGCCGCTGGAGCGCGTGCAGGCGCTGTGCGCGCATTGGCGCGATCGGCACGACTGGCGCGCCTGCGAGGCGCGGCTGAACGCGCTCAACCCGTGCATGACCGAAATCGACGGGCTGGACATCCACTTCCTCCACGTCCGCTCGCCCGAGCCGGATGCGACCCCGCTGATCCTGACGCATGGCTGGCCGGGATCGGTGATCGAATTCCTCGACGTCGTCGGGCCGCTCAGCGACCCGCGCGCGCATGGCGGCGATGCGGCGGAGGCGTTCCACCTCGTCATCCCCTCGCTGCCCGGCTTCGGCCTGTCGGGCAAGCCGCGCGAGACGGGCTGGGGCGTGCAGCGGATCGCGGGCGCGTGGATCGCGCTGATGAAGCGGCTGGGCTATGACCGCTTCATGGCGCAGGGCGGCGACTGGGGCTCGGCGGTGACCCATGCGATCGGCGCGAGCGGCGATCCGGCGGTGACGGGCATCCACGTCAACATGGTGGTGGCGGGGCCGGCCGAGGATCAGACGGGCGACCTGACCGAGGCCGAGAAGGCGGCGATCGCGGCGGGGCGCTATTATCAGGAATGGGGCAACGGCTATGCCGTCCTGCAATCCACCCGGCCGCAGACGATCGGCTATGCGCTGACCGACTCGCCCGCGGGGCAGGCGGCGTGGATCTACGAGAAGTTCGGCGACTGGACCGATCGGGGCGAGGGTGAGGGCGGCGGCGGCGGGCCCGGTGCGCCGGAGGCGGCTCTGCCGATCGACCGGATGCTCGACAATATCACGCTCTACTGGCTGAGCGCGACCGCGGCCTCGTCGGCGCGCTTGTACTGGGAGAGCTTCCGCACCTTCGCGGGCGACGCCGTCACGATCCCGGTGGGGTGCAGCATCTTCCCGCGCGAGATCATGCGCCCGTCGCGGCGCTGGGCGGAGCGGCGCTATCCGCAGATCGTGCACTGGGGCGAGCCGGCGCGCGGCGGGCATTTCGCCGCGTTCGAGCAGCCCGCGCTGTTCGTAGAAGAGGTACGCGCGACGCGGCGGGCGCTACCCTGATGGGCTGGTCGCGCGCTCGACGATGCGGTATGGCATGTGCCCAGCAAACGACCGGCTGACAGGAGAGCGATGATGGCGACCGTGGCGACGATGGATACCCCGCATTATGCCCCCGGCGAGTGGGAGGCGCGGGTCGATCTGGCGGCGGCCTATCGGCTGGTGGCGCTGTACGGCTGGGACGACCTGATCTTCACGCACCTGTCGGCGCGCGTGCCGGGACCCGAGCACCATTTCCTCATCAACCCCTATGACATGATGTTCGAGGAGATCACCGCCTCGTCGCTGGTGAAGATCGATGTCGAGGGCCATCCGGTCGGCCCGACCACGCATCCGGTCAACCCGGCGGGGTTCACGATCCACTCCGCGATCCACATGGCGCGCGAGGATGCGCAGGCGGTCATGCACCTCCACACGCCGCACGGGCAGGCGGTGAGCGCGATGGAATTCGGGCTGCTGCCGCACACGCAGACCGCGATGATCGCGAGCCACGATGTCGCCTATCACGATTACGAGGGCATCGCGACCGACCTGGAGGAGCGCGAGCGGCTGGTCGCGGACATCGGCGACAGGAATGCGATGATCCTGCGCAACCACGGCACGCTGGCCGTGGGCGACAGCGTCGCGTCGTGCTTCCTGCGGCTCTATTTCCTGGAGCGTGCGTGCGAGGCGCAGGTGATGATGCTGTCCGCGGGGCACGAGCGGCTCAACACCCCGCCGCAGGGGGTAGAGCACAAGGTCGCGGGGCAGTCGAACCCCAAGGGGATGGCCGGGCTGGCGCAGAAGCTGGCGTGGCCGGCGCTGCTGCGCAAGCTCGACCGGATCGATCCCGGCTATCGGCACTGAGGGCATGTGCTCCTGCGAACGCAGGAGCCCAGGGTCACGATCGCTGCCGCCCGCGTTCGCGGCCCTGGGTTCCGGCGTGCGCCGGAACACGGTGGCTCACCACCACGGATAGCCTTTCGGCATGTCCGTCGCGATGCGACCCGGAAAGTCCGGCGCGCGCTTCTCCAGGAACGCCGCCACCCCCTCGCGCACGTCCGGCCCGGCGCCGAGGCGCTGTGCCAAGGGGCCGTCCACCTCCAGCAGCTCGAACGGCAGCGGCGCGCCGGCGAAGCGCCACAGCATCTGTCGCGTGAGCGCGATCGAGACGGGGGCGGTGTGGTCCGCAATCTCCTGCGCGATGGCACGGGCGCGGGGGATGAGCGCGTCGGGGGCGAGCACCTCGCTCACCAGACCGCCCGCCAGCGCCTCGGCCGCGTCGAACACGCGGCCCGACAGACACCAGCGCAGCGCCTGCGGCAGCCCGACCAGCTGCGGCAGGAACCACGCGCTCCCCGCCTCCGGCACCAGCCCGCGGCGCGCGAAGACGAAGCCGATCCTGGCGGTATCGGCGGCGACGCGGATGTCGCACGGCAGCGTGAGGGTGATGCCGACGCCCACCGCGGGGCCGTTGATCGCGGCGATCGTCGGCTTGGCGCTGTCGAACAGCGCACCGACGAAGCCGGCGCCGTCGCGCGGACGATCGGGCGCGGCGAAGTTCGGCCCGCCGCTGCCGAAGCTGTCCGCCCCGCCCGAGATATCCGCCCCCGCGCAGAAGCCGCGCCCCGCGCCGGTCAGGATGATCGCGCGCACCGCGTCGTCGGCATTGGCCTCGCCGATCGCCGCGGCGATCTCAGCGCCCATGACCGCGGTATAGGCGTTGAGCTTGTCCGGGCGGTTGAGCGTGATCGTCGCGACCGCATCGTCCACCGCATAGTCGATCTGCTCATAGGCCATTGAGCGCTCTCCCTTATGATTAGGTCGATCGACTTATATGGCGATGGTTCGAATGGCGAGCCCGGATGTTGCAAAATTGCTGTGTTCATGATATGTTCCATTGCTGATCTGAGCAGAGCACTGGGATTGTAGCAACACGCAGCAAGGACAGCGCCTTCGGTCACTGGCTGAGAACGGGGATGGTTCCCCGCATACGGTCGCCCGATGGCGTCGAGTTGAAGTTCAATCCTTGGCACGATCCGACGAATGGGCAGTTTACATTCGCCGGTAGTGGAAACCACTTTCCTCAAGGATCTAGTGGTAGCTCGCACCGAGGTTACGGCGGCGGGGGTGCTTCGGGAAGCTGGACCGATAGACCAAAGCCGGTAAAGTCTCCCCGTGCATCTCCGCGGAGGGGAAGCTCCGGTGTAAGAACAACGGCTGTCCTGTCGAGATCGGCCGAGGCGCCATCGCGCGAGATCAGCCGCAACGGATATACCTATGTCATAGACGATCGCGACAGAACGCGACGTGTTTCAGGGTCACTCATGACCGGAATGGTTGCGCCGCGATCCAAGCGAGCGCAATTGTCAGCCGGGGGTGCCGACCGTCGCGGCACCGATGATGGCGGCCACTATATCGCCGCGCGCTTCAACGGTCCGTCAGACGCCTTCAATCATTTTGCGCAGGGCTCAAAGGTCAACCGGGGCAATTATCGCGCGCTTGAGGACGAATGGGCGCGCGAAAAGCGTGCAGGCAAGGTGGTGACGGTTAAAATCCTCCCGGTCTTCGATGACGGATCGCAACGACCGTCTCGTCTCGAAGTGATCTTCTTCGTCGATGGTAGGAAGAAGAGTGTTGCTATTACAAATGACTGATCGGACCGGTGACATGGAAAAGGAAGAAGAAAGACGGTACATAGATGAGATAACCGCGCTGTTGGCAGTGGATACGGAGTATCCCTTGGACGGTACTCTCTTGCATGTAACGGCTTGGGACGACCACGTATCGCCAGCGATATTCAAGAGCACAGGGAATCACATCATGTACCGAGATCCGGATATGAACCTGCTTGTAAAAAAACTTTGGGATTTTTGGAGAAGTCAGACTGAAGATATGCGATGGTGTGAAATCGAGTATTTTGCCAAAGATGGAAATTTCACGTTATCTTATACCTATCCTGATGAAGTGGACGCGGACGAAACTTCGCTTGATCGCCGTGATCGAATAGTAAAGAAGTATTTTGGCGAACGTCCGGTCATCTATCCTCCATGGGACGAGAATGATGACGAAATCATCTATAACGTGTGATCTGCCTCAACAAGGAAAGGCCCCGGCATCGCTGCCGGGGCCTTTCCTTCGTCAGCCTGCGAGGCGGTCGCTTAGTCGCGGTCGCCGGTCAGGAAGGCGGGGGCGAACGCCGGGGCGTCGCCCTCGTCCCTGGTGCCTTCGCTGCGCTCGCGGCGGGGGCCGCGGTCACCGCGGGGGGCGCCGTCACGCCCACCTTCACGATCGCCGCGACCTTCGCGGCGCGGGCCGCGGCCGCCGCCGTCACGATCGCCACGCGGGCCGCCCTCGCGGCGCGGGCCGCGGTCGCTGCGCTCGCCACGATCGCCGCGCGGTTCGCGCGCGGGACGGGTGTCCTCCAGCTCGGCGCCGGTTTCCTGATCGACGACGCGCATCGACAGGCGCACCTTGCCGCGCTGGTCGATCTCGAGCACCTTGACCTTCACGGCCTGACCCTCGGTGACGACGTCGCCCGGCTTCTCGACACGCTCGTTCTTCATCTCGGAGACGTGAACGAGCCCGTCCTTGCCGCCCATGAAGTTCACGAACGCGCCGAAGTCGACGATGTTGACGACCTTCCCGTCGTAGATCTTGCCGACCTCGGCCTCCTCGACCAGGCCCTTGATCCACTTGATCGCGGCCTCGATCTGCGCGTTGTCCGACGACGACACCTTGATGACGCCCTCGTCGTCGATGTCGACCTTCGCGCCGGTGGTGGCGACGATCTCGCGGATCACCTTGCCGCCGGTGCCGATGACGTCGCGGATCTTCGACTTGTCGATCGTGAAGGTCTCGATCCGCGGCGCGTGCGCCGACAGTTCGGTCCGGGTCGACGACAGCGCCTTGGCCATCTCGCCCAGGATGTGCGCGCGGCCCTCATGCGCCTGCGCCAGCGCGACCTTCATGATCTCCTCGGTGATGCCGGCGATCTTGATGTCCATCTGAAGGCTGGTGATGCCCTCCGACGTGCCCGCCACCTTGAAGTCCATGTCGCCCAGGTGATCCTCGTCACCCAGGATGTCGGACAGGACCGCGAAGTTCTTGCCCTCCAGGATCAGGCCCATCGCGATGCCCGAGACGGGGCGCTTGATCGGCACGCCGGCGTCCATCAGCGACAGCGAGCCGCCGCAGACGGTGGCCATCGAGGACGAGCCGTTCGATTCGGTGATGTCCGACGTGACGCGGATGGTGTAGGGGAACTCCTCCTTCGTCGGCAGCACCGCGTGCAGCGCGCGCCAGGCGAGCTTGCCGTGACCGACGTCGCGCCGCGACGGCGCACCGAAGCGGCCGACTTCGCCGACCGAATAGGGCGGGAAGTTATAGTGCAGCATGAAGTGCTGGTAGGACAGGCCGCCCAGACCATCGATCATCTGCTCCGCATCGCGCGTGCCCAGCGTCGTGGTGGCGATGGTCTGCGTCTCGCCGCGGGTGAACAGCGCCGAACCGTGCGCACGCGGCAGGAAGTGGACCTCGGCCGCGATCGGGCGCACCGTCTTTGTGTCGCGGCCGTCGATACGGCGGCCGGTCTTCAGGATCGCGGTGCGGACGATCTCCGCCTCCAGCTTCTTCACCAGCTTCAGGCTGGCGAGATAGGCCTGCGGATCGCTGTCCTTCAGGTCCGCCATGCCCTCGCGCGCCTTGGTGCGCGCGTCGTTGATCGCGGTCTGGCGCGCCTGCTTGTCGGTCAGCTTGTACGCCGCCTCCAGGTCCTTGCCGATCAGCTTCTTCAGCTTGGTCTTGACCGCCGCGCTGTCGGCCTGGACCTTCAGCTCCCACGGCTCCTTCGCGGCCTGCTCGGCCAGGCGGATGATCGCCTTGATGACGTCCTGTGACGCCTTGTGCGCGAACATGACCGCGCCCAGCATCACGTCCTCGGACAGTTCGTTCGCCTCGGACTCGACCATCATCACCGCGTCGTGGGTGGCGGCGACCATCAGGTCCAGATCGCCCTCGGCGACCTCCGCGTCCGACGGGTTCAGCTGATATTCGCCGTCCTTGTAGCCGACGCGCGCCGCGCCGATCGGGCCCATGAAGGGCACGCCCGACAGCGTCATCGCGGCCGAGGCGGCGATCATCGCCAGCAGGTCCGGCTCGTTCTCGCCGTCATACGACATCACCTGCGCGATGCAGTTGACCTCGTTGTAGAACCCTTCCGGGAACAGCGGGCGCAGCGGGCGGTCGATCAGGCGGCTGACCAGCGTCTCACGCTCGGTCGCGCCGCGCTCGCGCTTGAAGAAGCCGCCGGGGATGCGACCGGAGGCGGAGAACTTCTCCTGATAGTGAACGGTCAGCGGGAAGAAGTCCTGGCCTTCCTTCACGCTCTTGGCGGCGGTGACGGCGCACAGCACAACCGTTTCGCCGAGCGTCGCGAGCACCGCGCCGTCGGCCTGACGCGCCACGCGGCCCGTCTCCAGAGTGAGGGTCTGTCCGCCCCACTCGATTTCCACCTTCTTGGTATCGAACATATCGTTTCCTTACACCCGCGCGCCCGATGCGGCGGGGGCCTGTGAGTGAGCCGTTGGTGGCTCAGGGAAGCGACCGGATTGTCGCTTCCATGTGCTCCTGCGAAGGCAGGAGCCCAGGGTTGCGGGCCGAAGCGCCTGTGGCCCTGGATCCCGGGTCAAGCCCGGGATGACAAAAAGGCGACCCTAGGGCCGCCTTTCCGTCACTTGCGAAGACCCAGCTTCGCGATGAGGGCGACGTAACGATCGCCCTCGGTCTTGCGGAGATAATCCAGCAGCGAGCGCCGCTTGTTGACCATCATCAGCAGGCCGCGACGCGAGTGGTTGTCCTTCGCATGGCCCTTGAAATGCTCGGTCAGGTTCTTGATCCGCTCGGTCAGGATGGCGACCTGCACCTCGACGGACCCGGTATCGCCCTCGTTGCGGGCGTGTTCCTTGATGACTTCCTGACGGCGTTCGGCGGTAATGGTCATTCTGTTCCCTTCGACATCTTCTACAGGTTGAAGCCGCGCACGACGCGGACGTTGCCGTCCTGCACCTCGACCAGCGCCACGGGGTTCTCTCCCAGCATGGCAAAGGCCTGACCGTCACCGGCGGCGATCCCGGCCAGCACGCGCCCCTGACGGAGCGCCCCTGCCTGGTCGGGGGTGAGCGGGAGAGCCGGGATGTCGTCCAGCCCTGCGCTCAACGGCAGGAGTAGGTGTTCAAGGCTGCGCGCCTTAGCGGTTTCGTCGAGTTTGTCCAGCGTTATCGCCTGCGCGAGCGTGAACGGCCCGGCGCGGGTGCGGCGCAGATAGGTGACGTGGCCGACCGTGCCGAGCGCCAGCGCGATGTCGCGCGCGAGGCTGCGGATGTAGGTGCCCTTGCTGACGTGAGCGGACAGGGTGATGTGATCGAGGCCGTCATCCCCCTCACCCTTCCCACCGCCTTCGGCGGCGGGCCCCTTCCCTCTCCCACAAGGGGAGAGGGAGTGAGGTGCCGCTTTTCCCTCTCCCCTTGTGGGAGAGGGAGGGAGCGCCGCAGGCGCGGAAGGGTGAGGGGGAGTGAGGCTGTGCACCGTCACCGCACGCATGGCCAGCACCACCTCCTGGCCCGCCCGCGCGAGATCGTAGGCGCGCTGGCCATCGACCTTCAGCGCGGAATAGGCCGGCGGCATCTGTTCGATCGGGCCGGTGAAGCGGGGCAGGACGGCCTCGATCTCCGCCCGCGTCGGGCGCACGTCGCTGGTCGCGATCACCTTGCCCTCGGCGTCCAGCGTGTCGGTCTGCTCGCCGAAGCGGATCGTGACGTCATACGCCTTGTCGCTGTCGAGCATCCGCCCGGCGAGCTTCGTCGCCTCGCCGATCGCGATCGGCAGCACGCCGGTGGCGAGCGGGTCGAGCGTGCCGCCGTGGCCGACCTTGGCCTTGCCATAGCCGCCGGTGCGCAACGCGCGCTTCACCGCGGAGACGCCCTGCGTCGAGCCCAGGCCCAGCGGCTTGTCGAGGATCAGCCAGCCGTGCACGCGCTTACCCGCCGATCGCGGTGGCGATCGAGAGATACACCTGCGTCAGCGCCTGCGCGGGGGGCGCGACGAGGCGCTGGACGATGTTGGCGCTCGGCACCAGCGCCGGGATCACGAACAGCAGCAGGATGAGCAGCAAAAAGCCGAACCGCGCGAGCCGGTCCCAGCGCTGCGCCAGCGGCTCCGGCAGCAGCCCGGCGACGACGTGGCCGCCGTCGAACGGCGGCAGCGGGATCAGGTTGAAGATCGCGAGGAAGACGTTGATGAGCAGGAAGTTGACGAGGTTGGACGCGACGAACGCACCCAGGCTGCCGGCGGGGGCGGTGTCGACCGTCTGCGCGAAGAGGCCGAGCAGGACCGCGCCGACCAGCGCCAGCGTCAGGTTCATGCCCGGCCCGGCGAGCGCGACCAGCAGCATCCCCCTGCGCGGGTCGGGCAGGTTGCGCGCATCGACCGGCACCGGCTTGGCCCAGCCGAACACCGGCGCCTTGGCGATGGCGAGCATCAGCGGCAGGACGATGGTGCCGATCGGATCGACGTGGCGCAGCGGGTTGAACGACAGCCGGTTGAGCCGCGCCGCGGTGGGATCGCCCAGCGCGCGCGCGGCGAGACCGTGCGCGACCTCGTGGAAGACGATCGCGATCACCAGCGGGATGAGCCACACCGCCGCCGACCAGATGATGCCGTTTGGATCCATGGGGGCGCAGATAGGGGCGGGGCGGGGGGAAGGCTAGGTGGAGGGCGCGCCTGTTTCACCCGTACCGTCATTCCCGCGAAGGCGGAATCCGGATGCTCCGCGGCCGCGCCTCTATCGCCCGACCTGCGCGCCTGGATCCCCGCCGGCGCGGGGATGACGGGGGTGGTATGTCATTCGCCCCCCAACGCCGCCACGAAATGCCGCCGGCACAGCGCGACATAGCGATCGTTGCCGCCGATCTCGGTCTGCCGCCCCTCGCTGACCGGGCGGCCTTCGGCATCGACGCGCAGGTTCATCGTCGCCTTGCGCCCGCATGCGCAGACCGACTTGATCTCGATGAGCGCGTCGGCCAGCGCCAGCAGCCGCGCGGAGCCGGCGAACAGGCGGCCCTGGAAGTCGGTGCGCAGGCCATAGGCGAGGACGGGGATGTCGGCGTCGTCGGCCAGCCGCGCGAGGCCGTCGACCTGGTACTCCGTCAGGAACTGCGCCTCATCCACGAGCACGCAGGCGAGCTTCCCCTTCGCATGGCGATCGAGCGCGAGGGCGGCGAGGTCCGTCGCGGGGTCGAACGTCGTCGCCGCCGCCACCAGCCCGATGCGCGAGGTGATCGTGCCCGCGGCGAAGCGATCGTCCACCGCGGCGGTGAACAGCATCGTGCGCATCCCCCGCTCGCGATAGTTGAAATCGGCCTGCAACAGCGTGGTCGATTTGCCCGCGTTCATGCTGGCATAATAGAAATAGAGCTTCGCCATCAGGCGAGCGTTTCGACCGGCACGGGTGAGTTCGACCCCGCCCGGCGTGCCAGACGGCGCTCGAATGTCGCGAAACGACCTGCCACGCGCGCCGACGCAATGTGGAGATAGTCGGCGAGTTCTCCCGACAGCGCGTACCGCTCGATCGCCCAGCGCGCGTCGTCGTCATCCTCGTATCGCAGGATGACAAGGTCGGCGAGCGCACGAAGCGCGTGAACGATCTGGTCCCGCCCATAGCCGAAGCGCGATCTCAACACCCATTCCACCTCCTCCAGCACCGTGAAAGAGACATAGAACGCGTCACGCTCGGCGAGCTTCAGCGCAAGCGCGACCTGATCCGGATCGTCGCCGACGATCAATCGAACGACGACGTTGGTGTCCACCGCAATCACCGCAGGCTTACTCTTCCCAGCCGCGAAAGAGGTCGCCCACCCGGCTCGTCATATCCTCGACCGCAACCGTTGGCCCATCGTACCGGGGAACGCGCCGCCGGAACTCCTCGTAGGTGATCCGCGGACGCTGGGGCTGGGGGGCTTCCAAGATAAGGCGGTTTCCGGAACGCTCGAGCATCAGCTTGCCACCGGCCTGTAGACCCAAGGCGTCGCGAACGTCCTTAGGAATGACGATCTGCCCCTTCGACGACACGGTGATCTCAATACCCATCGAGGTAAGATGCGTCTTACCTCATTCACCGTCAAGGTCGCGCGCGACGTGATCCGAGCGGAGCAGCGCGTCGATGTGGCTGCCCTCGTCGAAGCTCTCGTCCGCCAGGAACTTGAGCCGCGCGGCATATTTCATCTTAATGCGGTGCGCGACCTCGCGCTGCAGGTAGGCGGTGTTCGTGCGCAGCGCCTTGAGCACCGCATCCTCGTCCTTGCCCAGCAGCGGCTTCACGAAGACGGTGGCGTGGCGCAGGTCGGGGGACATGCGCACCTCGGTCACGCTGACCATGTGGCTGGCGAGCGTATCGTCGTGGACGTCGCCGCGTTGCAGGATCTCCGACAGGATGTGGCGGACCTGCTCGCCGACGCGCAGCGTGCGGACGGATTTTTCGGGTTTTTCGGTCATCGTCTGGACCCTTCACGGCGCGGGGGAGCGAGGCGCGCTAGTACGCCTCACTCCCCCTCGCCCTTCCGCTGCCTGCGGCAGCTCCCTCCCTCTCCCACGCGGGGAGAGGGAATGATGGCTTACAGCGTGCGTTCGCGCAGCTCGACCTCGAACGTCTCCAGGAAGTCGCCCGGCTTGATGTCGACGAAGTTCTGCGAGAACGTGACGCCGCACTCCAGCCCCGCGCGAACCTCCGGCACGTCGTCCTTGAAGCGGCGCAGCGACGCGATCTCGCCATTGTAAATGATGACGTCGTCGCGCGTGATGCGGGCCTTGAGCGCCTTGCGGATCGCGCCCTCGACCACCAGCAGACCGGCGGCCTTGCCGTGCTTGCCCGCGGAGAAGACCTCGCGGATCTCGGCGCGGCCGACGACCGTCTCGAACGCCTCCGGCCCGAGCTCGCCCGCCATGCCGGCGCGGATCTCGTCGATCAGGTCGTAGATGACGTCGTAATATTTCAGCGCCACCTTCTGCCGCTCGGCGATCTCGCGCGCCTTGGCATTGGCGCGGACGTGGAAGCCGATGATCGGCGCCCCCGATGCGCCCGCCAGCGTCACGTCGCTCTCGGTGATGCCGCCGACCCCCGAATGCAGCACGCGCGCGCGGATGAGATCGGTCGAGATCTTGTTGATCGACGCCACGATCGCCTCGACCGTGCCCTGCGTATCGGCCTTCACCACCAGCGGATATTCGATCGCCGCATTGGCGCGCAGCGCGGAGAACATGTTCTCCAGGCTGGTCGGCGCCGAGGTGGTGCGCTTCTGCGTGAGCACGCTCTGGCGATATTCCGCCACTTCGCGCGCCCGGCCCTCGCTCTCGACCACCTGCAGCTGATCGCCCGCGGACGGCGTGCCGGAAATGCCCAGCACCTCGACCGGCATCGACGGCCCGGCGACCTTGAGCTGGCGCCCCTTGTCGTCGACCAGCGCGCGCACCTTGCCGCTTTCGGCGCCGACGACGAAGATGTCGCCGACCTTCAGCGTGCCGCGGGTGACGAGCACCGTCGCGACCGGACCGCGGCCCTTGTCGAGCTTCGCCTCGATCACGCTGCCCTCGGCCGCACGATCGGGGTTGGCGCGCAGGTCGAGCAGCTCGGCCTGGAGCTGGATCTTCTCGATCAGCTCGTCCAGTCCGGTCTTCTTGAGCGCGGACACCTCGACGTCCTGCGTCTCGCCGCCCATCATCTCGACCTGGATGTCATGCTCCAGCAGCCGCTCGCGCACCCGCTGCGGGTTCGCGTCGTGCTTGTCGACCTTGTTGATCGCGACGATCATCGGCTTGCCGGCCGCCTTGGTGTGGTTGATCGCCTCGATCGTCTGCGGCATCAGCCCGTCGTCCGCGGCCACCACCAGCACCACGATGTCCGTCACGTCGGCCCCGCGCACGCGCATCTGCGTGAACGCCTCGTGGCCCGGCGTATCGAGGAAGGTGATCTTCGACTTGTCCTTCAGCGTCACCTGATACGCACCGATGTGCTGCGTGATGCCGCCGGCCTCGCCGCGCACCACGTCGGTGCCGCGCAGCGCATCGAGCAGGCTGGTCTTGCCATGGTCGACGTGGCCCATGATCGTGACGACCGGCGGGCGCGTCTGGAGCGTGTCCTCCGCATCCTCGGTCGTGTCGATCGCGAGATCGATGTCGGAGTCCGACACGCGCACGATGTTGTGGCCGAACTCGGTCACCAGCAGCTCGGCGGTGTCCTGGTCGATCGTCTGCGTCATCGTGACGGGCATGCCCATCTTGAACAGCGTCTTGACCAGGTCCGCGCCGCGCTCCGCCATCCGGTTCGCCAGCTCCTGGACGGTGATCGCCTCGGGCACCTGTACGTCGCGGACCTGCTTGGCCTGCGGCTCGCGCGGACCGCCGAAGCCACGCTTCTCCTTCTCGCGCGCGCGCTTCAGCGCAGCGAGCGAGCGGGCGCGCGCGCCATCCTCGTTGAGCGCGCGGTTGACGGTCAGCTTGCCGCCACGACGCTCGTCACCCTTGCGGTCGCGCTGTTGCGGTCGCGCGGGCGGCGCGCTGCGCGCCGGGGATGCGCCGCCGCCAGCCATCGGGCGCGGTGCCGCGCCACCGCCCGACGCCGTCGTGGCGGCGGCAGCGGGCTTGGGCTCCGGCTTCGGCTCGGGCTTGGGCTGCGGCTTGGGGATCTCGGGACGCGCGACCGGCGAGAAGCGGCGCGGCGCGGGCATCGCGGGATCGCGCGCCAGTTCCAGCACGGGCGGCGGGGCCGGGGGCGGCGGGGGAACGGCCGGCGTCGGCGCGGGCTTCGGCGCGGCGGCGACCGGCGCAGGAGCCGGCTGCGGGGCGGGCGCGGGCTCCTCGGCGACCGGAGCAGGCGCAGGGGTCGGCTCCGGTGCCGGGGTCGGCGCGGGCTGAGCCACCGCTTCGGGGGCCGGGGCCGGAACAGGGGTGGGCGTCGGCGACGGCGCGGCGGCCTCCGCCTCGGCGCGGGCGCGCTCCTCGGCCTTTTCCTCGGCGCGGCGGCGCTCGTCCTCGGCGGCGCGCTGGCGCGCGGCCTCCTCACGACGGCGCGCATCCTCCAGCGCGTGCATGCGCTGGTCCTCGGCCTCGCGCAGCAGGCGGGCCTGGCGCTCCTGCGCCGTCTCGTTGGAGACGGGCGCGCGCGGGGCGGGCGCGGCGGGGGCGGGTGCCGGGGCCGCGACGGGCTCGAGCGCCGGGGCCGGCGTCGCCTCCGCCGGCGCGCCCGCACCCTGCGGACCGAGCACGCGGCGACGCTTCACCTCGACCACCACCGTATTGCTACGGCCGTGGCTGAAGCTCTGCTTCACCTTGCCGGTCTCGACCGTGCGCTTCAGCCCCAACGGCTGGCGCATCCCGAGTTTCGGCTTGTCGTTGTCGGTCTCGCTCACTCAATATCCTCGTCTGTCGTCACGGCCGGTCGTGCCGGCGCGGAACCGGGCGCCGATGCGCCTTGCGCGGCCGTAGCGCAAGGTGCGGGGGTCAGATCGGGGCCGATAAAATGCAGCCAGCGGTCGAGCGCCTCGCTCAACCGTCCGGCAGCCGCGCGGTCGTTGACGCCGATGTGTACCACATTTTCGCGGCCCAGCGCCAACGACAATATGGTGCGGTCGACGGGCAACGCCAAGCCCCTCAGGTCACTTCCTTCGGCATCGCTGCCGACTCGCCACGCCTGCGCCAGCTTGCGCCGCCCGTCCTCGCGCGCGTCGGCGGCGTGATAGAGCGCGTGGAGCTTGCCCGAGCGCGCCGCGGTCTCGATCCGGTCGGCGCCGGTCAGCAGCGTGCCGGTGCGCGACTCCAGCCCCAGCCGGTCGAGCGCGTTGCGCTCCAGCGCGGCGGCGATCAGCGCGGGGAGGTCGTCGGGAATGATGATGTCGGTGTCGCGCAGCGTCCGCGCGAGCTGCCCGCGCAACCGGCCCTTGGCGATCGCGGTTTCCAGTTCCGCGCGCGCGACGCCGATCCACGCGCCGCGCCCCGGCGCCTTGGCGCGCACGTCGGGCAGGACACGCCCGTCGGGGGCGAGCGCGAGGCGGACGAGCGCCGCCGGTGCGGCGCGCTCGCGGGTGAGGATGCAGGAGCGGACGGAGTCGGTCATGTCGTCGTCACCTCCCCGTCATGCCGGGCTTGTCCCGGCATCCAGGGCGTCGCACGCTGTGGCCGATGCGCGAACGGCAACCCTGCGTCTATATCATGGCGAGCGGGCGCAACGGCACGCTGTATGTCGGCGTGACGTCGAACCTGCTGGCGCGCGTCATGCAGCACCGGGAGGGCAGCTTCGGCGGTTTCACCGCACGATATGGAGTTCACCGCCTCGTCTGGTACGATGTCGCCGATACGATGGAGAGTGCCATCTCCGCGGAGAAGCGGATCAAGAAATGGCCGAGGCGGTACAAGCTCAACGTGATCGAGCAGCGCAATTCGCGTTGGCGCGATCTGGCGGTCGAGCTGGGGCTGCCGCCGCTGGATCATCGCGACGACAGTGCGTGAGGCCCTGGATGCCGGGACGAGCCCGGCATGACGGAGGGGGCGACCTAGCGGCTCATTGCGAGGGTTCCGCATGTGCGTCCTCCCTCGATGGCGTGGCGGCGGGTTGGTCGCGGTGCGCGATCAGGATACCGCCCGCGCCGTAATTCTCCGTCGACACTTCCTCGATCACGACCTGGACCGCGGCCGGGTTCTTGCCCAGCCGCGTGACCAGCGAGGACGTGACATCGGCCACGATCCCCGCCTTCTGCTCGACACTCGCGGTGCCGGCCAGTCGGATCGATACGAACGGCATCAGGCCTCTTCCGACTCCGTGCCGGCGTCGGCATCCGCGGCCGGTTCCTCGTCGAACCAGTGCGCGCGCGCGGCCATGATGATCTCGTTGCCCTGCTCCTCGGTCAGGCCATATTCGCCCAGCACGCCGCCCTTGTGCTCGGGACGCTTGGGGGCATCCTCGTTGCGGCGGCGCGGCTCCTGGCGCTTCTTCTCGATCAGCTCGTCGGTGGCGAGGTCCGCCAGATCGTCGAGCGTCCTGATCCCGGCCTTGCCGAGCGTGACCAGCATCGCCTCGGTCATGTACGGCAGCTCGGCGAGCGCATCGTCGACGCCCAGCGCCCGGCGCTCCTCGCGGTTGGCCTGTTCGCGGCGATCCAGCGCCTCCTGCGCACGGCTCTGCAGCTCCTGCGCCAGATCCTCGTCGAAGCCCTCGATCCCGGCCAGCTCGTCGAGCTCGACATAGGCGACCTCTTCGAGCGCGCTGAAGCCCTCGGCCACCAGCAGCTGCGCCAGCGTCTCGTCGACGTCGAGCTCGTTCTGGAACGTCTCGGAATTCTTGACGAACTCGTTCTGCCGCTTCTCCGACGCGTCGGTCTCGGTCAGGATGTCGATCGCCTTCGCGGTCAGCTGCGAGGCGAGGCGGACGTTCTGCCCGCGGCGGCCGATGGCGAGGCTCAGCTGGTCGTCGGGGACGACCACCTCGATCCGGTCCTCTTCCTCGTCGATCACGACGCGCGCCACGTTGGCGGGCTGGAGCGCGTTGACGACGAAGGTCGCGGTGTCGGGCGACCAGGGGATGATGTCGATCTTCTCGCCCTGCATTTCCTGCACGACGGCCTGCACGCGGCTGCCCTTCATGCCGACGCACGCGCCGACCGGATCGATCGACGAATCGTGGCTGATGACGCCGATCTTGGCGCGGCTGCCCGGGTCGCGCGCCGCGGCCTTGATCTCGATGATGCCGTCGTAGATCTCGGGCACTTCCTGCGCGAACAGCTTCTTCATGAAGTCGGGGTGCGCGCGCGACAGGAAGATCTGCGGCCCGCGGTTCTCGCGCACGACCTTCAGGATCAGCGAGCGGATGCGGTCGTTGACGCGCACCACCTCGCGCGGGATCTGCGCGTCGCGGCGGATCACGCCCTCGGCACGGCCCAGGTCGACGACGATATGGCCGAACTCGACCCGCTTGACGACGCCGGTGATGATCTCGCCCGCGCGGTCCTTGAATTCCTCATACTGGCGCTCGCGCTCGGCATCGCGGACCTTCTGAAAGATGGTCTGCTTGGCGGCCTGCGCCTGGATGCGGCCGAACTCGATCGGGGGCAGCGGGTCGACCAGATAGTCGCCGATCTGCGCGCCGGCCTGCAGCTTCTGCGCGCCCTTCACGTCGACCTGCTTGTAGAGGTCGTCGACCTCCTCCACCACCTCGACCACGCGCCACAGCCGCAGGTCGCCGTTGTTGGGATCCAGCTTCGCGCGGATGTCCATTTCCTGGCCGTAGCGCGTGCGCGCCGCGCGCTGGATCGCATCCTCCATCGCCTCGATGACGATCGCCTTGTCGATCATCTTCTCCGAGGCGACCGAGTTCGCGATCGCGATCAGCTCCGCACGGTTGGCGGTGACGCCCGTGGCCATCAGTGATTTTCCTCTTCGTGAAGCTCTTCTTCGTCCGCACCCTCGACCGAGAGCGGGACGGTTGCTGCGATCAGTTTGTCGGTCAGGACCAGCTTGGCATCCGCGATCAGCGCGAACGGCACCTGCGCCAGCTCCCCCGTGCGCGGGTGGCGGATCGCGATCAGGCCGCGCCCATTGTCACCGGCGGCGTCGATGCCTTCCAGCTCGCCCTTGAACTGCTTCTGCCCGTCGACCGGCTCGGTCAGGACGATGCGCGCCTCGTGCCCGGCCCAGTCGGTGAAATCCTGCACGCGGGTGAGCGGACGGTCGATGCCCGGCGACGACACCTCCAGCCGGTACGCGCCCTCGATCGGGTCGCGGCCCGCTTCCTCCAGCGCGTCGAGCGTGTCGGACAGGCGGCGCGACAGCTCCGCGCAGTCGTCGATCGTCAGCTGGCGCGTGTCGGGGCGCTCCGCCATCACCTGCAACGTGCGCTCGTCGCCCTTGCCGAACAGCCGCACGCGCACCAGCGCGAAGCCGAGGGCCTGCGCGTCGGGTTCGACCAGCTGGAAAAGGGCGGTATTGTCGGCCAAGCGGATGTCCTGTGGATGCGTTTGTTGCCGCCGCGGAGCGAGCCCCGCAGCCCCTTGCACCTTGCGATGTAAGAGAAAGCGAGCGGGATATAGCGCCCTCGACGCCTGTCCGCAAGCCGTTGCCGCGGAGTCGCGCGCTTCCTAGATCGCGCCCGATGACCGGCAGCTACGGCCCCCCCGACCGTTTCAACGAGGAAACCGCGACCTATACCGTGCGCGGCGCGGACACGCCCGACCTGGAAACGGGGGTGGCGGCGATCCGCAACGTGCTGGCCACGCTGCCGATGAAGCCCGGCGTCTACCGGATGCAGGATGCCAAGGGCGACGTCCTGTACGTCGGCAAGGCGCGCGCGCTGAAGAATCGGGTCGGCAACTACGTCCAGGTCGACCGGCTGTCGAAGCGGTTGCAGCGGATGGTGTCGCTGACGCGGTCGATGACGATCGTGACGACCAACAACGAGGCGGAGGCGCTGCTGCTGGAGGCGCAGCTCATCAAACGCTACCGCCCGGCGTACAACGTGCTGTTGCGCGACGACAAATCGTTCCCGTTCATCCTGTTGCGCGCCGATCACGACTTCCCGCGGATCCAGAAACACCGCGGCGCCCGGCGCGCGAAGGGCGATTATTACGGCCCCTTCGCCAGTGCGGGGAGCGTCAACAACACGCTGAACGCGCTCCAGAAGCTGTTCTTGCTGCGCAGCTGCACCGACGGCTTCTTCAAGACGCGCGACCGGCCGTGCCTGCTGTACCAGATCAAGCGCTGTTCGGCGCCGTGCGTGGGGCGGATCGATGCGGCCGGGTACGCCGAACTGGTGGGGGACGCGAAGAAGTTCCTGGCGGGCAAGGCCACCGACGTCCAGGCGAAGCTGGGCGCGCAGATGCAGGCGGCGTCCGATGCGATGGATTTCGAGCTGGCGGTGGTGCTGCGCGACCGGCTGAAGGCGCTCACCTTCGTGCAGGGAACGCAGTTCATCAATGCGGAGGGGGTGGGCGACGCCGATATCTTCGCGCTGGCGAGCCACGAGGGGCTGCTCGCGATCGAGGCGTTCTTCATCCGCGGCGGGCAGAATTGGGGGCATCGCAGCTTCTTCCCCGCGCATACCGCGGACGTGCCGGAGGACGAGGTGCTCCAGCTGTTCCTGATGCAATTCTACGACGAGGTGCCGCCGGCGCGGACCGTCTTCATCGACCGCGTGCTGCCCGAGGCGGAGGTGCTGGCGCAGGCGCTGAGCGAGCAGGCGGGGCGCAAGGTGGAGCTGACGGTGCCGCAGCGCGGGGTGCGCCGCCGCCTGCTGGATCAGGCGACGCGCAACGCGCGGGAGGCGGTCGAGCGGCGGCTGGCGGAGAGCACGACGCAGGCCAAGCTGCACCGCGAGGTCGCCGAATTGTTCGAGTTGCCGGAGTCGCCCGACCGGATCGAGGTGTACGACAACAGCCATATCCAGGGCGCGCATGCGCTGGGGGCGATGGTGGTCGCGGGGCCGGAGGGGTTCCGCAAGGGGCAATATCGCAAGTTCAACATCAAACAGGCCGCGACCGACGACGATTTCGCGATGATGCGCGAGGTGCTGACGCGCCGTTTCGCGCGCGCGCTGGAGGAGGACCCGGACCGCGACAACGGGACCTGGCCCGACCTGGTGCTGCTGGACGGCGGGCGCGGGCAGCTGAACGCGGCGAAGGCGGTGCTGGAGGATCTGGGGATCGAGGACGTGTGCCTGGTCGGGGTCGCCAAGGGGCCGCACCACGGGCGTGACGGGCGCGAGGTCTTCCACCTGATGGACGGGCGCGAGATCACGCTGCCGGTGAATGCGCCGGTGCTGTTCTACCTCCAGCGGCTGCGCGACGAGGTCCACCGCTTCGCGATCGGCGCGCACCGGGCAAAGCGCGCGAAGGCGATCGGCGCGAGCCCGCTGGACGAGGTGCCCGGCATCGGCCCGGCGCGCAAGAAGGCGCTGCTGATGCACTTCGGCACCGGCAAGGCGGTGCGCAACGCGTCGCTGGAGGATCTGCGCAAGGCGCCGGGCGTATCGGCGGCGGTGGCGCAGCAGGTGTACGACTTCTACCACGCGCGATGAGCAGCCGTCACCCCGGGTCAAGCCCGGGGTGACGAGGAAGCAAGGCGTTTACCTTCCGCCGCTACACCGCCCCGCATCATGCCCGCGGTGTTCCTGACGATCGATACCGAGTTCCGCTGGGGGCATCACGCCGCCGGGCTGGCGCTGCCCGCGATCGGGGCGCGGTCGATCGAGCCGGCGGGGGTGGGGCTGGCGTGGCAGCTGGACGTGCTGGCGCGCCACCAGCTGAAGGCGTGCTTCTTCGTCGATCCGATGCCCGCGCTGGTCTATGGCGCGGACGCGATCGCCGCGGTCGTCGCGCCGATCCTGGCGGCGGGGCAGGAGGTGCAGCTGCACCTGCATCCCAATTGGGTCGGCGCCTGCGCCGGCGACGGCGGCGCGCGACACGGGCGGTTCGAGCTGATCGACCATTCGCAAGGCGCGCAGGGTGCGCTGCTGGCGAAGGCGATCGCGCTGCTGACCGCGGCGGGTGCGCCGGCGCCGGTCGCGTTCCGCGCGGGCAGCTATGCCGCGAACGACGATACGCTGTCGGCGCTGGCGATGCTGGGCATCCGTTACGACAGCAGCCACAACGGCGCGCATGCGCCGTGGCCGAGCGCGATCGGGCTGCCCCCGTCGCGGATCGCGCCGGTGGCGCGGCGCGGTGTGGTGGAGGTGCCGGTGACGGTGATCGAGGATCGCCCGGGCCGCTATCGCAACTTCCAGATCTGCGCGCTGTCGATCGCGGAGATGCGCGCCGCGCTGGATCATGCGGTGGCGCACGACCATGCGGCGGTGACGATCGTCAGCCACAGTTTCGAACTCGCCAACCGCGCCGGCACCGCGCCGAACCGCGTCCATGTCCGCCGGTTCGAGGCCTTGTGCGCGATGCTGGCGGCGCGCGCGGACGCCCTGCCGACGCGGCACTTTTCGGAGCGGCCCTGCCTGCCCCTTGACTGCGCCGACCGGCCATTGCCGCACAGCGCGGTACGGCGGCACTGGCGGCAGGTCGAGCAGGCCTGGTCGACGCTGGTCGCCGAACGCGCGGCGTGACGAATCCTCTGTCGTTGCAGGTCGGCGCGCGGACGCTGGCGACGATCCCGCGGCGGCTGGTGCGCGTTGCGCTGTCGCTGGATGCGGCGCTGGCGGGCGCCGCGCCGGCGCTGCCCGCACTGGGCGGGGCGGATGGATGGTACGTCACCTCGCTGCCCGAGGAGGCGGTGCTCGACGCGGCGGGACCGACGTGGGTGCGACAGCGCTACGTGCGCCGTTTCGTCGACCTGGCGGCGGGGGAGGCGGCGTGGCGCGCGGGGCTGTCGGCGGCGACGCGGGCGGCGATGAAGCGCAAGGCGAGGAAGCTGGCGGCGGCGAACGGCGGGCATATCGACGTCCGCTGCTATCGGACGCGCGCGGAACTGGCGCTATTCCATCCGCTGGCGCGCGCGGTCGCGGCGACGACCTATCAGGAGCGGTTGCTGGGCACGGCCTTGCCCGCGGATGCGGCGGGGGTGGTGCGTGACGATGCGCGCGGGTGGCTGCTGTTCGTCGGAGAGCGTCCGGTCGCCTATCTGTGGTGCAGCGCGCAAGGGACGGCGTGGCGCTACGATCATGTCGGGCACGATCCGGCGTTCGCGGCGCTGTCGCCGGGGGCCGTGCTGATGGAGGCGGCGCTGCGCGACCTGTTCGGCGGGCCGATGGCGCGGTTCGACTTCCTGGAAGGGGACGGGCAGCACAAGCGCACGCTGGCGAGCGGCGGGGTGGCGTGCCGTGACGTGGTGGTATTGCGCGAGAATTGGGGCAATCGGGCGGCGTTGGGGGCGATGCGCGGGTTCGATGGCGCGGTGGCGGCGGCGAAACGGGTGGCGGTGCTGCGCGCGCTGGCGGGACGGTTGGGGCGGTAGGCCTGGCTTTCCCCGTCATCCCCGCCTTCGCGGGAATGACGGTGGGGTATGGCGCGCCGGTCATGTATCACCGTGCGCGATGCACCTGATCGCCGATGCCATCGTCCTGTCGGTTCGCGCGCACGGCGAGCATGGCGCGGTCGTGCGGGCGTTGACGCGCGATGACGGGGTGCGGGCGGGCTACGTCCGCGGCGGGCATTCGCGGCGGTTGCGGCCCGTGCTGCAACCGGCGAACCTGGTTCGCGGGGAATGGCGCGCGCGGAGCGACGAGCAGCTGCCCGCGCTGACCGTCGAGCTGGTCCACAGCCGCGCCCCGCTCCATGCCGAGGCGCTGCCGGCGGCGGCGCTCGACTGGTCGACCGCACTGACCGCGGCAGCGCTGCCGGAGGCGCAGCCGTATCCGCGGTTGCACGACGCGCTGGGCGGCGTGCTGGATGCGGTGGAGGCGGCGCCCTCCGCGCGCGGCTGGGCGGCGGCGCTGGCGCGCTACGAGCTGTTGCTGCTGGCGGAGCTGGGATTCGGGCTCGACCTGACCGGCTGCGTCGTGACGGGGGCGGCCGACGATCTCGCCTTCGTCAGCCCGAAGAGCGGCGGGGCGGTGAGCCGGGCGGCGGCGGCGGGGTATGAGGCGCGGCTGTTCGCGCTGCCGCGGTTCCTGGTCGCGGGCGGGGCGGCGTCGGGGGAGGAGGCGCTGGCGGGGCTGGCGATCACCGGGCATTTCCTGGCGCGCGACGTGCTGAGCGATCGGCGGCGCGATGTACTGGCGGCGCGGGAGCGGCTGGTGGCGCGGTTGCAGCGCGCGGTTGCGTAACGTCGCGCGCCGCGCCATGCGGTGCCGCCATGAGCAAGACGATCGCGATTCTGCCCGGCGACGGCATCGGCCCCGAAGTGACGCGCGAGGCGCGCCGCGTGCTCGATGCGCTCGACCTCGGCCTCACGTTCGCGGAGGCGCCGGTCGGGGGCGCGGCCTATCACGCGCACGGGCATCCGCTGCCGGAGGCGACGCTGGATCTGGCGAAGCGCGCGGACGCGATCCTGTTCGGCGCGGTGGGCGATCCGTCGTGCGACGCGCTGGAGCGACATCTGCGCCCGGAGCAGGCGATCCTGGGGCTTCGCAAGCACCTCGTCACCTTCGCGAACCTGCGCCCGGCCCGGATCTTCCCCGGGCTGGAGGACGCCAGCACGCTGAAGCCGGAGATCGCCGGCGCGATCGACCTGGTGATCGTGCGCGAGCTGAACGGCGACGTCTATTTCGGCGAAAAGGGGCAGCGCACGACCGATGCCGGCCTGCGCGAGGGCCACGACCTGATGCGCTACGACGAGGCGGAGGTGCGCCGCATCGCGCATGTCGGCTTCCAGACCGCGGCGAAGCGGCGCGGCAAGCTGTGCTCGGTCGACAAGGCGAACGTGCTGGAAACCTCGCAGCTGTGGCGCGACGTGGTGATCGAGGTCGCGGCGGAATATCCGAACGTCGAGCTGACGCACATGTACGTCGACAATGCCGCGATGCAGCTGGTGCGCAACCCGGGCGGGTTCGACACGATCGTGACCGGCAATCTGTTCGGCGACATCCTGAGCGATCAGGCGAGCATGTGCGTCGGCTCGATCGGGATGCTGCCGTCGGCGTCGCTGGATGCGCAGGGCAAGGGCCTGTACGAGCCGATCCACGGCTCCGCACCCGACATTGCCGGGCAGGGGAAGGCCAATCCGTGCGCCGCGATCCTGTCGGCGGCGATGATGCTGCGGCACTCGCTCGACATGGCGGCGCCAGCGGACCGGATCGAGGCGGCGGTGGCCGCCGCGCTGCGGTCGGGCGTGCGGACGCCGGACCTGGGGGGCGGCGCCTCCACGGGCGGGATGGGGGATGCGGTCCTGGCGGCGCTGTAATTCGATCATGACCCGCCCGCTCGACCTCGCGGTCGTCATCCCGACCTTCAACGAGCACGGCAATGTCGCGACGGTGGTCGCGCGGCTGGACGCGGCGCTGGCCGGGCTCGCGTGGGAGGCGATTTTCGTCGACGACGACAGCCCCGACGGCACGGCGGAGGCGGCGCGCGCGCTGGCGCGGGTCGACCGCCGCGTCCGGGTGATCCAGCGGATCGGGCGGCGCGGGCTGTCGACCGCGTGCATCGAGGGGATGTGCGCCACCGCCGCGCCGCTGGTCGCGGTGATGGACGGCGACCTGCAGCACGACGAGACGCTGCTGCCGAGGATGGCGGCGGCGTTGCAGGCGGATGCGAAGCTGGACCTCGCCGTGGGATCGCGCTTCGTCGCGGGCGGCGGCACGGGGGAGTGGGACAGCGACCGCGTCGCCAAGTCCGCCTTCGCGACGCGGCTGGCGGGGATGGTGCTGCGCTCGGCGCTGAGCGACCCGATGAGCGGGTTCTTCATGATCCGCACCGCGATTCTGCGCGACCTGGTGCCGGGGCTGGGCGGGATCGGGTTCAAGATCCTGCTCGACATCATGAGCGCCAGCCCGCGGCCGCTGAACGCGGTCGAGCTGCCCTATACGTTCCGCGTGCGCACCGTGGGGGAGAGCAAGCTCGATCACGTCGTGGCGCTGGAATATCTGATCGCGCTGTACGACCGGAAGCTGGGACGCGTGGTGCCGGTGCGGTTCGCGATGTTCTCCGCCATCGGGGCGCTGGGCGCGGCGGTGCACATGGCGGTGCTGACGCTCACCTATGTGCTGGCGGGGTGGTCGTTCCTGGCGGGCACGATCGCGGCGACGTCCGTGGCGATGACGTTCAACTTCTTCCTGAACAACGCGCTGACCTATCGCGACCGGCGGCTGAAGGGGGCGCGGGCGCTGCTCGACGGGTGGGTGGCGTTCTGCCTGATCTGCGCGGTGGGGGCGGTGGCGAACGTCGGCGTCGCGGCGTTCCTGCACGACGTGCGGCAGGGGGCGTGGGCGGCATCGGCCCTGCTGGGGGTCGCGGTGGGGGCGGTGTGGAATTACGCGCTGTCGTCGCGCTTCACCTGGGGGCGGTATCGGTGATTTCCGTTCGCTCGGGCCGAACGGAGTGGGGTGGCTAGATCCAGCTCGAAAACCACGTCCAGCGGCTGAACGCGCCGGCGTGGGCGAGCGCCTGCGCCGACAGCACCGGCAGGAAATAGAGCGTCAGCGCGAACGCCAGCAGCAGATACGCCTCCACCCCGCGCCCCACGGGCACGCGCCATTCGTCGAGCGCCACCGCCAGCGCGACCGCGACGAACACGCTGGCGGGATAGTAATAATAATAGAAGCCCAGCGACTTGGGGATCACCGCGAAGATGCCGACCGCGAAGGTCCACAGCATCGCGGGCGCCAGCAGCCGCGCCGCGCCCGTCTTCACCCAGCCCGCGAAGCAGGCCGCCACCGCGACCAGCCCGCCCCACATCACCGCGGGGTTGCCGATCAGCAGGATGCCGCGCTGCGCCTCGTCCGCGCGTTCGTACAGGTACCAGATCGGGCGGATCATCAGCGGCCACGTCCACCAGTTCGACTGATAGGTGTGCGGCGGCAGGACCTGCGTCTGGCGCTGGTACATCTCGTACTGGAACGGCAGGAGCGTGCGCGGCGTCAGCGCGTCGGTGGTATAGAAGAAGGCGGGCGCGAAGGTCAGGAAATAGGTCGCGACCGACACCCCGCCGAGCAGTGCGAGCGCGGGGAGGGTGCGCATCCCCGGCCAGCGATCGGTGCGTCCGCGGCGCAGCACCAGGAAGGCGACGCCCGCCGCGGCGACATAGGGCGCGGCGGCCCATTTGCACGCGGTCGCGAGCCCCAGCAGCACCGCCCCCGCGGTCCAGCGCGTCACGCTGCCGCCGCGCATGCTGCCCGCCAGCACGACGATGCCCCAGATGAGGAAGGCGAGCATGAACGTGTCCAGCATCGCGATCCGCGCCTGGACATAGACGGTGAAGCCCAGCAGCGTGAGGATCGCCGCGAGCAGCCCCGCGCGAACCCGGCGCGTGACGACCAGCGCCAGCGCGAACGCGCCCGCCACGGTCGCCGCGCCCGCGATCGTCGAGGCGAAGCGCCAGCCGAACGGGGTATCGCCGAACGCCAGCATCGAGGCGGCGATCAGTTCCTTCGCCAGCAGCGGATGCTCGATGTTGGTCGGGCCGGACAGCGCGATCAACTGCCGCGCGGCGGCGACATAATGGATCTCGTCGAACACGATCATGTGCGGGACGGACAGGCGGAACAGGAACAGCGGCCACGACGCGAGCGCGATGAGGAGGGCGAGGAGCGCGGGGCGGCGGGCGAGGGCGGGCATCGTCGTCCTTCTTCATCGTCATGCCGGGCTGGTCCCGGCATCCACCGTTCCGCAGGCGCAGCGGTGGAAGCTCTTGCGGCACAGTGGATGCCGGAACAAGTCCGGCATGACGGGTGGCCCTTGTATCCGCCGCCCCCCTTGTGTCCGCGGCCCCCGGAAGGCAAAGCGGCGGGCATGAAGCGGCGCACCGGACAGGACCGATCGATCACCCAGCATTGGCGTCCCGCGACGCTGGCCGTGCGCGGGGGGACCGCGCGGTCGGAATATGGCGAGACGTCGGAGGCGCTGTTCCTGACGTCGGGCTATAGCTACGACCGGGCGGAGGATGCCGCGGCGCGCTTCGCCGGTGAACAGCAGGGGATGACCTATTCCCGGCTCCAGAACCCGACCGTCGAGATGCTGGAGCAGCGCATCGCGCTGCTGGAGGGCGCGGAGGCGTGCCGCACCATGGCGACCGGCATGGCGGCGATGACCGCGGTGCTGCTGTGCCAGTTGCAGCAGGGCGACCATGTCGTCGCGGGCCGCGCCGCGTTCGGATCGTGCCGCTGGCTGGTCGATACGCTGCTGCCGAAGTTCGGCATCCAGACGACCACGGTCGATGCGCGCGACCCGCAGGCGTTCCAGGATGCGGTGAAGCCGAACACGAAGGTCTTCTTCTTCGAGACGCCGGCCAATCCGACGATGGACGTGGTCGACCTGCGCGCCGTGTGCGCGATCGCGCGCGAGCGCGGGATCACCAGCGTGGTCGACAATGCCTTCGCCACGCCCGCGCTCCAGCGGCCGATGGACTTCGGCGCGGACGTCACCGCCTATTCCGCGACCAAGATGATGGACGGACAGGGGCGCGTGCTGGCGGGCGCGGTGTGCGGGACCGAGGATTTCGTCCTCAACACGCTGCTGCCCTTCACCCGCAACACCGGGCCGACGCTGAGCGCGTTCAACGCCTGGGTGGTGCTGAAGGGGCTGGAGACGCTGGACCTGCGCATCCGGCGCCAGTCGGAGAATGCGCTGGCGGTCGGGCGCTTCCTGGAGCCGCGGGTGCCGCGCATGCTGCATCCGGGGCTCGCCAGCCACCCGCAGCACGATCTCGCCATGTCGCAGATGGCGGCGGCGGGGCCGATCTTCGCGTTCGAGGTGGCGGACCGGGCGCAGGCGCAGGCGCTGCTCAACGCGCTGGAGCTGATCGACATCAGCAACAACATCGGCGATTCGCGCTCTCTGATGACGCATCCGGCCTCCACGACGCATTACGGCGTGGCGCCGGAGGCGCGCGCGGAGATGGGCGTGACCGAGGGGCTGCTGCGGCTCAACGTCGGGCTGGAGGATCCCGCCGACCTGATCGAGGATCTCGACCGCGCGCTGACCGCGGTGGGGCTGTAGCAGGGTGATCGAGGCGCTGTTCCCCGATGCCGAGACCACGGGCACGGTGACGGTCCGCGTCTCGGTCAGCTATCTGCCCGAACAGTCGGAGCCGGCGCGCGGGCGCTGGTTCTGGGCCTATCATATCCGCATCGAGAACGAGGGCGCGGGCGCGGTGCAGCTGCTGACGCGGCACTGGATCATCACCGACGGGCGCGGCGCGCGCCATACGGTGGAGGGCGAGGGCGTGGTCGGCGAGCAGCCGCTGATCGCGCCGGGCGCCAGCTACGATTACGTGTCCGGCTGCCCGCTGGCGACGCCGACCGGATCGATGCAGGGCAGCTATCGCATGATCGCGCAGGACGGGCGGACGTTCGACGTGGCGATCCCGAAGTTCGCGCTGACCGCCCCCGCGGGGGTCCAGTGAAGCGGACGCACCTGCCGCTCAACGGGCTGCGCGTGCTGGATGCCGCCGCGCGCCACCTGTCGTTCACGCGCGCCGCGGACGAGCTGGCGGTGACGCCCGCGGCGGTCGGGCAGCAGATCCGCGCGCTGGAGGATACGCTGGGCGTCGTCCTGTTCCGCCGCACGACGAAGGGGCTGGAGCTGACGCCGGAGGGCGAGGCGGGGCTGGCGCCGCTCAGGCAGGGGTTCCTGGAATTCGAGGAAGCCGTGCGCGCGATGCAGGCGGGGCAATCGTCCAAGTCGCTGACGATCGCGGCGCCGCGCGACGTGATCGAGAAGTGGCTGCTGCCGCGGCTGGCGGAAGTGTCGGCGAGGGACGGCGACGTCCGCTTCGCGCTGGTGACCGCGGACGAGGCGATCGATTTCACCGAGGCGAACCTGGATCTCGCGATCCGCTGGGGCGAGGGGCCGGGCGGGATCGAGGGCGAGGCGATCGAGAGCGAGGGGTTGGTCACGGTCGAGCGCCCCGGCGGCGGGGCGGATACCGTCATCCTGTGGCCGGGCGCGCCCGGTGCGGACGCCGCCGCGTTGATCCGGGTGGGCGATGCCGGGCTGGCGATCGATGCCGCCGCCGCCGGACTGGGACGCGCGACGGTGCCCGAACTGCTCGCCGCGCGCGACGTGGCCGAGGGGCGCGTTGCGGTGCTGGGCACGCCGGCGCCGTCGCGGCTGGGATACTGGCTGGTCGCGCCGACCCCGCAGTGGCGCCAGAAGAAGGTGCAGGCGCTGGTCGAGGCGCTGGCGGGGTAGGGGATGGTGGTCCCGCCGTCATGCCGGGGCGGTCCCGGCATCCGGGGCGCGGCGCGCCTTCCGAGCGTTGGGTGCGCGGAACCCTGGACCCCGGGACGAGCCCGGGGTGACGGGGCGGGCGTGGCGCTGTCAGGTCGTCACCCCGGCCCCTTCGACGAAGCTCAGGACGGGCTTGAGCCGGGGTCCCGCTTTCCTCGCGACCCCGGAGAAGAAGCGGGACCCCGGCTCAGGGCCGGGGTGACGGGGTGTGTCGAGTGACGCTCCTGCCCCTCATCACGCGCGTGCAGGCGTGGGCGGAAACGCCCGGCGCGAAGCGGCTGGGCCGGGTCGCTCGCGCGCTCTTCTTCGTCGCGATCATCGCGATCCTGCTGCTTCAGCTGCGCGCGATCGGCTGGGCCGAGGTGCTGCGGTCGCTGCCGGCGAATCCGTGGTTCTACATCCTGTTCTTCGTCAATTTCATGGTGCTGCCGGTCAGCGAGCTGCCGATCTTCCGCCTGCTGCTGGGGCAGCGGATCCCCGGCGCGCTGCCGGTGATGATCCGCAAGCGCATCGTGAACGCGGTGCTGGTCGACTATTCGGGCGATTTCTACCTCTACAGCTGGGCGAAATCGCGGCTGGGGATCGATTCGCGCACGCTGCTGCTGGCGGTGAAGGACAATGCGATCCTGTCGTCGCTGGCGGGCGCGGCGGCGGCGGGGGCGCTGATCGTCACCTTCATCGCGCGCGCGCCGACGGGGCGGATCGCGTCGTGGCTCGATTCGAGCTGGGGAGTGCTGATCGCGGTGGTGCTGGCGGGCAGCCTGACGCTGCCGCTGCTGCTGCGCTTCCGCCACGCGATCCTGTCGGTCAGCGGGCGCGTCGCGGGGCAGGTGTTCGGCATCCATGTCGCGCGCACCGTCATCAACCTGACGATCCAGGTGGTGCAGTGGGTGATCGTGCTGCCCGGCGAGCATTGGACGACCTGGCTGAGCTTTCTGACGGCGCAGCTGGTGATCGCGCGGCTGCCGTTCATCCCCAACCGCGACCTGCTGTTCATGGCGGCGGGGTTGCAGATGAGCGGCGGGCTGACGGTGCCGCGCGATGCGATGGCGGGGCTGCTGGTGGCGGGGGCGGCGCTGACGCAGGGGACCAACCTGATCCTGTTCCTGCTGACCGCGCTATGGATGACGCCGCCGCCCGCAGTCGAAAACGACCCGTCGCTTGATCCCGATCAACCTGTTCGCGCGGAACCCTGAGGCGGTTCGCCGATTGGGGCGCGCATGACCGACAGCAATCGCGCCAGCGCCTATCCGCTCCTCGCCGTTCCCCACATCCAGCTGCACGGCACCGTGGACGGCGCGATGTACGACAATTTCAAGGCGCAGCTCGCCGCCGCGCCCGGCGACGGGCCGGTGGTGGTGTCGATCACCACGCTGGGCGGCGACCCGGAAATGGCGCGCGCGATGGGCGATTCGATCCGGCTGCTGCGCGAATATACGGGGCGCGAGGCGCTGTTCCTGGGGAAGGTCGCGGTCTATTCCGCGGGGGCCACGTTCATGTCCGCCTTCCCCGCCGACAAGCGCTTCCTGACCAAGAATTCGCGCATCATGATCCACGAGCGGATCATGAACTCGACCATCACGCTGTCGGGCCCGCTCAACACGCTGTCGCCGCTGCTGATGGCGAAGCTGCACGAGATCGAGGATTCGATCCGCATCCAGGAGGAAGGCTTCGCCGCGCTCGTCGAGGGGACGCAGGTGACGCTGGAGGAGCTGAAGGAGCGCGCGCCCAAGAACTGGTATATCGAGGCGGAAGAAGCGCGGCGGCTGGGGCTAGTGCTGGATATCATCTGAGGCCGCGCTCGCCATGACGAGCGATCAGGCGAACGCCGGGGCCTGGCGCAGCTGCTGGTAGGCGGCGATGACCTTCGTCAGCTTCGCCTCGTGGCTGCGGTCGCCGCCGTTGCGGTCCGGGTGATAGCGACGCACCAGTTCCGAATAGCGCTTGCGCAGCGCGCCGCGGTCGGCGTCGGCGGGAAGGCCGAGGACGTCGAGGCTGCGGCGGTCCTCGCCCGACAGTGGTTTGCCATCTGTGCGCTCGGGCGCGTGGGTGCGGCGGAAGCGCGCCCCGATCGCGTCGAGCGGGTCGGCGTAATCGGCCCAGCGCGGGCCGGCATCGCCCATGCCGGCGCGGGCGAAGGCACGGGTCTCGCGCTCCCAGCCGGCCATCGGGCGCTGCGCGTGGTGGATCTCCTCCGCGCTCATGCCGTCGAAGTAATTGTACCCCGCGTTGAACGCGCGGACATGCTCCAGGCAGAAGAAGCGGAAGCGCGGGCGCGCTTCGCCGTCGCCCGGCCCCTCGAGCGGGGGGGCGCGGAATTCGCCGGCCTCCTGGCAGCCGGGGTGCGCACAGGGCTGGCCGGTGTCTTCCATCCGGCCGTGGAAGCGCGTGTGCGGGCGATCCTTGCTAACTGCCACTTTTCGACCGTCATCCTTGCGTCAATTCGCCTATATGGGGCGGATGACCGATACCGCTACCGGGCCCGTCGCGGCCGAGATCGCCGCCCGCCTCACCGCCGCGCTGTCGCCGACGCGGCTGGAGGTCGTCAACGAAAGCGCGCAGCACCGCGGGCATATGGGCGACGACGGCAGCGGGGAGAGCCATTTCCGCGTCGTGGTGGAAAGCGCGGCGTTCGTGGGGCGCTCGCGGGTGGACCGCCAGCGGCTGGTGAACCGCGCGCTGGCGGACCTGCTCGCGCAGAAGGTGCATGCGCTGGCGATCGTGGCGCGCGCGCCGGGGGAGTGAGCGTCGCGCGTCGGCCGCCTGCTTTCGCGGGAATGACGGTGAGGATCAGAAGCGGGTCCTATCTTGTTCCCCCCGCCGCGGCAGCGCCGCCAGCGCGGGGAGGACGAACAGCGTCAGCAGCGTGGCCGACAGCAGCCCGCCGATGACGACGGTGGCGAGCGGCTTCTGCACCTCCGCGCCGGCGCCGTGGCCGAGCGCCATCGGCACGAAGCCGAGGCTGGCGACCAGCGCGGTCATCGCCACCGGGCGCAGGCGCTGGAGCGCGCCGGTGCGCGCCGCGGTGACGCGGTCGAGCCCCGAACGCATCAGGTCGCGGATCGAGGAGATCATCACCAGCCCGTTGAGCACCGCGATCCCCGACAGCGCGATGAACCCGACCGCGGCGGAGATGGAAAAGTCCATGCCGCGCAGCGCCAGCGCCAGCACGCCGCCGACCAGCGCGAGCGGCACGCCGGTGAAGACGATTGCGGCATCGCGCACCGAACGCAACGCGCCGTAGAGCAGCAGCAGGATCAGCCCGAGGCAGGCGGGGACGACGAACTGCAACCGCGTCCGCGCCGATGCGAGATTCTCGAACTGGCCGCCCCATTCCAGATAGCTGCCCGGCGGCAGGCGGACGTCGCGCGCCACCGCGGCCTGCGCGTCCGCGACCACGCTGCCGACGTCGCGTCCGCGGACATTGGCCTGGACCACGATACGGCGCTTGCCGTTCTCGCGCCCGATCTGGTTGGGCCCGTCGACGATGCGGATGTCGGCGACGCCCGCCAGCGGCACGAACGCGCCCGAGGGGGTGGGCACCTGCACCCGGCGCAGCAGGTCGAGGTCGGCGCGCTCGCCCTCCGACAGGCGCAGCACGACGGGGAAGCGGCGGTCGCCCTCGAAGATGATGCCCGCCTCGCGCCCGCCGACGGTCGCGCTGACGGTGTCCTGCACGTCCTGCGCGGTGACGCCGAGCCGCGCCATCGCGTCGCGGTTGACGCGGATGTCGAGCATCGGCAGCCCCTCGGTCTGCTCCACCTTCACATCCACCGCACCCGGCGTGCGGCGCAGGATCGCGGCGATCCGCTCCGCGGTCTGCCCCATCGTGGCGAAGTCGTCGCCGAAGACCTTCACCGCGACGTCGCCGCGCACCCCCGCGATCAGCTCGTTGAAGCGCATCTGGATCGGCTGCGTGATCTCGTAGGCGTTGCCGGGGATCGCGGCCAGCTTGCCCTCGATCCGCTCGACCAGTGCCGCCTTCGACAGCGACGGGTCGGGCCATTGGTCGCGCGGCTTCAGGATGACGAACATGTCGGTGGCGTTGGGCGGCATCGGGTCCGACGCCAGTTCGGCGGTGCCGGTCTTGGAGAAGATGAAGCGCACCTCCGGCTGGCGCGCCATCAGGCGCTCGATCGGCACCTGCATCGCCTGGCTCTGGCGCACCGACGTGCCCGGAATGCGCAGCGCCTGGATCAGCAGGTCGCCCTCGTCCAGCTGCGGCACGAACACCTGGCCCAGCGACAGGAAGGCGGGGACGGCGAGGACGACGCCCGCGATCCCCGCAGCGACGGTCGCCTTCGGCCGCGCGATGGCGCGGGTCAGGCCGGGTTCGTAGCGGCGCTTCAGCCACGCGACGATGCGGCCGTCCTTTTCCTCCACCGGCTTCGTCAGCAGGCAGGCGATCATCGCGGGGACGAAGGTGATCGAGAGCACGAAGGCGAAGGCGAGCGCGATGATGACGGTCAGCGCCATCGGTACGAACGTCCGCCCCTCGACGCCGGTCAGCGTCAGCAGCGGGATATAGACGAGGATGATGATCGCCTGTCCGTAGACGCTGGGGCGGATCATCTCGCGCGCGGCCGAAGTGATGGTGGCGAGCCGTTCGCCCTGGTCGGGCGCACGCCCCTCGCGGTGGCGGAAGTCGGCGAGGCGGCGCAGCGCATTCTCGACGATGATGACCGCGCCGTCGACGATCAGCCCGAAGTCGAGCGCGCCGAGGCTCATCAGGTTGGCCGACACGCCCGCGTGGAGCATCCCGAACCCGGTCAGCAGCATCGTCACCGGGATCACCAGCGCCGCGATCAGCGCCGCGCGGAAGTTGCCGAGCAGCGCGAAGAGCACGGCGATGACGAGCAGCGCGCCTTCGGTCAGGTTGCGCGCGACCGTGCGGATGGTCGCGTTGACGAGGTCGGTGCGGTCCAGCACCGGCTGTACCACCACGTCGGGCGGCAGCGAGGCGTTGATCGACGCCAGCCGGTCGGCGACCGCGGTGGCGACGGTGCGGCTGTTCTCGCCGATGCGCATGATCGCGGTGCCGACGACGACCTCGGTCCCGTTCTCCGACGCGGAGCCCATGCGGATCGCCTGCCCCGTGCGGACGCTGGCGACCTGATCGAGCGTGACGGGAACCCCCTCGCGCGTGGCGACGACGGTGCGCGCCAGCTCGTCGGCGTTGCGGATCAGCGCGTCGGAGCGGACCGCCAGCCCCTCGCCGTTGCGCTCCACCACGCCGCCGCCGATGCTGCTGTTGTTGCGCTCCAGCGCGGTGGCGACGTCGGTGAGCGTGAGGCGCATCGCTGCCAGCCGCGCGACGTCGGGGACGACCAGATATTGCTTGGCATAGCCACCGATCGAATCGATCCCCGCCAGGCCGGGCGTGTTCTTGAGGAGCGGCGTGACGATCCAGTCCTGCGCGGTGCGCAGGTACGTCGCCTTGTCCTCCTCGGTCGTCAGCCGCTCGCCCTCGGGCGTGATGTAGCTGCCGTCGGGCTGCATGCCGGGCTCGCCGGGCATGTGGCGGTCGTCGGCGCGGTGGTCGAGCCGGACGGTCCACATATAGACCTCGCCCAGTCCGGTCGCGATCGGGCCCATTTCGGGCTGGACGCCCGCCGGCAGGCTTTCCGCCGCCTGCGCCAGCCGCTCGCCGACCTGCTGGCGCGCGAAATAGACGTCGGTCGAATCGTCGAACACCGCGGTCACCTGCGCGAAGCCGTTGCGGCTGAGCGAGCGGGTGTGATCGAGCCCGGGGATGCCCGCGAGCGCGGTCTCGATCGGGAAGGATACCTGCTTCTCGACCAGTTCGGGCGACAGCGCGGGCGCGCGGACGTTGATCTGCACCTGGTTGTTGGTGATGTCGGGCACCGCGTCGATCGGCAGCCGGTAGAGCGCGAACGCGCCGATGACGGCGGCGACCGCAGTGAGCGCGAGGACGAGCCGGCGCTGCGCGACCGCCCAGGTCACGATCCGTGCGATCATGGCTCAATGATCCTCGTGCGTCGCTTCGCCCTTGCCGAGTTCGGCCTTCAGGGTGAAGCTGTTGACGGTGGCGATCTGCTCGCGCCCGGTCAGACCGGTGCGCACGATCATGCTGTCGCCCGCGGTATCGCCGATCGTGACGGGGACGGTGCGGAAGCCGGCGGGCGTGCGGACGAAGACGACGCGGCGACCCTCGATCGACTGGACCGCGGTCAGCGGCACGCGGATCGTGCCCGCGGCATCACCGCCGGCGAGCCGGATCGCGGCGGTCACCGCCTCGCCGATGCGCCACGCGCCGGCGCGGTTGTCGAGCGTGGCGATGGCGGGGACGAGCCGCGTCTGTTCGTCGAGCGCGGGGGAGACGAAGCCGACCCGCGCGGTCGCCTGCCGTCCCGGCGCGCGGACGGTGACGGTCGCCCCCGGCGGCACGCGGCCGGCATCGGCGGGCTGGAGGTTGAGCGCGACCGATACGCTGCCGAGCGCGGCGATGCGGTAGAGCTCGGCATCGGGGGCGACGCTCTGCCCCAGAACCGCGGTGCGCGCGATGACGCGGCCGGCGATGGGCGCCGCGATGGCGAGGCGGTTGAACCCGACCGCGCCGCCGGTGCCGGCGGCGGCGACCTGCCCCTGCGCCTGGCGCAGCGCGATGCGCGCCTCGGCCGCGGCGGTGCGCGCGGCGATCAGGTCCTGCTCCGGGGTGACGCGCTCAGCGAACAGGCGCTGCTCGCGCGCCAGCGTGGACTGCGCGAGCGACAGGCGCGCGCGCGCGGCGGCGACCTCTCCGTTCAGCTGTGCGGCCTCGCGGCTTTCGATCACCGCCAGCGTCTGGCCACGGGTGACGGCCTCGCCCAGGTTGCGGGTGAGCGCGACGACGCGCCCGCCGGTGCTGGCGGACACGACCTGCGTCGCGGCGGGATCGCCCTCGATGACCGCGGGGACCTCGATCGTCGCGGCGCCGCCGACGGTGGGGCGCTCCAGCTTGATCCCGGCGGCGGCGATCTGTTCGGCGCTCAGTGTTACGGTGTCCTCGTCGTGATGCTCGCCGGCCTCGTCCTGATGTTCGGCGCTCCGGTTCGCCTGATCGGCGGCGCCGCAGCCCGCCAGCAGGAGGAGCGCGGCGGCGGCGGTGATGGATCGGATCGTCATGGGTCAGTTTCCCTCCGGGGCGGGCGCGGTCAGGCGCTGGAGCCGGGCGTGGGCGAGGCGATAGGCGGCGAGCGCGTCGATCGCGGCGAGGCGGGTCTCGGCGAGGGTGCGTTCGGCATCGAGCAGGTCGAGCTGCGCGAACTTCCCCTCGCGGTAGCCGATGCGCGCGATCCGCGCCGCTTCCTGCGCGGCGGCAAGCGCCGGGCCGCTGGCGGTGCGTGCGGTGACGGCGGCATTGTCCGCCTCCGCCTGCGCATCGGTGATCGCCTGTTCGACGTCGAGGCGGGTGGCGCGGCGCTCCGCGTCGGCGCGGGTGCGCTCGGCCGCGGCCTGTTCGACCGCGCGGCGGCCGGTGTCGAAGACGGGAATCGGGATCGCGACGCTGATGACCGCGGCGGTGTCGCCCGTCTGCGACAGGCGGCGCAGCGCGGGGCCGATGGCGAGGTCGGGGACGCGCTGCGACCGGGCGAGGCGGACGCCGGCATCGGCGACCGCGAGCTCGGCGTCGGCGGCGGCGAGCGCCAGCGTGCGCTCGATCTCGATCGGGCGCGGCGGTCCGGCCGGGGGGAGGGTATCGAGCCAGGCGAGGTCGAGCGTCGCGGGATCGCGGCCGATGCGGCGCGCGAGATTCTGCGCGGCGGCCCGGGCGAGGCGGCGGGTACGCTCGACCTGCGCCTCCGCGTTGAGGCGTGCCACCTCGGCGCGCTGGCGTTCGAGCGGGCTGGCGCGACCCGCCTCGACGCGCAGCCCGGCGACGCGCGCGGCGTCGGCGGCGATGCGCAGCTGGTCGGTCGCGATCATGGCGCGGCGTTCGGCGGCGACCGCCTCGACGAAGAGCTGCGTCACCTGCTGGCGGATGTCGGCGCCGGCGATGGCGGCTTGCAGGCGCGAGCGCAGCAGCGCGGCATCGGCGGCGGCGACGCGGGCGCCGCGCTTGCCGCCCAGTTCGAGCGGGATCGAGATGCCGATGGTCGTCTCCGCGCTGCGCAGGCCGGCATACGCCCCGCTGCCGGCGATATTCTCGACCTGCGCCTGGAATTGCGGGTTGGGGCGCAGGGCGGCGACGTCGCGCGCGGCCTGCGCCGCGGCGAGCGCGGCGGTGGCGGCATCGGCGGCGGGGGCGGCGGCGCCCGCCGCGACGAGCGCCTGGTCCAACGTCAACGAGGTGGGCGTCAGCTGGGCGGATACCGGCGTCGCGAGGACGCAGGACGCAGCGGCCGTGACGGCCGCGACGAAGGACTTCATGGCAATGGATCTCCTGACGACGGACGTCAGGGCGCGATCGCGCGCCCCGGCGGGTCGTCAGGCTCGTGGAGGGCGCGGCGTGATCGTGGCGCGGGTGCCGTCCAGTCGCGCGACGCGATCGGGTTCGGCGCAGGCCCCGGCGGCGCCCTGCATGGGGCCGGCCGCGGCGTGGACGGGCGCGCCCGCGTCATGGCCATGGCATCCGCCGTGATGATGCGCGACGCCCGAATCGGCATCCGCCGGCACCTCGTCGCCATCGCCGTCGCTGTGGACCCAGAAGCTGACCCCGCCCAGCGTACCGCCCGCCGCCTCCGCCGCATGCGCCGCCCCGGCCAGCCCCGTCAGGAGCAGCATGAGGCACGCCAGATAGGGCAGCAGGATGCGCATCATGGCTGGCGCGTATCACGGGCGGCGGCGGGCGTCACCCCGTCAGCTGCGCCTCGCTGCGGTGGCACAGCACGACATTGCCGGTGCTGAGCGCGCGCAGCGGCGGGGGCGCGGTGTCGCACCGGCCGGCGATCGCGACGGGGCAGCGCGGCAGGAAGCGGCACAGCTCCGACGTCATCGCCGCATCGGCGAAGGGCATGGCGGCGCGCTGCGTCTCGTCCGCCAGCCAGCCGCGGCGCATCTCCGGCACGGAGGCGATCAACAGGTCGGTGTAGGGATGGTAGGGAGCCGCATCGTAGGTGGCGCTGGCGCCGCTTTCGACGCGCGTGCCCTTGTAGAGGACGACGATCTCGTCGCACAGCGCCTTCACCGTCGCGATGTCGTGGCTGATGAACAGGTACGCCAGCCCCAGGTCGCGGCGCAGGTCGGCGAGCAGGTCGAGGATCGCGCCGCGGACCACCGTGTCGAGCGCGGAGGTGACCTCGTCGCACAGGATCACTTCCGGATCGGCGGCGAGCGCGCGCGCGAGGTTCACGCGCTGCTTCTGCCCGCCCGACAGTTCGTCGCAGCGGCGGTGCATCGCGGTGGCGGGCAGGCGGGTGAGGTCGAGCAGCTCGCCGACGCGGCGGTCGATGTCCGCACCGCGCATCCCGTGGTAGAAGCGCAGCACGCGGCCCAGGATGTCGCGGACGCTGTGCGCGGGATTGAGCGCGACGTCGGCGTTCTGGAAGACGATCTGGACGCGGCGCAGCTGTTCGCGGGTGCGGCCGGCGATGGTCGGGGCCAGTTCCTCGCCGTCGAGGACGACGCGGCCCGCGGTCGGCGCCAGCAGCCCGGCGACGACTCGCGCGACGGTCGACTTGCCCGATCCCGACTCCCCGATCACGCCCACCGCCGCGCCGCGCGCGATGGTGAGGCCGACGTCGCTGAGCACCGGATGGGCCGGGCGCCCGGCGCGATCGACCGGGCCGTAGCCGGCGAAGACGCCGTCGATCGTCAGCAGCGACGTGTCGCCGGGCACCGGCTTCGCGGAGGCGACGACGGGGTGCGCCGCCGCCATCAGCATCCGGGTATAGTCGTCCGCCGGGGTCGCGATCAGCGTCCCGGCGCGGTTCTGCTCGCATACCCGGCCGCGTTGCAGGACGAGGATATGGTCCGCGACCTGCGCGACGACGGCGAGGTCGTGCGAGACATAGACGCCGGTCGAGCCTTCCTCGCGGAAGACGCGGCGGAAGGCCTGCAACACCTCGACCTGCGTCGTCACGTCCAGCGCGGTGGTCGGCTCGTCGAAGATGACGAGATCGGGTTTGGTGACGAGCGCCATCGCCGCCATCAGCCGCTGGAGCTGCCCGCCCGACAGTTCGTGCGGATAGCGCTCGCCGATCGTCTCGGGCGTGGGGAGCGCCAGCGCGCGGAACAGCGCGACCGCGCGCTCGCGCGCCGCCGCGGCGGTGGCGGTACGGTGGATCAGCGCGGGCTCGATCACCTGGTCAATGATGCGGCGCGACGGGTTGAACGCGGCGGCGGCGCTCTGCGCGACATAGGCGATGCGGTGGCCGCGCTGCTGCGCCAGGCCGGGGCTGCCGTCCAGCGTGGCGTCGCCGACGCGGACATGGCCGGAGATCGCCGCGCCGCCGCGGGCATAGCCCATCAGCGACAAAGCGATGGTCGTCTTGCCCGAGCCGGACTCGCCGATCAGCGCCAGTACCTCGCCCCGCGGGATCGCGAAGGACACGTCGTCGACGATGCGCAGCGGCCGGCCCTCCGGCCCGCGCACGGTGACGCACAGGCCCTGTACGTCCACATGCGGTGGCGCGGTCATCGCACCTTCCCCTGCGTCGCGGCGTCGATCAGCAGGTTGACGCCGACCGTCAGGCTGGCGATCGCGACCGCGGGGACCATGATCGCGGGCGCGCCCTCGCCCAGGCCCGACACGTTCTCGCGCACCAGCGACCCCAGATCGGCGTCGGGCGGCTGGAGCCCGAGGCCGAGGAAGCTGAGCCCGGAGAGCAGCAGCACGACGAAGACGAAGCGGAGGCCGATGTCGGCGAGCAGCGGGCGGATCATGTTGGGCAGCATCTCCACCAGGGCGAGGTGGATGCGCCCCTCACCGCGGGCACGGGCGACCTCGACATAGTCGAGCTTCGTCAGGCCCACGGCCAGCGAGCGCGCGATGCGGAAGTTGCCGGGGACGTAGGTGATCGCGACGATCAGCGTCAGCAGCACCAGCGACGAGCCGAAGGCGGCGACCAGCACCAGCGCGAAGATCTTGCTGGGGATCGAGATCAGCGTGTCCATCGCGCGCGCCAGCAGCTCGTCGAGCCAGCGCGGGCCGACCGCGGCGGTGAGCGCGAGGCCGGTGCCGAGCGACCCGGCGATCGCCACCGCGACCGCCGACAGCCCCACCGTGAAGCGCGCGCCCATCAGCAGCCGGCTGAGCACGTCGCGCCCCAGAAAGTCGCTCCCGAACCAGAAGCGCCCGCTCATCGGCGCGAACACCTCCTCGCTGACGAAGGCGCCGGGGGAATAGGGGGCGAGCAGCGGGCCCAGCAGCGCCGCGAGAATCCAGAAGGTGACGAGCGCCAGCCCGACTTTCCCCCGACAGCGGCAGCGCGGCGGCGGCGCGCAGGAGTTTCGCCGGGCTCATCCGTGGCGCAGTCGCGGGTTGGCGAGGATCGCGATCGTGTCGGCGATCAGCACGAGCAGCAGGTAGGTCGCGCAGAAGATCATCGCGCACGCCTGCAGCAGCGGCATGTCGCGCGAGGTGACGGCATTGACCATCAGGCTGGCGAGGCCGGGATAGCTGAAGATCGTCTCCACGATGATCGCGCCTCCGAACAGGTTGGACAGGCTGAGCGCCATCGCGTTGACGATGGGGCCGACCGCATTGGGCAGGACGTGGCGGACGATCAGCCGGGCCGGCCGGACGCCCTTCAGCCGCGCCATCTCGACATAGGGGCGGTCGAGCTCGGCGATGATCGCGGCGCGGATCATGCGGCTCAGCTGCGCGATGACGCCGATCCCCCAGCACCAGCACCGGCATGGCATAGGCGCGCGCGAACGCCGCCGGGGTGGGGTCCTGCGGCACCAAAGTGATCGCGGGCAGCCACAGCAGCTTCACCGACAGGATCAGCACCGCGATGGTCGCGATCAGAAACTCGGGCAGCGCGACCATCGACAGCGTCAGGACGTTGAGCGCGCGGTCCAGCTTGCTGCCGCGGCGGATCGCGGCGGAAATGCCGATCAGGAAGGCGAACGGCACCGCGAACAGCGCGGAGAGCGCGGCCAGCGTCAGCGTGTTGGGCAGGCGTTCGGAGATGATCTCCGCCACCGGCTTGTTGGCGACGATCGAGGTGCCTGGATCGCCCGCGACGATCGCGCCGAGCCAGCGGACGTAGCGGACCGGCCCGGGCCGATCCAACCCCATTTCGTGGCGCAGCGCCGCGACCTGGTCCGGGGTGGCGCCCTGTCCCAGCACCTCCTGCGCGGCATCGCCGGGCAACAGCCCGCTGATCGTGAAGATGACGACCGAGACGAGCAGCAGGGTGAGCAGCGCCAGGGCGACGCGCTTCGCGATCAGCCGCGCGGCGCCGCCGAGGGCGGGGCGCGGGGCGGTGGCGCCGCTCATGCGTCCCACCATACGTACTCGCCGAAGGTATAGGCCATCAGCCCCCCCCAGCGGGATCGACGAAAGCCCCTTCAGCCGGCGGTCGTAGCCGTCGAGCAGGCTGATGAAGACGGGAATGCCGACCGCGCCCCTGTGATGGACCAGCGACTGCATCTCGCCGTAGATCGCCTTGCGCCGCGCGGCGTCGGTGGTGGCGCGCGCCTCCAGCAGCCACCTGTCGAAGCGCGCATTCTTCCACCCCGCCTCGTTCATCGAGGCATCCGACTGGAAGAACAGGCTGAACATCAGGTCGGTGGTCGGGCGCTGGTTGGTATTGCCCACGGTCAGCGGGTGCTTCATCCAGTGCGTCGCCCAATAGCCGTCGGCGGGCACGCGGTTGACCGCCAGGTTGAGGCCGATCCGCGCGCCATATTCCTGCAGGATCGAGCCCATGTCGATCGACCCGTTGGCGGCCGGCGAGACGTAGATCGGGATGCGCGTGCCCATGAGGCCGGCGCGGCGCAGGTGGAACTTCGCGCGATCCAGGTCGAACGGGCGCTGCGGGATCGACGGGTTGTAATGGGGGTCGACGGGCGAGATCGGCTGGTCGTTGGCGACGGTGGCGAAGCCGCGGTACAGCGCGCGCTTCATCAGCTCGCGGTCGAGCAGGTATTTCATCGCGAGCACGAAATCGGGATTGCCCGTGGTCGGGTGATCCTGCCGCATGATGATGTCGGTGTAGAGACCCGATTTCGTCTCCATCACCGCATGGGCGGGCGAGGAGCGGACGCGCTTGACCGAGCCGGGATTGACCGCGAGCACCGCCTGCACGTCGCCCGACAGGAGCGCGTTGACGCGCGACAGCTCGTCGGGGATCGCGATCAGCTCGATCTCCGCCAGATAGGGGCGGCCGGGCTTCCAGTAGTTCGGATTGCGGCGCACGACGGTGCGGATGCCGGGGGCGAAGGCGGCGAGCATGAACGGGCCGGTGCCGTTGGCGACCCTGAAGTCGCGGCGCCCGTGCTCGACGATCAGGAAGTTGGAGCCCGCCAGGATGACCGGCAGGTCGGGATTGGGGCCGGTCAGCCGCAGCTCGACCTCATGCGGGCCGGTGCGGCGCGCGCTCGCGAACTGCTCGGCGACCGCCTTCACCTTGGACCCGGTCGCGGGATCGCGGTGGCGCATCAGCGAATGGACGACGTCGTCCGGCGACAGCGCCTTGCCGTCGTGGAAATGCACCCCGCGGCGCAGCCGGATGCGCCAGGTGACGTTGTCGCGCGTCGCGATCGATTCGGCGAGGCCCGGGCGCGCGCGCAGCTGCCCGTCATATTGCGTCAGCCCGCTGTACAGCATGTAATGCCGCATATAGTCGAGCGCGGTATTGCCCTTGGCCGGGTCCAGCGTGTCGGCGGTCGAGGAGGTGATGCCCGCCACGCGGATGCGGCCGCCGATGCGCGGGGTGCGGCCGATCGCCTCGGCGCTACCCGTCGCCAGCCCCACCGCCAGCCCGCCGAGCAGGGTACGTCGGGAGATGTCGCTGGATAACGTCTCGATCATCGCGGCTCCCTCATCGCGTGAACCCTAGCGGGTTATGCCGCACGTCCCTGCCAATTCGCACGCCGGATGCGGAAGAGTGCCGCATTTGCGGGGGCGTGCCGCGGCATATCGTGCGGCACGCCGGCCCTCAGCGAACGAGGTCCTGATATTTGTAATAGGCGCCGACGAACGGCAGGAACCACGGCGTGCCGAAATAGCCCGGCACCGCCTTCCACTCGCCGCGATCGGCCAGCGGGTTGAGGTCGGCGCGACCGTCCAGCACCTCCGCCATGATCGACCCCATATAGGTCGCCATCTGCGTCCCGTGCCCGCTGTAGCCCATCGAATAGAACACCCCGTCGCGCTCGCCCGCGCGCGGCAGCCGGTCCTGCGTCATGTCGACGAGGCCACCCCAGCAATAATCGATCCGCGTATCGGCCAGCTCCGGGAAAACCGCGATCATCGACTGGCGCAGGATCGCGCCGCTCTTCGCATCGGAGCGCGGATCGGTCGACGAGGAGAAGCGGGCGCGTCCGCCGAACAGCAGGCGGTTGCCCGGCAGCGTGCGGAAATAGGTGACGAAATTGCGCGTGTCGGTAGTGTTGCGGCGGTGCGGGGTCAGCCGGTCGAGCGTCTCCTGCGGCAGCGGCTCGGTGGCGATCAGGAACGCGCCCACCGGCACCAGACGGCGGCGGAACCAGCCGAGCGGGCCGACGCGCGACGTGCCGGTGGCGAGCAGCACCTGATTGGCGCGAACGCTGCCGTGCGGGGTCGATACCTCGTGCACCGTACCGCTGATGCGCTTCAGCCGGGTGAGCGGATTGTTCTGGTAGATGCGCGCGCCGTGACGGGCGGCGGCCCCGGCCAGGCCCTGCCCGTACTCGCCCATGTGCATGCTGGCGCTGCGCGGGTACAGCATCCCGCCGAAATAGCGGTCGGAGCCGATCTCCGCGCGCATCCCGGCGCGCGGGATCATCCGCGTGTCGGGGTCCGGGCCCGCCGCCAGCAGCGCCTGCGAGCGCGCGATCCTGTCGTAATGTTCGGGCTTGGCGGCGACCTTCAGCTTGCCGACGCGGTGGAAGTGACAGTCGATGCCCTCCTCCGTCACGATCGATTCGACCTTGTCGACCGCGGCGTTGAACGCCTGGTACAGCGTGGCGGCACGCTCCGCGCCGATCGCGCCGACCATGCCGGCGTAATCCTGGGCGAAGCCGTTGTTGCACATGCCGCCGTTGCGCCCCGACGCCTGGCCCGCGACCCGGTCCGCCTCCAGCAGGACGACGCTGGCGCCCTTCTTCGCCAGCGCCAGCGCGGCGGACAGTCCGGTGAAGCCGCCGCCGACGATCGCGACGTCGCACGTCCCCTCCGGCCCGCCGGGTGCCGCACCGGCGAAGGGCGTCGCGGTGTCGAGCCAATAGGAGTGCATCTTCATGGGATCAGCCCTTCTGACCGGGGGCGGCCGCGATCGCGTCGATCTCGACCAGATAGCCGTAGTGGAGCTCGGGCACCGGAACGACGGTGCGCGCGGGGCGATGGTCACCCATCACCTCGGCATAGATCGCGTCGAAACGCGGCCAGTTGTCGACGCCGACGATATAGGCGGTGACCTTCGCGATCCCCTCCCGCCCCGCGCCGCCGGCCTTTACCGCGGCGAGCATGTTGGCGAGCGCCTGGCGCACCTGATCTTCGAACGGCAGGTCGGCGGTGTGCGAGCCGTCGGGGCGGATGCCGAGCTGGCCGGCGGTGAAGATCAGCCCGCCGGCCCGCGCGACATGGCTGTAATGGCCGCCGGGGCGGGCGAGATCGGTCGTCGTCGTCATCGTCACCATCCCCGGATGCGCGGCAGGACCGCGGCGACGCCCGTGCCGGCGGCGTCGAGCACGTGGTAGCGATCGTGCTGGGCGCTGGTGGCGCAGGCGTGGTTGGGCAGAACGCGGACGCGCGTGCCGACGGGCAGGTCGGGCAGCGCCGCCCCGCTGCCGGGGCGCACGGTCAGGATGCCGTGTTCCTGGCTGGCGTCGCCGACGATCAGGTCGGGATAGGGCGTGCCGTCGAGCGCGCAGACGAGGCCATAACCCTGATCGACCGGATGCTTCGCGGTGCCGCGGTCGCGCGACATCGCCATCCAGCCGGCGTCGGTCAGGATCCAGCCCTTGTCCACGCGGTGCCCGATGACGGTCGCGAGCACCGACACCGCGATATCGTCCACCGCGCACACGCCGATGCCGTGCATGACCAGGTCGAAGAACATGAACACCCCCGCGCGCACCTCGGTCACGCCGGTCAGATCGCGCGCGAAATGCGCGGTCGGGGTGGAGCCGACGCTGACCACGGGGCAGGCATGGCCGCCGGCGCGCAGCAGCCCGGCGGCAGCGACCGCGGCGGCGCGCTCGGCCTCCGCCATCTCGGGCAGGCCGACGCCGCCGCGCGCGTTGTAGGATTCGCCGGCATGGGTCAGCACGCCGCGAAGGGCGACGCCGCCCGCGGCCAGTACGTCGGCGATGGCGACGATCGTGCGGTCGTCGGGGAGCAGCCCGCCGCGGTGCCCGTCGCAGTCGATCTCGATCAGAACGCCCGGCATCGCCGCGCCGTCCGCGGCGGCATCGGCCAGTGCCCGCGCCTGTTCGACCGAGTCGATCAGCACGTCGAGCGCGACGCCGCGCGCGACCAGCGCACGGGCGCGGGCGATCCTATCGGGCGACAGCCCGACGGCGTAGGTGATGTCGGTGATGCCGCCATCGGCGAAATATTCGGCCTCCGCCAGCGTCGAGACGGTGATCGCGCCGCCGCCCTGCGGGAATAGGCGGCGGGCGAGGTCGATCGACTTGGCGGTCTTCACGTGCGGGCGCAGCGTCACGTCCAGCGGGGCGAGGTGCGCGCGCAGCCGCGCCACGTTGCGGTCGAACCGGCCGAGGTCGAGCAGCAGCGCGGGGGTTTCCAGGTCCGCCAGCGCAACGGCGGCGGCGGGGGCGGCGGTGTCGGGTCGGGTCGGGGTGTCGAGCATCGACGGGGTCCTTCGCTCTTCAGCCGAGCGACTGGTTCGACAGCGCGTAGAGGCGGGCGTCGCGACCGGGGGGCGGCGGCGTGCCGCGAACCATCGCCACCGCATCGTCGACATGCGGCAGGCCTAGCGACTCCAGCCACGGCGACAGCCCGGTCGAGACGGCGGTGTCGATCCGGACGAAGATGCCGATATGCGCCCGGGCGAGCGCCGCGATCAGCGCACGGGCGACGTCGGCATCGGATGCCGCGACCGGGCCGACCACCACTCCGCGGCCCCAGGTGCGGACGGCGCCGTAGCCGATCACGCGGCCGCCGCGCTCCGCCACCACCACATCCGCGGTCGGCAGCAACGCGCCGAGCAGCGCGCCGCGCTCCATTCCCGCCGCATCGCGGTCGAGCGCGTGGATCGCGGACAGGTCGTCGGCGGTCGCCGCGCGCACGGTCGCATCGACGGCGACGGGGGCGGGCGCGGCGGTCAGCACCGCCTGATGCTGGTGGATGGTGTCGACCTCGACAAAGCCCAGCCGTTCGTACAGCGCGCGCCCGGCGACGGTCGAGGCGAGGAACAGCGAGCGTGTCCCCGTGTCGGCCAGCATCGCGTCCATCATCGCCGCGCCGATGCCGCGCCGCTGCGCTTCCTGGGCGACGACGATCATCCCCAGGGAGGCGTAATCCTCGCCATACGGCCACCAGAAGGCGGTGCCGGCGAGGCAATCGTCCAGCTCGACCGCATAGCCGCGCCCCAGCCGGTGCGCGAACGCCCAGTCCTCCAGCCGGTAGGGCCAGCGCAGCGCCCGGGTCAGCGCAAGGCCCTGCGGCAGGTGGTCGTCGCGGAACGCGGTGATCGCCACGGAGGGGGCGAGCATGGCCATCAGAAATACTTCAGCCAGGCGATGTCGCGGCGGCGGCGCTTCAGCCGCGAGAACCACGCGGTCGGGAAGTAGAGCGGCACGATCAGCGCGACGTACCAGACCAGGATCCAGTTGTAATTGTCGACGCCGATGAACGAACCGTGGTTGGGGCCCCAGATCGCCAGCGCGCTGTGATAGAAGATGCGCAGGACGGCGAGGTGGAAGATGTAGAAGAACATCGGCGCGCCGCCGAACACCGCCAGCGCGCCGATCAGCTTCGACGCGTTGATCCGCTCGAACAGCGCCAGCAGCAGGAGGCCGCCGCCCAGCGTCGGCATCAGGAACAGCAGCGACGCCGGATATTTGGTCAGCGAAATGAAGCTCAGGACGGTGCGGACGGGGTCGCCCTCCACCACGAACCACGGCTTGTCGCCGTAGACGTTGAGCAGGCGCAGCGCGACGAACCCGACGAGGATCGACACGCCCAGCGTCACCAGCCGGCGCTGGCGCACCGCCGGATCCCGATCCGGGCGGAACCACGGGCCGATGCCGAAGCCGAGCATCATCACCCCCAGCCACGGCATGATCGGATAGGTCGTCTTCGCGACGAAGCCGAACGGCAGCGCGAACGTGTCGCGCTGGTGGATCATCGCCCACAGCGGGAAGAGCGGATCCTGCGCGGTCAGCCGGATCGGGTCGAGCAGGTTGTGCAGGCACACCAGCGCGAGGCCGATGCCGATCAGCACGGGGCGCGGCAGGTGGCGCAGCGCCGCCAGCGCGATCATGCACAGGCCGATGCACCAGATCACCTGCAACCAGAAGGTCGGCTGCGGCACGATTCCCCAATAGAGCGGGGAGAGCAGGAACAGCTCCATCGCCATCAGGATCAACCCGCGCTTCACGAGGAAGGCGGTGGTTTCCTCGGACGAATGGCTGATGCTGAACATATAGGCGCCCAGCCCGGTCAGCGCGACGAAGATGGGCGCGCAGAAGCTGGCGGCGAAGCGGGCGAAGCCGAGCGCGGGGATGATCGTGCGCGCGTCGACCGGATCGAGGACGGTGTAATAGACGAACCACGTCTCGCGCAGGTGGTCCAGCAGCATGAGCACCATCACGAACCCGCGCAGCGCATCGATGTTCTGCAACCGGACGCGTGCGACCGGCGTTTCGCGCGGCGGTGCGATCCCGATCGGGATCGATCCCGCGGCGATCGATGCACTCCCACCCATAAGGTCCCCCCTTCGGTTCACCAACGACGATCATCTTGATCGCATCGAACTGGCACCATGTATCGACTTTTCACGGGATCGTGCGTCGCGATGCCGTGTCTTCCATAGGTCACGGGATAAGATTCCGCTTCCTCGGGCCGCTGCCGGCCGTTTGCGGAGCGGCGGCACCTGCGGGCGGCATGATCCGCGCTGGCCGTGGCGGGAAACGGCATCATCGACCCGCGGGCGGGGAGTCTTCGAAAGGGTCTTTCGATCGGCTGGGCTAGACCGGAGTACGCAAGAGCGAGGCCGATGGCGGCCGATCCAGCGGGGGTGGCGATGCACGTCGACGGCATGTCATGCGTCTATATCGACGGGCGGTGGGACGAGCGCGCGGACGCGCAGCGGCTGCCCGTGGTGGACCCCGCGACCGGCGCGACGATCGGCGCGGTGGCGGCCGGCACCGCCGGGGACGTCGATCTGGCGGTCACGGCGGCGCGGCGCGCGTTCGACGCCTTCTCGCAGACGCCGGTGGCGGAACGGCTCGCGCTGCTGACGCGGATGCTGGACCTGCTGGAGGCGCGCGCCGAGACCTTCGCGCAGGCGCTGTCGATCGAGATGGGGGCGCCGATCGCGTTCGCGCGCGCGTCGCAGGTGCCCTTCGCGATCGCGCACGTGCGCGCCGCGATCGAGGTGCTGGAGCGCTATGCCTTCACCCGCGAGGAGGCCGGCTATGCGGTGGTGAAGGAGCCGATCGGCGTCTGCGCGCTCATCACGCCGTGGAACTGGCCGCTGTATCAGATCACCGCGAAGGTGGCGCCGGCGATCGCGGCGGGGTGCACCGTCGTGCTCAAGCCCAGCGAGCTGTCGCCGCTCAGCGCGCTGCTCTTCGCGCAGCTGATGCACGATGCGGGGACCCCGGCGGGCGTGTTCAATCTGGTCAACGGTACCGGCGAGGTGGTGGGTGCGGGCCTGTCGGCGCACCCGCAGGTCGACATGATCTCGATCACCGGGTCGACCCGCGCGGGCGTGCTGGTGGCGCAGGCGGGGGCGGTCACGGTCAAGCGGGTGGTGCAGGAACTGGGCGGCAAGTCGCCCAACGTCTTCCTGGACGATGCCGATTTCGCGACGGCCGTCGCGAAGGGCGTCCAGTCGGGGATGCGCAACACCGGCCAGTCGTGCAGCGCACCGACGCGGATGCTGGTCCCGGTGCATCGGCTGGCGGAGGTCGAGGCGCTGGCCAAGGCGGCGGCCGAGGCCTTCGTGCTCGGCGATCCGCGCGACGAGGCGACGACGATGGGGCCGATCGCCAACGCCGCGCAGCATGGCCGCGTGCTGGCGATGATCGCCGCGGGCGAAGCGGACGGGGCCCGGATGATCTGCGGCGGCGCGTCGCCGCCCGCGGGGCTGGAGCACGGCTTCTTCGTGCGTCCGACGATCTTCTCCGGCGTGACCCCGGACATGCGGATCGCGCGCGAGGAGATCTTCGGCCCCGTGCTGTGCATCATGCCGTATGCGGACGAGGAGGAGGCGATCCGGATCGCCAACGACACCCCCTACGGCCTGGGCGGGCACGTCCAGTCTGGCGACCGGGAGCGCGCGCGGCGCGTCGCCCGCCGCATCCGCACCGGACAGGTCCTCATCAACTATCCCGCCTGGACCGCGCACGCGCCCTTCGGCGGTTACAAGACCTCGGGCAACGGACGCGAATACGGCGTCCACGGGTTCGAGGAATATCTCGAGACCAAGGCCATCCTCGGTTACTGATCTTCTGCTCGTTCGGAGTTTCCGCTCATGCCGCCTCTCGACCGCCTCACTTCGTCGCCGGTGCTGCCGGCGTCCGCGGACGTCGTCGTCGTCGGCGGCGGGATCGTCGGCTGCTTCACCGCCTATTACCTCGCCCGGCGCGGGATGACGGTCGCGCTGGTCGAGAAGGGGATCGTCGGCGGCGAGCAGTCGAGCCGCAACTGGGGCTGGTGCCGCCAGCAGAACCGCGACGCGCGCGAACTGCCGATGGCGCGCGCGGCGATCGACCTGTGGGAGGCATTCGGGCGCGAGACGGGCGAGCAGACCGGGTTCCACCGCTGCGGCCTCGTCTATCTCAGCAACAACCAGGAAGAGATCGACACCTGGGCCAGCTGGGGCAGTTTCGCGAAGAGCGAGGGCGTCGAGACGTACATGCTGTCCGCAGCCGACACGCTGGAGAAGGGCCGCGCGACCGGGCGGCAGTGGAAGGGCGGCGTCTATTCGCCGACCGACGGCTCCGCCGATCCGTCGATCGCCGCGCCCGCGGTGGCGCGCGCGATCATGAAGCTGGGCGGCACCGTGATGCAGAATTGCGCGGTGCGCGGGCTGGAATTGCAGGGCGGGCGCGTCGCGGGCGTGGTCACAGAAAGCGGGACGATCCGCACCACCAACGTCGTGCTGGCGAACGGCGCCTGGGCCTCGTCCTTCTGCCATCAATATGGCGTCCGCTTCCCGCAGGCGTCGATCCGGCAGACCGCTTTGCAGGTCGGTGCGGGCGACAACAGCGCGATCCCGGCCGCGCTCTACACGTCCGACGGCCATGCCAACGTCGCGATGACGCGGCGGTCGAACGGCCATTATGCGCTCGCGATCAGCGGCGCGGCCTGCGTCGACCCGACGCCGCAGTTCCTGCGCTTCTCCGCGCAGTTCATGCCGATGTTCCTGAAGCGCTGGCGCAAGCTGAAGATCGGCGGGCTGCAGGGCGTGACCTCCGGCCACGAGACGCTGTCGAAGTGGCGGCTGGACCGCGAGACGCCGATGGAGCGGATGCGGATACTGGACCCGACGCCCGATGCCGCCTCGGTCAGGAAAACGCACAGGCGCGCCGTCGACCTCGTTCCCGAACTGGGGTCGCGCCCGATCGTCGCCAGCTGGGCGGGCTTCGTCGACAGCACGCCGGACGGCGTTCCGGGGATCGGCGCGCTCGACGCCATACCGGGCGTGATCCTGGCGGCGGGGTTCAGCGGGCACGGGTTCGGCATCGGCCCCGGTGCGGGCCATCTGATCGCCGATCTCGTCAGCGGCGCCGCGCCGATCGTCGATCCCAAGCCCTATCATCCGGATCGTTTCCAGTCGTCGGCATGGGGCAAGGTCGCCGAATTCTAGGGGGTCTTGATCGCCTGCGCCATCGCCGGCCACGCCCGCCGGCCTTGACGAAGGCGGGCGGCGTGTGGTTTCGCCCCGTCCGGAATAGCCGGGGGGCAGCAGCGATCGAACGGCCGGGCGATGACGAGCGGGTGCCGACCCGGCTGGTGGCGCGACAGGTCAGCGAGCTGCTGTCCGCGCGCGGCCGGCGCTGGGGCGCGTTGCTCGGCGTCGGCCCGCTGACCGCGTTCATTCATGCCGTCATCATCAGCGCGGGGATGCAGCATCTGCCGTATCGCCGCGACGACGGCGAATGGCTGCCGATCGGCGGGGCCGGAGTCGGGGCCGAAGCCCGAGAGAGGCTGGCCCGGCCGGTCAGCGGCAGCGCGATCGCGCATTCGATGGGCATCCCGCTCACCACCGTGCGCCGCCACGCCGCCGATCTGGTCGCCGCGGGGCTGGTCGAGCGGCATGCACGGGGCTTCGTGGTGACCGATGCCTTTCGTCGAGATCCGCGGCTGCTGGCCTTCGCGGAGGCGGACGTCGCCGATCTGTCCCGCATGATCGAGGCCCTGGCGCAGGCGGGATATGCACCCGCACGGTCATGGTCGCCGTGGGTGTTCGACATCGTGCCGGCGGGCGTGGTCGAACGGGCGATCCAGACGTTCGCGCTGCGCGTGCTGGAGACGTTCACGACGAACTACGACGGCTTCCTGCCCGGCGGGATCGTCGCGGCGATCGTGGCGGCGAACGTCCGTGCGATCACGGCCGACCCGGGGCTGGCGGCGCGCTACGGAACGGACGACTCGCCGCCGCCCGACGATTTGCGCAAGCCGGTATCGGTGCGGGCGCTGGCGCAGGAACTGGACATCCCGTTCGAGACGGTGCGCCGCCGCGTCGCCGCGCTGGAGGAGGCGGGAGTGGTGCTCCGCGGCGCGCGCGGGGTGATCGTGCCGGGGCGGATGCTGCGGACGCCCGAGCATCTGGCCAACAACCGCCGGATCACGGCGCATTTCGACCAGTTGCTCGGCACGCTGGCGGCGCTCGCGCGGCCCGCGGCACGCGTGGCGTGATGGAGACCGCGACGATCGGCGGGCGGCGGACGCTGTTCGTGATGGCGACCGAGCACGAATACGGCCCGCAGCTGCGCGCCCGGTGCCGCCCGCTGGTCACGGGCGTGGGCCCGATCGAGGCGGCGATCGGGACGACCGCGTGCCTGGCGGCCTGCGCCGCGGCGGGCGGGCTGCCGGAGCGGATCGTATCGCTGGGGTCGGCGGGCTCGCGGCGGTGCACGCTGGGGCAGGTCTATCAGGTGGAAAGCGTCTCGTGGCGCGACATGGACGCCTCCGCGCTGGGTTTCGAACGCGGGGTGACGCCGTTTTGCGATCATCCGGCGCGCATTTCGCTGCCCACGCCACTACCGAACGTGCCGGTCGCGACGCTGTCGACGGGCGCCGACATCGTCTCGGGCACGCGCTACGACGCGATCCACGCCGATCTGGTCGATATGGAAACCTTTGCGGTGGTGCGCGCGGCGTCCCGGTTCGCGGTGCCGGTGATCGGGCTGCGCGGCGTGTCGGACGGGCCGGACGCGATCGCGGGGCTGTCGGACTGGACCGCGCTGCTCGGCGTGCTGGACGCGCGGCTGGCGCAGGCGGTGGACGCGCTGTCGCGGGTCTAGGCCTGGCGTCTTGACGGTGCGCGGGGTGCGGCCCACGCTGCGCGCCATGACCATGCTTGCCCGCCTCGCGCTCCTGCCGCTCGCTCTCGCCGCCACCCGCGCCCCGCCGCTGGCGGCGCAGCAGACGCCGACGATGCTCGACGAGCGGGTGAAGCAATATGACTGGGTCCGCCCGCAGGCGGATTTCGTGCGGCGCACGGTGATGATCCCGATGCGCGACGGGACGAAGCTGTACACCGTCATCGTCTTCCGGAAGGGCACGACCGACGCGCCGATCCTGCTGACGCGCACGCCGTACGATGCCGATGCGAGCACCAGTCGCAAGCGCAGCCAGAAGCTGAGCGAGATCGTCCGCGTCGGCGACGTCCCCTTCGTCGAGGACGGCTACATCCGCGTCTATCAGGACGTGCGCGGGCAGCATCATTCGGAAGGCGACTATGTCATGAACCGGCCGCTGCGCGGGCCGCTCAACCCGACGAAGGTCGACCACGCCACCGACGCCTACGACACGATCGACTGGCTGGTGAAGAACGTGAAGGAGAGCAACGGGCGCGTCGGCGTGACCGGCGTGTCCTATGACGGCTTCACCACGCTGATGGCGATGATCGATCCGCACCCGGCGCTGAAGGCGGCGGTGCCGTCCAGCCCGATGGTCGACGGCTGGATCGGGGACGACTGGTTCCACAACGGCGCGTTCCGCACCTTCGGCTTCGACTACGACCTGGAGCAGACGGTGGGGAAGGGCGCGGGCGAGGTGCCCAAGGGGACGGGCGACGATTATGCCGCCTATCTCGCCGCCGGGTCCGCCTACGACTATGCCCATGCCTACGGGCTGACCGCGCTGCCGGTGGTGCGCAAGGTGCTGGAGCGTCCGGCCTACGATGCGTGGTGGCAGGGGCAGGCGGTCGACAAGCTGCTGGCGGCGCGGACGCTGACGGTGCCGACGATGCTGGTCGTCGGGCAGTGGGACCAGGAGGACAGCTATGGCGCGCCCGCGGTGTATCGCGCGCTGATGGGATCGGGGCGGCCGAACGCGCCGGTCAGCCTGGTGATCGGGCCGTGGTTCCACGGACAGAACATGAGCGACGGCCGGCAACTCGGCGCGCTGAAGTTCGAGGGCGATACGGGCCGGCAGTTCCGCGACCGGCTGATGAAGCCGTTCCTCGATTGCCGGCTGAAGACGGTGGCGCCGCCGCCGTGCGCGCCCGCCGGCGTCTTCACCTATGCCACCGGCGCGGATCGGTGGGAGACGTCGGCGACGTGGCCGGCAGGCACGCCGACGCCGCTGTACCTGGCGGGCGGCGCGACGCTGTCGTGGACGAAGCCCGCGGCGGGGAGCGACAGCTACGTCTCCGACCCCGCCAAGCCGGTGCCGATGCTGCCGCGACCGATCAAGCTGTCGGGCGACGAATGGCGCACGTGGCTGGTGCGCGACCAGCGCTTCGTCGACGGGCGCCCCGACGTGCTGAGCTACACCACCCCGGTGCTGAACAGGGCCGTGCATATCAAGGGCGCGCCGCGGGTCGACCTGCACGCCGCGACGACCGGGCGCGACGGCGACTTCGTCGTCAAGCTGATCGACGTCTATCCCGAGGAATATGCCGCCGATCCGACGATGGCGGGGTATCAGCTGGGGGTGGGGATCGAGATTTTCCGCGGGCGTTACGTCAACGGTTTCGCCACCCCGGCGCCGCTGGAGCCGGGCAGGACCTATGCCTTCGGCTGGTCGCTGCCCAATGCGGACCATGTGTTCAAGCCGGGGCACCGCATCATGGTGCAGGTGCAATCGTCGCTGTTCCCGCTCTACGATCGCAATCCGCAGTCGTGGGTGCCCTCGATCATGGCGGCGAAGCCCGGGGATTACGTGAAGGCGACGCAGACGATCCGCTGGGGCGGGGATGCGGCAAGCGCGGTGTGGCTGCCGGTGGCGGCGGATTGATCCTTTCGTCACCCCGGGCATGACCCGGGGTCCCGCTCTATCCCGCCCGTCCCTGAAAAGGAGCGGCGCCCCGGATCAAGTCGAGACCTTTGCGAAAGTTAGCTAGTTCCTTGTTCCCCGGCGAAGGCCGGGGCCCAGCTGGGGTACGGTGGTAACAGATGGAAAAGCCACGCCAACTGGGCCCCGGCCTTCGCCGGGGAACGGCGAAATTGTCAAGCGATCCACGGCTTTCGCAGAGATCTCGATCAAGTCCGGGGTGACGCGCGCCGGAACGTCACACCGGCGCCTCGATCTCGAACCGCACGCCCTCCGGCGGGTAGGCGATGGCGGCGCGGCCGTCGACGTGGTGGGACAGGACGCGCTCGATCATCCGCGTGCCGAAGCCGGTGCGGGTCGGCGGCACGACCGCGGGGCCGCCCGCCTCCACCCAGGAGAACAGGAAGCGGCGCGCGCTTTCGCTGCCGGTCAGCGCCCAGCGGATCGTCACCACCCCCTCCGGCGTCGACAGGGCGCCGTATTTGATCGCGTTGGTCGCCAGTTCGTAGAGCGCCATCGACAAGGCCAGCGTCAATTCGGGGGTGAGCCGGATCGGCGGACCGTCGACCACGAACCGCTGCCCGTTGCGATCGATGAACGGCGCCAGCACCCGCTCGACGATGTCGCCGATCGCGGCGCCTTCCAGTTCGTCCTGCACCAGCAGTTCGTGCGCGGTCCCCAGGCTGGCGATGCGCCCCGCCACCGTCCGCTTCGCATCGTCCAGCGAGGCGGCGTCGCGCAGCGTCTGGCCGACCACGGCCCCCACGGTGGCGAGCGTGTTCTTCACCCGGTGCGTCAGCTCGCGCGCCAGCACCGCGCGGTGTTCCTCCGCGAACTTGCGCGACGACACGTTGGTGGAAAAGCCGGACATCATCAATGGCGTGCCGTCGGCCCGGAATTGCATCGCCCCCTGCACATGCACCCACCGCTGCTCGCCCGCAGGGGTCAGGATGCGATATTCGATGTCATAGGGGGTGCCGTGCGCGATCGTGTCGTGCACGGCGCGCTGCTGACGGGGCAGATCGTCGGGATGGATGCACGACACCAGTTCTTCATAGGTGAAGGGCTCGGCGAGCGGACGGCCGAACGTCTTCTTGCACCCGTCCGAGGCGCTGAGATGCCCGGTGTCGGGATCGAACGACCACGTGCCGAGCCCGCCGGCCTCCAGCGCCATCGTCAGCCGCAGCTCGCGCTCGGCCAGCTTCGCCTCGCGGTCGGCGAGTTCCGCCTCCAGCGTCGCGCGATCCTGCTGCAATTGCGCGACACGGTGGCGCTCGATCGTGACGTCCAGCTGCGCCGCGACGAACCAGCGCAAGCCGCCCGCAGCGTCGAACACCGGCGCGACCATCAGCCGGTTCCAGAAGGGCGTGCCGTCGCGGCGGTGGTTGAGCAGGTCGATCTCGATCCGCTCGCGGCGGCGGATCGCGTCGCGCAGGCGCTCGACATCGGCCGGGTCGGTCAGCGGCCCCTGCATGAAGCGGCAGTTGCGCCCGAGCACCTCCGACGCGGCGAAGCCGGTCAGCCGCTCGAACGCGGCATTGACGTAGACGAGGGGATTGTCGGGCAGCGTCGGGTCGCTGACGACCATCGGCGTCAGGCTGAGGTCGAACGCCGCCAGGATCGGGTCGCTGGCATCCAGCCGGCGCGCAAATTCCTTGATCGCCGCCCGCGCGCTGGCGGGAGGATCGAATGGATGCAGCGGTACGGGAGGAAGGGGCGGACGATCCATTGTCCGTCAGGTAACCCACTGCGGCAGCTCCGACAACGTACCGCGACCGTACCGATCGGCGGTGCCGCGGTCGCGGCAACCAAGGCGACCGCGGCCGTCCGGTCCGGGATCAGCCCGCATTCGCCTCCCGGAAGCGGGCGGTGCGCGCCGCGCGGTCGGCCATCGCCAGCCACGCCGATTCCGATCGACGGCAGCGATCGCGCACATGGACGAGCGTCGCGGCTTCGGCGTCGCGCGCGCACGAGGCGGCCTGTTCGCGGTAATAATCTTCCATTGCTCGCTCTCCTTGCAAGATCAGCCGACGCCGGTCGGCCCGTCGATCACCTGTCGCACCTTGGTGGCGAGGTCGGTGCGGCGGTACGGTTTCTGGATCAGCTCGAACTCCGCGCCGCGCGCGTCGACGCGCTCGATCGAGCTTTCGGCATAGCCGGTGGTCAGCAGCACGCGGATGCGCGGCCGCCGCCGCTTCACCTCGCGCGCCAGCATGACGCCGTTCATGCCGCCGGGCATGATGAGGTCGCTGAACAGCAGGTCGATCGAGGCGTCGCCGTCGAGCACCGCCAGCGCGGCATCGGCGTTGTCGGCGCGCACCACGTCATAGCCGAATTCGGTCAGCACCGCCTCGGCATAATCGCCGACGTCGGCCTGATCCTCGACCACCAGCACCGTCTCGGTCCCGCGCTTGTCGGGGAGCGCGCGCGCGGCGGTGGTCGCCTCGGCGTCGACGCGCGCATTCTCGCACGGGAACAGCATGGTCACGGTCGTGCCGCGCCCGACCTCCGATTCCAGCCGCAGCGCGCCGCCCGACTGCTTCATGAAGCCATAGACCATCGACAGCCCGAGCCCGGTGCCCTTGCCCTGATCCTTCGTGGTGAAGAACGGCTCCGTCACGCGCGCCAGGATTTCGGGCGACATGCCGGTCCCGGCGTCGGTGATGGTCATCGCGACATAGTCGCCGGGCTCCATCTCGCCCGAACCGGGGGCACCCGGCGCGACATGGTGGTTGTCGATATCGATCGTCACCGTCCCGCCGTCGGGCATCGCGTCGCGTGCGTTGAGCAGGATGTTGATGATCGCCAGTTCCGCCTGCGTCGGGTCGATCCGCGCATTGCAGGTGGCCGGCCCCTTGCGGATGTCGATCGTCACCGCGCCGCCCGCGGTCCGCTCGATCAGCGGGCGCAGATGATCGACCAGGTCGACCAGATTGACGACGCGGCCCGACAGCTTCTGCTTGCGCGAGAAGGCGAGCAGCTGCTGCGTCAGCGTGGCGCCGCGCTCCGCGGCCTGGAGGATCGCGCGCATCGAGCGCGCCGCGCGGCGGCGGTCGAAGGCGTCGTCGTCCCGTTCCAGATTGTTGAGGACGATGTCCCCGAACCCCTGGATGACGGTGAGCAGATTGTTGAAATCGTGCGCCACCCCGCCGGTCAGCTGGCCGACGGCCTCCATCTTCTGCGCCTGGCGCAGTGCCTCCTCCGCATCGCGGCGCCGCGTCACGTCGAGCTGCGAGGCGAAGAAATAGATCAGCCGGTCGTCGGCGTCGTAGACCGGCGAGATGAACAGCGCGTTCCAGAAGGCGGCGCCGTTCTTCTTGTAATTGAGGATCTCGACCGAGGTTTCGCGGCGCTGCTCGATCGCGCGGCGTACCTCCGCGACGGTTTCGCGGTCGGTATCGGGGCCCTGCAACAGGCGGCAGTTGTTCCCGACGAGCTCGTCCCAGCCATAGCCGGTCATCGTGATGAAGGCGGGGTTGGCGAAGACGATCGGATTGTCGGGGCGATTGGGATCGGTGACGATCATCGGCATGCGCGTCGTCTTCACCGCGGCGAAGAAGATCGTGTTCTGGTCGTCGCCCATGTCGTGATTGACGATGCCGGCGAGATGCGGCGGCGGACCGCCGCGGGAGGTTTCGCTCGTCTCGTCGGGCATGCAGGTCCGTGCGCTGGAGTGAGGCGTCAGCGCAAAGCCCCTGCCGTCACCCCGTAACGGATGTCGGGGGCGTTGGTTCCCGCAAACCAAGGCGGGGCGTGGCGTCAGAGGTTCGCCTGTTCCTCCTGCGGCAGGTCGGCATCGGGGGGATAATAGAGCGACGCGCATTCGTCGCGCAGGCAGCCGCCCTCGATCACGATATCGTCGCGGTAGGCGTCGGCGATGAAGGCGAGCGTATCGACGTGGCGTGCCTCGAAATACATCTCGTGCACGTCGTCGCGTCCGGCGCCGTAGACGACGCGGCCGACCTTCGACCAGATCGACGCCATGGTGCACATGCCGCACGGCTGGAGCGTGGAATAGAGCGTCGCACCGCGCAGTTCCTGCTCGCCGATCCCCTCGCACGCGCGTCGAATCGCCATCATCTCCGCATGGGCGGTGGCGTCGGGCAGTTCCTCGGTCTGGTTGCGCTCGCCCGCGATCACGCGGCCGTCGAGGACGATCACGCTCCCCAGCGGAGAGGAGGCGGGGTCGGAGCCCCCGGACCGGGCGATCGCGATCGCCTCGCGCATCCAGCGTTCGTCGTCGTTCGTCATCCGGCCCCAACGAAGCAGCGCGTCACAATGTCCCGGGCGGGGTCCCCGGCGGCGGCGCGAGGTCGTAGGCGTGGCCGACCTCCGCCGCGACGAAGCGTTGCGCGGGGATGCCGTCCGCCGCGAGCGCATGCGCCAGGTCGTCGCGCGGCGCCTCGCGCGGTTCGTCGGTCAGCTGGAACGTGCCCCAGTGGATGCCGAGCGCGCGCGCCGCGCCGACATCGCGGAAGATGCGCACCGCCTCCGCCGGATCGACGTGCTGCGCGGTCATCAGCGCGCGCGGTTCGTAGGCGCCGATCGGGATCAGCGCGACATCGGGCGCGCCCAGCCGGTCGCGAACCTGCGCGAAGATGCGGCCGTCGCCATAGCCGGTGTCGCCGACGAACCAGACCGAGCCCGCGGGGCTGTCGAGCCAATGCCCGGCCCACAGCATCATCCGCGCGTCGCCGGGCCAGCGGTTGGACCAGTGACAGGCGGGGGTCAGCGTCGACGTCACGCCCTCGGCGAGCGCGATGCGCGCCCACCAGTCGCCCGCGACGCAGCGCGCGCCGGCGACCCCCTGGCGGACGATCGTGTCGTTGCCGAGCGGCATCGCCATCAGCGGCGCGTCGCGCGCGTGCAGCCGGCGCAGCGTGTCGATGTCGAGATGGTCGTAATGGCCGTGGCTGAGCACCACCGCGTCGATCGGCGGCAGGTCGTCGAAGGCGATGCCGGGGGCGGTCACGCGCTTCGGGCCGATATGGCGGAACGGGCTGACACGCGGCGACCAGACCGGATCGGTCAGGATGTTGACGCCGGCGGCCTGTACCAGCAGCGAGGCGTGGCCGACCATGGTCACGCGGATGCCCGCGACGCGCGCGTCGGGCCGCGCCGTGTCGACCGGGACCGACCGGGGCCAGCGCGCGGCGCTCCCCGACAGCCGCCACTTCAGCACCGCGCCCAGCGACAGGTTGCCGGCGGGCGGCAGCCCGGGATTGGAGAATCGCTCGCCGTCGAAATGGTCGCTCGGCGGCCCCTGATAGTAGCGGTTGCGGGTCATGCCGGAGCGTCGCGCCCGATCGCCGCGGCGGCAAGCCCGCGGACGTCGACGCGCGCCTTCAGCCGCGCGGCGAGCAGCGCGGTGCCGCTCACCTTGCGCTGGACGAACAGGGTCTCGACATGGGGCACGTGCCACGTGGCGCGATCGGCGATCATCGGCTGCGCTTCCTCGCGCACCACCGGCACGAAGGCGCGGTCGCCGAAGTCGAACGGACCGGGGCGGTTGAGCGCGTCGTCGATCGCGGCGATGATGCGGTCGATCGCGGCGCGGTGCGCGGTGGCGGCGGCGGCGCCGACGAAGCCGGTCTCCACCGCGACCTCGCGGATGCGGTCGCGGTCGCGGTCGAGCCCCGCCTCGATCAGGCGGCGATAGGCGGCGGCGGTGTCGGCGGGTACGTCGCGCGCGGCACCGAAATCGAGCAGGACCAGCGCGCCGGTGTCCGGCTGCCAGCGGTAATTGGCGAAATTGGGATCGGTCTGCATCATCCCGAAGTCGAACAGCTCGCGCAGCACCAGCGTGACGAGCGATGTCATCGCGGTGTCGCGCGCGTCCTGCGGTGCGTCGGCGAGCGCCTCGATCGGCTGGCCGGGGAGGAAGTCCATGGCCAGCACGCGGCGGGTGGTCAGCGCTTCCTCCAGCGCGGGCACGACATAGCGGGGATCGCCCGCCAGCCGCTCGCGGTAACGGCGCATCTGCCCGCCCTCGCGCACATAATCGGCCTCCTCCGCGAGCTGGCGCTTGGCCTCGCCCAGCAGCGGCGCGAGATCGAGCCCGGGCGGCAGCAGGCCCGAGACGCGCAGCAGCGTCGCGACATTGTCGACGTCGGAGCCGATGCTGTCGGCGACGCCGGGATATTGCACCTTGATCGCCAGCTGCCGCCCGTCGGGCAGCGTGGCGCGGTGGACCTGACCGATCGACGCGGCGGCGATCGGCGACGCCTCGAAATGCCGGAAGCGGCGGCGCCAGTCCGCACCCCATTCGGCGCGCAGTACGCCATCGAGCTGCCGCGGCGGCATGCGATAGGCCTGGTCGCGCAGCCGTGCGAGGATCGCCGACAGCTCCGCGGGCAGCAGGTCGCCCGCGTCCATCGAGATCATCTGCCCCAGCTTCATCGCGGCGCCGCGCAGGTGCGAGAGCCGGTCGGCGACGCGCGTGGCGTTGGCCGGGGTGAGGACGAGATCGCTGACCCGCGGGCGCTCCCCCGCGGCGAGACGGCGCGCGCCCTCCGCCAGCATCCCGCCCGCCACCCCGCCGGCGAGCCGCCCGAAGCCGCCGATGCGCGCGAGGCGACCGCTGGGGACGGGGCGGTGGCGGTGAGTGTCGTCGGTCATGGCGCGACAGCGCGGCGGGCGGGGGAGGGTTCCCGCTCACCGTCGTCACCCCGGGCTTGTCCCGGGGTCCAGGGTTTCACGAACCGACGCTATACGCCTCCCCGGCGAAGGCGGGGCTTTTGCGAAAACGGGCGCAACGGCATCGAATCCACGCCGTGCTCCTGCGCAGGTAGGAGCCCAGGGGCCAGCACATCAACGCCTTATGGGACCTGCAACCCTGGGCTCCTGCCTACGCAGGAGCACGGTGTAGCCTTTTGCAAAGGTCCCGCCTTCGCCGGGAAGTGCTTCAGTTCGAATGAATCGGGGTGCCGGGACAGGCCCGGTATGACGAAGAAGGCATTCCCGTTCAAGGAACCAGCACGACCTTCACGCAATCGCCGCGCGCCTGTGCCGCGATCGCTGCGTTGATGTCCGCCAGCGGGAAGGTCGTCACCAGCCGGTCGAAGGGGAAGCGGCCGGCGCGGTGGGCGGCGATCAGCTCGGGGATGAAGGTCTGCGGATCGCTGTCGCCCTCCATGATGCCGATGACGCGCTGGCCATAGGTAATCATGCCCGCGATGTTGATCGACAGCGCCTCGTCCGCGCGGTGGGGTACGCCGACCAGCCCCAGCATCCCGCGCGGGGCGAGCGCGGCCAGCGCGGCCTCGATCGCGGGGACGCGGCCGCTGGTGTCGAACGCGAAATCGGTGCCGCCGGGCAGGATCGCGCGGATCGCGTCGGTCACGTCGCCCGCGGCGGGATCGATCACATGGGTCGCGCCCAGTTCCATCGCGAGGTCGCGGCGGGCCGCGACCGGCTCGACCAGGATGATCGTCGCGCATTCGCGCAGCGCCGCGCCCATGACGGCGGCCAGGCCGACCGGGCCACCCCCGACGATTGCGATCGACGAACCGGCATGACACGCCAGCGAGCGCATCACGCCGCCCGCGCCGGTCTGGAACCCGCAGCCGAGCGGGCCGAGGATGTCGAGCGGGGCGTCGTCGTCGGTCACCTTCACGACGTTGCGCGCCCGCACGATGGTGTCGGCGGCGAAGCTGGACTGGCCGAAGAAGTGCGACGAGATCGCCTCATCGCCGCCATCCTTGTCCTGGCCGGCAAATGCCTTCGACCCGTCCTCCAGCCGCATCCCGGCATAGTTGAGCGGGGGGAAGTCGCGGCAATAGCTGGGCAGATGCTCGGCACAGCGCTCGCAATGGCCGCAGCTGGAGAAGCCGAGCACGACGCGGTCGCCGACCGCCAGCCCCTCGACCCCCTCGCCGACCGCCGCGATCGTGCCCGCGCCCTCGTGGCCCAGCACCGCGGGGAGGGGGTAGGGCGCGAACTGGTCGCGGAAGATGAGATCGGTGTGGCACAGCCCGACGCCCGCGATCCGCACCTGCACCTCACCCGCGCGGGGCGCCTCCACCTCCACCGTCTCGATCGAAAAGTCGCCCTGCGGCTGGCGGGCGACGGCGGCGGTGGTCTGCATGGCGGGTAGGTTCCTCTACTGGATCGTCTGGCGCCAGCCGCTCGGGGTCTGGCCGGCATATTGGCGGAAGGCGCGGGTGAAATGGCTCTGGCTGGTGAACCCCAGCTGGTCGGCGATCGCGGCGATCGGCAAGTCCGACCCGCCGAGCAGTTCCTGCGCACGGTCGAGCCGCGCCTTCATGACATATTGGTGCGGGGTGGTGCCGGTCGCCTTCTTGAACACGCGGCAGAAGTGCGACGGCGTCAGTTCGGCCTGCCGCGCGAGCGCCTCCAGGCTGTGTTCCGCCTCCGGACGCGCCAGAATCTCGTTCATGATCTGATGGATGCGATAGGCCGACGCGTCCGCGCTGGGGATCGGCGCCTCGGTCGGGCCCATGCTGCCGCGTAACGTGTGCGCGCGCAGCGCGTCGAGCAGGGTACTGATATAGGCCTCGCGTTCGTTCGTCGGGGCGGCGTAAAGCTCGCCCAGAATCTGCCGCGTGAGCGCGATGCCCAGCGGGTCGGCGAAGGCGAAGCGCATCGCCTGGAACTGCTCGACCGCACTCGCCCGGCGCAGCTCGGCCAGCGGCACGGAAACGGTGACCACGTCGAGCTCGCCGTCGATCCGCCAGCCGGTGCTGACATCGGCCGGCACGATCGTGGCGCAGCCGGGCACCGAGCGCTCGCTGCTCCAGTGATCGGCCTGCCACAGCCGGGTATCGGGCTTTCCGCCGACATGGACGACGAAAACGGGATCGACCAGCGCGGGCAGCTCGTAGCTGCCGATGAACTGGCGCCAGCGCGCGAACTGCCACGCGCCGATGTTCACGCTGCGATCGGGGGCGCGCCCGATCGTCTTGGCGATGATCGTCTCGTTGGTCGGCATCGCGGGCAGCCCTCCTCTCATCATGCAGGCCGCAGGATGACGTCGAGGTTCTTCAGGCCGTTGATGAAGTTCGACCGGAAGCGTCGCGGCGGCGCTTGCACCGCGAAGGATGTAACACGCTCGGCCAGCATGTCGAAGGCGATGCGCAGCTGCATCTCCGCCAGCCGCGAGCCGACGCAGACGTGCTGGCCGGCGCCGAAGCCGACATGCTGCGCCCCCCGTCGCCGCACGTCGAAGCGGTCGGCATCGGGGAAGACCGCCTCGTCGCGATTGGCGGCGATATACCACAGCACGACCTTGTCGCCCTTCGCCACGGGACGCCCGCCGATGGTCGTGTCCTGCGTCGCGGTGCGGCGCATGTGCATGACGGGGCTGGCATAGCGGACGATCTCGGGAGCGGCGGTCTTCAACAGGTCGCGGTCGGCGCGGATCGCATTCCATTGGTCGGGATGCGCGGCGAAGGCGGCGACCCCGTGGCTGAGCGAATTGCGCGTCGTCTCGTTGCCGCCGACCAGCACCAGGATCAGGTTGCCGACGAAATCGCCGAACGGCACGGGCACGCCGTCGATCTCGGCATTGGCGAGGAGCGAGGCGATGTCGCCGCTGGGCTCGGCGCGGCGCGCCTCGAACAGCCCTTGCGCAAAGGCGAAGAACTCGCCCAGCGTCGCCGCCATCGCCTCCGGGCTCTGGCGGAATTCGGGATCGTCCTCCCCGACGAAGGCGTTGGTCCAGTCGTACAGCTTCGGCCACAGGTCGATCGAGACGCCGAGCAGCTCCGCCAGCGTCATCAGCGGCAGGGGCGCCGATAGCGCCGGGACGAGGTCGATCGGCTCGCCCGGCGGGATGTCGGCGATCAGCGCGGCGACGCGCTCGCGGATGCGCGCCTCGATCCCGTCGAGCCGCACCGGGGACAGCGCGGGCATGACGAACCTGCGGTAGCGGGTGTGGATCGGCGGATCGCGCGAGATGAAGGGGATGCCGATCGCGGACTCGCCCGCGCCGGTCAGCCCGACCTCGTTCTCGTTGAAGATGCGGTGGCCGCCGTTCTCGTGCGCGGAGGAAAACAGCTGCGGCTGGCGCGATACCTCGACGATGTCGGCGTGGCGCGTCACCGCCCAGAAGCCCGCGCCGTCGCTCTCCGGGTTCCAATGGACCGGATCGTCGCGGCGCAGCGCGGCGAACGTGTCCCACGGGACCCCGGCCTCGTAGAGCGCGGGGTCCTTCAGATCGACGGTCATGGTCAGAACGCCACCCGGATCGAACCGCCATAGGTGCGCGGCGTCGAGGGGACGAGGAAGTTGTACGGGAAGCCCGCGCCGCGCAGGTCGAGGCCGTAAGCGTAGGTGCGCGCGTTGAAGAGGTTGTTGGCGAACGCCTTGAACGTGATCCGCCCGGTCGTCAGCGCGGCGGTCAGGTTGACCTTCGCATAGCCCTCCTGCTGCAGTTCGCTGTTCTGCTGCGCGGTGCCGACGGCGTTGACGGTGTTGAAGGGCGAGAAATACTGGCGCAAGAAATAGGCGACGCTGGGCGATACCGTCAGCCCGTCGGTGCCGTTCCTGAACAGCGTCAGGTCGACCCCGCCCTGCGCGGTGAAGCGGGGGGCGAAGGGCAAATCGTTGCCGTTGAGCACCGTGTTCTGGAGCGTCAGCTCCTTGTACTGGGCATGCAGATAGCCGGCCGCCGCGGTCAGCGTGATGGCGGGCGACACGCGCAGCCGCGCCTCACCCTCGGCGCCGTACACCTCCGCCTTGGGTGCGTTGACCAGGAACGACACCGGGCCGGGGCGCGTGTCCTGCACCTGCTGGTTGCTGTAATCGTAGTAGAAGCCGGCGGCGGTCAGCGTCAGCGCATTGTCGAAATAGCGCCCCTTCACGCCGACCTCATAGGCGTTGACCCGTTCCGGCGCGATATAGTTGATCCCCGCCGACGAGGTGTAGCCGCCGCCGTTGAACGCGCCCGAGCGATAGCCGCGATTGTAGCTCGCATAGACCAATGTCCCGCCGTCGAACGTATAGGCGAGCGAGACGCGCCCGGTCAGCGCGTTGTTGCGGCCGTCGAGCGCGAAGCGCGCGGCCGGATCGTAGGGGCAGGTGCCGGGCACGCCCGCGCACGGCACGGTGGTGGCGAGCGGCGTCTGCGCGCCGCCGACATCGCCGGCGAAGAGATAGGCATAGCCGTCGCTGTAACGACTGCGATCCCAGGTGTAGCGCGCGCCCAGCGTGAGGACGAGCTTCTCGGTCAGGTCGTAGTCGCCCTGCGCGAAGACCGCATACGAACGGCGTGTCTGGCGGTAATGCTGGAAGAAGCCGCCGTTGACGCCAGGCCCGAGCGCCTGCCCGATGTTGAAGGTGTTGTCGGTGGTGACCTGGTCCCAGCCGTAGAAGCCGCCCGCGACCAGCTTCAGCCGGTCGCCCGCATAGTTGACGCGCGCCTCCTCGCTGAACTGCTGGAAATTCGAGCGCCAGTTGATGTCGAGCACGTCGAGCGGCGAGCCGTCGGCGGCCTGTTGCAGGTTCTGCGCGCCGCCGTCGCGCGAGGTGATCGAGGTGAAGGTGAGCGTCGGCGACAGCTCGTAGGCGATGGTCGCGGAGGCGCCGTACGCCTCGGTCCGGTTCAGGCCGATGCGGTTCTCATTGGTCTGGAAGAAGCCGAGCCCGGTGCGGAACGGCTGGAGCCCGTGGACCGCCGCCTGCGTGCCGCGGTCGCGCCCGCCATAGACCTTCAGCCTGATGTCGAGCGGGCCGTCGCCCGGGCGGATGCGCAGCACGGCGCGGCCCTGAAGCGTGTTCTGCGAATTGGCGTCGCGGCCGCCGGGGAAGACGTTGTCGATCTGCCCGTCGCCCTGCGCGTAATTGCCCGAGATGCGCAGGCCGAGCTGGTTCTCGACCATCGTCGTCTCGATCGCGGCCTGCGCGGTATAGGTGTCGAAATTGCCGTAGCCGCCCTCGGCATAGCCGCTGTTGCCGTTCAGCGCGGGCGCCTTGGTGATGAAGTTGATCGCGCCGCCGGTGGTGTTGCGGCCGAAGAGCGTCCCCTGCGGTCCGCGCAGCACCTCGACCCGCTCCAGATCGAACAGCCCCATGCCGTGCGCGGTACGGCTGGCGAGGTAGATGTCGTCGATATAGACGCCCACCGGCGAGGCCTGGTTCGAATTGTATTCGTTGGCGACGGAGATGCCGCGCAGCGAGAAGTTGGGCTGGGTGTTGCCGTAGGGGCTGCTGATCTGGAGGTTGGGCACCGCCGCGGCGAGGTTCGCCGAGTTGTTGATACCCTTCGTCGCGAGCGTGTTCCCCGCGATCGCGGAGACGGCGATCGGCACCGACAGCACCGATTGCTCGCGGCGCTGCGCGGTGACGACGATGTCGCCGTCGCCATCGCCGGCCACGCCCGTCTCCTGCGGCGCGGCGGTCGCGGTGACGGGGGCGGCGGAGGTGTCGGGGGAGGGGGCCGTGGCGGGGAGCGGGTCCGCGGACTGGGCATGCGCGACCGCAGGACATGCAAACGATACCCCTGCCAGCAGGACGGCGGTGATCCTGGCGCTCATGGCCCTCTCCTTGATGTCGAGGCGCTGAGACGGCCCCTTTTCATACCCCGGCTGTAGCGCAGGGCCGGGCGACGGGCGTTACATCGCCTTGCCCTGCTTTTTGACGTTTCTTGCGCTGCGCGGCGACGGCGGACGACGTAGGCGCGCGGCGGAATGGGCGGCAAGTCGTTGCTATCGCGCGATTACGATCACGAATGCGCCGAAGCGTGGGGAATCGGCGGGAAGCCGTGCGGCGGCGGGCGGCCAGCGGATGGTCGATGTCATCGTTGCATCACATAGAGGTCGCGGCGGTGACGATGCCGCCGGGGGTGGGGACCTTCCGATGCTTTCACTACTGGCGGCGCAGGCGATCGCTGCGTCGGCACCCAGGACGATCGTGCCGAAACATGCCGCGACGTTCAGCGAGAATTTCGTGACATGGGACGCGGGCCCGGATGCGTCCGCCACATCCTGGCCGCTGCACCGCTGGCGCACGATCGAGAAGAGCGGGTCGACGACGATGTTCGGCAATGCCACCCAGCCGGTCGACACCGCCTTCCGCCGCACGGCGCATTATCTCGCGGTCACCGCGATCAAGGGCGCGGACGGCAAGTGGCGCAGCGGGTACGCCTCCACCAAGTTCAGCTTCAGCCAGTTGCGCGGCTATTTCGAGTTCGACGCCAACGTGCCCGTCTGCACGAAGGGCGCCTGGCCGGCCCTGTGGATGATCCCGGCGGAGGCGTCGTTCGTCTGGCCGCAACATGGCGAGATCGACGTTCTGGAGGCGGTCGGCGACGGCAGGATCTACCAGACGTTTCACAGCATCGCGGCCCCCGGCGGCGGCGTCAGCCGCAACACGCGCGTGCCGTGCCAGCGCGGCTGGCATACCTATGGCGTGTTGTGGCGCAAGGACACGCTCAGCTTCTACATCGATCGCAAGCTGACGCATTCGGCGCGCACCCCGTCCGACTATACGCGGCCGATGTACCTGATCTTCAACCTGGCGATGGGCGGCAGCTGGGCGGGCAAGCCCGGTGTCACGCGCGAACAGATGCTCGTCCGACGCGTGACGGTGTGGCCGGAGCAATAAGGCCTGATGCTCGCGCCTAGGCGACGTCGACCGGCTGCGTCGCGATGATCGTCGGGCGCGCGGCGGCCAGATCGCGCGCCGCGAGGCCGAACGCCTTGAAATGGTCCGACGTCATGTGCGCCTGCACCGCGGCCTGATCGGCGTAGAGCTCGTTGAAGACGTAGCGACGCTCACCCTCGGCCTCGCGCCACAGGTCGTAATGGAGCACGCCGGGCTCCGCGCGCGATGCGGCAACGCAGGTGCGCGCGGCGGCCTCGAACGCCTCTTCCCGGCCTTCCTTCACGCTGACGAAGGCGATCACTTTCACGGACATGCGGCTCTCCTTTTGCGATCCCCCGCTGTGCGGCGTCGCCGGAGCGGAGGCAAGCGCGCGCGAAAGTTTCATTTCATACTATCCTGCGCTATCCTCGCGCCATGGCCACCGATCTGCTCAACCCGCCCGAGGGCGCCGCCGCCGACTGGACGATCCCGCAGGGCTGGGACCGCTACACGGCCGAGGAACATGCGACCTGGGACACGCTGTTCGAGCGGCAGGCGCGGCTGCTCCCCGGTCGGGTGACGCCCGAGTTCCTGGAGGGGCTCGACGTGCTGCGGCTGTCGAAGCCGGGCATCCCCGATTTCGAGGAACTGTCCGACCGGCTGATGAAGGCGACCGGGTGGCAGGTGGTGGCGGTGCCCGGGCTGGTGCCCGACGACGTCTTCTTCGACCATCTCGCCAACCGCCGCTTCGTCTCGGGCAATTTCATCCGCCGCCCCGATCAGCTCGACTATCTGGAGGAGCCGGACGTCTTCCACGACGTGTTCGGCCACGTGCCGCTGCTGACCAACCCGGTGTTCGCCGATTACATGCAGGCCTATGGCCGCGGCGGGCAGCGCGCGGCGGCGATGGGCGCGATCGGGCGCTTGTCGCGGCTCTATTGGTACACGGTCGAGTTCGGGCTGGTGCGCTCCGGCGACGCGCTGAAGCTGTATGGCGCCGGCATCGTCTCGTCCTACACCGAATCCGTGTTCGCGCTGCAGGACCCGTCGCCCAACCGGATCGCGTTCGACCTGCAGCGGGTGATGCGCACGAAATACCGGATCGACGACTTCCAGCAGAATTACTTCGTCATCGACAGCTTCGACGACCTGCTCGACCAGACGCTGAACACCGACTTCGCGCCGCTGTACGCGGCGATGACGGACCAGCCCGACATCGAAATCGAGACGATCCTGCCCGAGGACCGCGTCTATACCCGCGGCACGCAGGCGCGCGCGCGCGCCGCGGGGTGAGGCGTCAGGCGTTCCTCTTCACGCTGTCGGCCATGCGGGCGAGCTGTTCCGGCGTCGCCTCCTGCTGGTGCGCCGCTTTCCACTCGGCATAGGGCATGCCGTAGATCGCCTCGCGCGCGGCGTCCCTGTCGATGTCCGCGGCCTCTGCCGTCCAGTCCGACAGGCAGTTGCGGCAGAAGCCGGCGAGCCCCATCAGATCGACGTTCTGGGCATCGCTGCGGTGGCGCAGATGGCGCACCAGCCGGCGGAAGGCGGCCGCCGCCGCGGCGTCCGGGACGGTGTCGAGCGGGTCCATGCAAACGTCTCCAAATAGCCTGATCGAGGTTGATCCCGGCGCGTTAACCGCTAGAGCGCGGGCGGCAAAGCAGGAACGCGCATGACCCACATCCCGACGCTCGATGCGAACACGATCCTCCCGCGGTCGCGCAAGGTGCGCGTGCTCGCGACGCTCGGCCCCGCCAGCAGCACGCCCGAGATGATCGCGACGCTGTTCCAGGCCGGGGCGGATGCCTTCCGCGTCAACATGAGCCACGGCGATCAGGCGTCGAAGGTGGAGGTGATCCGCGCGATCCGCGACATGGAGACGCGCTTCGGCCGGCCGACGACGATCCTCGCCGACCTGCAGGGGCCGAAGCTGCGCGTCGGCCGTTTCGCGGGCGGGCGCACGGTGCTGGAGACGGGCAGCACCTTCGTGCTGGACCACGACCAGACACCGGGCGATGCGACGCGCGTACGCCTGCCGCATCGCGAGATCTTCGCCGCGATCGAGCCGGGCGCGCGGCTGCTGCTGGACGACGGCAAGCTGGTGCTGCGCGTGACGGATCACGACGCCGAGCGCATCGTGACCAATGTCGAGGTCGGCGGCGCGCTAAGCGACAACAAGGGGCTGAACGTCCCCGACGTCGTCGTGCCGATGGCGGCGCTGACCGACAAGGATCGCTCCGACCTCGCCTTCGCGATCGAGCAGCAGGTGGACTGGATCGCGCTGTCGTTCGTCCAGCGTCCCGAGGATCTGGCGGAGGCGCGCCGGCTGATCCAGGGGCACGCGGCGCTGATGGCGAAGATCGAGAAGCCCGCCGCGATCGAGCGGCTGGAGGAGATCGTCGAGCTGTGCGACGGCGTGATGGTGGCGCGCGGCGACCTGGGCGTCGAACTGCCGCCGCAGTCGGTGCCGCCGCTCCAGAAGCGCATCGTCGAGACCGCGCGCAAGATGGGGCGCCCGGTGGTTGTCGCGACGCAGATGCTGGAATCGATGATCCAGTCGCCCTCGCCGACGCGTGCCGAGGTGTCCGACGTCGCCACCGCCATCTACGACGGAGCGGATGCGATCATGCTGTCGGCGGAGAGCGCGGCGGGGGCGTGGCCGGTCGAGTCGGTGGCGATGATGAACGCGATCGGCGACGCGGTGGAGCGCGACCCCGCGCACGGCGACCGTATCCATTTCACCGTGACGCGCCCCGACCCGACCACCGCGGACGCGCTGGCGGAGGCGGCGAAGAATATCGCCGCGACGGTATCAGCCTCCGCGATCATCTGCTTCACCACCTCCGGCTCGACCGCGCGGCGCATCGCGCGCGAGCGGCCCGCGGTGCCGATCCTGGTGCTGACGCCCAATCCGGACACCGCGCGGCGGCTGGGGCTGTTGTGGGGGACGCACAACGTGTCCACGCGGGACGTCGGATCGTTCGAGGAAATGGTCGCCAAGGCGAAGCGGATCGCGCTGCGTCAGGGAATCGTGAAGGCGGGCGACAGCGTGATCGTGATGGCGGGCGTCCCGTTCCGCACGCCGGGATCGACCAACGTGCTGCACGTGGTGCGGATCATCGGCGACGAGCTGAAGAGCTACAAGGGGCCGGACGCGGGGTAAGCCCCCCTGTCATGCCGGTCTCGTCCCGGCATCCAGCGCGGTGCGATGCCGATGTTGAGATGCGCGGGAGCACGGTGTAGCCTTTTGCAGAGGTCTCGAACACGTCCGGGGTGACGGGTGGGTGGAGGCAGCGTGGCGAGCCTCAGGTGAGCAGCGCGAGCGCGTCGGTGTCGATCGCCTGCGCGCAGCCGCCGCGCGCCATGGCGAGGAACATCGCGTCGCCGCGTTCGGTCCGTTTGGTGCTGGCGCTGGCGAAGACCGCGGTGGAGACGCCCGACAGCAAGGTCAGGCGATAGTCGCGGTAGAGATCGTCATAGCCATAGTCGCGCACGCCGCGCGCGCGCAGCCGGTCGAGATAATAGTCGAGCAGGTGGCGCTCGTGGCGGCGGCGATCCTCGATCGAGAGGGCGAGGCCGAGGAAATAGGCGACGTCGACCGCGCCCTTGCCGATCGCGGGCGACTGCCAGTCGAGGATCGCGAGGCGATCGTGTCCGCCGTTCGCGTCGAACAGCATGTTGTCGAGGCGGAAATCGCCGTGGGTGAGCGTGAAGGGGCCCTCCGGCGCGGCCATCGCGACGTGGATGCGCGCGGCATAATCGTCGCACACCGCCATATATTCGGGCTCCAGCACGCCGTCGTAGCGGCGGTGGAACTCGGCGAGGCAGTCGGGAAACACCTGCAACACGACATCGCGCGCGGCGCTGGTGTCGAGGAAGTCGTGGGCGCGCAGGGTGTCGTCGTTCCAGCGCGGGGCGTGGAGCGCGGCGGCCTGCTCCATCGCGGCCTCGGCATCGGCGAGGTCGCAGCCGGTGAGCTGGTTGCCCGGGCGTGCGGGGGTCAGATCCTCCAGCAACAGTGCGAAGCTGCCGTCGCTCGCGTCATAATCGGCGACGTGGCAGCGCGGCGTGCGCACCGCGACGGTGTGCGCCAAGTGGCGGTAGAAACCGACCTCGCGCGCGTAGAGGCCGAAGTCGCGCCCGGTGGCGCGGCTGACCGGATCGGCGGCGGCGAACTTGCCGACGAAGCTGGCGGGCGCGCCCTCGTCGCGGTCGTAGGTGACGGCGAAGCGGATCGAATCGCCGAGCATCCCGACCCCGACCGCCTTCGCTTCGACCGCGACCACGCGCGCGTCGCGGATCGTGCCCGCGGTGCGCAAGTGCTGCGTCAGCCAGTCCGCATCGACCGCGCGGGCCTCCAGCGCCGCGCTCATCGCCGGCCTCCGTCGCAGCGCACCACGGTGCCGGTGACGAAGGAGGACGCGGGGCTGGCCATCCACAAGGCGGTGGTCACGATCTCCTCGGGCCGTCCGGGGCGGCCGAGCGCATTGGCCGCGCGCTCGCGGGCCTCCTCGGTCCAGGCCTTGGCGATGTCGGTCAGGAAGGGGCCGGCGGCGATCGCGTTGATGCGGACGCTGGGCGCATATTCCGCCGCCATGCCGACGACCATGGCGTTGAGCGCGGCCTTCGCCCCGGCATAGGCGACGACCGCGGGCATCGGCTCCAGCGCGGCGATCGAGGAGGTGGCGATGACGCTGCCGCCGTGCCCACGCGCCATGCGATCGGCGATGTTGGCGATCAGGCGGAAGGGCCCCTTGAAGTTCAGCGACACGACGCTGTCGAACAGCGCCTCGCTCACCTCGTGGCTGGGGGTCATCGGCCCCATGCCGGCGTTGGCGACCAGCAGGTCGACGCGCCCGAACTCGCGCCACGCGCGCTCGGCCAGCGCGTCCATCTCCTCCCAGCGGCCGGCGTGCGCAGGCATCGCGGCGGCGCGGCGACCCCTGGCGCGGACCTCGTCGGCGACCGCCTCGCACGCGTCGGCCTTGCGGCTGGAGATGATGACGTCGGCGCCGGCATCGGCGAAGGCCAGCGCCATCTGACGCCCCAGCCCGCGCGATCCGCCGGTGACGAGCGCGACCTGACCCGACAGGTCGAACAGGGGGTGGCGCCGGGGGTGGGGCATGGCTTTTCCTCTCCGCTGCGCCGCGTTGCGCGGGGTCGCCGTAACTCCTGTTATGCACATTGCGGCGGGAACGCCAACCCGGTCGTGCGCGCTGTCGGCGCATGACCGGACGGGTGAAGCGCAAGGCGGGGCTGGCGGAGGCGGCGGCCCGGGCGGCGGCGACACGCGACGCGCCCGCCGCCTGCGCCTTGTGCGGGCGACCGCTGGGGCTGCGGGTCGAGTGGCATCACGTCGTCCCGCGCAGCGAGGGCGGGGTGAAGACCGCGCCGCTGCATCCGATCTGCCACCGTGCGCTGCATGCCGCGGCGGACAATGCGACGCTGGCACGCGCCGGAACGCTGGAGGCGGTGCGCGAATGGCCCGCGATCGCGCGGTTCCTGCGCTGGGTCGCGGGCAAGCCGGCCGACTTTCACGCACCGACACGCCGCGGCCGGTGATGTGGCGACGATGCGGCAGGGACGCCGCATCGCTGCCATAATGACACGATGTCGTTCATGCAGGCGACAGAAACCGTGGCGGAACGGCAACAGGTGCGACCCCGATCGCGATCATTGTGCGTTTGCGAGCAACCAAGCCCGACGAGCGCGGTTAGCGCAGTCCAAGCCCGGCCCTGCGGTGCGGCAGATCGGGCGACAACAGTAAAGATTTGAGGGATCGTATGCGTAAGCTCGTTCTTGCGGCCGTTGCCGCTTCGGCCGCGTTCGTGGCCACCCCGTCGCTGGCGCAGGACATGGCGTCGGACACCGGCACCACCGCCACCGCACCCGATGGCACCCGCGCGTTCGGGATCGAGCCGTATTTCGGCATCCGCGGCGGCTGGGAGGAATTTTCCAAGGACAGCGTCCCCGGCGCGCCGATCGGCGACAAGCTGAACGGGTCGCTGGTCGAGGGTCTGCTGGGCGTCAACGTTCCGCTCGGCGCGTTCTTCGTCGGTGCCGAGGGCAATGTCGCCAAGGGCGTGTCGGGCGACATCGACTGGCAGTATGGCGCCGCCGGCCGCTTCGGCCTGCGTGCCGGCGAAAGCGGCATGATCTACGGCAAGGTCGGCTACCAGTGGGTGAACTTCGACAAGCGCGTCGACACCAACCAGGACTTCCACGACGTGACCTACGGCGTCGGCTTCGAGGTGGGGCCGAAGGAGATCGGTCTGGGCGGCATCACCGGCAATTCCGGCGTGCGCCTGCGCGGCGAGGTGTCGACCTTCGGCTGGACCAACAGCTTCCGTCCGACGCTGGGCATCATCGCCCATTTCTGACGAACCCGTTCCGGTCGCCCGGCACGTTCCGGGCGACCGGCCGCACCAGTGGCGTTTCGTGCGGGCAAACAAAGGGGGGCGGTGCCGTGTGGCACCGCCCCCCTTTTCATTGGGGTCGGCCGATCAGTCGTTCGCCACCCGACCAGTTCCCTGGCCCGTGACGAGGACATCGCCGTCGGCACCGAAGCTGGCCGCGGGCAGGGTCGATACCTGACGCCCGACCGCGACGTCGACCGCCTCCACCCGACCCTGCGCATCGCGGCGCACCTGCTGGACCCGACCGACCAGCCGGCCGCGCGCATCCTCGATCCGGGCGCCGGGGGCGAGCGCCTGCGGCGAGGCGGCGTCGAGCGAGACGAGGCCGTTGCCGCTCGCCGTGCCCGAGGCCCCGTCGTTGCCCGCGCTGCCCGTGCCCGAGCCCGTGCCCGACGCGGTGCCGGAGACGGCACCGGCCAGCCCGCGCGCGGTGCCGGCGGCATTGCCCGCGGTGTCGCGCGCGCGGCCTGCGACCGCCTGTGCCCGATCGCGTGCGGTGCCGGCCGCCGTCGTCGCACGGTCGCGCACGCGGCCCGCGGTGTCGCGGACCGCATCGGTGCCGATCAGCTGCGCATCGAGCGCCGCCGACCCGCGGCCCGATCCGGCCGCGCTGCCCGATCCGGACAGCGGGGCGCCCAGCGCCTGCGTCTCGTTCGTCAGCCCGGCGACCGCGCTGCCGGTGGCGTCACCGCCGGCGCTGACCTTGCCGCTGCGGCGATCGATGCTGCGGCGGGTCTGGACGTCGCCGCCGACGTCGCGGCCGGTGCGCGTCGTGCTACGCGCGGTATCGCGCACGCGATCGGTGCCGCGCTCGAGGGTCGGGCGGAGCGAGCCCATCGTGGTGCCCATGCCGCCACCGCCGAGGCTGCCGCCCAGACCGCCCGCGAGTCCGCCGCCCAGGCCACCACCGCCGCCGAGCAGCTGCGCCTGGGACGGGATCGCCGCGAGCATCGCCAGCGTCGCACTGGCGAGGAAGAGGGCTTTCATCGTTCGTCTCCTTCTTTCGAATGCTCGCGCACCGCTTGCGATGCGCGTCGAAAGGACAACGGAGGCCAATTTCGGTTTAATCCCGTCCGCTGCGATTTTTTTTCCAGTCAGACCTTAGAGCGTGATGACGTGATGTTGACCCGTCGGGACGGAGCGGAATGTCGTTCGTGGATAGGAGCGAGGAGGGAACGGGGCTTTGCCCCCGTGACTGACGAGGGACGACGCCACGAACGACATTCCGCCCGCCGCAAAGCGGTTGTCCTGAGCCGCCCGCCGGACGACGTCGCGCCGCTGGCACGGGCTACCAGCCCGCGCTGCACGTCGCTCCTCGCCGACGAACGGCTCAGGACAATCACGACGGGTCAACATCATGTCATCACGCTCTAGCGCGGCGGCGTGCGGCAGTCGGTGCACAGGATGCCGCGACCCGTGGCGCGACCGCCGCGCTGCGCCTCGCGGTCGAGCGCGGCGAGCGCGCGGTCGAGGTCGGGCAGGTGCGCGGCGAGGCGGGCGGCGACGAACGGGGCGGCGAAGGAGGTGCCGCGCACGCTGCGGGCGCGGCCGTTCCGGTCGAGCGCGAGCAGGTCGGCGCCCGGCGCGGCGTAATCGAGCTTCGTCGCGTGCCCGGCCTCGATCAGGGGGCGCCCGCGGGCGTCGACGCCGGTGACGGCCAGCGCCTGCGGGTAGGAGGCGGGATAGGCGGGGGGCGCGGCGGGGCCGTCGTTGCCGACCGCGGCAACGACGATCGTCCCGCGCCGGCGTGCCGCCGCGACGACGCGCGCCAGCAGCGGGTTGGCGGGGCCGACGAGGCTGACGACCGCGACCGGCACCTGCTCGCGCGTCAGCCAGGCGAGCGCGCGCGCGATCGCGACCGCGTTGCCGCCCGCGGGGTCGCTGCCATAGACGTCGGCGACAAGGAGCGCGGCGCCGGGCGCGCTGGCACGGATGCCGCCGCCGCCGGTGAGCAGCGAGGCGATAGCGGCGGCGTGGTCGTTGGGGCGCGGCGCGCCGGCGGCGAATGCCTGTTGCCGGATCAGGCCGGGCGTGCCGGCGCGCACCCCGCCGTCGATGAGGCCGATCCGTGCGCCGCCTGGCGCAGCGGGGGGCGCGGCCATGGCGAGGGTCGTCGTGCCGAGCGCACCGCCGGGGAAGTGGAGCGGGTCGGCGCTGACCTCGCGTCCGGGCGCCAGCGCGCGCAGACGGGGCAGCGCACGGTCGACCGACTGGCCCTGCGGCGTGCGAAAGCGGGCATAGCCGATGCCGAGATCGCCCAGATCCTCGCGGGCGATCAGGCGGAAACCCTGCGCCTGTGCCGCGGCGACGACGGTGTCGTCGGGGTCGACGACGACCAGTTCGCCCGCGCGGACCGCGTCGCCCGCGCGGTCGATTTCGATGCGGTCGGGATAGCGCCGCGCTAGGTCGCGGACACGGCGCAGCTGGTCGCGTGCGAGGGAGCGCGCGTCCGACAGCGTCGCCTCCACGGGAGAGAGCGTCTGCGCGACGCCGCTTAGCGTGCGCCCGACGACGCCCCCCAGCGGCGGGACGAGCTGCGCGGCGGCGGCGGCCGGCAGCGCCAGCAGCATGGCGGCGGCGAGGAGAGGACGGGGAGGGCGCATCATCGGAGGCGTTTTAACCCGGATCGCATTCGTGTCATGCTGGATGAAACGGCGCGGGCGGTTCGTTTCATCCAGGAAAGGCGGGGTATCGGTGCCGGGATCGTCGAGCTTCACGGACGAATTGCTGACGCTGATACCGCGCCTGCGCCGCTTCGCGCACGCGCTGGCACGTGACGGTGCCGATGCCGACGACCTGTTGCAGGCGTCGGTCGAGCGCGCGCTGGTGCGGCAGGATCAGTGGCAGCCGGGCACCCGGCTCGACAGTTGGATGTACCGGATCATGCGCAACCTGTGGATCGATACCGCGCGCGCCACGCGGCGCCGCAGCGAGACGTTCGTCCCGCCCGACGCGGGGGAGGAGGTGGGCGCGATGGGCGAGCAGGAGGCGAGCGTGGAACTGCACCACGTGATGCGCGCGATGCAGACGCTGCCCGCCGAACAGCGCGAGGCGGTCGCCCTCGTGGTGGTGGAGGGCTTCGCCTACAAGGAGGCGGCCGAGATCCTGGACGTGCCGATCGGCACGCTCACCTCGCGGCTGGTGCGCGGGCGCGAGGCCCTGATGACGCGACTGGGAGAAGCGGCATGACGATCGAGCCGGAGACCCTGATGGCCTATGCCGATGGCGCGCTGGACCCGATCGCGGCGAAGCGCGTGGAGCGTGCCATCGCGGAGGATCCGCGGCTGGGCGAGGACGTGGCACGCCACCGCGCGCTCGCGGCGCGGCTGCGCGGCGGGCTGGCGCCGGCGGCGACGGTCCCCGATGCGATCGCGCGGAGGCTGGCGGATGCGGGCAAGGTGACGCCGCTGCGCCGCCCGGAGCGTGCGCCGATGCGGCGCTGGGCAAGGAACTGGGCAGGCGGCGGGGCGGTCGCGGCCAGCCTGCTGGTCGGCGCGATGGTCGGGCAGATGCTGCCGCGCGACACGGGAGCGATCGCGCTGGACGATGGGCGCGCGGTGGTGCGCGGCGACATCGCGCGGGCGCTCGACACGCAACTGGCCTCCACCCAGCCGGCGGATGCGCCGGTACGCGTCGGCCTGACGTTCCGCGACGCCGGGGGGGCGCTCTGCCGCACCTTCGAGCGGCAGGCGGTGGCGGGGATCGCCTGCGCCGCCCGCGACGGCTGGGGCGTGGCGCGGCTGTACGGCGGGGCAGCGCAGGAGCGCAGCGAGTTCCGGCAGGCCGCATCGGCGCAGGCGGCAATGATGGCGGATGTCGACGCGATGGCGAAGGGTGATCCGATGGACGCCGCCGCAGAACGGAAAGCGCTGGCGGAGTTGAGATCGGATCGCGACTGATTATCATCTTCACGACTTCGGCCGTGCGAAGGGCGTGTTCCGGCGTGAAACACGCCATCGGCCGCATACTTTAGCTTCATATATCGCGGTTATCATCGCAACCTTCCGGAAGGATTGGGGGATGCGGTGCTGCGGTCGTCGATCGGGACTATTGTCGGTGCGCTGACACTGCTGATGGCGGTGCCCGCCTCCGCGCAGGACGAGGATCCGGCGGAGCCCGCGGTCGCGTTCAACCTGCGCTACAAGGCGGATGTGCTGGGCGTGGTCCATGGCGGGGTGCGCAAGGGCGTGCGCTATCTCGACAATCTGGACGCGACGATGGCGGTCGATCTGGAGCGGGTGGCGAAGCTGTCGAACACCCGCGCCTTCGTCTATCTGCTCTACAACAACGGCACCAGCTTCTCGCCCGCGCTGGCGGGCGATGCGCAGATCGTGTCGAACATCGAGACCGGCGTGCAGGCGGTGCGATTGTACGAGGCATGGATCGAACACGGCGACGAGCGGCTGGCGGCGCGGGTCGGGCTGTACGACGTCAGCAGCGAGTTCGACATGCTCGAATCCTCGGCGATGTTCGTCAACAGCGCGTTCGGGACCGGGACCGACCTGTCGCAGACGGGCAATAACGGACCGTCGATCTTCCCGGTGACGGCGCCGGGCGTGCGCCTGCAGGGCATGATCGGCGAGCATCTGACGCTGCGCGGCGCGGTGCTGGAGGGGACGCCCGGCGATCCCCGTCATCCGGGGCGCACCGTGATCGCGCTACAGCCGCGTGACGGCATCTTCGCGATCGCGGAGGCGGACGTGCATGCCGGGACGGCGCGGCTGATCGCGGGGACGTGGCGCTATACCGCCAAGTTCGAGATCCAGCGCGGACCCGATGACGGCGAGACCGGGCGGGAGCCGGCGATGGGCACCGGCAACGCGGGCGTCTACATCCGCGGCGAGGCGCAGGTGGCGGGGAACGAGGAACGCTCGCTCGCCGCGTTCTTCCGGCTGGGCACCGCGGCGGGGCGCTTCAACCTGTTCGACCATTTCGGCAGCGTCGGCGTCAATGCGCGCGGGCTGTTCGAACGCGAGGGGCAGGGCGAGCTGGGCGTCGGCATCGCGCACGCGAGAACCTCCGCGCTGACGCGGTCGGTGACGCCCGATACCGCGCTGGGCGAGACGGCGTTCGAACTGTCCTATCGCACGAAGCTGACGCCGCATCTCGCGGTCCAGCCGGACGTGCAATATATCATCGATCCGTCGGGCAGCACGCGGCAGCGCGACGTGCTGGTGGTGGGTATCCGCTTCGACGCGATCCTGCGACCCTGACATACCCGGGCCTTTGCAAAACAGGTGCAACGGCATCGGGTCCACGCCGTGCTCCTGCGCAGGCAGGAGCCCAGGGCCCAGCAGGACAACGCCTTATGGGACCTGTAACTCCGGGCTCCTGCCTTCGCAGGAGCACGGTGTCGCCTCTTGCAAAGGTCCCGCGACGATCGGGGAGGGGAACGGGTCCCGGTCGATGCGGGATGGCGGACCGGACTGCGTCCGCCATCCCGTTCGGGCCGGTATCAGAAGAAGGAATAGTCGCCCGCGGTCAGCTTGTTGGTGCCGTCCGCCATCTGGACCAGCAGCTGGCCCGCCACGCCGGCGTCGGTGACCACGCGGTAGATCTGCGTGGTGGCGTTGCCGCCCAGGTCGCGGACATATTCCAGCCGCGCGGTCGCGCCGAAGCCGGTGAAGGACAGGAAGTCCTGCTCCCCGGTGCCGCTGGTGCCCGCGCCGTGGAAGTCGATGACGTGGTCGAACTGTCCGCCGTTGGCGGCGGGGTCGGCGAGATCGCCCGCCAGGAACACGAACGTGTCGTTGCCCGCACCGCCGTGGACGCGATCCGCCCCGGTGCCGCCGCGGATCGTATCGTTGCCGGCACCGCCGCGCAGGCGATCCGCCCCCGCCCCGCCGAACAGCGTATCGGCGAAGGCCGAGCCGGTGACCGCATCGTCGCCCGCGCCCGCATTCACGGTCACCGCCCGTGCCGCCCGCGCGTAGCCGACGTCGTCCGCGCCGCCGCCCAGCACGATCGCGGCATCGACGCGGAAGCGGGCCAGCGTCGGATCGTGATCGCTGACCGGATCGGCGAAGCCGGTGTTGAGATGGACGATGTCGAACTGCGAATCCGCCGCCAGCCCGGAGGAGGCGAGGATGTGGTCGAGCTGCTGCGAATTGCCCTCGAAGATGGTGGTGTAGCGTTCCTCGGGCGACAGCTGACGCGTCAGGTTCGTCAGGCTGCCGTTCTGCTCCAGCACGGTGAGCGACTGTTCGAAGTAGAAGCCGTTGAAGTCGCCCGCGACCGCGATCTTCGCATTCGGGTCGGCGAGCTGGAGCTTCTGGATATAGGCCGCGAGCGCCGCGCTCTGATCGTTGCGGACCTGCTCGCCCGCGTTCGCCGGCGGCTGCACCGCGCCGAACAGCGGGTCGCTGCCGATGCGCGCCTGGTTGTGGACCGCGACCGTGGTCACCGTCTGGCCGTTGAAGGTGAAGTCCGCGACCAGCGGCTTGCGGCTGTTGCGGAAGGCGTCGCCGTTCGAAAGGTCGGGATCGGCGACCAGCCGCGCGCTGCCGTCGACATAGCCGACGCGGTCGGTGTTGTAGAGGAAGCCGTTGCGGATGTTGCCGTTGTTCTGCCCGCCGTTGGTGTTGGCGACGGTCGGCGCGACCTCGACATAGGCGTAGCGCGGGCCGCCGGCGGCGACGATCGCGTCGATCAGCTTCTGCGCGCTGGCGGTGCCGGTCAGGTCGGTGCCGTTTCCGGGACCGTCATTGTCCTGCACCTCGACCAGCGCGACGATGTCGGGCGCCTTCAGATTGTTGGCGATGTCGCTGGCACGCTGATCGATGTCGGCCTGCGGCGCGACCGCGCTGAAATTCTCGATATTGTATTCGGCGAAGGTCAGGTGGTCGCCATCGCCGACCAGCGCCGTCGTCTCGCGCGGGGGGATCGCGGTCGACGTGGTGTTCTGGATCGAGGTGGCGATCAGCTCGTAATTGCCGCCGAAATAGTGGATGACGCCGGTCACGTCGCCCAGTCTGTCGCCCATGACGTAGTTCGGGCTGAAGTTCGCCAGCACGCCCGAGTCGACATAGACCTGGATCCGCTCCGGGTTGAAGTCGGCGGTGACGATGTCCCCGCCGGTCAGCGTGATGCCGCCGCGGCCGTTGACGCCCGTCGCGCCGATGCCGCCGTCCGCGATGACCCAGGTCGAGCCCCCGCTGCTGGGCGCGACCGCGGTCGCGCCGTGGATGGTGACGACCATGCCCTCCAGCGCCTCGTAGAAATCGGCGCCGTCGGTCTGCGGATCGAAGCTGGAGAAGCCGTCGTTCTCGATGACGGAGGTCGGCGGCAGCAGCTTGCCCGCGCCGATCTCCGTCGCGGTGACGGTGCCCAGCGGGGCGGCGAGCGTGGTGATGACCGGCGCGGTCAGCTGCGTCACCGGCAGGTTGGTGGCGATGCCGGCGGTATATTCGTTGACCACGCCCTGCACCTGCACCGACTGGCCGACCGTGACGGTCGGCGCCGCGCCGGTGAAGACGAAGATCGCGTCCGATGTCCGCGCGTTGCCGTCGCCGTTCGGGTCCTGCATCCAGAAGCCGCGCGAGCCGGTGGTGTCGATCGCGGTGACCACGCCCTGTGTCAGGACGGTGGCGCCGACGAACTCGGACACGTGCCGCTCGCCCTGGATGGTGCCGATCGCGATCTGCTGAAGCGGATTGGCGACGGTGAAGTCGATCGGGTCGCCCGCGGTGCCCGCATAGGCGTTCTTCGCGACGTCGACGAGCACGCCGGAGGCGACCTGCACCTGATAGCGGACGCCGCCGGCGAGGTCCGCGGCGGGGTTGATCGTCACGGTGCTGCCCGAAATGGTCACCTGGCCGGTGTCGCCCACCGCGATGGTGCGGGTATCGCCATTGTCGCCGGCCAGCACGATGTCGCCGGTGCCGGCATAGACCGGCTCCGAAAAGCGCAGGACGATGTTCGCGTCGGTCGCCACGCCCGCGGCGTCGTCCGCCGGGGTTGAGCCGGTCAGCGTCGGCGCGACGGTGTCGCTGACGCCGCCCGCGACCGAGGTGACGCGGATGTTGTCGACACCGACCCATTCGTCGCTGCCGGTCGCGTTGGACGTGGCGAAGCGGATCTGGATCTGGCTCTGCCCGTCGAGCGCGGAGGGAAGCGCGATGTCGGGATAGTTCACCGACTTCGTCAGCGAGGGTCCGTCGGACGCGTCGACGACATATTGCAGCGTGGTCCAGGTGCCGCCGTCGCCGACGCGATACTGGACGGCGAAGCTCTGCGACGCGTTGTCGGCGGTCGAATCCACGTCGCGCAGGTCGAACGACAGCGTCAGGCCCGACCGGCCGGTGGCGTCGAGATGCAGGACGAGGCTGGGGGAATCCGCGGTGCCGGAGCCCTGCAGCGCGACGATCGGATCGGCGAGCGACTGGAACACGCCCACGCCGCCGCTGGTGCTGGCGACGTTGCTGCCGAGGATCACCGCGTCGATGTTGCCGAGATCGGTGATGGTGGTCGAATTGGCGGGGACCGCGTTCGCGCTGGTCGAGCTGGAGACATCGCCGAGATAGCCGACCCAGTAAGGGGCCTTGCTCCAGTCGTCGGCGGCGACGTTCGCGGCCGTCGTGCTCCAATCCTCGAAGAAGTCGCTGTCGCCGAGCTTGAAATAGCGCGTGTATTCCGGCGTCGTCACCATGGTCTATGCCCCGTCCCGATAGGTATCCCCCGGCGACTATGAGCGCCAGATGACAGGTTCGCGACAGCGATCTGCATCCTGGCGCGTCGGTTCGTCGCATCGTCGTCCCGCAGGGGGACGGGCCCGCGTCCACCGATCCGGGTAGCGAAAGGGCGCGTGGTTAACGGGTTGTTCGCCGTCCTCGCGTATCGGGCGGGCGATCCATCGGCGATGAACGGGACAGGCGTGGCGATTTTCTACGATGCCAGCGGACGGCGCGGGCGGCGGGTGCGGATGCTGGTGATCGTCGCGGCGGCGGTGCCGGCGCTGCTGCTGGCGCTGCTGGCGGCCGCGGTGCTGCGCCCGATGGCGGCGGCGGCCCCGCGCTTCGCCGCGGCCGCCGATGCGCCGCGCGGGCTGACCCCGGCCGGGGTCGCGGTGGAGCGCGGCGCCTGGCTGCCCGGGGCGGCGGGCGGCACGCTGACCGGGGGCACGATGGGCTTCTACATGCCGTGGGACGATGCCTCGCGCCGGTCGCTGGAGGCGCATGTCGGCGAGCTGGAATGGCTGGTCCCCGGGCTCGCCACCGTCACCGGGGCGGATCATCGCTTCGTGGCGGAGGGGGACGAGCATCTGCGGAGCGTGCTGGCGCGCGCGCCGAAGCGACCGCGCGTGCTGCCGATGGTGCAGAATGCGGCGGCGGACGGGTCCTGGGACGGTGCGGGGACCGCCGCGCTGCTCGCCGACGCCGCGGCGCGCCGGCGGCTGGCCGGGCAGATCGAGGCGCTGGTCGCGCAGGAGAAGGGTGCGGGCGTGCTGCTCGACCTGGAAAGCCTGCCGGCGAGCGCGCAGCGCGACTATCGCACCTTCCTCGGCGAATTGCGCGCGCGGTTCCGGCCGAAGGGGTGGGTGGTGACGCTGGCGGTGCCGGTGGCCGATCCGGACTGGGACATGGCGGCGATCGCCCGGGTCGCGGACCGGCTGGTGCTGATGGCCTATGACGAACATTGGATGGGGGGCGAGCCGGGACCGATCGCGTCGCAGCCGTGGTTCGCGCGCGTGGTCGACGCCGCGGTGCGGCAGGTGGGCGCGGACAAGGCGATCGTGGCGATCGGCAGCTATGCCTATGATTGGGTGGGCCAGGGAACCGCCCGCCGGACGACGCCGCTGAGCATCGCCGACGCCTGGGCGCTGGCGGCGCGCGCGGGGGTGGTGCCGACGTTCGATGCCGCGAGCGGCAACAGCCGGTTCGCCTACCGCGCGGACGGGCAGGATCATCAGGTGTGGCTGCTCGACGCGATGAGCGCGGCCAACCAGATGGCGGTCATCCGTCGCACCGGCGCCGCGGGCGTCGCGCTGTGGCGGCTGGGCAGCGAGGATCCCGGCGTGTGGAACGCGCTGTCGGACGCCACCCGCCCCGACATGGCCGCGCTGCCGGCGCCGGCGGGGATCGCGGTCAGCGGACACGGCGAGATCATGCGGATCGCGGGCGAGGCGACCGATGGCGCGCGCGCGGTGCGCTGGGACGGGGCGCTGATCCGCGCGGCGCATTATGCGCGGCTGCCGCAACCCGACCGGGTGGAGCGCACGGGCGCGCATCGCAGGCTGGTGGCGCTGACGTTCGACGACGGACCGGACCCGGCGTGGACGCCCGCGATCCTGGACGTGCTGGCGCGCGAGAAGGCGCCGGCGACCTTCTTCGTCACCGGCGCCAATGCGCTGGGGCAGGGCGACTTGCTGCGGCGGATCGTCGCGCAGGGGAGCGAGCTGGGCAATCATTCCACCTCGCACGCCGATCTGTCGAAACGCTCCGAGGGCGCGATCGCGCTGGAGCTGAAGGCGACCGAGCGGCTGGTCGAGGCCTATACCGGGCGCGCGATGACGCTGTTCCGTCCGCCGTTCCTGGGCGATGCCGATCCCGACCGCCGCGAAGAGCTGCACGCGACGCGGGTCGCGGCGCGGCTGGGCTATTGGACGGTCGGGCTGAACGTCGACCCGCTCGACTGGCAGGGCCCCGCGGCGGCGACGATCGCGGCGCGCACCATCGCGAAGGTCGAGGCGGGAACCGCGACGCGGCCGGCGCAGATCGTCCTGCTCCACGATTCGGGCGGCGACCGGACGCAGACGATTCTTGCGCTGCCGCTCATCATCCGGGGACTGCGGATGCGCGGTTACGAGCTGGTCGGCGTCTCCAGGCTGGCGGGGGTGTCGCGCGACGAGGTGATGCCGGTGCTGGCTGCGGGCGAAGCGGGCAGCGCGGCGGGGACGCGCGGGCTGTTCGAGACGCTGGCGTGGCTGCGCGATGCGGGGGCGATGCTCTTCGCCGCGATCATCGCGATCGGGATCGCGCGCGCGCTGGCGCTGACCGCGCTCGCGCTGTGGCGGCGGCGTCGCGAGGTGGAGCCGGTCGCGGCACCGCATCTGGTGCCCAATTTCGTCACCGTGCTGATCCCCGCGTTCAACGAGGCGCGCGTGATCGAGGCGTCGGTCCGCCGGATCCTGTCCAGCCGGGGGCCGCGCATCGAGGTGATCGTGATCGACGACGGGTCGACTGACGGCACCAGCGACGTCGTCGCCGCCGCGTTCGGGATCGACCCGCGCGTCCGGCTGCTGACGCTGGCGAACGGGGGCAAGGCGCGTGCGCTCAACATCGCGCTCGCACGCGCCAAGGGCGACGTGGTGATCGCGCTCGACGCCGATACGCAGTTCGAGGACGATACGATCGCGAAGCTGACGCGCTGGTTCGCGGACCCCGCGATCGGCGCGGTCGCGGGCAATGCGAAGGTGGGCAACCGCACCACGCTGATCGCGCGCTGGCAGGCGCTGGAATATGTCACCGCGCAGAACCTGGAGCGGCGCGCGCTTTCCGCGCTGGGGGCGGTGACGGTGGTGCCGGGCGCGGTCGGCGCGTGGCGGCGCACCGCGCTGGACGCGGTCGGCGGCTATCCCGAGGACACGCTGGCGGAGGACCAGGACCTGACCATCGCGATCCAGCGCGCCGGGTGGCGGGTCGCGTGCGACAATGACGCGATCGCCTGGACCGAGGCGCCGGAGACGGTGCGCGCGCTGTTCAAGCAGCGGTTCCGCTGGGCGTTCGGGACGCTGCAATGCCTGTGGAAGCACCGCGCGCTGATGGGGCGGCGCGGCGGACTGGGGCGCGTCGGATTGCCGCAGGCGGTGCTGTTCCAGTTCCTGTTCACGCTGGCCGCGCCGCTGATCGACGTGGCGCTGTTGCTGAGCATCGGCGGCACCGCCTGGCGCGTGCAGGATCGCGGCTGGGACGCGGCGGGGGGCGATGCGCTGGCGATGGCGGGATTCTGGGCGGCGTTCGCGGCCGTCGACCTGGCGTGCGGATGGATCGCGTTCCGGCTGGACGGGCGCGAGGAGCGCTTCCCCGCGCTCCGGCTGCTGATGCAGCGGTTCGGCTATCGCCAGCTGCTGTACGCGGTGGTGCTGCGCGCGATCTATGTCGCGGCGACGGGGCCGAAGGTGGGCTGGGGCAAGCTGGAGCGGACCGGGAGCGTCGCGGTCGCGCCGGTATCAGAGCCCGCGACCTTAACCTATCCGCAGGCAATCGCGGCCTAGCGTCATGCCCATGAGCTTCGAACCCACCCCCGCCATCCTGCCGCGCTGGCTGGAGCGCGACGCGCGCACCGTCGAACGTTACCTGTCGGGGAGCCATGTCGGCGTCCGGCTCGGCATGGCGGAGCCGCGGCTGCTGCGGCTGATCGACGTGTCGCTGCTCGGCTGCCGCACCGAGCGGCCCGAGCAGGCGCTGGTCGGGCGCAGCGTGACGGTGGCGTTCGCGGGCGCGGTCGAGACGCACGGCTGGATCGTGTGGTCGGACGGCGAGGAATGCGGCATCGACTTCGCCGAGCCGCTGGCGGACCACGACCTGTCGCGGATCGCCCGGCCGCGGCAAAAGCGCGACGACTGACGCGACCGGCGCGGACCTGACGCGTTCTAACCGCTCCCTGGCAGGAGGAGTGGACGATGCAGCAGGACCCAGAGGAAAACGACGGCGTGCGGCCGACCCCGGCGGACGAGGTGGCGCATCCCGAGCAGCCGCCGATGGACGACGACGCGTCCGGGCTGCCGGAAGGCGAGGCGGACAAGCTGGGAGATTTCGCGTGAGGTGAGAGCGCGCGGTTTGCGGTCCCGTCGCCCCGGCCCCTTCGGCGAAGGCGGGACCTTTGCAAGAGCCCACGCCGTGCTCCTGCGCAGGCAGGAGCACGGCGTGGGCTCGGTGCCGTTGCACCTGTTTTGCAAAGGCCCCGCCGTCGCCGGGGAACGAAGACTTTCGCAAAGGTCCCGCCTCCGCCGGGGAGGCGGTTGCGCCGGTTCAGTCCACGCGGATCAAACTCCCAGAGGGGAGAAGCGGGACCCCGGGTCGAGCCCGGGGTGACGTTCATCGGAACTAGAACGCATCCGCCGGCAGGTCGTACAGCACCTTCGCGGGGGCGTTCGCGGCCGCTTCCAGCCCCAGTGCTTCGGGCACCAGCTGGTCGAGGTAGAAGGCCGCCGCCGTCTTCCGGACGGCATCCGCGCCGTCGACGCGGGCGGAGCGTTCCATCAGCCAGCCGCACGACGCCACCGACAGCATCGTCAGGAACGGGTAGCTCGCCGCCTGGCGGTCGTCGCTTTCCGCGGTCTGGAGGCGGCGGCCGACACTCTCGCAGGCATCGATCAGCTTCACGAGCCGGGGGTGCTGCGCCTCCGCGCGCATGTCGGCGATCAGGTCGGCGAAGGCGCCGCCGTTGGACATGGCGAGCTTGCGCCCGACCAGGTCGGCGGCCTGGATGCCGTTGGTCCCCTCGTAGATCGGGGTGATCCGCGCGTCGCGGAAGAACTGCGCCGCGCCCGTCTCCTCGACATAGCCCATGCCGCCATGGATCTGGACACCGATGCTCGCGACCTCGTTGCCCAGGTCGGTGGCATGCGCCTTGGCGAGCGGGGTCATGATCTCCAGTCGCTCCTTGGCCTTCGCATCGCCGAGGCCGGCGCGGTCGACCATGCCGCAGGCGTAATAGACGAGCGCGCGCGCGGCGAGCGTCTGCGCCTTCATCCGCAGCAGCATGCGGCGGACGTCGGCATGTTCGACGATCGCGGCGGGCCGGCCGTCGCGCGCGCCCTGAACCCGCTCGCGGGCATAGGCGGCGGCCTTCTGCGTCGCCCCCTCGGCGACCTGCACGCCTTGCAGCCCGACGTTGAGGCGGGCGTTGTTCATCATCGTGAACATCGCGCGCATCCCGCCATATTCGGCGCCGATCAGCTCGCCGAGGCAATCGTCATGGTCGCCGAAGGAGAGCACGCAGGTGGGCGAGGCATGGAGGCCCATCTTGTGCTCGATCGAGACGACGCGGACGTCGTTGGGCGTGCCGTCGAGCCGCACCTTGGGGACGAGGAACAGCGATATGCCGCGCGTGCCCGCGGGCGCGCCGGGGGTGCGCGCGAGGACGAGGTGGACGATGTTCTCCGCCATGTCGTGGTCGCCGAAGCTGATGTAGATCTTCGTGCCCTTGATCGAGAAGGTGCCGTCGCCCCTCGGCGTGGCGGTGGTGCGCAGCGCACCGACGTCGCTGCCCGCCTGCGGCTCGGTCAGGTTCATCGTGCCGGTCCACTCGCCGGTCGCGAGCCTGGGCAGGTAGGTTTCCTGCTGCTGGGGCGAGCCGTGGTGCGCCAGCGCCTCGATCGCGCCGACCGACAGGATCGGGGCGAGCGCGAAGCCCATGTTGGCGGTGCCCAGCGTCTCCAGCACCGCGGCCTGGATGACGAAGGGGAGGCCCTGTCCGCCGAACTGCTCGGGCACGCCGATCGTGCCCCAGCCGCCCTCGACATAGGCGCGGTATGCCTCCGGATAGCCGGCGGGCATGACGACGCCGTCGGGGGTCCATGTGGCGCCCACCGTATCGCCCGCGCGGTTGAGCGGCGCCCATTCCCCTTGTGCGAATTGCGCGATGCCGTCGAGCACCGCATCGACCACGTCCGGGCTGGCTGCGGCGAAGCGATCGGTGGCGGCCAGTTCGTCCAGGCGGACGATGTGATCGAGGACGAAACGCTGGTCGGCGACGGCGGCGGTGAAGGTCATTTCTCTCTCCCGGATCGTGCCGCTATAGCCGCTCGCCATGTACGCTCAACTCCCCGTCATCCGACGCTACGGCGAGGCCGCGGTCGCCGCGGCGGCGGCGGCGATTCGCGGCGGCGGCATCGTCGCGCTGCCGAGCGAGACGGTGTATGGGCTGGCGGCGGATGCACGCGATTCGGATGCGGTGGCGCGAATCTATGCGGCCAAGGGACGGCCGTCGTTCAATCCGCTGATCGTGCACGTGCCGGACCTTGCCGCGGCGGCGGCGATCGCGGTGTTCGACGAGGATGCGCGGGCGCTCGCGGCGCGGTTCTGGCCGGGACCGCTGACGCTGGTGCTGCCGCTGCGCGAGGGGGCGGGGATCGCGTCGCTGGTGACGGCGGGGCTGGAGACGGTGGCGATCCGGGTGCCGGCGCACCGCGCGTTCCGCGCCGTGCTGGCCGCGTGCGGCGCGCCGCTGGCGGCCCCGTCGGCCAATGCCAGCAACGGCATCAGCCCGACCCGCGCCGGGCATGTCGCGGCGAGCCTGGGCGAGCGGGTGCCGCTGATCCTGGACGACGGCGCCACCGCGGCGGGGGTGGAATCGACGATTCTGGCGGGGCGGACGATCCTGCGCCCCGGGCCGGTGACGGCGGAGATGCTGGCGCAGGTGCTGCCGGTGATGCCGGGGCGGACCGCGCATGTCAGCGCGCCGGGGCAGCTGGCGGTGCATTATGCGCCGTCGAAGCCGGTGCGGCTGGGGGCGACGTCTGCGTGCGAGGGGGAGTGGCTGATCGGCTTCGGCGATGTCGCCGGGGACGATACGCTGTCGGCGAGCGGGGATGTCGTGGAGGCGGCGGCGCGGCTGTTCGACGCGCTGCACCGGGGGGATGCGAGCGACCGCACCGCGATCGCGGTGGCGGCGGTGCCGGCGGTGGGGGTGGGCGTGGCGATCAACGACCGGCTGCGGCGGGCGGCCGGGGCGGAATGAATCTCCGTGCTCCTGCGCAGGCGGGAGCCCGGAGTCGGGCAGAGCCACGATCGTTGCGATCGATAACCCTGGGCTCGTGCCTGCGCAGGAGCACATCGGGTTGCCTCCGCGCCTACCTTGTCGTGCCGGGCCCGTCCCGGCATCGGAACAAGTCCAGGGTGGCGAACGTGCGCGGAAAACCTACGCCGTGACCGCCTTGCTGCGCGCAGCGAAGCTCTTGCGCAGCTTCTGGAGCTTGGGCGGGATGACGGCGAGGCAATAGGGATTGCGCTGGCCCTCGGTGTCCCAATAGTCCTGGTGATAGTCCTCGGCCGGGTACCAGTCGCCGAATTCCTCGATCGTGGTCACGATGGGCTGGGGCCAGTCGGCCTGCGCGCGCCGGATCGCCGCGTTCGCCTGTTCCTCCTGCATCACCGTCTCGGGAAAGATGGCGGAGCGATATTGCGTGCCGACGTCGTTGCCCTGGCGGTTGAGCTGCGTCGGGTCGTGCGTGGCGAAGAAGATGTCGAGCAGGTCGGCATAGCTCACCTGCGCGGGATCGAACCCGACGCGGATCGCCTCGGCATGGCCGGTGCTGCCCGAGCAGACCTGCTTGTAGGTCGGGTTGGCGACATGGCCGCCGATATAGCCGCTCTCGACGCTTTCCACGCCGATCACGTCCTTGAACACCGCCTCGGTACACCAGAAGCAGCCGCCGGCGAGTGTGGCATATTCGGTCATGTAAGCGTCTCCTTTACCGCCCATGTAGGAACGCGCTAGGCGCACGACAAAGGGAGATGCGCGACGATGCTCGACGGCAAGGTGATGGTGACGGGCGGGGCGGGCTATATCGGCAGCCACGCGGTGCTGGCGCTGCTGGACGCCGGGTTCGAGGTCGTGGTGATCGACAACCTCGTCACCGGGTTCGACTGGGCGGTCGACGGGCGCGCCGCCTTCGTCGAGATGGCGGTGGAGGACCCGCGCGTCCCGGGCGTGCTCGCCGAGCACGGGGTGAGGGCGATCATGCACTTCGCCGGATCGGTGGTGGTGCCCGAATCGGTCAGCGACCCGCTCAAATATTATCGCAACAACACCGCCGCGACGCGCAGCCTGATCGAGAGCGCGGTGACGGCGGGGGTGCCGCATTTCATCTTCTCCTCGACCGCGGCGACCTATGGCACGCCCGAGCGGGTGCCGATCAGCGAGAGCGATCCGACGCGCCCGATCAACCCGTACGGCATGTCGAAGCTGATGACGGAGACGATGCTGCGCGACGTCGCGGCGGCGCATCCGATCAATTACGCCTGCCTGCGCTATTTCAACGTCGCGGGCGCGGACCCGCAGGGGCGCAGCGGGCAGTCGACCGTGGGGGCGACGCACCTCATCAAGATCGCGGTCGAGGCGGCGACGGGGAAGCGCGACGCGGTGTCGGTGTTCGGCACCGATTTCGAGACGCGCGACGGCACCGGCGTGCGCGACTATATCCACGTCAGCGACCTGGCGGAGGCGCATGTCGCCGCGCTGAAGCTGCTGATCGCGCAGCCGGGCGAGAGCCATATCCTGAATGCCGGCTATGGCCGCGGGTTCAGCGTGATGGAGGTGCTCGACGCGGTCGACCGCGTGACCAACATGACGATCGAGCGGAGGCTGGAGGGGCGGCGTGCGGGCGATCCGGCGGAACTGGTGGCGGACAATAGCGCGATCCTGAAGACGATCGACTGGGCGCCCAAGCGCGACGACCTGGACGGGATCGTAAAGGATGCGCTCGCGTGGGAGAGGGCCTTGGCGGAACGCGCGCCGGCGGAACGCGGGCGGTGAGGCTGCGCTCGCTGCTGTTCGTGCCCGGCGACCGGCCCGAGCGGATGGCCAAGGCGCTGGGGCTGGGCGCGGACGCGCTGATCCTGGATCTGGAGGATGCGGTCGCGCCCTCCGCCAAGGCGGCGGCGCGCGCGGCGGTGCGCGCGTTCGTCGACGCGAACGCCGGCGCCCAGGCGAATGGGGGCCCCGCGCTGTTCGTGCGGGTCAATCCGCTGGACGGCGAGCTGGTGGGGGACGATGTCGCCGCGATCGCGGGCGCGGCGATGGCGGGCCTGGTGCTGCCCAAGGCGGAGGGGCGCGCGTCCGTCGCGGCGCTGCGCGCGATGCTGCCCGGCGACTATGCGGTGCTGCCGATCGCGAGCGAGACGCCGCGCGCGGTGTTCACGCTCGGCGATTACGACGCGGCGGGGCTCGCGGGGCTGACCTGGGGGGCGGAGGACCTGCCCGCCGCGATCGGGGCCGCGACCTCGCGCGAGGCGGATGGGGGCTATACCGATCCGTATCGCGTGGTGCGCGCGCTGACCCTGTTCGGCGCGCATGCCGCGGGGGTGCCCGCGATCGAGACGGTCTACCCCGATTTCCGCGATCTGGACGGGCTGGCGCGCTATGCCGCGCGGGGGCGGCGCGACGGCTTCACCGGCATGATGGCGATCCATCCGGCGCAGGTCGCGGTCATCAACGACGCCTTCTCGCCGTCAGAGGCGGAGCTGGCGCACGCGCGCGCGGTGGTGGCGCTGTTCGACGCGCATCCGGGGGCGGGCGCGCTCCAGCTGGACGGCAGGATGGTGGATGCGCCGCATCTGAAGGCGGCGCGGCGGCTATTGGCGGCGGCGGGCGAGTAAGACACGGGCCTGCGCGCCCAGCCACCACCACAAGGCGGCCCAGCCGGTGCCCGCGCACCAGCCCGCGACCACGTCCGACGGCCAGTGGACGCCCAGATAGACGCGGCTGATGCCGATCGCGCCGACCAGCAGGACCGCCACCGCCATCGTATAGGTGCGTGCGCCGCGGCCGCGCTCGACCTGCACCAGCAGCCCGGCGAGCGTCAGGAAGACGATCGCGCTGTTGGTGGCGTGGCCGCTGGGGAAGCTGAGCCCGGTGACGGGGACGAGGTGATCGACCAGCTCGGGCCGGGTACGGTGGAAGAAGAATTTGGCCTGCGCCGCCAGCAGTGACCCGCTGACCGTCGCGGCCACCACCAGCGCGGCGGTGAGCCACAGCCGCCGCACCAGCAGCAGTCCGGTCACGAGGACGACCGCGAGCGTCAGGATGGTGCCGCTGCCGACCGCGGTGATGTCGACCATCGCCTGGTGCAGCCATTCGGGCCCGATCGGCTGCCGGGTGTCGCCCGGTACGCGCAGGCCGAGGATGATCGCGCGGTCCCAGCGAAACGTCTCCTGGTCGAGGATCGCGAATCCCAGCAACAGCAGCGCCAGAAGGCCGGCCGCGGCCATCGCGATCCAGGCGGCGCGGGGGGCGGGCGGGACCGCGGCGGGTTCTTCGTCGGGGATCAGGGGGGTCCGGGGCATCCCCGCGGGCTGCCACAGGTGTTGCACCCGGTTCAAGGATGGCCTTAACGCAGGGGCATGATCGCGCATCTGAAGGGACGGCTGGAGGCCACGGGGATCGACCATGCGGTGATCGATGTCGGCGGCGTAGGCTATCTGGTCGGCGCATCGGCGCGGACGCTGGCGGCGATCGGGCCGGTGGGCGAGGCGACGACGCTGTTCACCGAGATGCTGGTGGGGGAGGATTTCATCCGCCTCGTCGGCTTCGCGCACGCGAGCGAGCGCGACTGGTTCCGGCTGCTGACCGGGGTGCAGGGGGTGGGCGCGCGGGTGGCGCTGGCGATCCTGTCGGCGCTGGAGCCGGCCGACCTGTCGCGCGCGGTGATGGCGCAGGACAAGGCGACGGTGGCGCGCGCCAACGGCGTCGGTCCGAAGCTGGCCGAGCGGATCGTGCGCGAGCTGAAGGACAAGGTGGGCGGAGTGGCGCTGGGCCCGGCCGCGGCGGCGCAGGTGGTGCCGGTCGGCGCGGGCGCGGATGCGGTGTCGGCCTTGCTGAACCTGGGCTTCCGCCCGGCCGAAGCGGCCAGTGCGGTCGCATCGGCGGAGGAGGAAGTGGGCGCGGGCGCTTCGCTGGATGCGCTGGTGCGGCTGGCGTTGAAGAAGGCGGCGAAGGGGTGATGTTGCGCTTCGTCATGCCGGGCTTGTCCCGGCATCCAGCGTTTCCGGTCCCAACGGGTGTTGGGCGTGTGGCACCCTGGACCCCGGCACAAGGCGGGATCCTTGTAAAACGGCTGCTGCATTGCCGAGTTCATGCCGTGCTCCTGCGAAGGCAGGAGCCCAGGGTCAGGCAGAACAACGCCTTGTGTGACCTGCAACCCTGGGCTTCTGCCTTCGCAGGAGCACGGTGACACTTTTGCAAAGGTCCCGCACGAGGCCGGGGTGACGGGATTTGGCGAGGGTTCTCGACATCACCGGGCGGCCTCCGCTACGGAACGAAGCGTGACCGAGGACGACGATCGCCTGCTCTCCCCGCTGCGTGCCGCGGAGGATGTGGATGCCGCGCTGCGGCCCAAGCATCTCGACGACTTCGTCGGGCAGAAGGCCGCGCGCGAGAATCTGCGTGTGTTCATCCAGGCGGCGAAGTCGCGCGGCGATGCGCTGGATCATGTGCTGTTCTTCGGTCCCCCCGGCCTCGGCAAGACGACGCTGGCGCAGATCGTCGCGCGCGAGATGGGGGTCGGGTTCCGCGCGACCTCGGGGCCGGTGATCGCCAAGTCGGGCGATCTGGCGGCGTTGCTGACCAATCTGGAGGACGGCGACGTCCTCTTCATCGACGAGATCCACCGCCTCCAGCCCGCGGTGGAGGAAGTGCTGTATCCCGCGATGGAGGACCGCGCGCTCGATCTGATGATCGGCGAGGGGCCGTCGGCGCGGTCGGTGCGGATCGACCTGCCGCGCTTCACTCTGGTGGGCGCGACGACGCGACAGGGGCTGCTGACGACGCCGCTGCGCGATCGCTTCGGCATCCCGATCCGGCTGCAATTCTATACGGTCGAGGAGCTGGAGCGCGTGGTCAGCCGCGCGGCGCAGCTGCTGGGGCTGGGGATTGCGCGCGACGGCGCGATCGAGGTGGCGCGGCGCTCGCGGGGGACGCCGCGGATCGCCGGGCGGCTGCTGCGCCGGGTGCGCGACTTCGCCAATGTCGCGGGCGCGACCACAGTCGATGCGCGGGTGGCGGATGCGGCGCTCAACCGGCTGGAGGTGGATGCGCTGGGGCTGGACGCGATGGACCGGCGCTATCTGACGATGATCGCCGATATCTATCGCGGCGGGCCGGTGGGGGTGGAGACGCTGGCCGCGGGCCTGTCGGAGCCGCGCGACACGATCGAGGAAGTGATCGAGCCGTATCTGATCCAGCTGGGGCTGGTGGCACGCACCGCGCGCGGGCGCGTGCTGAACGCGGGCGGGTGGAAGCACCTGGGGCTCAACCCGCCGGCGGGGTCGCAGGACGGGCTGTTCGACTGACGCGGCCCGGCGGAGCGTTCCGGCGGACGCCGGAACCCAGGGTCCGACAGAGCAACGTCTGTATCGGGTCAGCAACCCTGGGCTCCTGCGCTCGCAGGAGCACAAGACTGCAGTGCCGCCGCCCTACCTCACGTCGATGTCGGCGCTGATGCGGCGGACGTAACCGTCGGAGTTCGCGTTCTGGAACACGACATGGTCGTGCCCGCGGAAGCCGGGGTCGGGGGTGTAATAGACGACCTTGCCGGGCACCTTCACGCGGTCGCACGCGACGCGGGGGTTGGGGGGCATGTAATTGGGGAAGACCGCGTCGTCGACGATATCGGCACGGCCATGGCGCGGGGTGTCGATCAGTGCGGAGGTGATCGTGCCCGAGGGGGTGCAGTCCGGGTTCACCATCGTCGACATCCACAGCCGGATCTTCTGCCCGTCGGTCGACACCTTCGACAGGTGGATCGACTGCATGCCCCGGGGCTGTTGCGTCGGGGAGATTTGATGGACCACATAGGTCTGCGCCGCGGCGGCGGTGGCGGTGAGCGCGCCGGTCAGGAGCACGGCGAGCGGCAGGCGGAATCGTTCAGGCAGCATGTTCGTCACCTCGCTTCCCGGCCCGTCCGGCGTAGCAGCGCGCGCGCGCGGCGAGAACGGGCGCGCGCGACATTACGGATATTTCATCCGCGTCGGCGGCGGCGCGAAATGCTGCGTGGCACCCAAGCCTTCGGTCTGTTAGCCACGATGCCATGCCTGTCTCCGCCGCCCGTTCCGCCCGCGACATCCTGGTCAACCTGCATGACGTGATGGCGGCGCGATCGAACGCGCAGGCGAAGCTGAATTCGGTCGTGGAGATCATCGGCGAGGCGCTGGATAGCGAGGTCTGCTCGATCTATCTGCTGCGCGAGGGGGTGCTGGAGCTGTATGCGACGCGCGGGCTGGCGCCCGAGGCGGTCCACGTCACCAAGCTGGCGATGGGCGAGGGGCTGGTCGGCACGATCGCGGCCAACAACGAAGTGCTCAACCTGGACGAGGCGGCGAGCCACCCCGACTTCGCGTACAAGCCGGAGACGGGGGAGGATCGCTACCACAGCTTCGCCGGGGTGCCGATCATCCGGCGCGAGCGCTCGGTCGGGGTGCTGGCGGTGCAGCATGCCGATCCGCGCCGGTACGAGGATGTCGAGATCGAGGCGCTGCAGACCGTGGCGATGGTGCTGAGCGAGCTGATCGCCAATGCCGGGCTGATCGACCAGGGCGGGCCGAAGGACCGGCCGCAGTCGACCGCGGCGATGCGGATCGCCGGCCAGAAGCTGGTCGACGGGATGGCGGCGGGTTGCGCGGTGTTCCACCAGCCGCGCATCCATATCGAACATACCGTGGCGGAGGATACCGAGGCGGAGCGCCACCGCGTCTATGCCGCGTTCGACAAGATGCGCGAGCAGATCGACCGCATCGCGCGCGAGGCGGAGTTCGGCGTCGGGGACGAGCATCAGGAGGTCATCCAGACCTACAAGATGTTCGCCTATGACGAGGGATGGTCGCGGCGGATCAACGAGGCGATCGACAGCGGGCTGACCGCGGAGGCCGCGATCGAGCGCGTCCAGCAGCGCACCCGCCAGCGCATGCGCGAGATCGACGATCCGCTGCTGGCCGACCGGATGCACGACCTGGAGGACCTCTCCAACCGGCTGCTGCGCATCGTTTCCGGACAGATGGGAACCGCGGCGCAGCTGGGTCTGCGGCAGGACACGATCCTGATCGCGCGCAACCTGGGCCCGGCGGAACTGCTGGAATACGACCGGCGGCGGCTGAAGGGCGTGGTGCTGGAGGAAGGGTCGCTGACCGCGCACGTCACGATCGTCGCGCGCGCCATGGGCGTGCCGGTGCTGGGGCGCGTGCGCGACGTGCGCCGCCTGATCGCGGAAGGCGACATGCTGTTGCTCGACGTGGTCGAGGGGACGCTGATCGTGCGCCCGTCGAGCGCGATGGAGGAGGCGTTCGACGCCAAGCTGATGGCGCGGCAGAAGCGCAGGGCCGCCTATGCCGCGCTGCGCGAGGTGCCGCCCGAGACGAAGGACGGGCACCGCGTCACCGTGATGGTCAATGCCGGGCTGCGCGACGACGTCGCCGCGCTGGACCTGACCGGCGCGGACGGGATCGGGCTGTTCCGCACCGAATTCCAGTTCCTGGTGTCCGCCACGCTGCCCCAGCGCGAGCGCCAGCAGCGGCTGTACAAGGAGGTGCTGGATGCCGCGGGGCAGCGCCCGGTGATCTTCCGCACGGTCGATATCGGTGGCGACAAGGCGCTGCCCTATCTGATCCACGCCGAGGACGAGGAAAATCCCGCGATGGGCTGGCGCGCGCTGCGGCTCGCGCTGGAGCGCGACGGGCTGATGAAGGCGCAGGCGCGCGCGCTGATCGAGGCGGCGGCGGGGCGCACGCTGAACGTGATGTTCCCGATGGTGTCGGAATCGTGGGAGTTCGACGAGGCGCGCGCATTGTTCGAGGCGCAGCGCGCGTTCCTGGCGACGCGGGGCAAGCGCCTGCCGCTCGACATCCGCTACGGCGCGATGCTGGAGGTGCCGGCGCTGGCGTATCAGCTGGACCTGTTGCTGCCGCAGGTCGATTTCCTGTCGGTCGGCACCAACGACCTGACGCAATTCCTGTTCGCGGCGGATCGCGCCAATCCGAAGCTGGCGGAGCGCTACGACTGGCTGTCGAGCGCGATCCTGCGCTTCCTGCGGCAGGTGGCGGTGCCCGCACGCGCGGCGGGCGTGCCGCTGGCGGTGTGCGGCGAGATGGGCGGGCGCCCGCTGGAGGCGATGGCGCTGATCGGGATCGGGATCGACCGGCTGTCGATCACCCCCGCCGCGGTGGGGCCGGTCAAGGCGATGCTGCGGTCGCTGGACCGGGCCGCGCTGATGGCGTTCATGGACGGGCTGCTCGCCGCGCCGCCGCGCGACATGCGGGGCGCGTTGACGCAGTGGGCGGCGCAGCAGGGCGTGGAACTGGCGTAGCGGTGCGGCGAGCCGAGCGGGCCGGGGGCGCGCGTCGGTTGACACTCAACCGGCGCTTTGGGAGACGAACGCTTTCCCGTGGCGCGAACGGGCGGTGCGATACGGGGCGGAGACAGGAATGAGCGAAGGTCAGCAACCCGCACCAGCGGCACCGGCCCCGGGACCGGCCTCGGTCGGGGCCCGGCTGCGCGCCGCGCGCGAGGCGCAGGGGCTGTCCTTGCCCGAGGTCGCCGCGCGCACCCGCGTGACGCAGCGCTTCCTGGAGGCGCTGGAGAACGACCGGCTGGATCAGCTGCCCTCGCCCACCTACGCCTCCGGCTTCGCACGCGCCTATGCGCGGGCGGTCGGGCTGGACCAGGCGGAGATCGGGCGCGCGATCCGCGGCGAGCTGGCGAGCGGGGCGATGCCGATCCGCCACCATCATATCGAGGAGATCGCCGACCCCGCGCGCGGGCCGTCGCGCGGGCTGGTGATCGTGGCGGCGGGCGTGGCGCTGGCGGTGCTGGTGCTGGGCGCGCTGTGGCTGACGACGGGCATGTTCCGCGGCGTGCGCGAGGCGCCGGAAGCGGGGCAGGTGGTCGCGGCGAGCTCGCCGGTGCCGGTCCGCGCGATCACGCCGACCCCGACCCCGGTCGGCAAGGTGGTGCTGACCGCGCGCAGCGACGTGTGGATGCGGATCTACGACGCCGCCGGGCAGACGCTGTTCCTGGGCACGAAGAAGCCGGGCGAGACGTTCGAGGTGCCGCTGAACGCGAACGGGCCGATGATCAACGTCGGGCGGCCGGACCAGCTGACGATCACGGTCGACGGACGCGAGGTGCCGCCGCTGGGCGACGGCAAGCGCGCGATCAAGGACGTCGGCATCAGCGCGACCGCGCTGGCGGCGCGAGCAGGCGGTAACGCGCCCGTAGCGGCGGCGACGCCCGCCGCCCGGACGGCGCCACCGCGCCCGCGCGCCTCGGGCAGCCCGGCGGCGACGCAGGCGGTGCCGGCGGCGTTCCAGGATGCGCCGGGCAACAGCGCGCCATAATGACGGGCTTCAGGCTGGAGACAGCCGGCGGGGTTCAGGACGGTTCGGGTGCATCGGCGCATTCGGGGGTGAGGGCATGAAGAAGTTTTGGCTGGCGGCCGTATCCGCCGCGATCGCGGCCCCCGTGCTGGCGCAATCCGGCGCGCCGCTGGAGGGCCGCGTGGTCAAGCTGGAAAGCGAGATGCGCGCGGTCCAGCGCAAGGTCTTCCCCGGCGGATCGGGCCAGATGATCGAGCCGCAGATCGCGCCGAGCACGCCGCCGGTGACGCCCGAGGGCGTGCCCGCGACCAGCGCGATCGCGGACGTCTCCGCGCGCGTCACCTCGCTGGAACAGCAGATGGCGACCATGACCGGCCAGATCGAGCAGGCGCAATATCGCCTGCGCCAGCTGGAGGAGCAGTTCGCGGCATACCGGAAAGCGACCGATGCGAGGCTGACCGCACCGATCGCGGCCGCGGCTCCGGCGAGCGAGGCGGACGTGGTCGTGCCGACCGCGCCGAAGCCGGCCGCGTCCGCGTCGAAGCCTGCCGCCAGGCCGGCAGCCGACGCGCCGGTCGATGTCGCTGGGGTGGATAAGCCCGATACGGGCGATGCGGCGGAGGATGCGTATCTCTACGGCTATCGGCTGTGGGCGGCGAAGAAGTATGCCGCGGCCGAGGCGCAGCTGAAGCGCGTGGTCGCCGATTTCCCCAAGCACCGCCGCGCCAGCTGGGCGCAGAACCTGCTGGGCCGCGCCTATCTGGACGACGGCAAGCCGAGCCTGGCGTCGATCGCCTTCTACGACAATTACAAGAAATATCCCGACGGCGAGCGCGCACCCGACAGCCTGTTCTATCTGGGCAGCGCGCTGGTGAAGCTGAAGAAGCCGGCGGATGCGTGCAAGGTCTATGGCGAGCTGACCGACGTCTATGGCGCGACCATCTCCGCCACGATGAAGGCGGACATCGCCAAGGCACGCGCCGCCGCCAAGTGCGCGTGAGGTGACGCCGCCGCCCGACGCGGCGGTCGAGCGGTTCCGCGCGACGTTCCGCCGGTTGCGCCCGACGGACCGCGAGGCGCCGGTGGTGGTCGCGGTATCCGGCGGCGCGGATTCGCTCGCATTGCTGCTGCTGGTGCATGGCGAGATCGGCGCGGGGTGTCTGGCGGCCACGGTGGATCACGGCTTGCGGCCCGAGGCGGCGCAGGAGGCCGCCTATGTCGCCGGGCTGTGCGCGGGTCGCGGGATCTCGCACGTCACGCTCAGGGACGCGTTGCCCGACCGCGCCGGGGCGACGGCCAATGTATCGGCGCGGGCCCGGGCGCTGCGCTATCGGCTGCTGGAGACGTATCGCGCCCGTGCGGGGGCGGCGTGGATCGCTACCGCGCACCATGCCGACGACCAGGTCGAGACGCTCGTCATGCGGCTGAACCGCGGCGCGGGGGTCGGCGGGCTGGCGGGAATCCGCGAAACCAACGGGTGCGTCATCAGGCCGCTGCTGGAATGGCGGCGCGATACGCTGGCGGGGATCGTGGCGGCGGCGGGATGGGAGGCGGTCGAGGATCCCAGCAACAGCGACGAGCGCTACGACCGGGCGCGGCTGCGCGCATCGCTCGGCGGGGTCGACTGGCTGGACCGGGAGCAGGTCGCCTTCAGCGCGCACAACCTCGCCGCGGCGGACGAGGCGCTCGACTGGGCGGCGGACGACCTGTTCGCGCGGCAGTGTCGCGGCGATGCGGCGGGCGTCAGCTATGTGTGGCGCGCGGCGCCCCGGGAATTGCAATGGCGGCTCGTCGCGCGCTGCGTGCGCGCGGTGGCCCCGGAGTCGGCGCCGGGCAAAGCGGCGCTCGTCCGCACCGCGCTGGCGCTGCTGCGCGGCGAGCGCGTGACGGTCGCCGATGTGCTGTGCAGCGTGCGCCGGATGCCGCAGGAGGACGGGGGCATCGCCGCGCTGTGGCGGTTCGAGCGGGCTCCACCGCGTCGATCACACTGACCGGCGTTCTTCGCGCCCGCGTTCCATTGCCATTAACCCACTTGTGCCTACATTGTCGGCGACGAAAGGTATCGCATGAACGACAACGATCGGCAGAACAGCGGTGGCGGTGATCCCAGCGGCGGCGGGGGCAACCCCAATCCGTGGATGAAGAGCCTGTTGATCTGGGTAGGCGTGCTGCTGTCGCTCGCGGTGGTGGTCACGCTGTTCGACGGCCGCTCCACGGCCGGCTCGGGCAATACGGTCGCGTATTCCACCTTCCTCGACAAGGTCGACGAGGGGACGGTCAAGGACGTCAACGTCTCGCGCGACATGATTACCGGCACGTTCAGCAGCGGCGACAAGTTCCGCACCTATCCGGTGCAGGACAGCGGGCTGATCGAGCGGCTGCGCAAGGCCGGCGTCGAGGTGGCGGGCAAGCCCGAGGAGGGCCCGTCGATCTGGATGCTGATGCTGTACAATTCGCTGCCGTTCCTGCTGTTCATCGGCATCGCCTTCTTCGTGCTGCGCCAGATGCAGAAGGGCGGCGGTGCGGGCGGCGCGATGGGCTTCGGCAAGAGCCGCGCGCGGATGCTGACGCAGAAGGAAGGCAAGGTCACCTTCGACGACGTGGCCGGCATCGACGAGGCGCGCGCCGAGCTGACCGAGATCGTCGACTTCCTGAAGGATCCGTCGAAGTTCGCGCGGCTGGGCGGCAAGATCCCCAAGGGCGCGCTGCTGGTCGGCTCGCCGGGCACCGGCAAGACGCTGCTCGCGCGCGCGATTGCGGGCGAGGCGGGCGTGCCGTTCTTCACCATTTCGGGTTCGGACTTCGTCGAGATGTTCGTCGGCGTCGGTGCCAGCCGCGTGCGCGACATGTTCGAGCAGGCCAAGAAGAGCGCGCCGTGCATCGTCTTCATCGACGAGATCGATGCGGTCGGCCGTCACCGCGGCGCGGGGCTGGGCAACGGCAACGACGAGCGCGAGCAGACGCTGAACCAGCTGCTGGTCGAGATGGACGGGTTCGAGGCGAACGAGGGGATCATCATCGTCGCGGCGACCAACCGCCCCGACGTGCTCGACCCCGCGCTGCTGCGTCCGGGCCGTTTCGACCGTCAGGTCGTGGTGCCGCGCCCGGATATCGAGGGGCGGATCAAGATCCTGGAAGTCCATATGAAGAAGGTGCCGCTGGCGCCCGACGTCGATGCGCGGGTGATCGCGCGCGGCACGCCGGGCTTCTCGGGCGCGGACCTCGCCAACCTCGTCAACGAGGCGGCGCTGATGGGCGCGCGCAAGGGCAAGCGGCTGGTCGCGATGGCCGAGTTCGAGGAGGCCAAGGACAAGGTCATGATGGGCGCCGAGCGCCGTTCCATGGTCATGACCGAGGACGAGAAGCGGATGACCGCCTATCACGAGGCGGGACATGCGATCGTGTCGATCCACGAGCCGGCGTCGGACCCGATCCACAAGGCGACGATCATACCGCGCGGCCGCGCGCTGGGCATGGTGATGCGCCTGCCGGAGCGCGACAGCTACAGCTACCACCGCGACAAGATGTACGCGAACCTGGCGGTCAGCATGGGCGGGCGCGTCGCGGAGGAGATCATCTTCGGCTACGACAAGGTGTCGTCGGGCGCGTCGGGCGACATCCAGTACGCCACGGGTCTGGCGCGCGACATGGTCACCAAATGGGGCATGTCGGACAAGGTCGGCCCGGTGGAATATGCGCAGCCGGAGGGCGAGAGCTTCCTGGGCTATTCCAACAGCCAGCCGGTGCGCATGTCCAACGCGACCGCGCAGCTGATCGACGACGAGATCAAGGGCATCGTCGAGGGCGGGCTGGTGCGCGCCAAGCAGCTGCTGACCGACCATGTCGACCAGCTCCACCTGCTGGCGGGTGCGCTGCTGGAATATGAGACGCTGTCGGGCGAGGAGATCAAGCGCCTGATCGCGGGCGAGGATATCGGCCGCAACGACCCGTCGCGGACGACCAAGTCGGTGCCGACGGCGGGGACCTCGATCCCGAAGACGAAGCGGCCGTCGGGGCCGTTCGGAAATCCGTCGCCCGCGGGGGCGTGACCCTGGGTTGAGATGATGTTGAAAGGGCGGCCTTCGGGTCGCCCTTTTTTTGGTTCACGCGGAGGCGCGGAGGTGTTGCGCGTCGGGCAGCGTGGTGGCCGCCGTGGGCAATGTCTGGCGGACGATTTGGGGCGGAACGTGCGGTGAGTCGTGAGCTTTCTGCGTTTCCGCGTAAACCTTCTTGTTTCTCTCGCGAAGACGCGAAGACGCGAAGATGTCGGGTCCGGGTGGGCGGCTGTTCGGCTCTCGTGTGTGCTCCGCGCAAATGATCTGGTTCGCGCAGAGCACGCGGAGGACGCACAGGGTTTGAGAGGCGCTGCGCGCCGGGGATACCTCTTCGCGTCTTCGCGTCTTCGCGTGAATCCTCAACCGCCGCGGAAGCGCAGGCCGAGCCAGACGGTGCGGGGGGTGGCGCGTTCGATGACGTCGGCGCCGCTGATGCCGGCCTCGACACGGGTGTCGAAGAGGTTTTCGGCGCGGGCTTCCAGTGCCAGCGTGGCGGTGAGCGGGAAGGCGAGCGCGGTGTCGAGCGTGGTGGCGGGGGCGAGGGTGCGGGTGTTGGCGTCGTCCTCGAACTGTCGCGCGACGTGGCGCAGGGTGGCGGACAGGGAGCGCTCGCCATCGCGCCAGCCGAGCGTGGCGGACAGCTGATCGAGCGGCGTCTGTGCCGGGCGCAGACCATCGAGCGCGGCGGCGGGACCGGCGGCGGCGACGCGCGGATCGACGTGACTCCAGGAGGCGAGCGCGGTGATCGCGCCGATGGTGCCGCGCGCCTCCACCTCCACGCCGGAGGAGCGGATCGCGTCGAGATTGCGACGGACGCGGTAGGTCCCCGCGACGAAGCCGACGCCGGGGAAGGTGCCGGGGCCGGTGCCCGCGGTAACGTTGGCGATCGCGCCGGCCAGATGGTTGCGGAACACGCCGGCGGACAGCGAGAAGCCGGCGCGCGGGGTGAGCGTGACGCCGGCGTCGACGCCGGTCAGCCGCTCCGGCGAGAGCGCGGCATTGGCGGCGGTGGCATCGGGGCCGACGCGGAACGGGCGATAGAGCTCGTTGAGCGTGGGCAGGCGCCAGCCGCGATAGCCCGCCGCGCGCAGCGTCAGCACGGAGGCGGGCGACCAGGCGAGACCGGCGCGGCCGGTCGCCTGCGTCCCGCTGCGGTCGGGGAAGCGTGTATCGGTGAGCGCCGCGCCGCCGGCGAGGGGGGCCTCAAAGAGCATGCCGCGCGTGATCTGCCATCGATCGACGCGCCCGCCCAGGGTGGCGACCCACGCGCCGCGGGTGATGCTGGCGTCGGCGAACACGCCGGTGGTGCGCGTGTCGCCGCCGGCCATGCGGCGGCGGGTGGGGCGGGCGGTGACGAAGGTGTAGAATTCCTGCGTCCGCCCCGACAGCGCCCGGACGTCGGCGCCGAGGCGCAGGTCGTTGCCGGCACCGACGGGCGGCGCCATCTCGAGACGGGCGCCCAGCCCGGTGGCGGGGGTGCTATACTGGTCCAGCGTCTGCGTCGCGGTCGTGCGGGCGGCGTCGACGCCGGCGAATTGCGACGCGAAGGCGCGGGTCTGGAGATAGGCGAGCGCGGACCAGCCCCACGCGCCGCGCCCGACGAGGCGCAGCGAGGCATCGGCCCCCTGGCTGCGGTTGCGGGTAAAGGCGGTGCCGCGATCGCGCGTGTCGGTGAAGGCGGCGGCATTCGCCTGAAGCTCGGCGGTGGTGCCGAGCGCGACGATCGTGCGCAGCGCGACCGAGGCCTGCTCATAGGGGGCGGCGCGATCGGCGGGGCCGCGATCTTCCGCGACGGTGGGGATGAAGCCGTCGCCGCGGGCATAGGCGGCGGAGAGGGTCGCGACGCCCGCGCCCCGGACCAGCGCGGCGCTGGCCCGCGCATCGGTCGACTCGCGGCTGCCGTAGGCGAGGCTGGCACGGAGCGGGGCGGCGGCGGTCGGCGTGTCGCTGTCGAGCTCGACCGTGCCGGCAAGCGCGCCGGGACCGAGATAGCCGCTGCCCCCGCCGCGGGTCACGCGGATGCGCGCGATGCGATCGGTGGCGTAGGCGGGGAAGGCGACCCAGCCGCCGAAGGGATCCGCCTGCGGCACGCCGTCGAGCACCAGCAGCGCGCGGCTGGACGCGTTGCCGCCGATGCCGCGCAAGGAGATACCCTGGCTGGTGGGGTTGGCGGAACGCGAGTCGGAGCGGCGGAACTGCTGGAGCCCGGCGACATCGGCGAGCACGTTCTCCAGCCGGGCGCTGGCGCTGGCGGCGATCCGATCCGCCGCTATCGTCACGGTGTCGAAGGCGCGGTCGCCGGGGCGATCGGACAGGCCGCGCCCGGTGACGACGATGTCCTGCGCCGCGGCGGGGGCGGCGGAGAGCAGGGGGACGAGGAGGAGAAAGTGACGCATTCGCCGCGCTCTCTAGGCGAGGCGAGGGCGCATGCGAAGCACGCGGTTGACCCGCGGGCGCGGATCGTGGCAAGCGAAGCCGGAGCGGGCGGGTATAGCACAATGGTAGTGCAGCAGCCTTCCAAGCTGAATACGCGGGTTCGATTCCCGCTACCCGCTCCACATCCCCGACATTCGTGTTTCCGCCGCGCGCCGTCGACTTGGCGCTTGACATCGTCACGCTGCTTGTGTACAAAACAGGAACATCGAGATGATGCGAACGGGCCGGGCGGCTCGGAACCGGGTGACGGTTCCGCCGCGCCGGCCCTTTTCATGTCCGGCGAGTGCGGGGGAGCGACATGGCGGAACAAGGACGGGCGTGCGGCATGACGATCGCGGGCCAGGAGGCGCGCAGCTGGGATGCGGGGGGCTGGGACGGGCGCTGGACGAAGACGAAGCGCGAGACGTTTCTCGATCACCTGAGCATGACGGGCGACGTCGCCAGCGCGGCGGCGGCGGCGGGGGTGCCGGTGATGGCAGCCTATGCCAAGCGCCGCCGCGAGGCGGGGTTCGCCGCGGCGTGGCAGATGGCGGCGGCGGGCGCCTATGAGCGGCTGGAGGCGGCGATCGTCGCGCAGGTGCTGGGCGGCGGCAGCGGCATCGATCTCAAGACCGCGATGCTGCTGCTGGCGCAGCGCCCGGCGCCGGTCGCCCCGCCGGCCCGGCCGCGCGACGATCGGCGCGAGGCCGCGGCGGCGCTGCTCAAGCAGTTGCGCGCGCAGGCGAAGCGGGGCGGCACGCCCGAGCCGGCATGAGCGCGGGCGCGGAGGGCGCGCTGCACCGGGTCGTCAAGTGGATGGTCGCCTCCGACGCGGGCGAGCAGGTGCGGGCGACCGACCCGGTCGAGGACGGGCTGCTGCGCAGTGTCCACGAAGCATGGGAATTGTGGGCGCACGAGGGGCAGCTGCCGCCGCCGGGCGACTGGACGGTGTGGCTGATGCAGGCGGGGCGCGGCTTCGGCAAGACCCGTGCCGGCGCGGAATGGGTGAGCGCGATGGCGCGCACGCATCCGGACGCCCGGATCGCGCTGGTCGGTGCGACGATCGAGGACGCGCGCAAGGTGATGGTGGAAGGGCCGAGCGGCGTCGTCGCGGTGGCGCGCGCCGCGGAGCCGGTGGTGTGGCGCCCGACCAGCGGGGAGGTGCGCTTCTCCAGCGGGGCGGTGGCGCAGGTTTATTCGGCGGTGGCCGCGGAGAAGTTGCGCGGTCCCGAGCATCATTTCGCCTGGGCGGACGAACTGGCGAAATGGCGCGGGTGCGATGCCTGGGACAATCTGATGATGGGGTTGCGGCTGGGGGAGCGGCCGCGTGCATTGGTGACGACGACGCCGCGGCCGACCGCGCTGATGCGACGGGTCGCGGCGCTGCCGGCGACGCATGTCACGCGCGGGCGAACGCGGGACAATCCGCATCTGCCGGATGCGTTCGTCGCGGCGGTGGCGGCGACCTATGGCGGAACGCGGCTGGGGCGGCAGGAGCTGGACGGCGAGCTGATCGGCGATGTCGCGGGCGCGCTGTGGCCGCGCGCGCTGATCGAGCGGCAGCGCGCGGCGCGCGTGCCGGCGCTGGTGCGGGTGGTCGTGGGCGTCGATCCGCCGGCGGGGACGGACGGCGACGCCTGCGGGATCGTCGCCGCCGGTCTGGGCGAGGACGGCCATGGCTATGTCATCGAGGATGCGAGCGTCGTGGGCGCGACCCCCGAAGGCTGGGCACGCGCGGTGGCGGCGTGCAGCGCGCGGGTGGCGGCGGACCGGGTGATCGCGGAGGCGAACCAGGGCGGCGCGATGGTGAGAAGCGTGCTCCAGGCCGCCGAGGCGGGGCTGCCGGTGCGGCTGGTCCATGCGACACGGGGCAAGGCGGCGCGCGCGGAGCCGGTGGCCGCGCTCTACGAAGCGGGGCGGGTGTGGCATGCGCGGCCGTTCCCGCAACTGGAGGACGAGCTGGCGGGGCTGTCGGCGGGGGGCGGATACGACGGCCCGACGCGCTCGCCGGACCGCGCGGACGCGTGCGTCTGGGCGCTGACCGCGCTGATGCTGGAGCGGCAGGGCACGGCGCGGGTGCGGAGTTTCGAGGGGTAGGTGCACGTCACCCCCGGCTTGTCCCGGGGCTCAGGGTTCCGCGCGTCAACGCGGGGTGAGGTGCGTGGAGCCCTGGATGCCGGGACGAGCCCGGCATGACGGCGTGGGCGGAAAGGAACAATCGGATGGCTTGGTTCGGATGGAAGTCCGGGCGCGATGACGCGCGTCCGGCCCTTTCGGGGGCATTTGGGGCGACGGCCGCCGGTGCGGCGCGGCCGGTCGGGCAGTGGCCGCAGGGGTATGAGGCGCAGGTGCGGGCGGGCTATTGCGGCAACCCGATCGCGCAGCGCGCGGTGAAGCTGGTGGCGGAGGGCGTTGCGGGCGCACCGCTGGATGCCGGCGATGCGCGGCTGGGGGCGATGGTCGCGGCGGTGCTGGAGGCGGTGGCGGCGCAGGTGCTGCTGCACGGCAATGCGTTCGTCCAGATCCTGCGCGACGACGAGGGCGGGGTGGCGGAGCTGTTCGCGCTGAGGCCCGAGCGGGTGACGGTGGAGCTGGGCGCGGACGGGTGGCCGGCGGCGTATCTCTACCGCGTCGGCGTGCGCAGCATGCGGCTGGACCCGGCGAGCGTGGTGCACGTGCGGCGGTTCAATCCGATCGACGATCATTACGGGCTGGGGTGCCTGGACGCGGCGTCCGGCGCGGTGGCGATCCACAATGCGGCAAGCGCGTGGAGCAAGGCGCTGCTGGACAATGCGGCGCGACCGTCCGGGGCGCTGGTCTATGATGCCGGGGACGGATCGGTGCTGTCGCCGGACCAGTTCCGGCGGCTGCGCGAGGAGATGGAGGCGGGCTTTTCGGGCGCGGCCAATGCCGGGCGGCCGATGCTGCTGGAAGGCGGGCTCAAATGGCAGGCGATGAGCCTGACGCCGGCGGACATGGACTTCGCCGGTACCAAGGCGGCGGCAGCGCGGGAGATCGCGCTCGCCTTCGGGGTGCCGCCCATGCTGCTGGGGCTGCCGGGCGACAGCACCTACGCCAATTACAAGGAGGCGAACCGCGCGCTGTGGCGGCTGACGGTGCTGCCGCTGGCAGGCGCGATCCTGACCGCGCTGCGCCAGGGCCTCGCGCCGTGGTTCGCGGACGCGACGCTGGCGATCGACCTGGACCGGGTGCCGGCGCTGGTCGAGGACCGCGAGCGGCTGTGGCGGATGGTCGCGGCGGCCGATTTCCTGTCGCCCGAGGAGAAGCGGCAGATGGTGGACTGGCAATGACGGCCGCCACTCTGGCGCAGCTGATGGCGCAGGAGCAGGCGCGCGGGGTCGACATGGAGACGCTGCGCGCGATCGTGGAGGAAGCGGGCGAGCTGGGCGCGACGCGCGCGCTGACGCGGCTGGGGCTGGCGGACGAGGGCGCGGCGGGGGACGTGGCGGAGCTGCGCGAACTGCTGAAGGCGTGGCGTGAGACCAAACGCTCGGCATGGCGCGCGCTGGCGGCGTGGATCGTGCGCATGGTGTGGGCGGCGCTGCTGGTCGGCATCGCGGTCAAGCTGGGCTTCGCCGGGTGGATCGAGGGGGCGGGATCGTGAGGATCGCGGGCTATGCCGCGGTCTACGACCGGGTCGACCGCGCGGGCGACGTGATCCGCGGCGGTGCCTTCGCGGGCGCCGGGCGCGTGCCGCTGCTGATGCAGCATCGCGGGGGCGCGGTGGGCGTGCTGACCGCGGTGGCGGAGGATGCGCGCGGGCTTCGGATCGAGGGCGAGGTGGCGGACGCGGCGGTCGCGCGGCTGGTGCGCGCGGGCGCGCTGCCGGGGCTGTCGGTGGGGTATCGCGCGCGGGCGACGCGGCAGGGCGTCTGGCGCGAGATTTTGCGCGCCGACCTGGCCGAGGTGAGCCTGGTGGCGGTGCCGATGCAGCCCGCCGCGCGCGTCGAGCGTGTGTCCTAACGGGCGGGGCGACCGAGTTTTTTGCGGACCTCGCGGGCGGGGTCCATCTTCAGGAGAATGGTATGAGCGAGACGGTGGTGGCGCGCCCGGTGCTGGACGGCGCGCGGGCAGCGGCGGCGGATGCGGCGTTCGACGGCTTCGTGCGGACGGGTGCGGCGATCGAGATGAAGGCGTTCACGGGGGTGAGCGGCGACCAGGGCGGCTATGCGATCCCGCGCGAGATCGACCAGCAGATCGATGCGGTGCTGAAGAGCGCCAGCCCGATCCGCAGCATCGCGAACGTGGTGCAGGTGGGGTCGGCTGGCTATCGCAAGCTGGTGACGACGGGGGGTACGCCGTCGGGCTGGGCGGGGGGAAACCGACGCGCGGCCGGTGACGGGCACGTCGACCTTCGTCGAGATCGCGCCGCCGATGGGGGAGCTGTACGCCAACCCCAGCGCCAGCCAGGCGATGCTGGACGATGCGCAATTCGACGTCGAGGCGTGGCTGGCGGGCGAGATCGCGGCGGAGTTCGCGAAGGCGGAGGGCGCGGCCTTCGTGGGCGGAAACGGGACGAACCGGCCCAGGGGGTTCCTGCAGGCGCCAACCGCGGCGACCGCGGATGCGACGCGCGCGTTCGGGACGCTGCAATATCTGGCGAGCGGGGCGGCGGGCGATTTCGCCGCGAACGGCGCCGACCGGCTGATCGATCTGGTGCAGGCGCTGCGCGCGCCGTACCGGCAGGGCGCGGCGTTCGTGATGAACGCGAGCACCGCGGCGCGCATCCGCAAGTTCAAGACCAGCGACGGCCAGTTCCTGTGGCAGCCGAGCCTGGTGAGCGGGCAGGCGGCGACGCTGCTGGGCTATCCGGTGGTCGAGGCGGAGGACATGCCCGACATCGCCGCGAACAGCCTGTCGATCGCGTTCGGCAACTTCCGCGCCGGCTATCTGATCGCGGAGCGCAGCGAGACGAGCATTCTGCGCGATCCGTACAGCAACAAGCCGTTCGTCACCTTCTACGCGACCAAGCGCGTGGGCGGGTGCGTGACCAACAGCGAGGCGATCAAGCTGATGAAGTTCGCCGCGAGCTGACGGGTTGCGGTGGGGGCGGCGAAGCGGCCGCCCCCGATGCGGGGACGGGCAAGCGAAAGGATGGACATGGCGATCGTGACGGGAGGGCCGGGCACGGTAACGCTGGGCGCCGGCGACCGGGTCGGCGCGCTGGCGGCGGTGAAGGCGCAGCTGCGCGCCGGGCTGCCGGACGACGATGTGTTGATCGTCGCCTATGCGGAGACGGCGCTGGGGCTGGCGGAGGGGTTTACCGGGCAGGTGCTGATCGCGCGCGACGTGACGGTCGACGTGCGTGGCCGCGCCGAGTGGCAGCTGCTGCCGGCGCGGCCGGTGCGCGCGATCACGGCCGCAGGCGCGGGGGTCGACATCGACGCGGGCGGCAACGGGTGGGTGCGGACCATCGTCGATGCGCGGGTGACGCTGTCCGCCGGCGTGGCGGCGGACTGGGCGTCGCTGCCCGCGGCGTTGCGGCAGGGCGTGGTGGTGCTGGCGGCGCATCTGTTCACCGACCGCGAGGGACGCGCGCCCATACCGGCGGCGGTGTCCGCGCTGTGGCGGCCCTACCGGGTGATGGCGCTGGCGCAGGCGGCGCACGCATGAGGGCGGCGGACGGGGCCGTCGCGCGGTGGCGCGCGCGGGTGGCGGCGCGCGTGCGCGCACTGCTGCCGGATGCGCGGGTCGAGGAAAGCGACGCGGGCGTGTCGATCGAGGCCCGCGGGCTCAGGCGGCGATGGGTCGAGGACCCGGCGCTGTCGTGGTGGCGGCAATGAGCGGCGTGGCCGTGCTGCGCGCCGCCGTGCTGGCGCGGTTGCGCGGCGATCCCGCGGTGGCGGCGCACCGGGTGGTGGAAGGGGCGGCGGCGCGCGCGGCGGCGGTGCCGTTCGTGGTGCTGCGCGATGTCGCCGCCACCGACTGGGGCACCAAGGACCGTGACGGGCGCGAGGTGGGCGTGAGCCTGGCAGTACGCGACGAGGGCGAGAGCGGGGCGCGGGCCGAGGCGATCGGCGCGGCGGTCGAGGCGTCGCTGCTGGCGATGCCGCGAACGCTGAGCGGGTGGCGGGTAGTGACCGTCGTGCCGGTGCGCGCCGCGCTGCTGCATGAGGGCGGGCAGCGCTGGGCGGCGCTGGTCGATGTGAGATGTCGGATGCTGGAGGAGCTGTGATGGCGGCGGAGAAGGGAAGCGCGTTCCTGCTGAAGGTGGGGGATGGCGGCAATCCGGTGACGTACCGGACGGTGGCGGGGCTGCGCACGACGCAGCTGAGCATCAACGGCGAGGCGGTGGCGATCACCAGCAAGGATTCGGGCGGATGGCGCGAACTGCTGTCGGGCGCGGGCGTGCGGTCGGTCAGCGTGTCGGCGGCGGGCGTGTTCACCGGGTCCGCGGCGGAGACGCGGGTGAAGGCGAGCGCGCTGGCCGGAACGCTGGACGATTACCGCCTGACGTTCGAGGGCGGTGAGGCGATGACTGCGCGCTTCGTGGTGACGCGGCTGGACTATGCCGGCGATTACAACGGCGAGCGCAGCTACACGATCGCGCTGGAGAGCAGCGGCGTGGTGGTGAGCGCATGAACCCCGGCCCCAATCCGGTCAGGGGAGAGGCGGCGATCCGGGTGGCGGGGGAGGCGGTGGTGCTGCGACCGACCTTCGCCGCGCTGGTCGCCGCCGAGCAGGAGCTGGGGCCGCTGTTCGCCTTGGTCGAGCGCGCGGCGCAAGGCCGGCTGACGCTGGCGGAGACGGTGGCGCTGTTCTGGCACTGCCGCGCTGCCGCACCCGAGGCGCTGACGCGCGAGGCGATCGGCGAGGCGGTGGTGGCGCAGGGCGTGGCTGCGTGCGCGCCGGTGCTGAACACGCTGCTGCGCCAGATCCTGGCGGGGCGGTGAACTTCGCCGATCGGGCCGCGCGACTGGCGGGGCTGGCGGGCGTGGCGTTCGGGTGGCGGCCCGACGAATTCTGGTGCGCGACGCCCGACGAGTTGGCGGCGCTGGTCGCCGCGCTGGCGCCGGAGGAGGCGACGCCCCCCGATGCGGGGCTGATCGCGCGGATGCAGGAGGCATTTCCGGATGGATGAGGAGATCGAGCGGCTGGTGATCGGCGTGCGTGCCGACACCGCCGCCTTTGCGCGCGACGTCGATGCGATGCGCGACACGCTGGAGGGGCCGTTCGCGCGCGGCGCGGATCGCGCCGGACGGGCGGTGGAGACGGCGCTGATACGCGCGGTCCGGACCGGCAAGCTGGGGTTCGACGACCTGAAGTCGGTCGCGTCGAGCGCGCTGGCGGAGATCGCCGCGGGCGCGATCCGCGCCGGGATCGGCAGCGTGATCGGAGGCGGAGGCGGGGGCGGGGTCGGGGGCGGCGTGGGCGCGGGGCTGGTGGGCGGATTGCTGGGCCTGCTGGGGTTGCCGGGGCGCGCCACCGGCGGGCCGGTCAGTCCGGGGCGCGCCTATCTGGTGGGGGAGCGGGGGCCGGAGGTCTTCGTGCCGACCAGCAGCGGGCAGGTGGCGGTGCCGGGCGCGGGCAGTGCGCGCGACGTGCGGGTGGCGATCACGGTGCAGGCCGGCGGGGGCGAGGCGCCCGCGGCGCTGGCGCGATCGGGCCGGCAGGTGGCGCGCGCGGTCCGCGCCGCGCTGATGGAGGGGCAATAGATGGGATATTGGCTGGCGACCGAGCGGGTCGGGCAGGCGAGCGACGTCGTCACCCGCTTCGATCCGATGTTCTGGACGGTCAATTTCCCGCGGCCGATGATGGCGGCGGTGACGACGACCGCGCCCGATGCGCTGCGCGTGGATGCGGTGTTCTACGCCCGCGACGATCTGGCGGGGCTGATCTGGGAAAGTGCCGACTCGCACGACCATCCGCTGCTGCGCTACGACACGAACCGCGACTATCGCGATTGCCGGCTGTCGTTCCGCTGGCGATCGGCGGGGGTGCTGCCGCTGGACGCGGTCAACGGACCCGTCCTGACGATCGAGGGGCGCGATGCGCAGGGGCAGCAGCGCGCCTGGTACGTGCGGCTGTGGAACTATGCGCAGGGCACGCCCACCGATGCGCGCGTGACGATCGATTTCGCGACCGTGCGCGGCGGCTTCCTGCTGCCGGGCGAGGCGGATCCGGTGTGGGCCGGGGACATCGAGCGGATGTTCGTGTCGCTGGTGGCGCCGGGATACGACGCCGCTGGCGGCGCGCTGCCCGCGGCGGTCGAGGGGTGGGTCGAACTGTCGGAGATGGCGTGCACCGGCGCGGGCGCGGTTCTGCCGATCGGCGACGTGGTGGTCCCGGCGCACGACCTGCGCATCGCGAGTGGTTACGACGACAGCTATCACCTGACCCCGGCGCGGCTGCTGCGCAACGCGCTGCACCTGGGGTATCGCGGCGCGATCGTCCATTATGTCGGGATGAGCCATTATTTCCGGCTCGATGCCGCCGGGCTGGCGACGACCGCAGGGGGCGCGCTGAACGTCGCGTGTCGGGCGTGGCATCGCGATTTCGCGTCGCGGGCGGGGGCGCTCGGCTATGACGTGATCTGGTCGCTGTCCTACGAATTGTTCGATGCGCATTGCCCCGCGGCGTGGAAGCAGCGCGCGGCGGACGGGTCGCCCGCGCTGACCGGGTGGGTGCCGCCGTCCACCCTGCTGTCGCCGACGCACGGCGCGGCGATGGCGTATCTGCAGGCGGTGGCGCGCGCGTTCGTCGCGATCGGGGCGGCGGCGGGGCTGGCGCCGCATTTCCAGGTGGGGGAGCCGTGGTGGTGGGTGACGCCGGACGGGGCGCGCCCGTGCCTCTACGATGCGAGCGCGGTGGCGGCGCTGGCGCCGGTGCCGATCGCGACCGTGCGGGGCGCGCTGGACGCGGCGCAGCGTGCGACGCTGGACCGGGCGGGCGCGGCGCTGGCGGCGTCGACCGCGGCGCTGGTCGCGGCGGTGAGGGCGGAGCGCGGCGACTGCCGCACCTACCTGCTGACGTATCTGCCGACGGTACTGGATGCCGCCGCGCCCGAGGCGAAGCGGATGAACATGCCGACCGGGTGGGCGACGCCGGCGTTCGACGTGCTCCAGCTGGAGGATTACGACTGGGTCACCGCGGGCGACACCGCGTCGAGCGCGGCCGGGGTGGCGGCGGCGGTGGCGCGGCTGGGCTATCCGGCGGCGCGACAGGATTATCTCTCGGGCTTCGTGCTGTCCGCGGCGGATCGCGGGCAGTGGCGCGCGATCGTCGCGGCGGCGGGGACGGCGCAGCGGCGCGGGGTGGCGCGCGTGTACCTGTGGGCGCTGCCGCAGGTGATGCGGGACGGGCTGATCTATTGGCAGGAGGAGGCGCGGGTGGACGCTTTCGATGACGTGACGTTCCCGCTGGCGCTGGGCCGCGAGGCGGAGGTGACGCCGGGCTTTTCGACCAACATCACCACGAGTGCCGGCGGGCGCGAGACGCGCAACGTCGCCTGGACGCAGGCGCGCACGCGCTACGATGTCGGCCCCGGCGTGCGCGGCGAGGCGGACGTGGCGACGCTGCTCGCCTTCTTTCGCGCGCGGCAGGGGCCGGCGCGCGCGTTCCGGCTGCGCGATCCGTTCGACTGGCGCGCGAGCGGCGAGGCGATCGGGACCGGCGACGGGGTGCGGCGCACGTTCGCGCTCGCCAGGAATTACGGCGCCGCGGTGCGGCGGATCACGCGGCCGGTGGCGGGGACGGTGCAGGTGACGGTCGACGGTGTCGCGACGCAGCGCTTCGCGATGGCGGCGCTGGGCGAGGTGGTGCTGGATGCCGCACCCGCGGCGGGCGCGGTGGTGCGCGCGTCGTTCGACTTCGACGTGCCGGTGCGGTTCGCCGAGGACCAGCTGAGCGTGGCGCGCGCGACGCATCTGGCGGGGACCGCGCCGAGCGTTCCGCTGATCGAGGTGCGGGAGGCATGAGCGCCGATCGGGTGACCGCGCTGTCGCTGTGCTGGCGGATCGAGCGGCGCGACGGGGTGACGGTCGCGCTGACCGATCACGACCGGGATCTGGACGTGGACGCGGTGACGTACCGCGCCGCGCCGGGGATGACCCCGTCGGCGATCGTGCGCGCCGGAGGGGTGGAGGCGGATACGATGGAGGCGACGGGCGCGCTGGATGCGGCGGCACTGACCGCGCGCGATCTGGGGGCGGGGCGCTGGGATGCGGCGCGGGTGGTGATGTTCGCGTGGCGCCGCGACGACCCGTCCGCTGCGCCGATCCCGCTCGGCGAGGGGCGGATCGGGGAGGTGGAGATGCGCGACGGCACCTTTACCGCGGAACTGCGCGGCGCGGCGGCGGCATTGGCGCGGCCGGTGACGGAGGCGACCGCGCCGGCGTGCCGTGCGCAACTGGGCGATGCGCGCTGTCGCGTGCCGATGGCGCCGCGGCGACGGTTCGCACGCGTGGCGGCGGCGCTGGGTGAGGTTGTGACGCTGGAGGCGGGCGAGCCGGTCGCCAATGCGTACGGCGAGGGGCGGCTGCGTTGGTTCGGCGGCGCGAACAGCGGACTGGAAAGCGTGGTGACCGCATCCGCCGGGGCGACACTGACGCTGCGCCATGCCCCGCCCTTCGCGGTGGAGGCGGGGGTGTTGGTCGAGGTGGTGGAGGGGTGCGACAAGACGATCGCGACCTGTGCCGCGCGCTTCGGCAATGCGATCAACTTCCGCGGCGAACCCTATGTGCCGGGGATCGACCTGCTGACGCGTTATCCCGGGGCATGACCGCGGGGGAGCAGGTCGCGGCGGCGGCGCTGGCGACGGTAGGGTCAAGGTTTCGGGCACAGGGGCGCGATCCGGCGCTGGGGCTCGATTGCGTGGGCGTGGTGGCGGTGGCGCTGGGGGAGCGCGGGCTGCCGCGAGACTATCCGCTGCGCTCGGCGACGTGGCGGGTGGAGCAGGTGCCGGGCGGGATGGTCGCGTGCGACGGCGATGCCATCGGCGACGTGCTGCTGTGCCGGGTGACGGTGGCGCAGCTTCATCTGGTGGTGCGCACGGCGGGCGGGTTCGTCCACGCCGATGCGGGGCTTCGCCGCGTCGTCGAGCGGCCGGGCAAGGTACCGTGGCCGGTCGTGGCGGCCTGGCGGAAGGAGGGGTGAGATGGCGACGCTGGTACTGACGGCGGTGGGCACCGCGATCGGCGGGCCGATCGGGGCGGCGCTGGGCGCGGCGATCGGGCAGACGGTCGACCGCGCGTTCCTCTCCCCGGGCGGGGGGCGGCAGGGACCGCGGCTGAGCGACCTGCGGGTGCAGACATCCTCCTACGGAGCGCCGATCGCGAAGGTGTTCGGCACGATGCGCGTCGCGGGATGCGTGATCTGGTCGACCGACCTGATCGAGACGCGGGGCCAGGCGGGGGGCGGAAAGGGGCAGCCGAGCGTCACCACCTACAGCTATGCCGCATCCTTCGCGGTGGCGCTGTCGGCGCGGCCGATCCAGGGCGTGGGGCGGATCTGGGCCGACGGCAAGCTGTTGCGCGGGGCGGCGGGCGACTGGAAGAGTGCGACCGGGTACCGGCTGCACCGCGGCGGGGAGGATCAGCCGCCCGATCCGCTGATCGCGAGCCTGGAGGCGGCCGCGCCGGCGCATCGCGGCATCGCCTATGCGGTGTTCGAGAATTTGCAGCTCGCGGACTTCGGCAATCGGATACCGTCGCTGACGTTCGAGGTCGTCGCGGATGAGGTCGCGCCGTCGATCGGCGACGTCGCGCGGGCGCTTGCGCCGGAGGTGATCGCAGGGCCGGGGCCGACGCAGCCGGTGCCCGGCTTTGCGGCGACGGGGGATAGCGCGGCGGCGGCGCTGTCGACGCTGGCGTCGCTGGGGGGCGCGTGGCTGGTCCCCGAGGGACGCTCGATGCGGATCGCGGACCGCCTGCCGGCCGCGACGATGCTGGATGCCGATACGGACGTGGCGGAATCGCGGCGACCGATCGAGACGGTGCCGCGCACGCTCGCGCTGTCCTATTACGATCCGGCGCGCGACTATCAGATCGGGGTGCAGCAGGCGCGGCGTGGCGGCGGCGGCTGGCGCGAGGAGACGGTCGCGCTGCCGATGGTGCTGAGCGCGGCCGCCGCCCGCGGCGCGGTGGAGGCGGCGTTGCGGCGGGCGGAGCGCGACCGCGTGACGCGGCGGGTGACGCTGGATGCCACGTCGATCGGGGTGGCGCCGGGGGCGGCGGTGCGCCTGCCGGCGGTGCCGGGGATCTGGCGGGTGACGCGCGCGAGCGTCGAGGCGTTCCGGGTGACGCTGGACCTGTCCCCCGGCGAGCGCGATGCGCCTGCGGCGGTGGTGGCCGATCCGGGGCGCGGCGCGGCGGCGCCGGACGTGGTGATCGGCGCCACGAACCTGATCGCGGTCGAGCTGCCCGGGCTGGACGAGCGGCTGGCGGCCGAGGCGTCGCTGACGGTCTTCGCCGCGGGCGGGGATGCGGGGTGGCGGCAGGCCTCGGTACTCTTCAGTCGCGATGCCGGGGCGAGTTGGGAGGCGGTGGGGACCAGCGCTGCGCCCGCCGTCATGGGCGCGCTGGCGAACGACATGCCGCTCGTGCCGGGTGTGCTGGAGGACCGGGTCAGCGCGATGGAGGTGGCGTTGCTGCACGATGCGATGACGCTGCAATCCGCCACCCCGGCGGCGCGGGACCGGGGCGCGAACCTGGCGCTGGTCGGCGACGAGTTGATCCAGTTCGGCGAGGCGGTTCAGGTGGCGCCGTGCCGCTGGCGGTTGTCGCGACTGTGGCGGGCGCGGCGGGGGACACCGGCGGCGGCGCATGGGGCGGGCGCGCGCTTCGTGCTGGTGGAGCGGGATGCGATGCTGACGATCCCGCTGGCGGGCGCGGTGGCGGGTTCCGCGGTGCAGGTGCTGGCGAGTGGGGTGGGCGACGTCGCCGGGCCCGTCGCCGCCTCCGCCACGGTAACGGGTATGTCGATCGCGCCCCCCTCGCCGGTGCGGCTGCGGGGTGTGCGGCAGGCGGACGGCACCGCCATGCTGTCGTGGACGCGGCGAAGCCGGTCCGGCTGGTACTGGCGCGACGGAGGCGATGCGCCGCTGGGCGAGGAAGCCGAGCGCTATCTGGTGACGATCGAGGAGGGCGACGGCGCGCGCCGCTTCGTCACCGGGATACCGCGACTGACCGTCGCCATCGGTGGCGGGCCCGCGGTCGTGTCGGTTCGGCAACAGGGCACCGTCGCGGCGTCGGCCGCCGCGACGCTGACGATATAGGAGACGGGTGGTGGACGACGGAACCGTTCGATTGGCGCTGCCGCTGCTGGAGGCGGGGCAGGCGCAGAAGGAAGTGACCCACAACGAAGCGCTCGCGGTGCTGGACATCGCGGTCCAGGCGGTGGTGCAGGGTGGCCCGGTCGACCAGCCACCGGCGGCGCCCGCCCCCGGCCAATGCTGGATCGTCGGCACCGCGCCGCAGGGACCCTGGGCGGGGCGGGCCGGCGCGCTGGCGGGCTGGACCGACGCCGGCTGGCGCTTCGCGCCGGCGGCGAACGGCTGGCGGGTGTGGGATGCGGTCGCGAACCAGCCGTGGCGGATGACCCCGACCGGGTGGGAGCGCGGCATCGTCCGGGCCGAGCAGGTGAGGATCGGCGGCAGGCAGGTCGTCGGTGCGCAGCGGCCCGCCATTTCCGACGTGAGCGGCGGTGCCACGATCGATGCCGAAGGCCGCGCTGCGCTGGCTAAAATACTGGATACGCTGCGTCAGCACGGCCTGATCGCGACATGAGGCCAGGCGGCGGCCGCGCCTGTGGTGTGTCGAATGTGCAACAGTGGCTGCCTTTTGTCAGCTTGTCGGGAAACCATCGTTCCGATAGTGGGTTTGGCTGTCCGTAGTGACACCATGGAAAGGGGATTATGATGCGTAAGCTTGCCATTTTGGCGGTGCTTGCCTCCACCGCCCTCGCCACGCCCGCGCTCGCGCGCGACAAGGCGTGGTATGTAGGCGTTGAAGGCGGTGCGATGATCGTCGAGGACATCGATTATTCGATCGTCGGCGCAACTGGCACGGGCCGCTCGGGCGTCGGCACGGTCGACCACGACTACGGCTATGACGTCGATGGCGTCATCGGTTACGACTTCGGCGCGTTCCGCCTCGAGACCGAGGTCGGCTACCGCTCGGCCACGATCGATGCGTATCGCAACACCGGCGTGACGCCGAACGGCGGCACCGGCCTGCCCGCCGGCACGTACAACGGCGTCGGCGGCCGCACCTCGGCGCTCAGCTTCATGGTCAACGGCCTGCTGGACTTCGGTCCGGACGACGGCCTGCAGGGCTTCGTCGGCGGAGGTGCCGGTGTCGCCCGCGTGAAGGCGCGCACCGACGTGAGCCGTGCGTATCGTCTGGTCGACGATTCCGACACGGTCTTCGCCTGGCAGGCGCTGGCGGGTATCCGCGCTCCGCTGAGCGAGAACGTCGACGTGTCGCTGAAGTATCGCTTCTTCAACGCCGACAACGTCAAGCTGTTCGACCGCGTGGGCAGCTCGTATGACGGCCGCTTCCGCTCGCACTCGCTGCTGGGTGGCCTGACGTACAACTTCGGTGCTCCGGAGGAGGCTGCTCCGCCGCCGCCCCCGCCGCCGCCGCCCCCGCCGCCGCCTCCCCCGCCGCCCCCGCCGCCCGCGGTGGTCTGCTCGCCGGGTCCGTTCATCGTGTTCTTCGAATGGGACAAGTCGGACGTCACCCCGGAGGCCGCGTCGATCCTCGACAACGCCGTCACCCAGTACCAGAACTGCCAGAACGCGCAGGTCATGCTGGCCGGTTACACCGACACGTCGGGCTCCGCGCAGTACAACGTGGGCCTGTCCCAGCGTCGTGCGGACTCGGTGAAGGCGTACCTCGCGTCGAAGGGTATCCCGGACGGCGTGATGACGACCGAAGCGTTCGGCGAAACCCGCCTGCGCGTCGAGACCGCCGATGGTGTGCGCGAAGTGCAGAACCGTCGCGTGGAGATCACCTACGGTCCGGGTTCGGGCCAGTAAGGTCGATCGCCTCGGCGAACGAATTGGGGAGGTCGGCATCCGCCGGCCTCCCTTTTTCTTTGCCTCCCGCGCGTGAAGCCCTGCGCGTCCGGCAGCGTTACCTCCCAAGGAGGTTCGCATGTCCATTCCCAAGCTGGTCGGTTTGCTGGAAACCGCGATCTATGTCGACGACATGACGCGCGCGTGCGCCTTCTACCGGGAGGTGATGGCGATGCGCGCGATGCTGGAGACGCCGCGGCTGACGGCGTTCGATGCGGGATCGGGGGGCGTGCTGCTGATCTTCGCCCGGGGGCAGTCGCTCGACGACATGCCGGGGCCGGAGGGCGTGATCCCCGGGCACGATGGCGCCGGTCCGTTGCATCTCGCCTTCGGCATCCGTGACGAGGATGTCGCGTCGTGGCGCGCCCGGCTGGAGACGGCCGGCGTGGCGATCCGCAGCGAGGTGGCGTGGCCGCGCGGCGGGCGCAGTCTCTATTTCGACGATCCCGACGGCCATGTCGTCGAACTGGCGACGCGCGGGCTGTGGCCGAACGATCGCGATCGCCCGGCCTGAACAACCGGCATCCGCCGGGTTGAACCGCAAATGCCTTTGCGTTCATGATGATGTGCGACGCGCCGTAGCGCGCGCATGTCACGATCGGTGCGGAGACGGGGTGAGAGGATGGCGATGGATTTCGATGAGGTCGTGCTCGGCCGACGCAGCATCCGCGGGTACAAGCCCGACCCGGTGCCGCAGCCGCTGATCGAGGAGATCCTGACGATCGCGATGCGGGCGGCTTCGTCGATGAACAGCCAGCCGTGGAATTTCTACGTGGTGACCGGCGAGCCGCTCGACCGCATCCGGCGCGGCAATACCGAGCGGATGCTGGCCGGCGTGCCGCAGTCGCGCGAGTTCAGGATCGGCAACGCATTCGAAAATCAGCATCGTGACCGGCAGGTGGGCGTCGCGAAGCAATTGTTCGCCGCGATGGGGATCGCGCGCGACGACAAGGAAAAGCGGCAGGATTGGGTCATGCGCGGGTTTCGGCAGTTCGACGCGCCGGTGTGCATCATCGTGACCTACGACCGTGCGCTGGACGGCAGCGACGATGCGCCGTTCGATTGCGGCGCGGTGGCGAATGCGCTGGTCAATGCGGCGTGGTCGCGCGGGCTGGGGACGGTCATCAACAGCCAGGGGATCATGCAATCGCCGGTCGTGCGCGAACATGCGGGCATCGCCGCCGATCAGGTCATCATGAAGAGTATCGCACTGGGCTGGCCGGACGAGGACTTCGCCGCCAACGCGGTCGTGTCGGAGCGCAGGCCGGTGCAGGAGGCGGCGGTCTTCGTCGGCTTCTGACCCGTCAGGCGGGGGCCGCATCCTCCGCCAGCGCGCTGGCCAGCCAGGGCGGGATCGACGCGTCACCCAAAGCGTCCACCCGGCGCAGCGTCACCATCACGCCCAGGTCGTCATAGATCGCACGGTGGCGCGCGTCGGCGGCGTCGGCAGGGGCGACGACCAGGCGCCGGTTGACCTTTGCCCGGTGGTGCATCCGCGCGGTGTTCTCCTGCCCGACATAGCAGCCCTTGGTGAAGCTGACGCCGTTCAATTCGCGCGCATTGCATTCCAGCCACAGCGTGTCGCCGGCGCCCAGTTCCGCCACCCCCTCCGCGACGCCCAGCGACAGCCGGTGCGCCCGCCAGCTATCGGAGGGCAGGGCGGGTGGCGCGATCCAGCGCCAGCCCAATGCGTCCAGCCGGGGATCGCGCGTGGCGTCGATGCCGGCGGGCGCGTCGAGGCTCCAATGAACGGCGAGCCGCTCCTCCGCGGCGATATCGATCGCGCGACGAAGGCGGTACATGCCCAGTCGCCGCACCAGCGCATCGGCCTGCTCCCGCTCCACGTCGAGCATGACGTCGTCGCCATCGGGCCAGACGATCAGGTCGAACAGCGCCTTGCCCTGCGGTGTCAGCAGCCCGGCCCAGACCGGGGCGGGCGTGGCGACGTCGTTGGTCAGCAGGCCCTGGAGGAAGCCGCGGACGTCGTCGCCCGACAGGCGGAGCAGGGCGCGGTCGGCGAGCATCGTGCGCGGGGTGGTTTCGTCCATCGCGGCAAGGTAGGGAGGCGACCGATCGGACGAAAGAGCCAGAAAGGCGAGAGATGGCGACCTACGACCTCCTGCTGCGCGGCGGCACGGTACATACCCCGGGCGGGCCGGTGCGCGCGGATGTCGGCGTCAGCGACGGGCGGATCGTGGCGATCGGCGCGACCGGCGACGCGGGGCGGGTGGTCGACTGCACCGGGCTGGATGTGCTGCCCGGCGTCATCGACACGCAGGTGCATTTCCGCGAGCCGGGGCTCGAGCACAAGGAAGACCTGGCGAGCGGGAGCGAAGCCGCGGTGATGGGCGGGGTGGTCGCGGTGTTCGAAATGCCGAACACCAAGCCCAATACCGATTCCGCCGATGCGATCGCGGACAAGCTGGCGCGCGCGAAGGGGCGGATGTGGTGCGACCACGCCTTTTATGTCGGCGCGACCAACCACAATGCCCGCGACCTGTCCGAGCTGGAGCGGCTGCCGGGCACCGCGGGGGTCAAGATCTTCATGGGCGCATCGACCGGCGACCTGCTGGTCAGCGAGGATGCGCGGCTCGCCGAGGTGCTGGCGCATGGGCATCGCCGGGTTGCCATCCACGCCGAGGACGAAGACCGGATGAACGCGCGCGTCGACCAGCGCGTCACCGGCGATCCCGCCTCGCATCCGGTGTGGCGCGACGACGAGAGCGCGCTGCTGGCGACGCGGCGCATCCTGCGGCTGGCGCGCGCGGCGCGGCGCCGGATCCATGTGCTCCACGTCACGACTCCCGCCGAGCTGGAATTGCTGGGGCAGAACAAGGACATCGCCACCTGCGAGGTGACGCCGCAGCATCTGACGCTGGCGGGCGAGGAGGCCTATCCGCGGCTGGGCACGCTGGCGCAGATGAACCCGCCGATCCGCTCGGGCGCGCATCGCGACGGTCTGTGGCATTGGCTGAACCAAGGCGTGCCGGACGTGATCGGCTCCGACCATGCGCCGCACACGCTGGAAGAGAAGGGCAAGCCGTATCCGGCCAGCCCGAGCGGGATGCCCGGGGTGCAGACGCTCCTGCCGCTATTGCTGAACCACGCCGCGCACGGACGGCTGACGCTCCAGCGCGTGATCGAATTGACCAGCGCCGGCGCGCAGCGCGTGTTCAACCTGTCGGGCAAGGGGCGGATCGCGAAGGGGTATGACGCCGATTTCACGATCGTCGACCTGAAGAAGCGCTGGACCGTGACCGAGGACTGGCTGGCATCGCGCGCCGGCTGGTCGCCGTTCACGGGGATGGAGTTGACCGGCAAGGCGGTCGGCACGATCGTCCGCGGCCATGTCGCGATGTGGGAGGATGCGCTGGGCGACGCGCCGCAGGGCGCGCCGATCCGGTTCGAGGCGACGGAGTTTCCCGGCGGCGCATGATCGCCGCCGGCCGGTATCGCCTCAGAACGGGAGCCACTTCGAGGTTTCGGTGAACTTCATGTAGCCGACGTTGACCCCGGCACGCCAGCCGACGCCCAGGCGCACGGGGATCAGCACCACATTTCCCTTGCGCAGATAGGTCGCGGCGAAGCCGCCGACGAAATACAGCCGTCCCTCGGCGCCCGGGAAGCGCTTGAACAATTCCTGCGAGTCGTAGAGGTTGTAGACGAGGACGAAGACCTTGTTGGCGTCGCCGCCGACATCGAACCCGACCGACGGTCCGGTCCAGTAGACGGGACGCTGCCCCTCCACCTTGTGCGTCATCACTCCCGAGCCGTAGCGCAGGCCGACGACGAACGCGCCCGCCGCCTCGCGTCCCGCGATATAGGCGTTGGGCTCGCCCTGGTCCTTCAGAATCTTCTCGATGATCTGAGCGAACCCTTCCGCACCCTTGCCGAACACGTCCTCGCCCGCGGCGATCAGGTCGTCGCGCTTGTAGGTGTCGGCCGCGTTCGTCGTGGCATTGGCGCGGGTTTCGGCGGCGGGGGAGGGGACGCTCGGCGCGGTGGCCGGTGCCTGCGGCGCGGCGGTCGGGGCGTCGGGATACGCGGGCGTGGGCGCCTGCGCCGGGGTGGGGGCAGGCCGCGCGGCACCACGCGGCGCGACGTCGCCATCGATCGCGGCGTTGGGATCGATCGTGCGTACCTGTGCAGAGGCCGGCGCGACCAGCATCGCCCCGGTGACCGCCAGTGCCACCCACCGCTTCATCGCCATCTCACGTTACCCCGCCACACGTTTGGCGAACCTAGCCACGGATCGCCTGTCGCCGCAATGAACGGGCGACGATGCGAGTCCGCCGCGCGCCGGGCGGAATTTGCGCGCCCTCGGTTGATCCCGCCCCAATGCCTCGTTATAGCCCGGCCCACGCCAGCCCGGAGACGTGGGTGAGTGGCTGAAACCAACGCTTTGCTAAAGCGTCGTACGGGAAACCGTACCGAGGGTTCGAATCCCTCCGTCTCCGCCACCTGTCCTCGCCACTCCGACAAGCATCTCCGTCGGCCGCCGGGGTATATGGTGGGGGCGACATGCGGACATCGATGTCGAGGACGCGGGCGGCCTGAGGTGCGGCGGTGGCTGTGGGCGCGCGGCGCCAGGCTAGGTCGGCACGACGCGACGCAGAGGTCTGGTCTAGCCGCGATACCGGCCGAGATCGATGCCGAGGCGCTGCACCTTGTAGTAGAAGGTCTTGCGCGGCAGGCCGAGCGCGCCGCAGGCGCGGGTGACGTCTCCTTCCGCGGCGATCAGCGCCTCCTCGATCGCTTCCGCCTCGAAGCGGTCGACGCGCTGCTTCAGGTCCTGCGTCGGCGCGGCCCCGTCGTCGTGCGGATCCGACCCCGTCAGCCCCAGCACGACATTGTCCGCGAAGCGCAGTAGCTCGCGCACGTTGCCGGGCCAGTCGTGCCGCTCCAGATGGCGGAACACCGCGCCGCTGAGCGGCGGCGGCGCGATCCCCAGTCGCGCTGCCGCCCTGGCGACGAAGGCGCGGAACAGCGGTGCCACGTCCTCGCGCCGCTCGCGCAAGGGCGGCAGCCGCAGCGTGACCCCATTGACGCGGTAGAAGAGCGACGCACGAAACCGCCCCGTCGCGACCAGTTGCTCCAGATCGCTGTTGCTGGCCGCCACCACGCGCAGGTCGAGCCCGCGCGCGACCGAAGCGCCGAGCGGAGTCACCTCGCGCCGCTCCAGCACGCGCTGCATGCTCAGCTGCATCCCCTCCGACAGGGCATCGACATCGTCGAGGAACAGCGTCCCGCGATGGGCCTGTTCGACCCGGCCGGTGCGCGGCATCGCGTTGCCCGGTACCGCACCCGCGACATGACCGAACAGCTCCGCCTCGGGAAACCCCTGCGGCAGCGCGCCGCAGTCGACCGTGACCATCGGTCCGCGGCGGCGCGAGCGGGCATGCAGCATGTCCGCCACCACACTCTTGCCGGTGCCGGTCTCGCCCTGGATCAGGACGTCGATCTCCATCGGCGCGATCTGCGCGATGGCGCGGCGCAGCTGCTCGATCGCGGGGGACCGGCCCAGCAGCGGCCCTTCGTCGGCATCGAAGGAGGCGGCGCGCAGCCGGGCGTTTTCGACCACCAGCCGCCGCCGCTCCATCGCGCGAGCGATCGAGGCGATCAGCTGATCGACGACGAAGGGCTTTTCCAGCACGTCGCACGCGCCGTGCCGCAGCGCGCGTACCGCGGTGCCGACGTCGGCATGGCCCGAGACGAGGACGACCGGCAGGTCAGGATCGCGCGTGACGATTCGCGACAGCAGCTCCATGCCGTCCATCCCCGGCATGCGGATGTCGGTGACGACGACGCCGTCGAAGCCGTTGTCGACCTCGCGCAGCGCCGCCGCCGCATTGGCGACCGCGGTCACCGCATAGCCGGCGAGGTCGAGGGCCTGCGCGGTGGCCCGCCGCAGGTCGTCGTCGTCGTCGACGAACAAGACGCCGTTCATTCGCTCCGCTCCAGTTCGACGATGAATTCAGCCCCCTTCGCCGGATGCCCCGCGGTCAGCGTGCCGCCGAGCTCGGCGACGATATCGCGCGAAATGACGAGGCCGAGGCCGAGCCCGCTCTGCTTCGACGTGCGGAACGGCTGGAACAGCGCGTCGCGCATCCCGGGGTCGATCCCGGGACCGTCGTCGGTGATGACGATGCGCACCCGGTCCCACGTCTCGACGGTGGTCGCCGTGATGGTGCGCGCGCCGGCGTCCAGCGCGTTCTGCACCAGGTTCAGCAGCACCTGCTCGACCCGCACGCGCTCGGCGCGGACGCAGACGTCCGGTCCGCTCGTCACGAACTCCGCCCCCAGGATCGTCAGTCGGTCGCGCAGCAGCAGGCGGATGCCGTCGAACACGTCGTTCACCGACAGCCGCCCGATCTCGCCGGGCGCGCGGCGGGCGAAACCGCGCATCTCGCGCGTGATGCTGCCGATCCGCTCGGTCAGGGCCGCGATATGCCCGATCGCCTCGCGCGCCTCGGGCAGGCGGTCGCGGTCGAGCAGCAGCGTGGCGTTGTGCGCATAGGCGCCGATCGCGGCGACCGGCTGGTTGATCTCGTGCGCGACGCCTGCGGTCACCTGCCCCAGCGTGGCGAGCTTGTTCGCCTGGATCAATTGCTCGCGCAGCGCCGCCAGCCGCTTGTCGGCGGCGGCGGCGATCCGCGTCTCCTCGTTGCGGCGGCGATGACGCCACAGGAGGTAGAGCGCGACGATGCCCAGCGCCGCGATCCCCACCGCCAGCCGCGCGAAGGTGATCGCGGAGGCGACGGCCGCCGCGGTGCCGACGATGACATGGACCTGCCAGCCATGCACCGGCTCGACCGCCTCGACGAAGGCGGCACGGTGCAGCCCGGCCTGTCCCTCCCGTCGCACCACCGCGCTGCGGAACAGCGCATTCTCGACCAGCGGGGCGGCGCCATATTCCAGCGATCGCCGCGCCGTCGCGCGCTCCTCGTCGCTGAGCGGCCTGATCGTCTGGAACCGCCACGCCGGGTCGGCACTCACCAGGATGATGCCGCGGCCGTCGGTCACGAAGGCGGCGTTGGTCGCCTCGCGCCACTCGCGTTCCAGCGCGCGGAAATCCACCTTCACCACGAAGACGCCCAGCGCCTGCCCGCCCGCGTCGATCCGGCGGGTGATGTAGAGGCCCGGCTTCCGACTGCGCTGACCGAGCGCGAACTGCTGCGCCGACTGCGCGCGCATCGCATCGCGGAAATAGCCGCGGAACGAATAATCGTCCCCGACGAAGCTGCCCGGCAGCTGCCAGTTGCTCGCCGCCACGGTTCGGCCGCGCGCATCGAGCAGATAGACGTTGGCCGCGCCGGTCTCGGCACTCAGCGCCTCCAGCTTGCGGTTGACCACCCCGATCAGCGCCGGGTCACGCGTCAGCAGCGCGGCGCGCGCCTCCGCGTCACCGGCCAAAGCGATCGGCAGCAGGTTGAACTTGTCGAGCTCGCGCCGATAACCGGATGCGAGCAGGATCGCGGACGCACGCGCCCGCTCGGCGACGCCGTCGACCGCACGGGCGGTCGCCAGCCGCTCCGCCAGCAACAGCGCGCCCGCCAGCAGCCCGGCGAACAGCAATGCGACGCCGACCAGCAATCTCGTACGCGAGGACGTGACCCGGAACAGCACGATTCGAGGGTGGCGAATTTCGGCACACTGCGCAACGGCAGGCGGGCAGGAAACAGCACGCAAGCCATGATAGCCTTGTCATTAATCGTGTGATTACAGCGTGCTAGGCGCGTGGAAACTTTTGTTGTTCCCCTCCGCGATTTGCGGAAGATTTCGACACAGATCATGCGCCGGAACGAGGTGGAGGGGGATCCCCGCGGCTCCATCTCGCGCCGGCAGCACGACGACCGAGAGGATGAGGGGCAATGATGAAAGCGACCTTGGTGTGCCTGCTGGCCGGCACTGCGATGACGATGAGCGTACCTGCGCTGGCGCAGGAGGTGCCGGGCCTTCGCCCCGCGCCGGACGCGCCCGACGCACCGCCGATGTCCGCCACGCCGGAAGCTCAGGTCGAGCCGCCCGCCCCCGACGCACCGCCCGCCATGGCCGAGCGCAACGCCGGCGACATCGTCGTCGTCGGCTCCCGCGGCAAGCCGCGCACCGACGTCGACCGTCCGGTTCCGGTCGACGTGGTCAGCAACGTGGAACTGCGCGCGACCGGGCAGACCGATCTGGGTCAGCAGGTGCAATTCTCCTCGCCCTCGTTCAGCTCGTCGAAGTACGGCGTGAACGGCGCCACCAACTTCGCCGACCCGGCATCGCTGCGCGGGCTGGCGCCCGATCAGGTGCTGGTGCTGGTGAACGGCAAGCGCCGCCACCAGTTCTCCGCGCTGAACCTGAACGTCGCGCCGGGGCTCGGCACGGTCGTCACCGATCTGAACTCGATTCCGACGGGCGCGGTGAAGCGGATCGAGGTGCTGCGCGACGGCGCGGCGGCGCAATACGGTTCCGACGCGATCGCGGGTATCGTCAATCTGGCGCTCAACGACCAGATCGGCGGCACGATCGACGTGACCGGCGGCATCCACAAGGAAGGCGACGGCTTCACCAACAAGATCAGCCTGAACCACGGCCTGGCGCTGGGCAGCGACGGCGGATTCGTGAACTATACGCTCGAATATTTCGGGTTCGAGGGCACGAACCGCTCCGACACCTATACCGGCGCGCTGTATCCCGCGACGCCCGCCAACTACGCCGCCACCGGCCCGACGCCCAACTTCCCCTACAGCACCGCCAACCCCCGCGCGGACCGCAACGTCTATCCGCAGACGCCGTTCGTGGTCGGCAACTACGGCTCCAACCGCAACCGTACCTATCAGGCGTTCCTCAACGCCTCCTATCCGATCGCGGAGAACACCAACCTCTATACCTTCGGCGGATACAGCCGGAAGGACATCCTGGCCTACGGTTTCTTCCGCTCCGCTGCGGTCTTCACCAATTCCGCGCTCGGCATCTTCCCCGACGGCTACGTGCCCAAGCTGCCCGGTACGTCGACCGACTGGTCCGCGACCGGGGGCATCAACAGCGAGGTGGCAGGCTGGAAGCTCGACTTCAGCGTCGGCTACGGCATGAACAAGCTCGATCAGAATGCCTACGACACCGTCAACGCCTCGCTCGGCAACGCCAGCCCGACCAACTTCTACGTCGGTCGTACCGCATTCAACCAGTGGCTGGTCGACCTCAACGCGTCGAAGGACTTCGGCGCGGTCGGCATCATCGGAAAGAGCCTGAACGTCGCCTGGGGTACGCAATTCCGCCGCGACAATTTCATCGTCACCCGCGGCAGCCCGGCGTCCTACGCCATCGGCCCGCTCGCCGCGTCGGGCAAGGCGCCGGGCACCAACGGGCGCCCGGGCTATGCACCGGCGGACGAGAACAACGTCGCCCGCCACAGCATCGGTTACTATGTGGATGCGGAGGCGGAGTTCAACGACGCGCTGCTCGTTGCCGCGGCGGTGCGGTTCGAGGATTACTCCGACTTCGGCAGCAACATCTCGGGCAAGCTCGCGGGCCGCTACAAGTTCACCGACGCCTTCGCGCTGCGCGGATCGTACAACCGCGGCTTCCGCGCCCCATCGCTCCAGCAGACCGGCAACCGCGTCAACACCTCGACCGTGCAGAACAACCAGATCCTCATCACGCAGCAGGTGTCGAGCGACGATCCGCGCCTCGCCGCGCTGGGCGTGCCGCGGCCCAAGGCGGAGATTTCGAACAGCTATTCGCTGGGCATCACCGGGGACATCCCCGACCTGGCCGGCGGGCGCGTCAGCCTGACGATCGACGCGTTCCAGATCGACATCACGGATCGCATCGTCATCTCTGAAGGGCTGCTGACCGCGCAATATCCCGCGGTGCGCGCGCTGTTCCCGGAGGCACGCGAGATCCGCTTCTTCACGAACCAGATCGACACGCGCACCCGCGGCATCGACGTGGTGGCGACGTACAAGGCGAACGTGGGCGAGGGGAAGAATTTGACGCTGACGCTCGCGGGGACGCACGCCAAGACCGACGTCCAGCGCCAGCGCCCGACGCCCGCGCCGATCATCGCGGGCGCCTCGGCCGCCGCGCAGCAGATCAGGCTGCTGGGCGAAACCGCGACCGAGCTGATCGAGGTGGCGCAGCCGCGCACGAAGATCCTCGCTTCCGCCAATTATGCGGTCGACAAGTTCAACGTGGGGGTGCGCGCGTCCTACTTCGGAAACGTGAAGGCGTTCTCGACCGGGCTGTCGGGGCAGGACAAGGACGTGAAGTGCGACGCCAGCAACCGCTGCGTCCAGACCTTCCGCGGCAAGACGCTTACCGACGTCACGCTGACCTATGCCTTCACCGAGCAATTCTCGCTGACGGTGGGCGCCAACAATATCTTCGATATCTATCCGGACAAGTGGAAGAACACGCGCGACGGCGCCGTCGGTCAGGCGGCCTCCTATTCCGATGGTCAGACACCGTACACGCGCAACGCCAGCCAGTTCGGGTTCAACGGCTCCTATTATTTCGTCACCGCCAACGTGAAGTTCTGAGGAGGTTTGCGATGTCCCGACAGTTGAAGATGGGTACGATCAGCCCGGAGGAATTCCTGCAGTTCCGTCGCCACATTCCGGCGGTGACGAAGCAGGGCGTCATGGACACCTACCGGATCAGCCAGCACAGCTGGTACAAGTTGCGCGACGGCAAGCCCGTGAAGCAGGACGTCATCGATCGCCTGCGGGCGCGCTACGCGGCGACATCGGCCTGATCCTCTCCCTCCTGCGGGCGTCGTCATCCGGCGGCGCCCGGTCGTTTCCCGTTTCCGTCAGCGTTGGATGACATCATGATCCCAGCCTCCCCTCTGCTCCACGATCCCGCCCCCCGGCCATGGTATCGGCACCTCTACGTCCAGGTGCTGGTCGCGATCGTGGCGGGGGTGCTGCTGGGGCATTTCGCGCCGGCCACGGGGGAGGCGCTGAAGCCTTTGGGCGATGCGTTCATCAAGCTGGTGAAGATGATTATCGCGCCGGTGATCTTCCTGACGATCGTGACCGGGATCGCGGGGATGCGCGACCTGGCCGCGGTGGGGCGCGTCGCGGCCAAGGCGTTCGGCTACTTCCTGTTCTTCTCGACGCTGGCGCTGATCGTCGGGCTGGTCGTCGCCAACGTGGTGCGGCCGGGGGCGGGGCTGAACATCGATCCGGCCACGCTCGATGCGGGCAAGGTCGCGGACTATGCCGCCAAGGCGCACGACAGCACGCTGACCGGCTTCCTGCTGGGGGTCATCCCCGACAGCTTCCTGTCGGGGCTGACCGGGGGCAACATCCTCCAGACGCTGTTCGTCGCGATCCTGTTCGGCATCGGCCTCGCGATGATCGGCGAGCGCGGCGCGCGGGTGCTCCACGCGCTGGAGGACCTGTCGCTGGCGGTGTTCAAGGTGGTGGCGATCCTGATGAAGGCCGCGCCGATCGGCGCGTTCGGCGCGATGGCGTTCACCATCGGCAAGTACGGCGTCGGCACGCTCGCCAACCTCGCCGCGCTGGTCGGCACCTTCTACCTCACCTCGCTGCTGTTCGTGATCGTCGTGCTGGGCGCGGTGGCGCGGTTGTGCGGCTTCTCGATCCTGAAGCTGATCGCCTATCTGAAGGCGGAACTGCTGCTGGTGCTGGGGACGTCCTCGTCGGAAAGCGCGCTGCCGAGCCTGATCGAGAAGATGGAGCGCGCGGGCTGCCCCAAGTCGATCGTCGGGCTGGTGGTGCCGACGGGCTATTCGTTCAACCTGGACGGTACCAACATCTACATGACGCTGGCGGCGCTGTTCATCGCGCAGGCGTGCAACGTCGAGCTGACGCTGGGGCAGCAGCTCTTGCTGCTGGGGGTCGCGATGCTGTCGTCGAAGGGGGCCGCGGGGGTGACCGGCGCGGGGTTCATCACGCTGGCCGCGACGCTGTCGATCGTCCCGAGCGTGCCGGTCGCGGGCATGGCGCTGATCCTGGGCGTCGACCGCTTCATGAGCGAGTGCCGCAGCCTCACCAACTTCATCGGCAATGCGGTGGCCACCGTCGTCGTCTCGCGCTGGGAAGGAAAGCTGGACCGCGCGCAGTTCGATGCGGCGATGCACGGGCAGATGCCGCTCCCCGCCGATGACGACACCGCGGCGACGATCCACGCCGCGATCGTGGCGGAAAGAGGCCGGGCGCTCTGACGCCGGCCGCGGCGGCCGGGGCGGATCGATACGATCTCCGGCCTAGAACCACTCGCGCGCGGCGATCCACAGCGCCAGCAAGGTGCCGCACGCGATGACGACGAAGCGCAGGCGGGCCGGATCGATGCGGTCGATCAGCCGCGTGCCCGCCAGCCCGCCCACCAGCGCGCCCGCGCCCAGCGGCACCGCGATCCCGACCGCCACCGCGCCCGAGGCGACGAAGATCAGCGTCGCGGCCGCGTTGATGAGCAGCACCAGCAGGTTCTTCGCATGCGCCGCCGCGCGCGGCGGGACGCGCAGCCTGGCGAGCAGCGCCAGCACCAGGAAGCTGTTCCCGCCGCCGTAGAAGCCGCCATAGACCGCCAGCGGGGCGAGCCGGACCGCGATCGCGCCCGCGCCGAGCGCCATGGCGCCCGTTGCCGCGGGCGCTCCCCCGGCCCGGCTGTTCCACGCGTAGAGCCCGGTGGCGAAGAGGATGAGCGCCGGCAGCGCCAGCCCGAACATCGCGGTCGGCGTGACGAGCAGCAATCCCGCCCCGACCGCGCCCCCCAGCAGCGCGACCGCCGCGACGGTCCGCCGCACGGGTGACGGACCGATCGGGACGAGGCTGTGCCGCGCATACCAACCGCTCGCGATCTGCCCCGGCAGCAAGGCGACGGTCGAGGTCAGGCTGGCGATATCCGCCGGCTGTCCCAGCGCGGCTAGTGCGGCGACGACCAGGATCGGACCGCCCCCTGCCAGCGCGTTCATCGCCCCGGCCATGAGCCCCAGCAGGAAGATCGCATACCATGCGTCGAGCATCCGTCCTTCCCCTCAGGCGATCATGTCGAACCTGCGCGACAATCGTCGTTCCGGATGGAACATCACCCTCTCCCGGCGTACCGGATGTCGCCGGGCCGGGGCCGGGATATCAGATCGATCGGCATCGTCCATGGCGCGGCCGGCCCGCCGCGACGATCCATCCAGCACCGGACCAGCGATCGGCGCGGCCGATCGGTGACGGGCCGATACCGATCGGACGCGGCCGATGCGACCCAGCATCACGGCCCGCGCAGGAGGATCGGTGCACCCGCATCGGGCCGGCGCGCGTTGGTCGCGCGATGAGCGATGACGACAAACGGCTGGCGGCCGAAGCCGCGATGGCGGAAGTATGCGACGGGATGCTCGTCGGGCTGGGTACCGGCTCGACCGTCGCCTTCGCGATCGCAGCCCTCATCCGCGCCCGCCGGCGGATCGAGACGGTCGCTACCAGCGAGGACAGCGCCGCGAAGGCGCGCCGCGGCGGGCTGACGGTGCGCGACTTCGCGAACGTATCGCGGGTCGATCTGACCATCGACGGCGCGGACGAGATCGACCCGCACCTGCGCGCGATCAAGGGGGCGGGTGGTGCCCTTCTGCGCGAGAAGATCGTCGCCGCCGCCTCCGATCGCATGATCGTCATCGCCGATGGGTCGAAGCGTGTCGCGGCGCTGGGCGTCGCGAAGCTGCCGGTGGAGGTCCTGCCCTTCGCGCGCACCTTCGCGTCCATGCGTCTTGCCGCGCTCGGGGCGACGGTCGAGAGGCGCGGCGGCCCGACCGACAACGGCAACATCATCCTCGACGCGCATTTCGGCGCGATCGCCGACCCCGCGGCGCTGGCGCTGGCCATCGCGGAGGTCCCGGGCGTGCTGGGCCACGGCCTGTTCCTCGACGAGGTGGATGCCGCCTATATCGCCGAAAAGGGCGTCGTTACGCGGCTGGAACGCGGGCGCGCGAGCGGTTAAGGGGGCGGGGACTCGGCAACCGGCGTGCCGCCGGTGCGTTCCTTGACCATTCCCGACACGAGGTTGTTCATGACCGATACCGCCACCCCGCCCGCCGGCGTTCACGAGGACGGCAGCGCCGAGCGGCTCCAGATCGACACGATCCGTACCCTGTCGATGGACGCGGTGCAGAAGGCCAATTCGGGCCACCCCGGCACGCCGATGGCGCTGGCCCCGGTCGGCTGGACGGTGTGGACGCAGTTCCTGCGCTACGACCCCGCACATGCCGACTGGCCCAATCGCGATCGTTTCGTGCTGTCGGTCGGCCATGCCTCGATGCTGCTCTACAGCCTGTTGCATCTGGCCGGGGTCGAGGAGATCGACAAGGACGGCCGGAAGTCCGGCAATGCCGCGGTCAGCCTGGAGGACATCCGCCAGTTCCGACAGCTTGGCTCGAAGACCCCGGGCCACCCAGAATATCGCCACACCACGGGCGTCGAAACCACGACCGGCCCGCTGGGCGCCGGCTGCGGCAATTCGGTCGGCATGGCGATCGCCGAGCGCTGGCTGGCGGCACGCTACAACCGGCCCGGCTTCACGCTGTTCGACCACGACGTCTATACGCTGTGCGGCGACGGCGACATGATGGAGGGCGTCTCCGCCGAGGCCGCCAGCATGGCCGGCCACCTGAAGCTCAGCAACCTGTGCTGGATCTACGACGCCAACCAGATCTCGATCGAGGGGGCGACCGATCTCGCCTTCGACGAGGACGTGGGCAAGCGCTTCCAGGCTTATGGCTGGAACGTCATCCACGTCGACGACGCCAACGACGTCGAGGCGCTCAAGCGTGCGCTCCAGGCGTTCCGTGACGAGAACGAGCGTCCGACCTTCATCGTCGTCCACTCGGTCATCGGCTGGGGCAGCCCGCGCGCGGGCAGCGAGAAGGCGCATGGCGAGCCGCTGGGGGCGGAGAATGTCGCCAAGACCAAGGAAGCCTATGGCTGGCCGGTCGATCAGGACTTCTTCGTGCCCGATGGCGTGAAGGAAGCCTTCACCGCCGCCGTGCGCGATCGCGGTGCCAAGGCGCGCGACGAATGGGTCGCCACCTTCGATCGTTATCGCAGCGAGCATCCCGACCTCGCCGCCGAGCTCGACCTGATGCTCAAGGATGAGCTGCCCGAGGGCTGGGACAGCGAGATCCCGACCTTCGACGCGGACGAGAAGGGCGTGGCCAGCCGCGATGCGGGCGGCAAGGTGCTCAACGCCATCGTCAAGAAGGTGCCGTGGCTGCTCGGCGGCTCGGCCGACCTCGCCCCGTCGACCAAGACCGACATCAGGGGTGCCGCGTCGTTCGAGGCGGGCAATTACGGCGGCAGCAACCTCCATTTCGGCGTGCGCGAACATGCGATGGGCGCGGTGGTCAACGGCATGGCGCTGTCGCACCTGCGCAGCTACGGCTCCACCTTCCTCGTCTTCCTCGACTATATGCGCGCGCCGGTACGGCTGTCCGCGCTGATGGAGATCGGCGCGGTCTGGGTCTATACGCACGATTCGATCGGCGTGGGCGAGGACGGCCCTACCCACCAGCCGATCGAGCATCTCGCCACGATGCGCGCGATCCCGGGGCTCGACACGATCCGCCCGTGCGACGCGAACGAGGTGGCGGAGGCATGGCGCGCGGTGATGCAGGATGCCTCCACCCCCGCCGCACTGGTGCTGTCGCGCCAGGCGCTGCCGACGCTCGATCGCTCCAAATATGCGCCCGCCTCGGGGCTGGCCAAGGGTGGCTATGTCCTTGCCGGCGGCGAGGAAACGCCCGACGTCATCCTGATCGCGACCGGCTCGGAAGTGTCGCTGGCGGTACAGGCCTATGAGAAGCTGATTGCGGAGGGTGTGAAGGCGCGCGTCGTATCGCTGCCCAGCTGGTACCGCTACGAGCTGCAGGACGCCGCCTACAAGGAAAGCGTTTTGCCGAAGGCGGTGCGCGCGCGCGTCGCGATCGAAATGGCGGGCGAGCTCGGCTGGGACCGCTATGTCGGCACCGACGGCGCGACGATCACCATGTCGACCTTCGGCGCGTCGGCCCCGATCGCCAAATTGCAGGACAAGTACGGCTTCACGGTCGATAACGTCGTGAAGGTCGCGAAAGAGGTGATGGCATGAGCAGGCTCCAGGATCTCGGCAACGCCGGCACCGCGGTGTGGCTCGACTTCGTCGACCGCAAGTTCCTGAACGAAGGTGGCTTGCAGAAGCTGGTCGACGACGACGGCCTGACCGGCGTGACGTCCAACCCGACCATCTTCGAAAAGGCGATGGGATCGGGTGACGCCTATGACGAGGGTTTCGCCGCCTTCGACAAGGCGCACCCGGGCGCGACCGCGATGGAGCGCTACGAGGCGCAGGCGATCCAGGATATCCAGGCCGCGTGCGACACGCTGTTGCCGGTCTACGAGAAGCTGGACGCCGCCGATGGCTATGTCAGCCTGGAGGTGTCGCCCTATCTCGCGCTCAAGGGCCCGGAGACGGCCGAGGAGGCCGAACGGCTGTGGAAGGCGGTCGACCGGCCCAACCTGATGATTAAAATTCCCGGCACCGACGACGGCGTGCGTGCGATCCGCGACACGATCGCCAAGGGGATCAACGTCAACGTCACGCTCCTGTTCTCGATCGATGCCTATAAGAAGGTGGCGATGGCCTATGTCGAGGGGCTGGAGGAGCGCGTCTCGAAGGACCTGCCGATCGACCGTATCGCCAGCGTCGCCAGCTTCTTCATCAGCCGCATCGACGGCAAGATCGACGAAGCGATCGATGCCGGCAAGGGCGGTGACGAAGCGAAGCCGCTGAAGGGCAAGGTCGCGATCGCCAATGCCAAGGTCGCCTATGCCTGGTACGAGGAGTTCATCGCCTCCGACCGCTGGCAGAAGCTGGCCGCGAAGGGCGCCCGCCCGCAGCGGCTGCTGTGGGCATCGACCGGCACGAAGAACCCCGACTATCCCGACACGCTCTATGTCGATACGCTGATCGGCCCCGACACGGTCAACACCATGCCGCCCAAGACGATGGACGCCTTTCGCGACCATGGCACCGTGGCACGGACGCTCACCGCGGATGTCGACGATGCGCGGCACGTGCTGGCGGAGGCGGAACGGCTGGGCCTCGACCTCGACGGCGTCACGACGACGCTGGTCGAAGAGGGTGTGGCGAGCTTTTCCAAGTCGTTCGACGACCTGCTCAAGGTGATCGAGGCGAAGCGGCCGAAGTAAGCTGCTACCTCCGTTCGTGCTGAGCGAAGTCGAAGCACAGCCACAGCGCGTGGCCTTCGACTTCGCTCAGGCCGAACGGGCCTCGGGATCAGATGGCCTTGTACCCCCGGAACCATTCCACGAACGCGGGCAGCCCCACGTCGATCGGCGTCGTCGGCGCATAGCCCAGGTCGCGCTGGATCGCGTCGATGTCGGCATAGGTCGCACGCACGTCGCCGGGCTGCATCGGCTGGTAATCCCTTACCGCCGTACGACCGCACGCCGCCTCCAGCACCGCGATGAACCGCCCCAGTTCCTCGGCGCGATTGTTGCCGATGTTATAGACGCGGTGCGGGCCGGCGCTGCCGCCGGCCTTGATCGCGCCGTCGTCCGCCGGCGGATGGTCGTGCGCGGCGACCACGCCGCTGACGATATCGTCGATATAGGTGAAGTCGCGGCTCATCCGCCCCTCGCCGAACACCTTGATCGGGCGCCCGCCCAGGATCGCGTCGGTGAACAGCCACGGCGCCATGTCGGGCCGCCCCCACGGGCCATAGACGGTGAAGAAGCGCAGCCCCGTCTGCGGCAGGCGATAGAGATGCGCATAGGTCTCGCTCATCAGCTCGTCCGCGCGCTTCGTCGCGGCATAGAGCGAGACGGGATGATCGACGCGGTCCTCGACCCGGAACGGTAGCTGCGTATTGCCGCCATAGACCGACGACGAAGAGGCATAGACCAGGTGCCGCACGCCGCGATGACGTGCCATTTCCAGCACGTTGACATGCCCCATCAGGTTGGAGCGCACATAGGCATGCGGGTTTTGCAGCGAATAGCGCACCCCGGCCTGCGCGCCGAGATGGATGATGCGGTCGATCTCCTCGCCCGCGACCGCCGAATTCAGCGCCTCCATGTCGGCAAAGTCGATGCGGTGGCACACCGTGCGCTCGCCGAACTGCCGCGCCAGATGCGCGAGGCGATCCTCCTTCAGCTGCGGGTCGTAATAATCGTTGAACGAATCGACCCCGATCACGCGCTCGCCGCGCGCCAGCAGCCGCTCGGCCACCGCCATGCCGATGAACCCGGCCATGCCGGTGACGAGGGTGGCCATGCTCGAAACGCTCCCGTGCTGCGCGGTCGCTCTATGCGCGCAAGGGTTAAGGGGAGGCAATCACCGCTCACGTCACCCCGGGGCGAGACCTTTGCAAAAGTGTCACCGTGCTCCTGCGAAGGCAGGAGCCCAGGGTTGCAGGTCACACAAGGCGTTGTTCTGCTTGGCCCTGGGCTCCTGCCTTCGCAGGAGCACGGCATGAACTCGGCACTGCTGCAGCCGTTTTACAAAGATCCCGCACGATGCCGGGTGGCAGCCTACCGCCCCACACCCGTATACGCGAACCCTGCGCGCTCCACCTCGGCCAGCGAGTAGATGTTGCGCAGGTCGACCATCACCGGCTGCGTCATCAGCCCGGCCAGCCGCTTCAGGTCGAGCGCGCGGAACACGTTCCACTCGGTGACGATCACTACCGCATCCGCCCCGGTCGCCGCGTCATAGGCGTCGCGGCAATAGGTGATGTCGGGCATCAGCGCGCGCGCCGCCTCCACGCCCTCGGGATCGAAGGCGCGCACCGCGACCCCCGCGTCCTGCAGCGCCTGGACGATCGCGAGGCTGGGCGCATCGCGCATGTCGTCGGTATCGGGCTTGAAGGTGAGGCCGAGCACCGCGACCGTCTTCCCCTTCGCTCCTTCGATACCGTCTGCGTTCAGCGCGTGGAGCACCTTGCGCCCCATCGCGCGCTTGCGCGCGTCGTTGACCTTCACCACCGCCTCGACGATCCGCACCGGCGCCTCGAAATCCTCGCCCGTCTTCAGCAGCGCCAGCGTGTCCTTGGGGAAGCACGATCCGCCATAACCCGGCCCGGCGTGGAGGAATTTCGAGCCGATGCGATTGTCGAGGCCGATGCCGCGGCTGACATCCTGCACGTTCGCGCCCACCGCCTCGCACAGGTCCGCGATCTCGTTGATGAACGTGATCTTGGTCGCGAGGAACGCGTTGGCGGCATATTTGATGAGCTCCGCGGTGCGCCGCGCGGTGAACAGGATCGGGCTCTCGTTGAGGTAGAGCGGGCGATACACCTCGCGCATCACGCCGCGCGCACGGTCGTCTTCGGTCCCGATGACGATGCGGTCGGGCCGCTTGAAGTCGCCGATCGCGGCGCCTTCGCGCAGGAATTCGGGGTTCGACACCACCGCGACCGCGCCGGCGTCATGCCCCGCCTCGCGCAGGATCGCCTCCACCTTGTCGCCGGTGCCGACGGGAACGGTGGATTTGGTGACGATCACGGTCGGCCCGGTGATCGCGGCGGCGATCTCCTGCGTCGCGGCGAAGACGTAGGAGAGGTCCGCATGGCCGTCGCCGCGGCGCGACGGCGTGCCCACCGCGATGAAGATCGCGTCCGCGCCCGCGACGGCGCCGGTCAGGTCGGTGGTGAAGGTCAGCCGCCCGGCCTCGACGTTGGCGGCGACCAGCGCGGCGAGCCCGGGCTCGTAGATCGGCATCCGCCCCGCCTTCAACGCGTCGATCTTGCCGGCATCCTTGTCGACGCAGGTCACGTCGTGTCCGAAATCGGAGAAGCAGGCGCCGGAGACGAGGCCGACATAGCCCGAGCCGATCATCGTGATCTTCATGTGCGATCCCTTTGCCGCAGTGGCGGTGACGCGCGCCCTCTACGGGCTGCGATCGGGCGCGGCAACGACCGCGATCACCCGAGGAAGGGTGCCGCGATCTCCGGCCGCACGCGCAGCAGTCGCCCGGTGGCGCGATCGAGCAGCGCCCAGGTGGTGACGCCCTCCACCCGCACCCGCCCGTCGCGCCCGGTGAAGCGGAAATGCCGGTCGAACCGGGCACCGCGCGGCGCCTCGGGTACCCAGGTTTCGCCCGTCACCGTCTCGCCCTCCGCCACATTGCCGCGATAGTCGATCTCGTGCCGCGTCACGACCCACACGAACGCCGCCTGCTGCTCCGGCGGCGCGACCGCGGCCCAGTGCGCGACCGCCAGATCCTGGATCCAGCGCACCCATACCGCATTGTTGACGTGGCCCAGTTCGTCGATGTCCGCGGCCTGCGCGGTGAAGGAGCGGGCGAAGGTCATGCGGTTCGGCTCCGATGGCGATGGGCGAGCGCAGCGGCGATCCCGGTCGCGACCAGCCCGCCGACCACCCACCACAAGCGATGATCCTCCGCCAACCGCCCGATCACCGCCTCGAACGCATGACCGAACCAATAGCCGATCGAACAGAAGATCACGCCCCAGGTGACGGCCGATGCCGCGTTTACGATCGCGAACAGCCGCGGCGACACGCCCGCGGTGCCGATCGCGATCGGGCTGATCGTGCGAAAGCCGTAGATGAACCGGAAGGCGAAGATGAACGCGATCGGCCGCCGCGCCAGCATCGCCATCGCGCGGGCGAAGGCCGGCTTGGCGCGGGCCGCGGCGACCCAGCGATGGTCGCGCATCCGCCGCCCCGCAAAGAACCACGCCTGATCCGCGCCGAACGACCCCGTCGCCGCCGCCAGCATCGCCGCCCACAAGGGGAACAGCCCGTGATGCGCGAGGACGCCGCCCGCGATGACCGCAGCCTCACCCTCCAGTGCCGCGCCGGCGAACAGCGCGGCGAGCCCGTATTTGGCGACGATGGCTTCGATGGTCATGGGCGCACGTGCGCCTGTTCCCCGGCGAAGGCGGGACCTCTGTGAAGGTCACTTCCTTGTTCCCCGGCGAAGGCCGGGGTCCAGTTGGGGGACGGTGGTAACAAACGGAAAAGCCACGCCACCTGGGCCCCGGCCTTCGCCGGGGAACGGCGAAATTGTCGAGCGATCCCCGACTTTCGCAAAGGTCCCGCGAAGGTCGGGGTCCAGCTGCGGACAGAGAGCGTATGCCACCGTCCGTCCCACACGCGCGTCACCCCGGACGTGTTCCGGGGTCCAGGGTTCCGCGCGCCTGACGCCGGAAAAGCGCGCGGAGCCCCGGATACCGGGACAAGCCCCGCATCACGACGCGCGGAAACGCTCACCCTTCCACCCCCAGCTGCCACAGCACGAAGGCATGTTCCTCCGCCGCCTCGCGCAGGCTCTCGAACCGTCCCGACTTGCCGCCATGCCCCGCGCCCATATTGGTCTTCAGCAGCAGGATATTGTCGTCGGTCTTGGTCGCCCGCAGCTTCGCGGCCCACTTTGCCGGCTCCCAATAGGTCACGCGCGGGTCGTTGAGCCCGCCCGAGATGAACATCGGCGGATAGTCCTGCGCCCGGACATTGTCGTACGGCGAATAGCTGCGGATCAGCTCGAACGCGGCCTTGTCCTCGATCGGATTGCCCCATTCGGGCCATTCGCCCGGCGTCAGCGGCAGCGTCTCGTCCAGCATCGTGTTCAGCACGTCGACGAACGGCACGTCCGCGATCACCGCGCCCCACAATTCGGGATCGGAATTGACCACCGCGCCCATCAGCTCGCCCCCGGCGGAGCGCCCCGCGATCGCGATCCTGCCCGCGCTGGTCCAGCCGTCCGCGACCAGCGCGCGCGCCACGTCGACGAAATCGGTGAAAGTGTTGGTGCGCTTCTCCAGCTTGCCGTCGTGATACCATTGCTGGCCCAGGTCGTCGCCGCCGCGGATATGCGCGATGGCATAGGCGAACCCGCGGTCGAGCAGGCTCATCCGCCCGGTCGAGAACCCCGGCGCGATCGCATGGCCGTAGGCGCCGTAGGCGTAGAGGAACAGCGGCCGCGACCCGTCGCGCGGGAATCCGGCGGGGTAGACGATCGACACCGGCACCTTCGTCCCGTCGCGCGCCGCGATCTCCAGCCGTTCGGTCGCGTACCGCGATGCGTCGTATCCGCTGGGTATCTCCTGCACCTTGCGCACCGTCATCTCGCCGGTCGCGGTGTCGTAATCGTAGATGGTGCCCGGCGTGACCATCGATTCGTAGCCCAGCCGGATGACGGTCTGGTCGTATTCGGGGTTGTCGCCGGTGCCGGCGGTGTAGCTCGCCTCCTGAAACGCGATCCGCTTGGGCGCCGCGCCCGCGTCGTAGGAATGCAGTTCGATCTGGTCGAGCCCGTCCTCGCGCCCCTCGACGATGAAGAAGTCGCGGAAGCACTCCACCCCGGTCATGTAGAAACGGGGGCTCGGCGCGATCCGCTCCCGCCATTCGCCCGGCGCCTCGATCGATGCGGTGCACAGCCGCCACATCGGATTGGTGTCGTTGGTGTGGATGAACAGCGTGTCGCCATGCGTATCGACGTCATATTCGCGCCCGGCGACCCGCGGCGCGATCAGGATCGGTTCGGCGAAGGGATCGTTCGCGGGGTAGAGGCGGATCTCGCTGGTATCGTGGCTGCTCGTCACCAGCGCGATCCAGCGCCGGTCGCTCGTCTCGCTCACCCCGACCGAGAAGACGGGATCGTCCTCGTAGTAAAGCGTCACGTCGTCCGCCGGGTCGCTGCCCAGCCGATGCACCTTGATCGTGCGGGTGCGCCAATGCTCGTCGGTGAGCCCATAGAGGATGTGCCGCCCGTCGCTGGTGAAGACGATGTTGCCGATCGTCCCCTCGATCGACGTCTCGCCCCATTTGCCCGAGGCGCCGGGGATCACCTCGCCCAGGTCGGCGGACCCGTCCAGGCTCCTGAACCGGATCGTATAGCGCTCGCCGCCGTCGTCGTCGGTGGAATAGGCCATGACGCGTCCGTCCTCGCTGATCGCGATCGCGCCGACGCGGAAATATTCCTTCCCCTCGGCCAGCTTGGGCTCGTCCAGGATCAGCTGGTCCTCGCCGCCTGCGACGGGCTTTCTCCACCACAGCCGGTACTGCCCCCCGGTCTCGAAGGCGGTCCAGTAGAGCCAGTCGCCGTCCTTCTGCGGCACGCTCGATTCGTCTTCCTTGATGCGGGCCTTCATCTCGTCGTACAGGCGGTCGACCAGCGGCTGCTGCGGCGCCATCTGCGCCTCGAAATAGGCGTTTTCCGCCTCCAGATATGCCAGAACGTCGGTGTCGGTGACGTCCGGATAGTTCGGATCGCGCAGCCACGCCCACGGATCCTCGATCGTCATGCCATGGCGGGTGAAGGAATGCGGACGCGTCGCGGCGACGGGAGGGGTGAGGGTCATGACGGCGTGATAGCCGCGGACTTGATCGCGGGTCCATGCCCGCGCACATCCGGGCGATGGTGACGACACGCTTCGCGCCGTCGCCGACCGGGCGGCTGCACCTTGGCCATGCCTATTCCGCGATCCTGGCGCACGATGTCGCGCGCGCGAGGGGCGGGCGGTTCGTGCTCCGGATCGAGGACATCGACGGCACCCGCAGCCGGCCCGAGCATGTCCACGCCATCATCGACGACCTCGCCTGGCTGGGGCTGACCTGGGACGGCCCGGTGGTGTTCCAGTCGCAGCGGCTGGACCGTTACGCCGCCGCGCTCGACCGGCTGCGCGGGCTGGGCCTCCTCTACCGCTGCTATTGCACCCGCGCCGAGATCGCCGAGGCGATGAGCGCGCCGCACGGGCCGGCCGCGGTGTATCCCGGCACCTGCCGCAAAGCGCCGAAGCGCGATGCGCCGCATTGCTGGCGGCTCGACATGGCCGCGGCGGTGACGCGAACGGGCCCGCTGACGTGGCAGAACCATGGCCGCACCATCCTCGCCGACCCGCAGGCGCAGGGCGATGTCGTGCTCGCGCGCAAGGATGCGCCCGCCAGCTATCACCTCGCGGTCACGGTGGACGATGCCGCGCAGGGCGTGACGGACATCGTCCGCGGGCGCGACCTGTTCGAGGCGACGCACATCCACCGCCTGCTCCAGGCGCTGCTCGACCTGCCGGTGCCGGCGTACCACCACCACGACCTGCTGACCGGGCCCGATGGCGAACGCCTCGCCAAACGTCACGGCGCACCGTCACTGGCGGCGATGCGAGAGGCGGGGGAGGATGGCGCTGCGCTGGCGGAGAGGTTGCGGGCGGGCCAAGCCTAGCTCCACCCACGTCGTCATTCCCGCGCCGGCGGGAATCCAGACGCGCTGCCGTTTCCGCTCCTGCCGCGACGTTCGCGTATCCGGATCCCCGCCTCCGCGAGACCTCTGCGAAAGTCGTGAGTCGCTCGACAATTCCGCCGTTCCCCGGCGAAAGCAGGACCTTTGCAAAAGGCTACACCGTGCTCCTGCGTAGGCAGGAGCCCAGGGTTGCAGGTCCGATAAGGCGTTGTTCTGCATGGCCTTGTGCTCCTGCCTGCGCAGGAGCACAGCGCGGGCTCGGTGCCGTTGCACCTGTTTTGCAAAGGCCTCGCGAAAGCCGGGGGCCAGTTGGCGTGGCTTTTCCGTCTGTTACTACCGTCCCGCAGCTGGGCCCCGGCCTTCGCCGGGGAGCAAGTAGCTGAGTTTTGCAAAGGTCTCGTCCGCGCGGGGATGACTCTCATGTTCCGGCGTTGCCCGCCGCCCCACCAACCCCTACATTCCCCCCATGAACACGTTCCTCGTCATCCTGCTGGTCGCGGCGATGATCGCCACGGTGGTCGCGCTGGTGCGCGGCATCGTCACCTTCCTCCAGACCGCCTCGCTCGAGGCGCGCGGACAGGGCGAGGGGCCCACCGCGGCACAGCTGAAATCGAACAAGATGATGCAGATGCGCATCTTCTTTCAGGCGCTGGCGGTGCTTATCGTCGTCGTCATCCTGTTCGCCGCCGGGCGGACCTGACGCGCCCACATGGTCCGGCTCAACCGTATCTACACCCGCACCGGCGATGCGGGGACGACCGGGCTCGTCGACGGCAGCCGCGTGTCCAAGAGCGACGCGCGGATGCAGGCGATCGGTGACGTGGACGAAGCGAACAGCACGATCGGCGTCGCGCTCGCCACGCTGACCCACGAGGCCGTCCGCGCCGAGCTGGCGCTGGTGCAGAACGACCTGTTCGACCTCGGCGCCGATCTCGCCACCCCGGGCCGCGGCGCGGACGAGGATTTCGCGCCGTCCGAGATGGTCTTGCGCATCGTGCCGGCGCAGGTCGAGCGGCTGGAGCGCGCCATCGACGCGCTCAACGAACACCTGGAACCGCTGCGCAGCTTCATCCTGCCCGGCGGGGCGGCCGCGCATCTCCACGTCGCACGTTCGACCGTGCGCCGCGCCGAGCGATCGGCGGTGGCGATCACGCACGGCGCCAACCCGCAGGCGCTCAAATACCTCAACAGATTATCGGATTTTTTGTTCGTCGCCTGCCGCGTGGTGAACCAATCGGCTGGCGGGGACGTTCTGTGGGTTGCGGGGGCCAATCGATAAATCGGTGACGCCTGCACCCGCCGCCTCCCGCGGCGGCAGGAGCAGATGTCATGGAAGCTATTCGGCCCGCGCCCGACGACGCGACGACGCTCGCGTCGCGCTACGATGCGGTCCGCTCGCTGACGGAGGCGCTGGTCGCGCCGCTGTCCGATGCCGATGCCACGGTCCAGTCGATGGACGACGCCTCGCCCGCCAAGTGGCATCTGGCGCACACCACCTGGTTCTTCGAGACGTTCGTGCTGCGCGATCATGTCGTGGGCTACCGCGCCTACGACGACCAGTTCGCCTTCCTGTTCAACAGCTATTACGAGGCGGAAGGGAAACGCCATGCCCGCGCCCGCCGCGGCATGGTGACGCGCCCCTCGCTGGCGGAGGTGCTCGCCTATCGCGCCGCGGTCGACGCCGCGCTGCTCGACGCGCTCCCCACGCTGCCGTCCGCGGCGGTCGAACTGGTGGCGCTCGGCTGCCACCACGAGGAGCAGCATCAGGAACTGCTGGTCACCGACATCCTCCACCTCTTCTCCGAAAATCCGGTCGAACCCGCGATATGGCCCGCCGCGCCCAAGGTGCCGGTGGCGATGCCCGCGCCGATCGCATGGATCGAATCCGCCGAGCATGTGGTCGAGGTCGGCCACGCCGGGCGCGGCTTCGCCTTCGATTGCGAAGGTCCGCGCCATCGCACGCTCGTCCCCGCGCACGCCATCGCCGACCGCACCGTCACCAACGGCGAGTGGGCGGCGTTCATCGCCGATGGCGGCTACGCCGATCCGCGCTGGTGGCTGTCCGACGGCTGGGCATGGGTCCAGCGCGAGAGCGTTGCGGCACCGCTCTATTGGGAGCAGCAGGGCGGCAGGTGGACGCGCTTCGGACTCGACGGCCGCCGCCCGATCGATCCCGCCGCGCCGGTGACGCACGTCAGCTTCTTCGAGGCGGATGCCTATGCCGCCTGGGCCGGCGCCCGCCTGCCGACCGAGGCCGAATGGGAGGCGGCCGCTGCCGCGCATGACGCCCATGGCGGCAACCAGATGGACGCGGCCGGCCCGGTCGAGCCGCGGCCCGCCGCCGGCGGCCCGGCCTTCTTCGGCGACGTGTGGGAATGGACCGGCTCGGCCTACCGCCCCTATCCCGGTTTCGTCGCGGCCGAGGGCGCGGTCGGCGAATATAACGGCAAGTTCATGAGCGGCCAGTTCGTGCTGCGCGGCGGCAGCTGCGCCACCCCGCGCGGCCATGCACGGGCCAGCTACCGCAATTTCTTCTACCCGCACCAACGCTGGCAATTCACCGGCGTGCGGCTTGCAAAGGACCTGTGACATCATGCTGAAGCCGGAGATCGAGGATGGTCAGGCGAGCCTCGCCGACCCGCAGTTCCGCGCCGACGTCCTCGCGGGGCTGACGCGCCGGCCGCGCGCCATCCCCGCGCGCTGGTTCTACGACCATCGCGGATCGCAATTGTTCGAGGAGATCACCGCCCTTCCCGAATATTATCCCACGCGGACCGAGACCGCGTTGCTCCGCTCGCTGTGCCCGGAGCTGCGCGCGCTGATCGGGGAGGGGCGTGCGGTGGTCGAATTCGGCTCCGGCTCCTCGGTGAAGACGCCGATCCTGCTCGATTGCGTCCACCCGTCGGCCTATGTTCCGATCGATATCTCGGGCGAATTCCTGCGCGAATCAGCACGTGACCTCGCGCAGCGCTTCCCGGAGCTGCTGGTGTTGCCGTTCGAGGCCGACTTCACCCGCCCGCTGACGCTGCCGCGCACGATCGAGAACGCGCCCAAGCTGGGCTTCTTCCCCGGCTCCACCATCGGCAACCTGATCCCGCTCGCCGCGATCGACCTGCTGCGGGCGATGCGCGCGTCGCTGGGGGAGGGTGCGATGCTGCTGATCGGGATGGACCGGATCAAGAGCGCGGACGTGCTGGTCCCCGCCTATGACGATGCGCAGGGCGTGACGGCGGCGTTCAACCTAAACCTGCTGCAGCGGATCAACCGCGAACTGGACGGCAATGTCCCCGTCGACGCCTTCGCACACAAGGCGGTATGGAACGACGACCGTGCCCGGATCGAAATGCACCTGGAGGCGCAGCGCGACGCCGCGTTCGAGGTCGACGGCCGCGCCTTCGACATCGCGGCGGGCGAGACGATCCATACGGAGAACAGCCACAAATACGGCGAACGCGACGCCCGCATCCTGCTGCGCGCCGGCGGCTGGACCCCGGTGCGCGAATGGACCGACGACGAGGGCAAGTTCGCGGTGATCCTGGCGGAGGCGCAGGCGGAGCGGCCCGCGCCGTAAATGGAAAGGGCCGGGGGCGGGTGGCGTGCTCGTGGTACGGTGGGACACGCCGGTGCCTGCCGTACCGTCTCGCCTCCACCCACCCCAATCCCTCCCTGAGAAGGGGGGGGCTTATTCCTCGCTCACTCTACCACCACCCGCGCCCGCCACGTCGTGATATATTCGCGCGCGCCGCGACATTCGCCCATCGACGATTGCTCGACCAGCCGGAAGCGCGCGCCGTCCCAGGCGAACGCCTGCATCGACCCGCAATCGCCGATCCCGCGCCCGCGCACGTAGCTGGTCAGGCGCCGCGTCCGTCCGTCCCAGCCGCCCGTGACGACCTGATGGCCCGGCGTCTCGCCGAACCCGGATGGCGCATCCAGCACCGCGGGGACCGGCTTGCCCTTCTCCGACATCACGAACACGCTGGTATAGAGATTGTAGGCGCCGTTGCCGCATGGGTGATCGATCGTCACCAGGCTGTGCGTCGCATCCAGCCGATACGCTTTTGGCGCGACCGGGCCGTTTGCGTACGGGCATACCGCGGCATCCCGCCCGATCAGCTTTACCGCATCCTTGGCCGAGATCGTCCGCGGCGGTTTGCCCGTCACCGGCGGCTGGTGGACGACCGGCAGTGGCGGGGGCGTCGGCACCTGTGACGCGGGAGCGCTGCCGGCGCGGCGCAGCGCGGTGCGCGTACCGACGCGGCGTTGCGCCTCGTCGATCGCCAGCACGCTCGCGGCGAGGCCGGCGAGCGAGGCCTGCGCGACCGGCCGTCCGCGCGCGTCGGTCAGCGTCACCTGCCGTCCCTCCATGAGCGCGGCGGCGAGCGCCCCCTGGAACGGCAGCGCCAGCCCGCCGCCCTTGCCCGGGGCGACGACCTGCGCCAGCACCTTGCCGTCGACGCTCAGCGACAGTTTGGTGGCCTTGGCGACGGTCTCCGGGATCGGCAGCGTCAGCCGCGCCAGCGCGGTGGCGGCGGCATCGCGTCGCAGCACCAGCATCAGATAGTCCTCGCCCCCCTGCGCCTCCGGCACCAGCGCCACCGCGCTGCACATACGCTGGTTGTCGCAGCCCATCGTCCAGTCGGCGAAGGTGCGCAGGTCGCCGGGGGCGGGCATCGCCGCCTGCATCGCGGCGGCGATCAGGAGCGGCGTCATCGCCGCACCACCTTCGCGCGCCACACCGTCAGATAGTGCGGGTTGCCGCGACACTCGCTCATCACCTTCTGCTCCGTCAGCCGAAAACGCGCCCCGTCCCAGGCGAACGATTGCGCGATCCCGCAATCCCCCAGCCCCCGCGCCTTGCCATAACTGCCCAGCAGCCCGCCGTCGAAGCTACCGTTGATGACGCTGCGCACCGGCGCGGTCGCTTCCTGCGCGTCGGGGGCGAAGCCCGATGGCGCATCGACCTGCGCCGGCGTCACCTTTCCGTCGCGCAGGACGAAAAGGGCGTCGATCTCGTTGTACGCGCCTGCCGAGCAGGGCAGCAGGATCAGCGTCGCGCCGCCGCCAAGAGCGTGCAGCCGCGGTTTCCAGCCGTCGCTCTCGCTCATCCGGTCGTCGCATTGCGCGACCCGGCGCATGTCCCCCCATTGCGGAACGCTGGGGGACGCGGCGGTCCCGCCGGGGGTGATGGCGACGACCGTCGGCAGCGGCGGCGCCGGTGGCACCGCGGCTGCCGGGCCGGTGGCGACGGTGGCGGTCACGGTGCCTGCCCGCCCCTGCGCCGCATCGATGAAGCGCAACGCCGCCGACGCGCCCTTGAGCGAGACGGTGGCGAGCGTCGTGCCCGCCGCGTCGTGCAATGTCAGCGCGCGCCCCGTCGCCAGCGCGCCGGCGATGGTCGCGGCGGCGGGGCCGGACAGGCCATTGCCGGCCACCGCGTGTCGCCTCCCGTCGATGACGATCGTCGCCGGCGTGCCCTTGTCGTCGTTCAGGCTGTCGAGCGCGATCTCATACGCCCCCGCCGGCCCTGCGCCGCGGGACAGCGCCATCGTCCATGTCGGGAAGCCGCCGCCCTCCGCCCCCAGCGACGCCATTTCGCAACGCAGGCCGTTGTCGCAGGCCACCGCCCAGTCGCCGAACGTCCTGGGCTCCGCCGGGGCGGGGCGCGCGTTGCTGTCGCGGGGGGCGGCGATGGGCGTGGCGCTCGGCGATGCAGCGGGGGAGGGCGGCGGCGCGGGCTGCGCGCCGCACGCTGCCAGCAACAGCGCCGCCATGACGACTCGCGACATCTTTCCTCCGCCACTGGTGCAAACATCCGCAGCCTGTTTAGAGGGGATCGAAGCTGAACAGGAGATGGGTATGCAGGCTGTCGGGGTGATCGGCGCGGGCCAGATGGGCGCGGGCATCGCACAGGTGAGCGCGGCGGCGGGCTATCGCGTCCTGCTCAGCGACGTCGACCAGCCCCGCGCCGAGGCGGGCAAGGCCGGCATCGCCAAGCGGCTGGCCCGCGATGTGGAAAAGGGCAAGATCGACGCCGACGCCCGCGACCGCCTGCTGGAGCGGATCGAGCCGGTCGGGGACGTCGCCGCGATGGCGCCGTGCGGCCTGGTGATCGAGGCCGCGACCGAGCGGGAGGAGATCAAGCGCGCCATCTTCGCACAGGTCGGCAAGGTGCTGGGCACCGACGCGGTGCTGGCGTCGAATACATCGTCGATCCCGATCACGCGGCTGGCACAGGCCGCACCGGACGCGGGGCGGTTCATCGGGGTGCACTTCTTCAACCCCGTGCCCGTGATGGGTCTGATCGAGGTGATCCGCGGGCTGGCGACGTCCGATGCCACGGTGACGACGATCGAGAGCTATGCCGCGGCGCTCGGCAAGCAGGTGGTGCGCGCCAACGATGCGCCCGGCTTCATCGTCAACCGCATCCTGATGCCGATGCTGAACGAGGCGTGCTTCGCGCTGGGCGAGGGCGTGGCGACGATCCGCGATATCGATCTGGCGTGCCAGCTGGGGCTCAACCACCCGATGGGGCCGCTGACGCTGGCCGATTTCATCGGGCTCGACACCTGCCTGGAGATCACCCGCGTGCTGTTCGAGGGCACCGGCGATCCCAAGTTCCGCCCCGCGCCGCTGCTGGTGAAATATGTCGAGGCGGGCTGGTACGGCCGCAAGACCGGGCGCGGATTCTACGACTATTCGGGTAGCGAGCCCGTGCCGACGCGGTGATCTTTCCCGTCGCTCCGGGGCCGCGCCTCAGCCCGCAAACCCCGCCAGCCGTTCGCGCACCCGCTCCAGCACCGTCGTCCCCGCCATGTCGGGGGCGAAGCGCTCGCCGGTGATCGTCTCATAGGCCTCGATATAGACCTGCGAGGTCCGGGCGATCATCTCGTCCGGGATGGCGGGGAGGGGGTCGCGATACGGGTCGCACCGTGCCGCGACCCAGGCGCGCACCACGTCCTTGTCGAAGCTGTCGGGCCGCTCGCCGCGCTCGAAGCGTGCGTCGTAGGTCGCCGCCTTCCAATAGCGGCTGCTGTCGGGCGTGTGCACCTCGTCCGCCAGCAGGATGCGGCCGTCCGCATCCACGCCGAATTCGTACTTCGTATCCGCCAGGATCAGGCCGCGCTCCGCCGCCATCCGCTGTCCGCGGTCGAACAGCGCCAGTGCGACCGAGCCGATCTCGTCCCATTGCGCCACCGTCAGCAGGCCGTTCGCCAGGATCTCGTCCGGGGTCAGCGGCGCGTCGTGCCCGCCGTCGAACTCCTTGCTGGTGGGGGTGATGATCGGGGTCGGCAGTCGCTCGTTATCGCGCATCCCGTCGGGCAGGGTGGTGCCGTACATCGTGCGCTCGCCGGCCTTGTACAGCGTCAGGATCGAGGTGCCGGTGGTGCCCGCCAGGTAGCCGCGCACGACGATCTCCACCGGCAGGATGGTCAGGCGGCGGCACAGCAGCACGTTGGCGTCGGGATAGTCGATGACGTGGTTGGCGCAGATGTCGGCGGTCTGCTCGAACCACCAGCGTGCGGTCTGCGTCAGCACCTGCCCCTTGAACGGCACCGCGCACAGGATGCGGTCGAACGCGCTCAGCCGGTCGCTGGCGACGATCAGCCGGCGATCGCCCGGCAGGTCGTAATTGTCGCGCACCTTGCCGCGGTAATGGTTGGGCAGGAACGGCAGGTCGACGGTGTCGAGCGTGCGCGACAGCGTGTCGGGGGAAGGGGTCATGCCGGGATCTGCTGGCTGATGCAGTGGAAGCTGCCGCCGCCGGTCAGGATGGCATCGGCGCGCAGCCCGTGCACCTCGCGGTCGGGGAAGATGGCGCGGATGGCGGCGACCGCGGCATCGTCCTGCGCGGTGCCATAGACCGGCACCACGACCGCGGCATTGCCGATGTAGAAGTTCATGTAGCTGGCCGGCACCACGTCATCGTCGCGAAGCACCCGGCCGGGGGAGGGGATCTCCACCACCTCCACCCCGGCGGCGCGGGCCCGTTCCGCCGCGTCCTGATAGACGCGCCAATTGGGGTCGTTCTCCGGCGACCGGGGGATCGCCAGCCGGTTTTCGCCCACGAAGCGGGCCAGATTGTCGACATGGCCGTCGGTGTGATCGTTGAGCAGCCCGTCGCCCAGCCACAGCACGCGGTCATAGCCCAGGTCCTGCCGCAGCAGCCGCTCGATCCCGGTCTTGCTCAGCCCTGGATTGCGGTTGGGATTGAGCAGGCATTGCTCGGTCGTGACGACCAGCCCGGTGCCGTCGCCGTCGATCGCGCCGCCCTCCAGCACCCAGTCGCACGGCAGGATCGTGATCCCGCGCCGCCGCGCCAGCCGCGCGCCGATGTCCTCGTCACCGGGCAGGTCGTACTTGCCGCCCCAGCCGTTGAAGCCGAAATCGCGGGCACGGCCGCTGCCGTCGATGATCGGCGCGGTGTCGCGCAGCCAGATGTCGCCGAACAGCTCGACCGTGACGTCGGCGAACGGCGCCAGCTTGCGGGCGGTCGCGGCGGATTCCTTGTCGGCGGCGACCAGCACCACTTCCTCGCCGCGCCCCTCGGCATGGACAGCGCGGGCGAAGGCGACGACCTCCGCCTGGGCCTGGTCCAGATCCGCTTCCCACAGATCGGGATGGCTGGGAAAACCGATCCACACCGCCTTGTGCGGCGCCCATTCCGGCGGCGGGGTGATCTGGCCGAGCGTGCTCACGTTGCTGTCGTTCCCTTACTTGCCGCCGCCGGCGCGGCTCTTGTCGCGGATGGCGCGGAATTCGTCGCCCGCCACCCAATTGGGCCAGGCGTCGCCTTCGGCCAGCGCACGGCCGACCGCATAATAGATGCCGACGTCCTGCACCACGCCCGACCAGTTCCAATCGGGGTCATATTCGTCCTTGGGACCGTGGTAACGGTGCGCCTCGTAATCCTCCGCCGCGGCCTTCCCCGCCGCCTTGCCCCCGGCGATCAGGTCGTCGCCGGCATCGAAATAGAGCATCGGCACGCCCCGCTTCGCCAGGCTGAAATGGTCGGAGCGATAGTAGAAGCCCTTTTCCGGGGTCGGCTCGGCGGTGGCGACGCGGCCCTGCGCGGCGAGCGCACGGTCGAGATAGCCGTCCAGCTCCGACTTCCCCTTGCCGACGACGACGACGTTCCGGGCCGGTCCCGCCATCGACAGCGCGTCCATGTTCACCCCGCCGACCGTCTGCGCCAGCGGCACGACCGGGTTGGCGGCATAATAGGCCGAGCCGAGCAGCCCCGATTCCTCGCCGGTCACCGCCAGGAACATCTGGCTGCGCGGCGTCGGGCCTGCGCGCCTGTTGGCCTCCGCCAGCGCGACCAGCGCCGCGGTGCCGGTGGCATTGTCGATCGCGCCGTTGCAGATGTCGTCGCCGTCGGGCGCCGCCTCGCAATGCCCCAGATGGTCCCAGTGCGCGGTGTAGAGCACGTATTCGTCCTTGCGCGTCGTCCCCGGCAGGACGCCGACGACGTTGCGCGACATGTGGCGGCGGATCGTGTTGTCGAACGATACCGAGGCGGTCGTCCCCGGCAGCGCCACCGCACGGAAGCCCCGGCGACCCGCCGCCGCGGTCAGCGCGGCGAGATCCAGACCCTTGCCGGCGAACAGTTTCTGCGCCGCGTCGTGCTGGATCCAGCCGATCGCCGCGCTCTGGTCGGCGCCGTCGTTCTTCGTCGCGGCGACCTGCTGCGCGCCGGTCCAGCTCGACTGCACCACGTTCCAGCCATAGGCCGCGGGCTCGGTCTGGTGGATGATGATCGCCGCGGTCGCGCCCTGCCGCGCGGCCTCCTCGAACTTGTAGGTCCAGCGGCCGTAATAGGTCATCGCGCGCCCGCCGAACGGGCCGTCCAGCCCCGGCGTCTGCCAGTCGGGATCGTTGACCAGGATCAGCACCGTCTTGCCGCGCACGTCGACCCCGGCATAGTCGTTCCATCCCTTCTCCGGCGCGACGATGCCGTAGCCGACGAACACGACCGGGCTGTCCTTCACCGCGACATGCGGGGTAACGCGGTAGCTGCCGATCACCGCCTGCGGGCCATAGGCCAGCGAGATCGGCGCGCCGGCGCCCTTGAACACCAGCGGCGAGACGTTCTTCGCGGTGATCTCCACCAGCGGCACGTCCTGATACCAGCTGCCCCTGTTGCCCGGTTGCAGCCCGGCGGCGGCGAAGCGCTTCGCCAGATAGGCGACGGTCTTTTCCTCGCCCGCGGTGCCGGGGGCGCGGCCTTCGAACGCGTCGGACGACAGCTCCTTCGTCACGTCCTTCAGCGTCTGTTCGGAAATGACGGGCGCGGTCTGCGCGATCGCCGGGGCGGCGGTGGCGAGGAGGAGAAGCGGGAGGAAATGGCGACGCATGAACGAACTCCGCGAGGGATGTGCGCGCCTTGTGCCAAGGTGGCGGGCGCGTGTCCACGCGGCGGTTGCGGACGGACAGGGGCGCGGAAGTTGACAAAGTTGACGCCACGTCGGGCTCGCAATCCCTTCCCCGCGAGGGTGGCGTGCCGGGGGCAGGCGGATCGACGCTGAGAAGGAACGGCGCGATGATGACCGATCCGGGGCGTGTAGGACAGCGAAAAGAAAAGGGCGGCCCCGCGAGGGAGCCGCCCTTTTCTTTTCTGCCAGCACCGCCACGGCGAAGCCGCCCTTCGACTGCCTGCCAAGGCAGGCGCTCAGGACAGGCTTCGTCGGTCCTCGCCTGGGCGAGGCCGGCCGGGCCGCTGACGGGGTGCTGGCCGCAGCTTGCGCTGCGGCGTCGCGTCAGCGGCTGTAGAATTCGACGACCAGGTTCGGTTCCATCTTCACCGGATAGGGCACCTCGTCCAGCGTGGGCACGCGGATGAAGGTGACCTTGGCATTGCCGTCCGGCGCGACGTAATCGGGCACTTCGCGCTCGGCGAGCTGCTGCGCTTCCATCACCAGCGCCATCTCGGTCGCCTTGTTGCCGAGCGAGATTTCCTCACCGACATGGACGCGGCGCGACGCGACGTTGCACTTCACGCCGTTGACGCGGATGTGGCCGTGGCTGACCAGCTGACGCGCGGCGAAGATCGTCGGCGCGAACTTCGCGCGATACACGATCATGTCGAGGCGGCGCTCCAGCAGGCCGATCAGGTTCTGCGAGGTGTCGCCCTTCATCCGCGACGCTTCCTCGTAGCAGTGACGGAACTGCTTCTCGGTCACGTCGCCGTAATAGCCCTTCAGCTTCTGCTTGGCGCGCAGCTGGATGCCGAAGTCCGACATCTTGCCCTTGCGGCGCTGGCCGTGCTGGCCGGGGCCGTATTCACGCTTGTTCACCGGGGACTTGGGACGGCCCCAGATGTTCTCGCCCATGCGGCGATCGAGCTTGTACTTGGCGCTCTGGCGCTTCGACATGTGTATTCCTTGCAATCGAACGAACGACGGTATTCCCGGTATCGCGCTGCCTATCTCGTGAAAGATGCGCAGGCCCACCGCTTCACCGGGGTACGGGGGCAATTGCGAAGCGGCGCGCCTAGCCGCGGGGGCGGCGAGAGTCAAGCTGGACGGACGCCGCGGCGGCGCCTAGCAGCGCGGGGATGAGCGACATCCTGCCCGGCCCCGACTGCACCACGATGGCGGAGGTGCGCGCGGGCGTCGACGCGCTCGACCGCGAACTGGTCGCGCTGCTGCGCCGCCGCTTCGACTATATGGACGCCGCCGCGCGCATCAAGCCGGAGCGCGGCCATGTCCGCGACGAGGCGCGCAAGGCGCAGGTGATCGCGCAGGCGCGCGCCGAAGCCGAGGCGCAGGGGCTGCCGGGCGAGGTGATCGCGGATCTGTGGGAGCGGCTGGTCGAGGCGTCGATCGCGTACGAGCTGGCGTCGTTCGACGAGCGGGCTTCGGGATAGTTCAAGCTACACGTCACCCCGGGCTTGACCCGGGGTCCCGCTTTGGTCGCCCGCGTCCAGAAGAAGCGGGACCCCGGCTCGAGGCCGGGGTGACGTGTCGCCTCACACCTTCGCGGCGTAGATCATCCGGCCCGGCCCGAGGCGCGCGAAGACCTCGGCCAGCTCGCGCTCGCCGACCGCGAAGCACCCCTGGCTGCGCCCCAGCATGCCGCGCCGCGCGATCATGTCGGGATTGGCGTACCATGCCGCGTGGACGACGATCGCGCGTTCCAGCGCGTTGTTGTTGGTGGGGTCCAGCCCGATCAGCCGCTGCGACCGGCCGTGCTTGCCGATGTAGTAGTCGTCGGTGACGAACGCCCCCTCGCACGATGCGTTGGAGCCGTTGCCGTTGGAGAAGCGCTGCACATAGCCGGTGTGCGCGGGGTCGGAGCCGCTGCCGTGCGCCACCAGCTTGCTGGTGACGCGCCCGTCGCCCAGATCGATGAGGTGGAAGCGCGGCGTGCTCGACCCGGCGGAGAAGTCCGCGACCGCGATCCGGTCGCGGTGCGCGATGCGGCTGCCGTGGCGATCCAGCGCGGCCATCGCGCGCTGCATCAGCCGCTGGTTGACGCCGGGCGCCAGCACGCTGCGCGACACCGGCTGCACGCTCGCCACCGCAGCGCTACGCGGCGTGTGGAACGTGTCCGGCGGCAGGAGCGATTCAGGCTTGCCCCGCATCGCGCGGCCGTCGCGCATCCCCGCGGACACCGCACCCGGGATCATCAACGTGCCGGCAAACAGACCGCCGGTCTTCAACAATGCACGGCGCGACGGCGCCGCATCCTGCGACCACTTCATCGGTAGTAAAAATCCCCGCTTGAATGGCGCGTAAATAGCATGAAAAGGGTGAACAATCCGCAACCCGTACGACTGCTTGCGTACGCAGCGCCAGCATACGGCGCAAAATCCCAACGCTTCGTCGCCCGGCACCAATTCGCGCGTGGCACGTTCCCCATCGTGACGCCCGCCCGGACTGTTCGGGCGAGCATGGACGAAAGGGATCCGGGATGCGGCGATTCGCCCCCTGTCTGATCGCGCCGGTCCTTGCCGGCATCATGGCCGTCGCACCGGCGCAGGCGCGCGCCGCCGGGGCCGCGATAGACGAATATGCGCTGACGGAGGCGGCGGCGGAGCTGTCGCCCGGGCGCTTCCTGTGGGCCGATACGAAGGCGGCGGGGCCGGTCAGCGTGCTGATCTCCATCCCCGACCAGCGCGCCTATGTCTTTCGCGGCGAGCGGCTGATCGCGGCGTCGACCGTCTCGACCGGCACGGACGACAAGCCGACGCCGGTCGGCACCTTCACCATCCTGCAGAAGAAGGCGATGCACAGGTCCAACCTCTACGACGACGCGCCGATGCCCTATATGCAGCGGCTGACGTGGGACGGGGTGGCGCTGCACGCCGGGCGCAATCCGGGCTTTCCGGCGTCGCACGGCTGCGTCCGGCTGCCGACCGCGTTCGCCAAGAAGCTCTTCGAGATCACGCAGCTGGGCGCGACGGTCGAGGTGACCGATGCGGCCTATGTCTCCGGTGGCGGCGCGCCCTTGGCTCTCGACCCGCTGCTGGCGAGCCGCTAGCTTCCCTCCCCGAACGGGCCGCCGCACGAGCGGCCGGACGGGAGACGAGAGGATGCGCACGCCGATCTGCGCGATGCTGGGGATCGACTTTCCCCTGCTCGCCTTCAGCCATTGCCGCGACGTGGTCGCCGCGGTCAGCCGCGCGGGCGGGTTCGGCGTGCTGGGCGCGACCGGGCATACGCTGGAGAGCCTGGAGACCGAGCTCGCCTGGATCGACGCGCATGTCGACGGCAAACCCTATGGCCTGGACGTACTGATCCCCGAGAATCTCGCGACCGGCGGGGCGAAGGGGATCAACCGCGCGTCGCTGGCGGACAAGGTGCCGCCGGAGCACCGCGCGTTCGTCGAGGCGCTGGCGCAGCGGCACCATTTCGCGATGCCCGCGGAGCGCGCCGACAGCGACGCGCCGGCGCCGTTCGACCCGCATCTGGCGCTGGCGATGCTCGACGTCGCGTTCCGCCACCCGATCCGGCTGATCGCCAACGCGCTGGGCGTGCCACCGCCCGCGATGATCGAGATGGGCAAGGCGCACGGCGTCCCCGTCGCGGCGCTGGTGGGCGCGAAGGAACATGCGCTGCGGCAGGTCGCGGCGGGGGTCGACATCCTGGTGGTGCAGGGCGGCGAGGCCGGCGGGCATTGCGGCGAGGTGTCGACGATGGTGCTGGTGCCCGAGGTGATCCGCGAGCTGGAGAAGCGCGGCGCCCGCGTCCCCGTGCTGGCGGCGGGGGGCATCATGACGGGCGAGCAGATGGCGGGTGCGATGGCGATGGGCGCGGACGGCGTCTGGACCGGCTCGGTCTGGCTCGCGACGCCCGAGAGCGAGTGTTCCGACGTCTTCCGCGAGAAGATGGTCGCCGCGACCAGCCGCGACACGGTACGCTCGAAGAGCCGCACGGGCAAGCCCTCGCGCCAGCTGCGCTCGGCGTGGACCGACGCTTGGGAGGGGGAGGGATCGCCCGGCTCGCTGCCGATGCCGTACCAGAGCCTCATCAGCGAACCCGCGATCCGCGCCTGCGAGAAGGTGGCGGAGCGCGGCGATGCGGAGGCGCGCGCGATGGTGACCTATTTCGTCGGTCAGGGCGTCGGGCTGGTCGAGCAGGTGCGCCCCGCCGGGCAGGTGGTGCAGGACTTCAAGCAGGGCTTCGCAGCCGCGATGGAGCGGATGATGGGGATGGTGGAATAGAACGCCGTCAGGGCGTCGGGCGCGTCTCCACGGTGGATACGATCCGCCAGCCACGCCCGCGTTTCACCCAGGTGTCCACACCCGCCAGCCGCCCCGCGGCGACGGCGGCGCCGGGGGCGGTCCACGATTCCTGCCACGCGACGGTCGCGACACCGTCCAGGATGCGGACGGTCGCGCGATCCAGCCGCGCGGTGGCGCGGCGATCGTCGCGGCGCACCGTGTCGATCAGCTGTGCCGCGCTGCGGATGTCGCCCGACGCGCCGATCCATAGCGCGCGCGGATCGAGGTAGCGCTCGAAGGGGGCCGGGTCGCCGCTGGTCAGCATGGTCGTCAGCTCGCGCGTGGCGTCCAGGATGAACCGGCAATCCCGGCGATCGCCGCCGTGGCAGGCCGTGACCGCGCTCCCCGGCGAAGCCGTCGGTGCCGTCGCGATCATCGCCAACAGGGCCGCTGCCACCTTCGCCATCATCCCGCCCCCCGGCCGATCGTGCGACAGCAGCGCGACACGCGCGCCGCGCCCCGGGCAGCGACTATCGTCCCGGCGCCGATCGCCCTATCATCACGCGGATGGACGGCATCCGCAACATCGTCATCCTCACCGGCGCCGGTATCTCGGCGGAGAGCGGCATCGCGACCTTCCGCGGCCCCGGCGGGCTGTGGGAGGGGCACCGCGTCGAGGACGTCTGCACGCCCGAGGCGCTGGCGGCGGATCCGGTGCTGGTGCATCGCTTCTACGACCTGCGCCGCGCCGCGCTCGACACGGTGCGGCCCAATGCCGCGCACGAGGCGCTGGCGCGGCTCGACCGCGAATGGCCGGGCGAGCTGCTGATCGTGACGCAGAATGTCGACGACCTGCACGAGCGCGCAGGCGCGCGGCGGATGCTGCATATGCATGGCGAGCTGCGCTCCGCCTTGTGCGCGGCCTGCGGGGAGCGGCGTGCGTGGAGCGCCGATCTGCCGCCGGGGACGGCGTGCGACGTGTGCGGTGCGGCGGCGCTGCGGCCCGACATCGTGTTCTTCGGCGAGATGCCGTATCAGATGGAGCGGATCGAGGCGGCGCTGGCGCGCGCCGACCTGTTCGTGTCGATCGGGACGTCGGGCGCGGTCTATCCCGCGGCGGGGTTCGTACGCGGCGCGCAGGCGTACGGCGCGGCGACGCTGGAGCTGAACCTCGAACGGTCGGAGGGGAGCGCGTGGTTCGACGCGACTCGGCTGGGGCCGGCGGGCCGGCTGGTGCCCGCGTGGGTGGCGGAGGTGCTGGGCTCCTGAGACGCCGTCATGCCGGGCTCGTCCCTGGACCCGGAACAGGTCGAAACCTCTGCGAAACGGGTGCAGCAGCACCGGGTCCACGCCGTGCTGCTGCGCAGGCAGGAGCCCAGAGCCGGGCAGAACAACGCCGTATGGGACATGCAACCCCGGGGCTCCTGCCTGCGCAGGAGCACGGTGTAACCTTTTGCAAAGGTGTCGAACAGGTCCGGGGTGACGGGGTGGTCGGGTCAGGGGGTTCGACCCATCACACGTCCAGGTTGGCGACGCTCAGCGCATTCTCCTGAATGAACTCGCGGCGCGGCTCCACCACGTCGCCCATCAGGCGGGTGAAGATCTCGTCCGCGACATCGGCCTGGTCGATCGCGACCTTCAGCATCGAGCGGTTCGACGGGTCGAGCGTGGTTTCCCACAGCTGTTCCGCGTTCATCTCGCCCAGCCCCTTGTAGCGCTGGATCGACAGCCCCTTGCGCCCCGCGGCCAGGATCGCGTCGAGCAGCTGCGACGGGCGCGCGACCAGGGCCTCGCCCTTGCCGGTCCTGAGCTGCGCCGAAGCGCCGACCGCCACCGTATCCTCGCCCTCCTCGTCGGTGTCGACGGCATCGGCGGGGGCGTCCGCTGCCGCCCCCCCCTCGGCTGCGCTCGGGACAGGCTTCACCGGCACCAGCTTGGCCGCGTGCGCGAACACCTCGGCCTGCTCGGCGGCCAGCGTGTGGAGCTTGCGCGCCTCCGCCGAGGCGAGGAACGTCGCCTCGACGATGTGATGGTCGGTCACGCCGCGCCACAGCCGCTGGAAGTGGATGCTTCCCTCCCCGGTCAGCTGCGCGGTCCAGGTCGCCTCGGTATCGCCCTGGTCGAGCCGGCGCGTCACCTCCGCCACCGCGCCCTCGCGGCGGTCGCGCGAGGCGTCGGGGTCGAGCGCGCCGCCCAGCGCGAGCGCCTCGATGATGACGGGGTCGTAGCGGCGCGGCACGTAGCGCATCAGCGTGCGCATGCGGCGCGCATGCTCGACCAGCGGACGCAGGTGCGCGCCGGTCAGCGCCTCGCCCCCGCGCTCCAGCGCCATCGCCAGCAGCCCGGCATCGACCAGATAATTGTCGAGCGCGGCGTCGTCCTTGAGATAGACCTCCGACCGCCCCTTGGTCGCCTTGTAGAGCGGCGGCTGCGCGATGTAGAGGTGCCCCGCCTCGATGATCTCGGGCATCTGACGGTAGAAGAACGTCAGCAGCAGCGTACGGATATGCGCGCCGTCGACATCGGCGTCGGTCATGATGACGATCTTGTGGTAGCGCAGCTTGGCGAGATTGAAGTCGTCGCGCCCGATGCCGGTGCCCATCGCCTGGATCAGCGTGCCGATCTCGCGCGAGGCGAGCATCCGGTCGAAGCGCGCACGCTCGACGTTCAGGATCTTGCCGCGCAGGGGCAGGATCGCCTGGAAATGGCGGTCGCGCCCCTGTTTCGCCGAGCCGCCCGCGGAATCGCCCTCGACCAGAAACAGCTCGGAGCGGGCGGGATCGCGCTCCTGGCAGTCGGCCAGCTTGCCGGGAAGCGAGGCGATGTCCATCACCCCCTTGCGCCGGGTCAGCTCGCGTGCCTTCTTCGCGGCCTCGCGCGCGGCGGCGGCGTCGATCACCTTCTGCACGATCGAGCGCGCGTGCTGGGGGTTCTCCTCCAGCCATTCCGCCATCTTGTCCGCCATCAGGCTTTCGAGCGGCTGGCGCACCTCGGACGAGACCAGCTTGTCCTTGGTCTGCGACGAGAATTTCGGGTCGGGCAGCTTGACCGAGACGATCGCGGTCAGCCCCTCGCGCATGTCGTCGCCGGTCAGCGACACCTTCTCCTTCTTCAGCAACCCCGATTTCTCGGCATAATTGTTGAGCGTGCGCGTCAGCGCGGCGCGGAAGGCGGCGATATGCGTGCCGCCGTCGCGCTGGGGTATGTTGTTGGTGAAGGCGAGGACGTTCTCGTAATAGCTGTCGTTCCACTCCAGCGCGACCTCGATCGTGACGTGGTCGCGCGTGCCGGACACGGAGATGGGATCGGGGAACAGCGGCTGCTTGTTGCGGTCCAGCCACTTCACGAAGGCGGCGATCCCGCCCTCGTAATACAGCTCGACCGACTTCCTCTCCTCGTGCCGGGCGTCGTTCAGGAACAGGCGGACGCCCGAGTTCAGGAACGCCAGTTCGCGGTAGCGGTGCTCCAGCTTCTCGAAATCGAATTCGACGATCTTGAACGTGGCGGGGGAGGGGAGGAAGGTGACGCGCGTGCCCTTCGTGCCGTCCGGCGCGGGGCCGACGACCTTCAGCGGGGCGACCGCGTCGCCGTGGGCGAAGCGCATGTAATGCTCCTGCCCGTCGCGCCAGATGGTGAGGTCGAGCCATTCGGACAGCGCATTGACCACCGACACGCCCACGCCGTGGAGCCCGCCGGACACCTTGTACGCATTGTCGTCGGAGGTGTTCTCGAACTTGCCGCCGGCGTGCAGCTGGGTCATGATGACCTCGGCCGCGGACACGCCCTCCTCCGGGTGGATGCCGGTCGGGATGCCGCGCCCGTTGTCGGTGACGGATACCGATCCGTCGGCGTTCAACGTGATGTCGATACGGTCGCAATGCCCCGCCAGCGCCTCGTCGATCGCATTGTCGCTGACCTCGAACACCATGTGGTGGAGGCCCGAGCCGTCGTCGGTATCGCCGATGTACATGCCCGGACGCTTGCGCACCGCGTCCAGACCCTTCAGCACCTTGATCGAGGAGGCGCCGTAATCGCTGGTATTCTGCTGTTCTGCCATGCCCATCATATAGGCACGGCGGGGCGGCAACGAAAGCGAAATAGGGGCGTTTCAGGCCGCCGCGGCGGCGCGTACGCGGGGCAGGGGCCGCTCCCGCAGCGAGAGATACAGCAGCGCGGTGAGCGTCAGCGCGCCGGATGCGATGCCGAGCGCCACGTCGTAGCTGCCGGTGGCGTCGTACAGCCGCCCGAAGCCGACGATCCCGGTCGCGGTCCCCGCCAGCGCCATCAGCACCAGCCAGCCGTAGATCTCGCCATACGCACGCAGCCCGAACAGCCGCACGGTGAAGAAGGGGAGCAGGTCGTTCTCCGCGCCGTTCATCATGCCGGCGAAGAAGACGAGCACGACCAGCAGCGCGAAACCGGGCGCGCGGATCTCCAGCAGCGCGAAGCCGAGCGCGGAGAGCAGCGCGACGACGGCGGCGATCACCTGCGGCGACCAGCGGTCGATCAGCGCGCCGATCGCGATGCGCGCCACGACCTGCGCCGCGCCGAAGGCGGCGAGCAGCAGCGCCGCCTGCCCCGCGGATAGCCCGCGCTCCAGCCCGAACGGCACCAGTTGCGTGACGAGGCCGGCGGTCGCCAGGTTGATGCAGAAGGCGCTGGCGCCGAGCCGCCAGAAGCGCGCGTCGCGGCGCGTCTCCGCTGCGGTGGGGCCCTCGACCGGCGCCTGCGCGGCGGCGGCGCCGGCGTCGGGGCGGGTGGGGGCGGTCGCGGCGCCCCGTATCGCGATCAGCGCCAGCGGCATCGCGATCAGCGTCGTCACGATCGCCAGCGCGACGAACCCGCCGCGCCAGCCCCAGCCCGCGATGACCCATGCCGCGAGCGGGGGCAGCAGCACGGTCGTGATCGACAGGCCCGACGTGGCGATCCCCAGCGCCAGCCCGCGATGCGCGCGGAAGCACGCCGCCAGCGGCTTGCCATAGACGATCGAGCTGGTGCCCGGCACGCCGAGCGCCAGCAGCAGGACCAGCAGCTGATACTGCCAGATCTCGCCCCGCATCATCGCGAAGCCGGCATACGCCACGCCGAGCAGCGTCATGCACAGGATGATGACGGGGCGGATGCCGAGGCGATCGGCGGCGCGCCCCAGGAACGGCGAGCCGACCGCGCCGATCAGCCCGACCCCGGCGGCGGTCGCGATCTGCCCGCGGGTCCAGCCGAATTCCGCCATCATCCCCGGGGTGAACAGGCTCGACAGGTTCTGGAACAATCCCGGTCCCGCGCCGATCCCGATCAGCGCGCCGAGCACCAGCGGCCACCCGCGACGCCATTCGGCGCGCGCAGTGACGCGATTCGCGTTCCTCTCCATGATGTTAGCGTAGCAGGCGCGGGGGCGGCGTCACCCCCTGCCGGTGCCGACCCGCGACAGGGCGACGAAGCAGCCCGCCGCCAGCAGCAGCGCGCCGCTGCCCGCGGCCAGCGCCAGCGCATAGCTGCCGCTATGGTCGTGCAGCCGCCCGAAGCCGACGATCCCGATCGCCGAGCCGGCCAGCGCGATCGGCATGGCGGTGCCGTAGATCTCCGCGAAGGCGCGCAGCCCGAACAGCCGGGCGGCGAGGAAGGGGAGCAGGTCGTTCTCCGCCCCGTTCATCAGCCCGCACAGGAAGACGATCGCGAGCAGCGTCGCCAGCCCGCCCGGCGCCCAGCCGAGCAGCAGGAAGGCGGCGGCGGAGACGATCGCGATCGATCCGGCGACGGGGAAGGCGGGGAGGCGGTCGACCAGGACCCCGACCAGGATCCGCCCGGCGATGGCGCTGACGCCGAAGCCGGTGAGCAGCAGCGCCGCCTCCGCCGCGGGCAGGCCGCGCTCGATCCCGATCGGCACCATCTGTGTCACGAGCCCGGTGGTGGCGAAGTTGATGAGCACCGCCGACGCGATCAGCAGCCAGAAGCGCGGGTCGCGCCGCGCCTGTGCCGCGGTCATCCCCGGCGGGACCGGGGCGGGGGCCGCGTCGCCCGCGGGCGGCGCCTCCGCCAGCGGCGCGTCGCGGATCGCCAGCAGGATGGGGGGCAGCGCCACCGCCAGCGACGCCACGCCCATCGCCACCAGCGCGGCGCGCCAGCCATAGGCGTCGATCACCACGCCCAGCAGCGGGGCGACCACCACCGTCATGGCGGCGAGGCCCGAGGTGCCGAACGCCAGCGCCATGCCGCGATGCGCGACGAAGCGCGCCGCGATCAGCTTCCCGAAGGACAGGCTGCTGGTGCCCGGCAGCGCGAGCACCACGAGCATGACCCCGACCGTATAATGCCACAGCGCCCCCGCGACCGAGGCGAGCCAGAGATAGCCGAGCGCCAGCACCAGCATCGAGGCGACGACCACCGGGCGCACCCCCAGGCGATCCGCCGCGCGGCCGATCGCGGGGGCGGCGAGCGCGCCGATCATGCCCACCCCCGCCGCGGTCGCGATGTCGCCGCGCGACCAGCCCATGTCGCGTTCGAGGCCGGGGACGAACAGGCTCGACAGGTTCTGATAGAGGCCCGGCCCCAGCCCGGAGCCGAGCATCGCCGCGGCGACGATCGGCCAGCCGCGGCGCCATTCGCCGGCGGCGACGTCGTCGGCCGGGCGCGCGGTCCGGCGCATGTTCCACAGCCCTGCCATCACTCCTCCTACGGCGGCGGACCATGGCGAAGTTTCACGACGATGTCATAGTCCGAACGAAGTAGATGCCGCGTCAAAGCGCGATGGTGGTGGCGGTTCCGATCGCGGAGAAGAGCGCGGGCTCCGTCCCGGTCATCCAGGTCTGCCCCAGCGGTTCCAGCCGGCGGAACAGCGCGGCGCGGCGCGCGGGGTCGAGGTGCGCGGCCACCTCGTCCAGCAGCAGCACCGGCGCGCGGCCGACCCGGCCTGCGACCAGTTCGGCATGGGCGAGGACGAGGCCGAGCAGCAGCGCCTTCTGCTCGCCGGTCGAGGCGGTCGCCGCCGGGCGCACCTTGTCGACATGCGTCACCGCCAGGTCGACGCGGTGCGGCCCGGCGAGCGTGCGTCCCGCCGCGGCGTCGCGCGCGCGCCCGGCACGCAGCGCGTCGGCGAGCGCCCCCGCATCGCCGCGCCACCCCTCCAGCGCGAGGCGCGCGCGCGGCAGGGCGCCCGCGGGCTGTGCCGCCAGCGCGGCGTCGAGCGCGGCGACGGTGCGGTGGCGGGCGGCGTCGAGCGCGCAGCCGTGCTGCGCCATCTGCGCCTCCAGCGCGGCGAGCCAGTCGGCGTCGGGCGCGGCGTCGGCGAGCAGGCGGTTGCGGTCGCGCATCGCCGCATCGTAGCGCGCGGTATGGCGTGCGTGCGCCGGCTCCAGCGCGAGCGTGAGGCGGTCGAGGAAGCGGCGGCGCTCGCCGGCGGTATCGGTGAACAGCCGGTCCATCGCCGGGGTGAGCCACAGCACCGCCGCGCGCTCCGCCAGCGCGGCCGCATTGGCCGCGGCGCCGTTGACGCGCACGACGCGGCGCTCGGGGGCGGAGGCGAGCGTGCCGGTCGCGAGCTCGACCCCGTCCGCCAGCGTCGCGGCGACGCCGAACCCGCCGGGACCGTCGCCGCGCGCGATCTGCGACAGCGCGGCGCGGCGCAGTCCCCGGCCGGGGGCGAGCAGCGACACCGCCTCCAGCACGTTGGTCTTGCCCGCACCGTTCGCGCCGGTCAGCACGACGAACCCCGCCCCCGGCGTCAGCGCCAGCGCGTCATGATTGCGGAAATCGGTGAGGACGAGGCGCGACAGCATCCCGTACGCGCCGCCTCAGAACGGCAGCGTCATCGCGTAGAACGCCGCGCCGATCGCCGCGGAGGCGGGGATGGTGATGATCCAGGCGGTGACCACGTTCTGCGCCACGCCCCAGCGAACGGCCGAGGCGCGCCGCGCGACGCCCGCGCCGATGATCGATCCCGTGATGGTGTGCGTGGTCGACACCGGGATGCCGAGCGCGGAGGCGGTGAACAGCACGATCGACCCCGCCGCGGACGCGCTGAACCCCTGGTGCTGGGACAGCTTCGTGATGCGCGATCCCATCGTCTCGATGATCTTCCATCCGCCCGTCATCGTGCCCGCCGCGATCGCGATATAGCAGCTGATCGCGACCCAGTGCGGCACCTCGAACGGCCCCGTGAGATAGCCGGTCGAATAGAGCAGGACGGTGATGATCCCCATCGTCTTCTGCGCATCGTTCAGCCCGTGGCTGAGCGAATAGGCAGCGGAGGAGACGAGGTGGAGCGCGCGGAAGCTCCGTTCCGCGCGGTGCGCGGTCGAGCGGCGGAAGAGCCAGCTGGTGGCGAGCATCACCATCATCGACAGGATCATGCCCAAAGTCGGCGACAGCACGATCGCGAGCAGCGTCTTGTTCAACCCCGACCAGTGGACGCCGTTCAGCCCGGCGTGCGTCACGCCCGCGCCGATCAGCCCGCCGATCAGCGCGTGGCTGCTCGACGAGGGGATGCCGCGCAGCCAGGTGATGACGTTCCACGACATCGCGCCGCCCAGCGCGCCGAAGATGACCGCGGGCGTGACGACATCCTTGTCGATCAGGCCCTTGCCGATCGTCTCCGCCACCGCGTGCAGGCTGGGAAAGGCGATGGTGAGGAAATAGGCCGCGAAGTTGAAGAAGGCGGCGAACAGCACCGCGGCGACCGGCGACAGCAGCCGCGTCGCGACCACGGTGGCGATCGAATTGGCCGCATCGTGCAGCCCGTTGAGATAATCGAACGCCAGCGCGACGACGATCAGCGCCACGAGCAGCGGGAAGGCGATCTGGTGCATGGGGGGGCGATGCGTCAGGCGTGGTCGATGACGATGCCGTCGATCTGGTCGGCGACATCCTCGAACGCGTCGACGATGCGCTCCAGATGCTTGTAGATTTCGCGCTCGACGACGAAGCGCAGCGTGTCGCTGTGCCCGTGCTGCTGGAGCGAGCGGCGCAAGCCGGCGGCGTGGATCTCGTCGGCATGGCCCTCGATCCGGATCAGCCGCTCGGTCAGCTCGTGCAGGCGGTCGCCGTTGCGGCCGATGTCGCGCAGCAGCGGCATCGCCTCGCCCGCGAGGCGCGCGGCGTCGACGATGATCGCGGCCATGTCGCGCATCTCGGGCGCGAAGTCGCGCACCTCGTACAGGTCGATCGCGGAGGCGGCGGCGTGCATTTCGTCGATCGTATCGTCCAGCGCGCCGATCAGCGCGGTGATCGCACCGCGGTCGAACGGGGTCAGGAACGTCTTGCGGACGGTGGTCAGCACCTCGCGCGTGATATTGTCGGCGTCGTGCTCGCGCTCGACGATCTCGCGGATATGCTCGCGGGCGGTGGCGCCGTCGGACGACAGCAGCCGCGCGGTCGCCTCCGCCCCCGCCTGCACCGTCGCGACATGCGCCTCGAACAGCTCGAAGAAATTGCCCGTCCGCGGCAGCAGACGTTGAAACCAGCCGAACATCGAACCCAATCCCGATCCCTGTTGCGCGCTGCGCGCCGCACCCGGGCGACGCAGCGCGGCCTTGAACTCCGTCGGCGCGAACGACCGAAGCAGGTCGCGCAGGTCGGGCTCATGGACGACCTCGACCGCTTCCGCGAGAGCGAACCAGCGCCGTTCGCGCTCGTCCTGCTCCTTCCAGGCCGTCAGCTCCTGCGTGACGGCCAGCGGAAACACCTCGACATCTGCCATCAGCGAGGCGCCACTACTACGCCGCTTGCGATAGCGATAGGTGCCCAGTGGAATCGGGCACAGCGCGCCGATGACCCCCGCTTCCTCCTGCGCCTCCTGCGCGGCGGCGTCGTGCGGGGACATGCCGGGTCCGATGTTGCCCTTGGGCATCACCCAGCGACGCGTGCCGCGCGACGTGACCAGCAGGACGCGGACGACGGCGGTGTCGACCGATTCGCCGTCGAGGCGATAGGGAAGGGCGGCGATCTGGCGAATGGGACGGGATCCTGTGAGGGTGAGCCCGATGTCATAGCGCATCGCGGCAGTTTGTCAGTGATTTAGGCGAAGACGGCGCACCTGTCAGCTGTGTCAGGGGACGCCGCGCGGGCGCCTGCTAGGCTGGCGCGCATGACAGGGAAGAGCGAACTGCCCGCCACCTTCGGCGCCGCGCTGGCGCATCATGCGCGCGAACGCCCGGCGCAGGTGGCGCTGCGCCACGGCGACCACGTGACCGATTATGCGACGTTCGACGCGCATGCCTCGCAAATCGCCAACGGGCTGCGCGCGCTGGGGCTGACGAAGGGCGACCGCATCGCCTATGTCGGCAAGAACAGCGACCAGGCGGTGGAGCTGGCGCTGGGCGTGGCGCGCGCGGGCATGGTGTTCGTGCCCGTGATCTGGCGGCTGGCCCCGGCGGAGGTCGACGCGATCCTGGAGGATGCCGCGCCGGGCGCGCTGTTCGTGGAGCCGGCCTTCGCCGCGCGCGCGGTCGCGTCCGCGCATGTCGTCGCGATGGGCGACGACTTCGCCGCCTGGCGCGATGCGCAGCCCGACACGATGCCCGACGTCGCCGTCGACGAGCGGGACGTGGTGCTCCAGCTGTACACCTCCGGCACCACCGGCAAGCCGAAGGGCGTGATGCTGACCCATGCCAACGGCATCCGGTCACGCGCGAACCAGATCGCGGCCGGGGTGGAATGGCTGCTGGCCGAGCCGGGCGATGCGGCGATCCTTGCCATGCCCTATGGCCATATCGGCGGCGTCGGGGTCGCGTTCGGCGCGGTCAACAGCGGGCAGGAACTGATCGTCCATGCCGAATATGACGCCGCGCAGGTGATCGCGACGGTCGCCGAGCACCGGGTGAAACGGCTGTTCCTAGTGCCCGCCGCGATCGGCCTCCTGCTGGCGCATCCGGACGCCGCGGACGCCGATTTCTCGTCGATCCTGACGCTGTCCTACGGCGCGAGTCCGATCCCGCTGCCGCTGCTGCAACAGGCGGTGGAGCGGATCGGGTGCGGGTTCGTCCAGGTCTATGGCATGACCGAGACCTGGGGGTCGGTGGTGGCGTTGCCGCCCGAGGATCATCTGCCCGGACGCGAGGCGAAGATGACCGCGGCGGGCAAGGCGCTACCCGGGGTCGAGCTGCGCATCCAGGACGAGGAGGGGCGCGTCCTGCCGCCGGGCACGATCGGCGAGGTCGCGATCCGCAGCCCCAACAACATGGCGGGATATTGGGCGCGCCCGGAGGAAACGGCGCGGACGCTGTCGGCGGACAACTGGCTGCGCACCGGCGATGCGGGGCTGCTGGACGAGGAGGGCTATCTCTTCATCCAGGACCGCATCAAGGACATGATTATTACCGGCGCGGAGAACGTCTATCCCGCGGAGGTGGAAAGCGCGATCTATGCGCATCCCGCGGTCGCCGATGTCGCGGTCATCGGCGTGCCCGACCCCAAATGGGGCGAGGCGGTGAAGGCGGTCGTGGTGCTGCATCCCGGGGCCGAGGCCGATGCCGCGGCGATCATCGCGCATGCGCGGACGCGGATCGCGGGGTTCAAATGCCCCAAGACGGTCGATTTCATCGCGGCGCTGCCGCGCAACCCCTCCGGCAAGATCCTGCGCCGCGCGCTGCGCGAGCCGTTCTGGGCCGGTCACGAAAGGCGGGTGAACTGATGACCTTCGCATCGAGCGACGAACAGCGGCAGCTGGCGGACATGCTGGACGCGCATCTGGCGCGCGGCGACGCGCACTGGGCGCGGGCGGTCGAGGAAAGCGGCGTCGGATCGCTGGGGATCGCGGAGGATGCGGGCGGTCTGGGCACCGACCTGCGCGACGGTGCGGTGGTGGCGGCGGCGTTCGGGCGCGCCAATGCGGGGCTGGACTGGGCGGAGCATTGGGCGCGCAACCGCTACGGCGCGACGAACGAGGCGGCGCGCGACGCGCTGGCGATCCTGCATTCGGCGGAAATGGTCGGGCTGTGCACGACATTGCTCGCCGATACCGCCGCGTTCCTGAAGGAGCGGCGGCAGTTCGGGGTGGCGATCGCGTCGTTCCAGGCGCTGCGGCACCGGATGGCGGACATGGCGATGGCGCTGGCGCTGGCCGACGCCGCCGTCGGGGCGGCGATCGACACGCCCGACGACGCGCGCGCGGTCGCGGCGGCGCGGGTGCTGGCGGAGGAGGCGGCGCGCATCGTCGGCGAGGGCGCGGTGCAGCTGCACGGTGCGATGGGGCTGACCGCGGAGCTGCGCGTTGGTGGCTATTTCCGGCGGCTGCGCGTGCTGATGCAGGGCGACGGGACCGCGCGGGGGATGTTGCGGCGGATGGCGGTTTAGAGCGTGATGACGTGATGTTGACCCATCGTGATTGTCCTGAGCCGTTCGTCGGCGAGGAGCGACGTGCAGCGCGGGCTGGTAGCCCGTGCCAGCGGCGCGACGTCGTCCGGCGGGCGGCTCAGGACAACCGCTGTGCGGCGGGCGGAATGTCGTTCGTGGCGTCGTCCCTCGTCAGTCACGGGGGCAAAGCCCCGTTCCCTCCTCGCTCCTATCCACGAACGACATTCCGCTCCGTCCCGACGGGTCAACATCACGTCATCACGCTCTAGGTTCGATTTGAACGTCCGTTCGTGCTGAGCGAAGTCGAAGCACAGCCATTGTCGTGCGTGGCCTTCGACTTCGCTCAGGCCGAACGGGGAGGGGGATTGTCGTCGAGTCGCTGATCCCGGCCCCCTCACGCGTCGATCGCTTCCTCGTCCAGCCGGGCCGCATTCTCCTGGATGAAGGCGAAGCGGTGCGCGGGGTTCGTGCCCATCAGGCGGTCGACCAGGTCCTTCACCCCGGCGCGCTCCTCATATTCCTGCGGCAGCGTGATGCGGATCATGCTGCGCCTGGCCGGGTCCATCGTCGTCTCGCGCAGCTGCGCGGGGTTCATCTCGCCCAGGCCCTTGAAGCGCGCGACCTCCACCTTCTTGCCGCGAAAGGCGGTGCGCTCCAGCTCGGCGCGGTGCGCGTCGTCGCGCGCGTACAGGCTCTTTGTCCCCGCGGTCAGGCGGTAGAGCGGCGGCTGCGCCAGATGCAGGTGCCCGCGGCGGACCAGGTCGGGCATCTCCTGGAAGAAGAACGTCATCAGCAGCGTCGCGATATGCGCGCCGTCGACATCGGCGTCGGTCATGATGACCACGCGTTCGTAGCGCAGATTGTCCGGGCGGCAGTCCTTTCGCGTGCCGCAGCCCAGCGCGAGGATCAGGTCGGCGATCTCCTGATTGGCGAGGATCTTCGCGCTGGTGGCGGATGCCACGTTCAGGATCTTGCCGCGGATCGGCAGGATCGCCTGCGTCTTGCGGTCGCGCGCCTGCTTGGCCGAGCCGCCGGCCGAATCGCCCTCGACGATGAACAGCTCGGTCCCCTCCGGGCTGTCGGCGGCGCAGTCGGTCAGCTTGCCGGGGAGGCGCAGCTTGCGCGACGAAGTGGCGGTCTTGCGCTTCACCTCGCGCTCGGCCTTGCGACGCAGCCGCTCGTCCATCCGCTCCAGCACATAGCCGAGCAGCGCGCGCCCGCGCTCCATGTTCTGGCCCAGCCAATGGTCGAAATGGTCGCGCATCGCCTTTTCGACCAGCCCCGCCGCCTCGGGCGAGGTCAGCCGGTCCTTCGTCTGCGACTGGAATTGCGGTTCGCGGATGAAGACGCTGAGCATCAGCTCGCTGCCGACCATCACGTCGTCCGCGGTCAGCTCCCTGGCCTTCTTGTTGTTCACCAGCTCGCCGAACTGGCGCAGGCCCCGGACCAGCGCCTGGCGCAGGCCCTGTTCGTGGGTGCCGCCGTCGGGGGTGGGGATGGTGTTGCAATACCAGCTGTAGCTGCCCTCGCTCCACAACGGCCAGGCGACCGCCCATTCCACCTTGCCCTGGCTGTCGGCGAACTCCTGCTGCCCGGCGAAGAAATCGGCGGTGGCGCATTCGCGGCCGCCGATCTGCTCCTTCAGATGGTCGGACAGGCCGCCGGGGAATTGGAACACCGCCTCCGCGGGCGTCTGGTCCTGGATAAGCTCGGGCGCGCATTTCCAGCGGATCTCGACGCCGGCGAACAGATACGCCTTCGACCGCGCCAGCTTGTAGAGGCGCGCGGGCTTGAAGTGCAGCTCGGGGCCGAAAATCTCGGTATCGGGCACGAAGCTGACGGTGGTGCCGCGGCGGTTGGGGGCGGCGCCGACAGTCTCCAGCGCGCCCATCGTCACCCCGCGCGAAAAACGCTGGCGATACAGCTGGCGGTCGCGCGCCACCTCCACCACCGTCTCCGACGACAGCGCGTTGACCACCGACACGCCGACGCCGTGGAGGCCGCCCGAGGTCGCATAGGCCTTCCCCGCGAACTTGCCGCCCGAGTGGAGCGTGGAGAGGATCACCTCCAGCGCGGACTTGTCGGGAAATTTCGGATGCGGGTCGACCGGGATGCCGCGGCCGTTGTCGACGATGGTCAGGCGGTTGCCCGGCTCCAGCGTGACCTCGATCCGGGTGGCGTGGCCCGCCACCGCCTCGTCCATCGCATTGTCGAGCACCTCCGCGGCGAGGTGGTGCAGCGCGCGCTCGTCGGTGCCGCCGACATACATGCCCGGACGCCGCCGTACCGGCTCCAGCCCCTCCAGCACCTCGATCGAGGAGGCGTCGTAGCTGGGGGACCCGGCGGTAGCCGGCGAGGCGAAGAGATCGGACATGCGATCGTCATATAGCGAGCGGGGCGGAAACCCAAACCGCGCCGCGGGACATCAAACGTCACGCAACCCGATCCTCATCAGCCCCGTTGCGCGGGCGAGACAACAGGGAGTTGACGATGAAGGCGTATCTCTTGGCGGCGGGCGCGCTGCTCGCGGGCACCCCGGCGCTGGCGCAGGACATGGCCGGCGGCGATCCGGCCGTCACCACCGGGTTCAGCGGAATCTACATCGGCGGCGCGGGCGGCTATGACGTGCAGGGCAACGACGGCGGCTCGCGCATCCTGTTCGACCGCAACCTGGACGGGCGGTTCAACGACAGCGTTCTGACCGGCACCGGGGGCAACGCCTTCGCCCCCGGTTTCTGCGGCGGCGGTGCGACCAGCGCCAATGCGCCGGGGCAGACGAGCGCCAACGCGCCGGCGCTGGCGGCGGGCACCGGATGCCGCAAGGATCGCGATTCGTGGGGCTATTACGGGCGGATCGGCTTCGACCAGCAGATGGGCGCGATCGTGGTCGGCGTGGTCGGCGAGTTCGGCAAGACCGAGATCAACGACAGCGTCTCGGGCTTCTCCGTCACGCCCGCCAATTACGTGATGTACCGCGACATCTCGTGGGAAGCGGGCATCCGCGCGCGCGCCGGGTTCACGCCGAACGACTCGACGCTGTTCTACGGCACGTTCGGGCCGGGCTATGCGCGGATCAACCGCAGCTTCTCGTCCAGCCAGAGCACCAACACCTTCACCGGGCGCGGCGATCGCAACCAGTTCGGTATCCAGGGCGGTGGCGGCATCGAGCAGCGGATCGGGAACAACTTCTCGATCGGGCTGGAATATCTGTACCACCAGTACCGGGACGACGATTACCGCGTCCGCGTCGCGGGGCCGGCGGGGACGCCGTTCACCAACGCGGCGAACGGCGGGACGGTCAACGGCACCGACCTGCGCCGCTCCGACGACAAGTTCCGGTGGCACAGCATGCGCGCCACCGCCGCGTTCCGGTTCTAGGCGGAGCGTGGCCTGCGCCGGCCCGTCCGGCGCAGGACTCACGCCCGCCCGGCCGGCGTGCCGCACGGCACGACCGACGGCGCGGCTTTGCCGCGGCGGTGGTGCATCTAGCGGATGCTGTTCGCAGGCGGGAGCGGCGCCTTCGCGACCGTCTGCTGTGCTCCTGCCTGCGCAGGAGCATGGCGTAGCCTTTTGCAAACGTCTTGCCTTTGCCGGACCTCTGCAAAAGCCTTCGTTCCCCGGCGAAGGCCGGGGACCAGTTGGGGGCCGGCTTCAGCATCTTGCCAGCGTGCCGATGCTGGGCCCCGGCCTCCGCCGGGGCACAGAAAAGAGCTTTCGCAAAGCTCCCGCCTTCGTCGGGGCACGGGTTTCAGAGAAGTCTCGAAGCACCTCTCACGCCCGTCATGGGAGTGAATCCCATGACGTCGGATGCGGCTTTGGCCGCGCCGGCCGGGCGGGCGGGCGGGCGCTGGCCCGGCTTTGCCGGGCCTAGCGGGCCCGCGGCCCGCCGAACGGCAGCGGCGGGGCGCGCCGGTCGCGGCGCGGCAGCTGCGCCTGATACGCATGACCGCAATGCGCGACGCAATAGGGGAAACCGGGGTTCACCTTCTCGCCGCAGAAGTGGAAGTCGGGCTCGCCCGGATGGCCGAGCGGCCATTTGCAGATCTTGTCGTTGAGATCGAGCAGCGAGGTCTTGTTCGCGAACTCAGGCGCCACCTTCGCGGGCACCAGGCGGCGCGGCGGGGCCGGCGCGATCGGCGGCTGCTGCTCGCCGGGCGACTGGCGGACGAAGCCGCCGGGGCCGACCGAGCGCAATACCGGCTGCTGCGGCGGCGGGGGCGCGGCGGCGACCTGATCGGACGTGGTGGCCTCCGTATCGTCCCCGTCTTCCTGGTACTCTTCCTCGTCCTCATCCTCGACCGCGGCGGGCGCGGGGCGCGGCGCGGAGGCGGTCAGGAACGGGGGCGGCGTCGCCGGCTTCGGCGCGGGCGGCGCCGACTCGACCACGGGTGCGGGCTCGGGTTCCGGAGCCCCCGATAGAGGGGGCGCTGCCGCCGCCGCCGGGGCGGCAGCGGGCGCGGCCTTCGCGCGCGCCTCGTCCTTGCTGACGACGGGGGACGGGCGCGACTGGAGTCCCAGGCGATGCGCCTTGCCGATCACGGCGTTGCGGCTAACCCCGCCCAGCGCCTCGGCAATCTGGCTGGCGGTCTGTCCCGCTTCCCACATCGTCCGGAGCGTATCGATGCGCTCTTCCGTCCACGACATTCGTCACTTCCTCACAACAACTTGGCCGGCGAGAGCCGGTGGCAGCCTGGCCGGCACCAGCCGGTTGCGGGCGGCGGCGGCAGCGTCTACCCGCAGACGCGATGAGCAGCCAGCCCCCCCTTGGTCAGATCCCCTCGGCGATCCGCAGCGCCCCCGGCGAGCCGGTGATCCGCAACGTCAACTGGGGCGGTCTGAAGACCCTCTATGTGAAGGAGGTGCGCCGTTTCTTCAAGGTGCAGCTCCAGACGATCTGGGCGCCCGCGGTCACGACGCTGCTGTTCCTGGTCATCTTCACGATCGCCAACGGCGCGCGCCGCCCGGTGATGCTGGGGGGCGAGACGGTGCCGTTCGCCGATTTCGTCGCGCCCGGGCTGATCGTGATGGGGATGCTCAACAACGCCTTCGCCAACGCCAGCTTCTCGCTGCTGGTGGGCAAGATCCAGGGCAATATCGTCGACTATCTGCAACCCCCGCTGTCGTCGGCGGAGGTGCTGGCGGCGCTGACCGGGGCGGCGGTGACGCGCGCGTTCCTGGTCGGTCTCGCGGTGTTCCTCGCGATGTCGCTGTGGCCCGGCGTCAACGTGGTGCCGCGGCATCCGGGTGCGGTGCTGTGGTTCGGGCTGCTGGGCGCGCTGTTCCTGGCGCTGGCGGGCGTGCTGACGTCGATCTGGGCGGAGAAGTTCGATCATGCCGCGGCGGTGACCAATTTCGTCATCGCGCCGATGACGCTGCTGTCGGGCACCTTCTATTCGGTCGATCACCTGGCGCCGGCGTTCCGCGCGTTCAGCCATGTGAACCCGTTCTTCTATGTCATCTCCGGCTTTCGCTACGGGTTCCTGGGGACGGCCGACTCGCCGGTGCTGCTGGGCAGCGTCGTGATCCTGGGGATCGACGTGGTGCTGGGCGTGCTGTGCTACGTGCTGCTGAAGCGCGGGTGGAAGCTGAAGAGCTGACGCCGAAACCCGGTTCGTGCCGGGCGAAGTCGAAGCACATGCGGTGCATGTGCCGCATGCCCTTCGACTTAGCTCGGGGTGAACGGACGGAGGAATTAGCCGAGATACGGCGTCAGTGCCGCCACCAGCGGGTCGATCATGTCGGGATGCAGCCCCGCCAGGTTCGCGCGGCCGTCGTCGGCGATGTAGATCGCATGGTCGCGGCGCAGCGCCAGCACCCCGTCGTGCGCGATGGGCAGCAGCGCGAACATGCCGGTCTGCGCCGCGAGCGGGGCGAGCGCGGGGTGGGACGCGGCCAGCCGCTCGCGCAAGCCCAGCACGCGCCGCCGCATCACCTCCAGCTCCTCGCGCCAGATCGCGGTCAGTTCCGTCGATTCCAGGATGACGCGCACCACCGCCGCGCCGTGGTCCGGCGGCATCGACCAGCAGGTGCGCGCGGGGTTGCGGATGCCGCTGCGCACCTTCGCCAGCGACGCGGCGTCGTTCACCTGCGCCCAGAGCGCGCCGGTCCGCTCGCGGTAGAGCCCGAAATTCTTGTCGCAGCTATAGGCGACCACCACCGCCTCGACCCGGTCGGCGAGCAGGCGAAGCCCCGCGGCATCCTCGTCCAGGCCGCGGCCCAGCCCCTGATAGGCGAGGTCGACGATCGGCAGCAGGCGGCGGCGCGCGACCAGCTCCGCGATCCGCTCCCACTGCGGCAGCGTGAAGTCGACGCCCGCGGGATTGTGGCAGCAGCCGTGGAGCAGCAGCGCCTGACCCGGCTGCGCGGCCTCCAGATCGGCGAGCATCGCGTCGAGGTCGAACCGCCCCGCCATCGCATCGTAGAAGCGGTGGGTGCGCACCTCCACGCCGGCGGCGCGGAACAGGGGCACGTGGTTGGCCCAGGTCGGCTCCCCCACCCAGACGACGGGGGTGTCGGACATGGCGGCGACCAGCTCCGCCGACAGCCGCAGCGCGCCGGTGCCGCCGGGCGTCTGCATCCCGACGCGGAAGGGATGCGCGGCGTCGCCGAATACGATCGGGGCGAGGCGATCGACGAAGGCGAGGTCGCCGTCGAGGCCGAGATAGACCTTCGTCTCCTGCCGTTCGAGCAGGATGCGCTCGGCCGCCTTGACCGCCGCCATGACCGGGGTGTTGCCCCGATCGTCGCGGTAGACACCGACGCCCAGGTCGACCTTTCCGGCGCGCGGATCGGCGCGGAACGCCATCATCAGCGCCATCAGGCCGTCGGGCGCCTGCTCGCGCAGGTTGGCGAAAAGACTGTCGGTCACGGCGTCGTCCCCCATATGATCGTCGCGATCGTTACTATCGCGGGCGGCGCGCACAAACTTGCCGAATAGCGCCCGACAATCGCATGGAAATGGCGCGGCGGAGCGCTTAGCCCATCATGACAATCCAGGGAGCAGCGCGATGCGCCTCACGCGACGTCAGTATCTCGCCGCCAGTGCCGCCGCCGCGGCGCTGCCGGCTGCCGCACGGGCGGCGACGCCGGGCACGCTGGCGCGCCCGGGGGATTTCGCCGCGACCGATATCGCCTATCTGGACAACGGGTCGCAGCACCCGATGCCGCTGGTCGGCAAGGCCGCGGTCGACGCGTATCTCGCCAAACGCACGCTCGATCCCGCGGCGCAGTCCTATTCGCTCGACGACGAGGGGCCGCGCGCCGCGTTCGCGACGCTCATCAACGCCGATGCGGACGAGATCGCCTGGGTCCAGAGCACGACCGCGGGCGAGCAGATGGTGCTGCGCGCGCTCGATCTGCCCGCGTCGGGGGGGCATATCGTCACCGATACGCTGCATTTCTTCGGCTCGATCCCGCTGTACGAGGAGATGGCGCGGCAGGGGTGCGAGGTGACGTGGCTGCGCCCGGTCGACGGGCGCATCCGCATCGAGGACATGCGCCGCGCAGTGAGGAAGGGCACGAAGCTGGTCGCGCTGTCGCTCGTCTCCACCGTCAACGGATTCGAGCACGACCTGAAGGCGGTGTGCGACATCGCGCATGCCGCAGGCGCGCTGGTCTATGCCGATATCATCCATGCCGCGGGCGCGGTGCCGGTCGACGTGAAGGCGAGCGGCGTCGATTTCGCGGCCTGCGCGACGTACAAATGGCTGATGGGGGACTTCGGACTGGGGTTCCTGTACGTCCGGCGCGACGTGCTGCCGCGGTTGAAGCGGACCAATTACGGCTATTACGGGATCGGCGACTTCGCGACGCACGTCTATCCGCTCGATCCGCCGGGGGCGACGATCGCGGATTATGCGTTTTCGAAGGATGCCAGCGGTGCCTTCGCGCTGGGGACGCATGCGCATGCGGTGATCGCGCAGCTGGGCGCGACGCTGCCGTATATCGCGGAGCTGGGCGTGCCGGCGATCCAGCGCCACGCGCAGGAGCTGACCGACCGGCTGAAGCGGGAACTGCCGAAGCGCGGCTATACGCTGATGACGCCGCCGGAGGCGCGCACGCCGATCGTCACCTGCGTGCTGGAGAAGGCGCGCGACCGGCTGGCGGCGCCGATGGCGGCGGCGAAGGTGCGCCTGACGGTCTCGGCCAACCGCTTCCGGCTGACGCCGTCGGTGCAGAACGGGCACGCGGACATCGATCGGTTTCTGGCGGCGCTGCCGAGGGCGTGAGCCGTCACCCCGGCCTCTTTGCGGCAATCTCCACCGTGCTCCTGCGCAGGCAGGAGCCCAGAGCCAAGTGCAACAACATCTTATGGGAACTGCAACCCTGGGCTCCTGCCTGCGCAGGAGCACGGCCGGTATGCGGCGCCGTCCAGCCGTTTTGCGAGGCCGGGGTGACGGAGAGACTACAGCGCGCGTGTCCCCCGTACCGGCAGGGCGGTGGTGTATTTCATCTCCGACAGCGTCACCGTCGACTGGATGTCGATGACGCCGGGGAGCTTCAGGATCGTCTTGAAGATGAAGTTCTGGTACCAGTCCATCGACGGGGCGATGACCTTTATCATCAGGTCGCGCTCGCCGAAGATCGAATAGCATTCCAGGATCTCGGGCGTCAGTTCCAGCTTGCGCAGGAAGTCGGCGCGCTGCTCCTCGGTCAGGGTCGCGATCTTGAGCGTGGCGAAGATGAACAGGTTGGGGCCGAAGCGGGTGCGGTCGACCAGCGCGACCTGCCCCTTGATATAGCCCTCCTCGCGCAGGCGGGCGAGGCGGCGCCAGCACGGCGACTGCGACAGGCCGACGCGATCGGCCAGTTCGCTGGTCGATAGCGAGCAATCGCGTTGCACCTGTTCGAGGATCTTCAGGTCGATGGTCGTCAGTTCTTCGCTCATCGCGGCATGATTATGCGGCGGGTAGGGCAGATCAAGCATGATCTGGCGGCTGGGGGCGGGCAGAGTGCGGCGATGGCGCCATTTCCCTTCTTCGATCACGATGCGGTGGTGGCCGCGCTCGACTATCCCGGCTGCATCGCCGCGGTGCGCGAGGCGATGCGGCGGTTCAGCGTCGAGGGCGTCGACCAGCCGCTGCGCCAGATCGTCGAGACCGCGCCGGGCAAGCTCTTCGCGCTGATGCCCGGCGGGCTGGGCGGGGGCGAGGCGTTCGGCGCGAAGGTCATCACCGCGTTCGCCGATCCGGCGCGCGCCGGGCGGTCGGCGCATCGCGGCGTGGCGATCCTGTTCGACCCCGCCAGCGGCGAGGTGGCGGCGATCGGCGATGCCGCCGCGATCACCGACATCCGTACCGCCTGCGCCAGCGCGGTGGCGACCGGGGCGCTGGCGCGCGCGGATGCGACGACGCTGGGGCTGTTCGGTTGCGGCGCGCTCGCGGCCTCGCACCTGCGCGCGCTGGCGCTGGTGCGGCCGCTGTCGGAGGTGCGGGTATGGGGGCGCGACGCCGCGCGGGTGGCGGCGTTCGTGACGCGCGAGGCGACCGCGACCGGGCTGCCGCTGCGCGCGGCGGGCGACCCGCGCGAGGCGGCGGCGTGCGATATCGTGACGACGGTGACGGGCGCCGCGACGCCGATCCTGCTGGGTGAATGGGTGCGCGAGGGGGCGCACGTCAACATCGTCGGCTCCAGCCATGCCGGGCCGGTGGAGGTGGATACCGCGCTGGTGGCGAGGAGCCGCTACATCGCCGACAGCCGCCGCTCCGCGCTGGCCGCGGCGGCGGAATTCCTGGTGGCGAAGGCGGCGGGAGCGGTCGGCGACGACCATATCGCGGGCGAAATCGGCGAGGTGCTCGCGGGCATGGTGCCGGGGCGCGAGAGCGCGCGGCAGGTGACGCTCTACAAGTCGCTCGGCCATGTCGTGCAGGATCTGGCGGCGCTGCGGTATCTGGTGGGGCGGTAGGAACCTCGCTCGTCATCGCGCGCGCAGCGAGGCCGGATGGCTCCGCTGCGCGCGAGATAACGTCGGTTTCAGAAGCGCACGCGGCCGGTCACGCCATAGGTGCGCGGCGGCCCGAGGAAGGTGCCGTAGGTGCCCGACTGCAGCGGCTGATCGACGACGACCTGCGTGAATTCCGCATTGGTCAGGTTCTGCCCCCAGACTTCGAGCGACCAGGCCTTGCTCTCCGGCCCGATGCCGAGCCGCGCGTTGACCAGCGCGAACGGCTGCTGGATCTTGAGCGGGTCGAGGTTGGAGCCGGTGTTGTAGGACGAGGTCCACTTCACCGACGCGCTCGACGTCAGCTCCAGTCCGGCCCCGACCGGCTGGGTGGAGGTGAAACCGCCGGTCACGTTCCATTTCGCCGCATAGGGCAGGGTGTTGCCGGGCAGCCGCGCGCTGATCCCGGCGGGGGGCGTGAAATTGCCGAATTTCGTATCGGCATAGGTCGCGCCGGCGTTCAGCGTCAGCCCCTGGACGCCGGTGTTCCAGAGGAAGTCGAAATCGACGCCCTTGCTGGTCACGACCGGGATCGACGCCACCAGGAAGCTGATGCCGGTATAGGTGTTGAGCTGGAACCCGGTATAGCGCTGATAGAAGCCCGCCAGGTTGGCGAGCACGCGGCGGTCGAACAGCGTCGTCTTCGTGCCGATTTCATAGGCGTCGACCTTTTCGGTGTCGAACTGCGTATCGGGGTTGATGACGCCGGGGCTGAAACGCGCGCGGTCGAGGTTCATGCCGCCCGACTTGAAGCCGTTGGCGTAGGAGCCGTACACCATGACCTGCGGCGAGAAGCGATATTGCACCTTCGCGGAGCCGTTGAAGCGACGCTCCGTGCGGCGCTGCTGCGTGGTCACGTTGTCGAACGCGAAATCGGCGGTGGGGGCGCACAGCGCGGTCCGCGCCGCGGCCGGTATCGGGCGGGAAAGCGCGGCGCGGCAGGCGTTGCCGGGGGTCAGGTTCGAGAAGATCGAGGTGACGTTCTTGACCTCATCGGAATAGCGCAGCCCCAGCGTGACATCGAGGCCGTCGGTCAGCGTCAGCGTGTTCTCCGTAAAGGCCGCGAACGACACCGCCTTGTGGAAGTGACGATCGTAGGCGCCGGAATCGGGGATGAAATTCTGCCCCGCCGGCAGCCCGGTCAGGGCGGAGACGGTATTGCGGTTCGCCCCGGCCGACAGCAGCAGCCCGAAATAATTCTCGTAGTCGCGGCCGAAGCGCGTGCCGGCCTCCGAGAACAGTCGCTCGTTCGAATAGAAGGCGCCGACGATCGATTTCAGCCGCTCGCCATTGTAGGCGAGACGCGCTTCCTGGCTGAAGACGTTGAAGGTGTTCTGGTTCTGCTCGATCGGGCGGTACCAGATGTCGGCCGAGGAATAGTCGATGTCGGATCCGAATGCGCCCTTGTAATAGCGCCATGCGGTGATCGACGTGGCGGAGAAGTCGCCGCCCAGGTCATAGTCGAGCTGCCCCGACACGCCCCAGTCGGTGATGACGTTGGGCGTATCGCGATTGGCATAGGCGATGCGGGTATAGGGGCGGCCGTTCTGCAACAGCCCCTCGTCCGGCGACAGCGCATCGACGAAGGCGCGCGTGGGCCCCGCGATCAGCACCGTGTTGACGCAGCAATTCTCGTCGCGCTTCGAATAGTCGCCGATGATGCGGATATCGAGCCCGTCGATCGGGCGCGCCAGGATCTGGCCGCGCAGCGCGTAATTGTCGACGTCGGCATCGCGGGTGTTGGTGCGCGGGCCGCCGCCCGTGCGGACGGTCATGATGCCGTCGCGCTCGCGCTTCAGCCCGAAGACACTGACCGCCAGCCTGTCGTCGACGATTCCCGTCGTGGCGCTGCCCGAGACGGTCCAGGCGTTGTAATTGCCGTAGCTGGCGATGAACTCCGCCTTCGGGGTGAACGACGGCGCGGCGGTGACGACGTTGATGACGCCCGCGGACATGTTCTTGCCGAACAGCGTCGATTGCGGTCCCTTGAGCACCTCGACGCGTTGCAGGTCGCCCAGATCGCCGAACGCGACCGAGGAGCGCGCGCGATAGACGCCGTCGATGATCGTGCCGACCGAGCTTTCCAGCCCCGGATTGTCGCCGACCGTGCCGATGCCGCGGATGCGGATCGAGGTCTGCGCCTGGCTGGTGGACGAGGTGACGTTGAGGCCCGGCGTGATCGTCTGCAGGTCCTTGATGTCGCGCACGCCCGCGCTTTCCAGCTGCGCCTGGTTCAGCACCGAGACGACGACGGGGACGTCCTGAAGGTTCTGCTCGCGCTTCTGCGCGGTGACGACGATGTCGGCGATGCCGCTGTCGGACGGCGCCTGCGCGGGGCGACGCGGATCGACGTTGGAGGAGGCGCCGGGCGACGACGGCGTCGCGGGCTGGTCCTGCGCGGTGGTGCCCGCGTCGTTGGCGTTGGCGGCGTCCTGTGCCCAGGCCGGTGTCGCGCCCAGTCCCGAGGCCAGCCCCGAGGCCAGCACGACGGCCAGCGTCAGCAGCGATACGGTCGTACCCTTCATCCCATCCTCCCGGTCGACGCGGTTTACCCGCTTGTCGATGCCGAGGATCGCTTACGCGGGCGCGTAAATCAACCCGATTAAATGGATGTAAAAGGAATCGGTGCTTTCAGGACGCTGTGCAGCAGCTGTGCGGTGATGTGATCGGCGTAGCGGCGGCGCAGCGCGTCGTCGATCGCGCCCACGCCGAACGCCCATTTCAGCGCGTGGCGCGCGGTGAAGAGATAGTCGCAGGCGCCGATCAGCGAGAAATGGAACAGCATCGGGTCGATCGCGCGAAAGACGCCCTCGCGCTCGCCCTGCTCCAGGATGGCGCGCTGCGCCGCGGCGAGCGGGCGCGTGAACCGCTCGGACATGAAGCGCGCGGTGTCCGAATCGGTCTCCACCGCCAGTGCGGCGATCAGCCGGTTCATATAGGGGTGGCGGAAATAGACCTTGATGACGCCGTGGATATGATGCGTCAGCTTGTCGATCGCGGGCAGGTCGGCGGCCACCAGCCGCTCCAGATGGGGGAAGGTGGCGCCGGCGTCGCGTTCCAGCAAGGCACGGAAGAGGCCCGCCTTTCCGCCGAAGCGATAATGGATCAGCGCCGAATTCAGCCCCGATCGCGCGGCGATGTCGGTAAAGGTGATGTCGACCGAATTGCGCTCCGCCATCAGCGCGCCGGCCGCGTCCAGCAGCACGTCCGCCGACGTCCGCGATCCCTCCTGCGGCGCCGTGGCGCGCGCCTTCCCCCGTGTCATGCCCACTTCGATACCAAAGCCGCGGGCCGCCCCCAAGCGTTTACGTGCTTGCGTAAATAGCCGCTTCGGGACATGTTCCGGCGATGGCGAGGGGCGACGACGATCACGCCTGGACACAGGTGGACGCGCTGGCGGACGAGGTGGCGGCGCTGGGCGTCGCGGCCGAGCTGCCGTATCTCGCCGCGCAGAGCGACCTGGGCGATCCGGGGGCGATGGCGGACCGCGACGGTCGGCCGTTCGCGGCGCGCTTCCGCTGGATCGCGCGCGACGCGGATTACTGGCGCAACCGCCGCCTCGCGCTGGAGGCGACGCTGCTCCATGCCGCGCGGCTGATCGCGGAGCCGTTCTGGTATCGCGAGGGGCGCGTGGGGACATGGCGCGCGACGCGGCTGCTCGACGGCGTCGACCTGGCGCAGGTGACGCCGCGCACCGGGGTGGCGGCGGCGATCGTCGCGCCGGTCCACCTGCCCGGCGGGCGGCTGGGCGCGGTGGTATGGGCCGACGAGGTGCCGGGCGATGTCGCGGCGGTCTTCGCGGCGCGGGGGGGCGAGATGTATGCCGCCGCGACCCGTTTCCTGGCGGCGCATGCGGAATGGTCCGCGCCGCGGCACCGTGCGCCGCTCCAGCAATTGTCCGCGCGCGAGGCGCAATGCGTGCGCTGGGCCGCGGCGGGGAAGACCAATGCCGAGATCGGGACGATCCTGACGCTGTCGGTATCGACCGTCCGCTTCCACCTGCGCAACGCGGGCGACAAGCTGGGCGCGGCGACCCGCGCGCGGATGATCCAGCTGGCGACGGGGCACGGCTTCGTGGGGACGCTGGGGTGACGGGGAGGCGACGTGGCGCGCCCTGACACCTGCGTCAGGTGCGCCGGCACCGCCGCCGCGCCATCCTGCACCCTATGGAGCCCTTGCTGACCCCCGCCGACCGTGCCTTTCGCGACGAGGTGCGCACCTTTCTGGCCGAGAAGCTGCCGCCCGAGCTGGCGCGTGCGGGGCGGCGCGCGACGAGCGTGTTCTTCCACCCCGACGTGACGCGGCCGTGGCAGGCGATCCTGCACGCTCAAGGCTGGGCGGCACCTGACTGGCCGGAGGAATATGGCGGGCCGGGGTGGAGCGACGTGCAGCGCCACATCTTCGCGGAGGAGACGGCGCGGGCGCACGCCCCCTCGCTGCCGCCGCAGGGGCTGAAGATGGTCGCGCCGGTCATCATGCACTATGGCACGCCCGAGCAGAAGGCGACGTTGCTGCCGCGAATCCTGTCGGGCGAGGATCTGTGGTGCCAGGGCTATTCGGAGCCGGGCGCGGGGTCGGATCTGGCCGCGCTGCGGCTGCGCGCGGTGCGCGACGGCGACGATTATGTGCTCAACGGGTCGAAGATCTGGACCACGCACGCGCACTTCGCCAACCGCATCTTCTGCCTGGTGCGCACCGCGACGGAGGGACGGCCGCAGCAGGGGATCAGCTTCCTGCTGTTCGACATGGACCTGCCCGGGATCACCGTCTCCCCGATCCTGACGCTGGCGGGGGAGCATGAGTTCAACCAGGTATTCTTCGACGACGTGCGCGTGCCCGTGGCGGGGCGGCTGGGCGAGGAGAACGACGGCTGGACCGTCGCCAAGCACCTGCTGACGTTCGAGCGCGGCGGGCGCTACGCGCCGTCGCTGTCGGCGTGGCTGGACCTGGTGCGCGAGGCGGCGCAGGCGACCGGCTGGTGGGACGATGCCGCCAACCGCGAGCGCTTCGCGCGCGAGGAGGTGGCGGTCGCCGGGCTGCGCGCGATCGAGCTGGCGGCGCTGGCGGGCGGAGGCCCTTCGGCGGCGGTGCGGCCGTCGATGCTCAAGGTGCTGGGAAGCGAGACGTCGCAGCGGATCGATCACCTGGCGCTGGACGTGGCGGCGGGGTGGACGGGCGATGCGGAGGACGCGCCCGACGCGATCGCGGTGGCGATGCCCAAATATCTCAACAACCGCGCGAGCAGCATCTATGCCGGGTCGAACGAAATCCAGCGCGACCTGATCGCGCGCGCGGTGGTGGGGTAGGGCGTCCAGGCAGCGTCATTCCCGCGAAGGCGGGAATCCGGAAACGCCGACGTTTCGGATCCTTCGACGACCTGCGCGTCTGGATCCCCGCCTCCGCGGGGATGACGGATGTTGTGAGGTGATGGGGAAGCATAGCTTTGCCGGTCGATGCGGGCGGTGGCGGGGTGGCCTCTCTGTCGTCACCCCGGGCTTGACCCGGGGTCCCGCTTTTTCAGGCAATCTTTGCGAGAGGAGGCGGGACCCCGGCTCGAGGCCGGGGTGACGGCGGTGGGTGGGGTGGGGCGCCCAAGCACCGGCGGTGGAACGCCTCACCGCTCGCCGGGAACCGTTCGTCGTCGCCCCTGTTATCCGCGGCACGGGGGACAGGAGGAGGCGGCAATGCGTGCTGGTTCTCGTAAGACCTTGATCCTGCTGACCTTGGCCGCAGGGATCCCGCTCAGTCTGGGTAGCGGCGCGATGGCGGGCGAATATGCGGTGTCGGGGATCAACCCGATCTATACGGCGGGCTATGCGATGCCCGAGCGCGCGGTCGCGAGCGAGGACATGCTGTATCCCGGCGCCGGCAGGGATGGCGTGCGCGTGATGCCCGCTTCGGTTTCATTCGATCCGTCGGGGCAGGATCGCTTCGACATCGCGCCCGATCTGACTTGAACATTCCGCGGCGGCACCGCGGCGCGGTGTTGATTCGCGCGCCGCTTTGCCGGTATCAGCGCATCTCGGGCGATCCGTTTGGGGTCGCCCTTGCTCTTTTCAGGAGGAGACTGCCCCGTGTCCGTCGCCGCAACCGTTCCCGCGCTGATGCCCGTCTATCCGCGGTGCGATGTGCGGCCGGTCCGAGGGGAGGGGGCGTACCTCTATGGTGAGCGCGGCGAGAAGTATCTCGACTTCGCCGCCGGTATCGCGGTCAACGCGCTGGGGCACGGCCATCCGGCACTGGTGAAGGCGATCGCGGATCAGGCCGCGACGCTGATGCACGTCAGCAACCTGTACGGCAGCCCGCAGGGCGAGCATTTCGCGCAGCGGCTGGTCGATGCGACCTTCGCCGATACGGTGTTCTTCACCAATTCGGGCGCGGAAGCGGTCGAGTGTGCGATCAAGACCGCGCGCCGCTATCACTATGCCAACGGCAACCCGGAGCGGCACGACCTCATCACCTTCGACACCGCCTTCCACGGGCGGACGCTGGGCGCGATCTCGGCGACCAACCAGGCGAAGATGCGCGACGGGTTCGAGCCGCTGCTGCCGGGCTTCAAGTACGCGACGTTCAACGACCTGGAGGGTGCGCTCGCACTGATCGACGGCAACACCGCCGGCTTCCTGGTCGAGCCGATCCAGGGCGAGGGCGGCATCCGCCCGGCGTCGATGGAGTTCCTCCAGGGGCTGCGCAAGGCGTGCGACGAGCATGGCCTGCTGCTGGTGCTGGACGAGGTGCAGGCGGGCTATGGCCGCACCGGCAAGCTGTTCGCGCACGAGCTGTACGGCATCGTGCCGGACATCATGGCGTCGGCCAAGGGCATCGGCGGGGGCTTCCCGCTGGGCGCCTGCCTCGCCACCGCGGAAGCGGCGAAGGGGATGGTCGCGGGGACGCACGGCTCCACCTATGGCGGTAACCCGCTGGCGATGGCGGCGGGCGAGGCGGTGCTGGACGTGATCCAGGGCGACGGGTTCCTCGACCATGTCACGCAGATGGGCGAGCGGCTGCGCTCCGCGCTGGAGCAGCTGATCCCCAACCACGATCACCTGTTCCATTCGGTGCGCGGGCACGGGCTGATGCTGGGGATCAAGCTGACCAGCGACAGCCGCCGCTTCGTGGCGCATTGCCGCGACCATCACGGGCTGCTGCTGGTGTCGGCGGGCGAGAATGTCGTGCGCGTGCTGCCGCCGCTCAACATCGAGGAAGCGCATGTCGCCGAGTTCATCGAGAAGCTGAGCGAGGCGGCGCGGGTCTACGTGCCCGTCGCGGACGAATAACCATTGATCCTCCCCGAGCTCGCTCGGGGAGGGGGCCAGCGAAGCTGGTGGAGGGGGAGATACGGAGCGGTGGCCGCATCCACCCCTCCACCACTCGCTTCGCGAGCGGTCCCCCTCCCCGGGCGAGCCTGGGGAGGACCCGAGATGCGTCATTTCCTGAATCTTTCCGATGCCGGCGCGGAGGCGATCGCCGCGATGCTGGACGATGCGCTGACCCGAAAGCAGGCGCGCAGCGGCTGGCCCAAGGGCAAGGTCGATGCCGACGCCCCGCTCGCCGGACGCGTGCTGGCGATGATCTTCGAGAAGAATTCGACGCGCACCCGCGTCAGCTTCGATATGGGCGTCCGTCAGCTGGGCGGACAGTCGATCGTGATGGAGGCGGGGCAGATGCAGCTCGGCCGCGGCGAGACGGTGGCGGACACGGCGCGCGTGCTGTCCGGCTACGTCGACGCGATCATGATCCGCACCGACGACCATGCCAAGGTGGAGGAGATGGCGGCGCACGCGACCGTCCCCGTCATCAACGGGCTGACCGATGCGTCGCATCCGTGCCAGATCATGGCGGACCTGCTGACGATCATCGAGAGCGGCAAGGCGCTGCCCGGGCTGAAGGTAGCGTGGCTGGGCGACGGCAACAACGTGCTCGCCTCGATCGTCGAAGCCGCCGGGCTGATGCAGTTCGACGTCGTCGCCGCCTGTCCGCAGGGGTTCCAGCCCGAGGAGGAGGCGATCGTCCGCGGCAACGGGCGCGCGCGCGTGGTATCCGATCCGCGCGAGGCGGTGGCGGGGGCGGACGTGGTCGTCACCGACACCTGGATCTCGATGGGGCAGGCGCATGCCGAGACGAAGCTGGCGGCGATGATGCCGTATCAGGTCGACGCCGCGCTGATGGCGGCGGCGAAGCCGGACGCGAAGTTCCTCCACTGCCTGCCCGCGCACCGCGGCGAGGAAGTGACCCCGGAGGTGATCGACGGCGCGCAGTCGCTGATCTGGGCGGAGGCGGAGAACCGGCTCCATGCGCAGAAGGCGGTGCTGCGCTGGTGCTTCGGGCAGATCGGTTGATCGGACGACCGGGCGCTCCCACATTCTGCTACGTCTGTTACGTCGTCACCCCGGGCTTGACCCGGGGTCCCGCTTATCCTGCGCCACGAAGTGAGCGGGACCCCGGGGTCAAGCCCGGGGTGACGAATGTGTGGCTGATGGAATCCCTGCATGACCGACACGACCCCCGATCTCGACCGCGCGCTGGGCTTCACCATTCCCGGCCGTCATGCGCGCGGGCGCGTGGTGCGGTTGGGGCCGGTGCTGGACACGATCCTGGCCGCGCACGCCTATCCGCCCGCGATCGAGAAGCTGCTGGCGGAGGCGCTGACGCTGACCGCGCTGATCGGCGCGACGCTCAAGGACCCCAGCGGGCAGCTGACGTTGCAGACGCAGACCGAGGCGGGGGTCGTGACGCTGCTGGTGTGCGACTACCGCGACGGCGAGGTGCGCGGGTACGTCCAGTACGACGCCGGACGGCTGGCCGCGGCACCGGCGGAGCCGTCGCTGTTCGCGCTGTTCGGCAAGGGGTATCTGGCGATCACCTTCGACCTGGCGTCGACGGGCGAGCGCTATCAGGGGATCGTGCCGCTCGACGGCGATACGCTGGCGGATGCGGCGCAGAGCTATTTCTACCAGTCGGAGCAGATCCCCACGCTGGTGCGGGTCGGCATGGCCAAGGATGCGGACGGGCGCTGCGTCGCGGGCGGCTTGCTGCTCCAGCACCTGCCCGAGGGCGAGGTGGGGCGCGAGCGGCTCCACACCCGGCTCGACCATCCCGAATGGGAGCATGTCGAGGCCTTGGGACGGACGATCGCGGTCGACGAACTGACCGACACCGCACTGCCGCTGGAGACGTTGGTGTGGCGGCTGTTCAACGAGGAGAGCGAGGTCCGCGTGCTGGCCGCGCAGCCGATCGTGCGCGGGTGCCGCTGCACGATCGAGCATATCCGCTCGGTGCTGGCGAAGTTTCCCGCGGACGAGCGCGCGTCGATGGCGGACGAGGACGGGGTGATCGGGGTCGACTGCGCCTTTTGCGCGACCGTGTTCCCGCTGCGCGCGGAGGATCTGACGCTACAGCCGTCGCCGACGCGGCATTGAGGGGCGCGCGGTCCGGTGAACACGGACGCTCAGCACGGTCCCCATCCCCATCCGTCATGCCGGGCCTGTCCCGGCATCCACGGTTCCTGGCGGCAAGTCGCGTCGGCGCGCGCAACCCTGGACCCCGGAACAGGTCCGGGGTGACGGCGGGGGTGGGGCGAGTGCTCGTGCGTGCATCGGGCTGTTGTCCGCCGGAGAAGGCCGGGGCTCAGTATCGGTACGCTTGTAGGATGCGGAAACTGAGCCCCAACTTTCGCGAGACCTTTGCAAAAGGCTGCACCGTGCTCCTGCGAAGGCAGGAGCCCGGAGTTGCAGGTCCCATAAGGCGTTGTTCTGCTGGGCCCAGGGCTCCTGCCTGCGCAGGAGCACGGCGTGGACCCGATGCCGTTGCACCTGTTTTGCAAAGGTCCCGCCTTCGCCGGGGTGCCTTCCCTCACTCCTCCTCGAGCAGCGTCCAGCCGCGCGGGCCCAGCATTTCGATCGGGCGGTAGCGGGTCTTGTAGGCCATCCGCGCCGAGCCCTTCACCCAATAGCCGAGGTAGACGTAGGGCAGCGACGCCTCGCGCGCGCGGGCGATGTGGTCGAGGATGATGAAATTGCCCAGCCCCGGGCGCACGTCCTGATCGGTGTCGAAGAAGCTGTAGATCATCGACAGCCCGTCCGCCTGCCGGTCGGTCAGGCAGCAGCCGACCAGCCGCCCCGGCATGCCGCCGGTGCCGGGCTCGCGATATTCGACGATGACCGAATTGACCGGCGACTGCTCGACCATGTCGGCATAGTCCATCTCGTCCATGCCGACCATGCCGCCGCCGGGGTGCCGGGCGGCCAGATAACGGCGCAGCAGCTGGTATTGCTCGTCGGTCGCCCAGGGGCGGCAGGCGCTCACGTCCAGATCGGCGTGGCGGCGCATCAGCTTGCGCTGGGTGGCGTTGGGCTGGAACTGCGACGCGATGACGCGCACCGACACGCACGCGGCGCAGCCCGCGCAGCTGGGGCGATAGGCGACCGACTGGCTGCGGCGGAAGCCGATTCGCCCGAGCGCGTCGTTCAGCTCGGTCGCGTCGGGGCCGGACAGCTCGGTGAAGACCTTCCGCTCCTGCCGTCCGGGCAGATACGGGCACGGCTGCGGGCTGGTGACGAAGAAGCGGGGGAAACGAAAGGGCGCTGTCACCGCCGCTCATCCTTGGTCATCGATACGCCCCCACACCGCCTGAACGCGGTATCCACGGGGACGAAGCGCATGAAAAGCCGGTTAACCACGAAAGAGGATTAATCCCCCCGCGCGCGCCGGAAAAGCGGATTCAGGCGAGCTCGATCAGCTTCACGTCGTACGAGGCGACCTCCAGCGCGGCGAGCAGCCGGTCAAGATGCGCCCGGTCGCGCGTCTCGCACTCGACGTCGAGGCTGAGGCCCTTGGCCGGCAGGTTGGTGAAGATGCGCTGGTGCGACAGCTCCAGGATGTTGACCCGCTCCTGATCGAAGATGCGCGCGACGTTGTAGAGCGCGCCGGGCTGATCCTGCAGCCGGACGCGCAGCCGCGCCAGCCGGCCCGACCGCGCCAGGTCGCGCAGCAGCACGTTGGCGAGCAACCGCGTGTCGATGTTGCCGCCGCACAGCACGATGCCGACGGTGCGGCCAGCGAATCGCTCCGGATGCTCGATCAGCGCGGCGAGCCCGGCGGCGCCGGCGCCCTCGACCACCGTCTTCTCGATCTGGAGCAGCAGGCTGACCGCCTTTTCCAGCGAACGTTCGGAGACCAGGACGATGTCGTCGACCAGCGCGCGCACCATGCCGGAGGTGATCGCGCCGGGCTCCTTCACCGCGATCCCCTCAGCCAGCGTGTCGCCCGCACAGGCAAGCTCGGTGCCCTTGATGCGGTTGAACATCGACGGATAGAGTTCCGCCTGGACGCCGACGACCTCGATCTCGCGCCCGGCGGCGCGCGCCACCGTCGCCATGCCCGACAGCAGCCCGCCGCCGCCGATCGGCACCACGATCGTGTCGATGTCGGGCGCATCCGCCAGCATCTCGACCGCGACCGTGCCCTGCCCCGCGATCACGCGCGGATCGTCGAACGGGTGGACGAAGGTGAAGCCGCGCTCCGCCTCCAGCGTGCGGGCATGCGCATAGGCGGCGTCGAACGTGTCGCCCTCCAGGATCACGGTCGCGCCGTGGCCCTGCGTCTGCACCACCTTCACGATCGGGGTGTTGCGCGGCATCACGATCGTGGCGGGGACGCCCAGCCGGTTGGCGTGATAGGCGAGGCCCTGCGCGTGATTGCCCGCCGAGGCGGCGATGACGCCCTTCGCGCGCGCCTCCGCGGAGAGTTGCAGCAGCGTGTTGAGCGCGCCGCGCTCCTTGTAGGCGGCGGTGAATTGCAGGTTCTCGAACTTCAGATACACGGTCGCGCCGGTCATCTGCGACAGCGTGCGGCTGATGAACGTCGGCGTGCGCACGATCGCGTCGCCGATGCGGGCATGCGCGGTGCGCACGTCCTCGATCGAGACGGGCAGGGCAGGGGCGGACGCAAGCTGAGTGGCCATCGGGAGCGCCTAGCCGATCGCGCGCGCGAACGGAACACCCGGCCCCTAGCCCGTTGTCCGCGAAGCGCTTATCAGCTCGCCCCCATGAAGATCGCATTCATCGGCACCGGGGTGATGGGCGCCCCCATGGCGCGGCATCTGGCGGCGGCGGGGCATGACGTCACCGTCTACAATCGCACCCGCAGCAAGGCGGAGGCGACCGGGCTGGCGGTCGCCGCAACCCCCGCCGCCGCCGCAAAGGGGGCGCAGGCGGTGGTCGCGTGCGTCGGCAACGACGCCGATCTGGAGCAGGTGACGCTGGGCGCGGACGGCGCGTTCGCGGCGATGGATGCGGGCGCGGTGTTCATCGACCACACCACCGTGTCGGCGCATATCGCGCGCCGTCTGGCGGCGGCGCGGGCGCTGTCGGTCGATGCGCCGGTATCGGGCGGGCAGGCGGGCGCGGAGGCGGGCAAGCTGTCGATCATGTGCGGCGGCAGCGACGCCGCGCTGGCCGCGGCGCGCCCGGTGATGGAGGCCTATGCCGCGCGGATCGTCCATGTCGGCGCGGCGGGCGCGGGGCAGCAGACCAAGATGGTCAACCAGATCTGCATCGCGGGCGTGTTGCAGGGCGTGGCGGAGGGACTGCGGTTCGCGCAGAGGAGCGACCTGGACCTCGACCGCGTGCTGGAGGCGATCTCCGGCGGCGCGGCGCAGAGCTGGCAGATGGTCAACCGCTGGCAGAGCATGGCACAGGACCGCTTCGACTTCGGCTTCGCGATCGACTGGATGCGCAAGGACCTGGGGCTGGCGCTGGAGGAGGCGAAGGCGAACGGCGCGGTCCTGCCGGTGACGGCGCTGGTCGACCAATTCTATGCCGAGGTGCAGGCGATGGGGGGCAGCCGGCAGGACACCAGCGCGCTGGTGCGGCGGTTGCCGCGGTAGGGGTGCTGAGGGTCGGCTGAGACCGCTGCGAAACTCCCCTCGTTGTTCCCCGGCGGAGGCCGGGGGCCAGCTGGGGGACGTCGGCAACATGCTGCAAGGCCACGCCAACTGGGCCCCGGCCTTCGCCGGGGAACGAACGTGCGTCACCCCGGCCTTGAGCCGGGGTCCCGCTTCTTACGAACCGTCGGCGAATTAGCGGGACCCCGGATCACGTCCGGGGTGACGGGCACGGGTGAGATGGGCCTACCGCCCCAGCGCGAACGCCGCCCGATACTCCGGCCGTACCGCGGCGAGCACCCGCGGCGTCACCGGCAGCGTCACCTCGTACATCCCCTCCGCATAGGGTCCGGCGACATATTGATCCGCCAGCAGGCCGACGCGGTCGATCGCGCGGCGGTCGGTGGAGCCGAGGATCAGCGTCGCCTCCGCCACCTTCGGGCAGTTGGAGAAGGTGTCGGTGCCGCGCCTGACGGGTTCGCCGCGGCGTTTCGCGCGCTCCGTGTCGAGCCGGTCGCAGAAGGCGGCGCCGAGCGCGGACTGGATCGCGGCCGGGGACGTGAATATCGCGGTCGGCGCGAGGCGGCGCTGCGTGCGCTTGTCCCACAGCAGCGCGAGCGAGGCGGTGCCGCCGTGCGCGCCGCCGGTGAAGGTGTACAGGCTGCCCGAGAGGCTGAGGAAGCGCGGCGTTTCGGTCACGACGGACCATTCCTTCTGGAAGTCCCAGTCGCGGTAGGGGTAGCCGTCCCTCTTCGCCTCGCGTTTCGCGGCGCGCACGTCGGCGAGGAAACGCGCGTTGAGCGTCTTGCGATCCGCCTCCAGCCAGGCGCGCAGGGGCGCGATCCGCGCAGCGGCCGCGGGATAGGTGTAGCCGAACCCGCTCGGCGCCGCGGCCGCCGATGCGGCCCAGATGGCGACGAGCGTACCCAGTGATCGCAACCGCATCTCAATCCCCTCGCCAAGCCACGCCGGCCGCCATATGGCGGACCCCATGTCCGCTTTCCATGCTTTCCGCTGCCTGACCGCGCTTCTCGCGCTGGCGCCGCTGCCGGCGACCGCCGATGCGCTGATCGATAACCTGCGCGGCGTCACGCTGGACCGCGACCAGCGCGTGGTGCGCTTCCAGGCGATCGTCATCGACGCGCAGGGCAAGGTCGTGCGGCTGGTGCCGGTCGGCGAGCAGCCGCCCAGGCCGACGAAGAAGAACCCCGGCCCGCGCTACGACTGGCGCGCGGACATGAAGGGGCGGGTGGTGCTGCCCGGAATGATCGACGCGCACGGCCATGTCATCGAACAGGGGCTGGCGGCGCTGTCGCTCGACCTGTCGGACACGCGCACGCTGGCGGAGGCGCAGGCGAAGATCCGCGACTATGCGCGCGCCAACCCGGAGCGGCAGTGGATCGTCGGGCGCGGCTGGAACCAGGAGCAATGGGGGCTGGGCCGCTTCCCGACCGCGGCGGAGCTGGACGTGGCGGTGCCGGATCGCCCGGTATGGCTGGCGCGCGCCGACGGCCATGCCGGCTGGGCGAATACGGCCGCGCTGAAGGCGGCGGGCGTCACCGCGGCGACCGCGGACCCGGCGGGCGGGCGGGTCGAGAAGCCGCTGGGGGTGCTGGTCGACAATGCGCAGGCGCTGATGGAGCGGGTGGTGCCCAGGGTGGGGCCCAAGGACCGCACCGCCGCGTTCCTGGCGGCGCAGCAGATCCTGCTCGGCTACGGCGTGACCGCGGTCGCGGACATGGGCACCTCGGTCGACGACTGGATGACCTATCGCCGGATGGGCGACATCGGCGCGCTGCGCGTGCGGATCATGGCCTATGGCGCCGGGATCGACACGACGGTGACGATCGGCGGCACCGGGCCGACGCCGTGGCTGTACGACGACCGCCTGCGGCTGGAGGGGGTGAAGCTGTACGCCGACGGCGCGCTGGGATCGCGCGGGGCGTGGCTGAAGGCGCCCTATGCCGATGCGCCGGGGCAGCGCGGGCTGCCCTTCCTGAGCGACGACAAGCTGCAGAACTGGATGAGCCGCGCCGCGATGGACGGCTATCAGGTGGCGGTCCATGCGATCGGCGACCGCGCGGACAAGCAGGTGCTCGATGCGATCGCGGAATTGTCGGAGACCTACAAGGGCGACCGGCGCTGGCGGATCGAACATGCGCAGGTGCTCGATCCCGCCGACATGGCGGCGTTCGGCCGCTACGGCATCGTCGCGTCGATGCAGCCGACGCACCAGACCAGCGACCGCGCGATGGCGGAGGCGCGGCTGGGCCCGGCGCGGCTGGCGGGCGCCTATGCCTGGCGATCGGTGATGGCGGCGGGGGCGAAGCTGGCCTTCGGCTCCGACTTTCCGGTGGAGAAGCCCGACCCCTGGGCGGGCTGGGCCGCGGCGTTCACGCGGCAAGATGCGCAGGGCCAGCCGCCGGGCGGATGGCAGCCGCAGGAGGCGGTGACGCGGGAGCAGGCGTGGTGGGGCTTCACCGGGGGGGCGAGCTATGCCGGGTTCGCCGACGCCAAATTCGGTATCCTGGCGCCGGGGCAGCGGGCGGACTTCATCGTGGTCGACCGCGACCCCGTCACCGCGACGCCCGCCGACTTGCGCCGGACGACGGTGCAGGAGACGTGGATCGGCGGGCAGAAGGCGTGGGAACGGAAATAGGGGGAGCGCAAGTAGGGGAGCGCGAACAATATGCCGCTGGTGATCGTGGGGACGGTGCGGGTGCCGGTCGACCGGCGCAGGCGGGACCTTTTGCAAAAGTCACTTCCTTGTTCCCCGGCGGAGGCCGGGGCCCAGCATCGGCACGCTCGCAAGATGCTGAAATCGGGCTCCAACCGGGCCCCGGCTTTCGCGGGACCTTTGCAAAAGGCCACTCCATGCTCCTGCGCAGGCAGGAGCCCAGGGTTGCGGGTCCCCAAAAGCATTGTTCTGCCTGGCTCTGAGCTCCTGCCTGCGCAGGAGCACGGCAAGGACCCGGTGCCGTTGCACCCGTTTTGCAAAGATCTCGCCTCCGGCGAAATGGTGCCGTAGGGGTAGGCGCCTTATTCATCACGGCTCGAAGCGCGCCAGTTCGTCGGGCGTGTTCGCATTCGCGACGGTAAGGCCCGGCAGGATCGCCGCTATCCCCGCCCCTGCCGCCCAGCGGCGGATCGAGCGGTCGCCGCCGGCGTGCAGATGCGCGATGAGCGGCGCGGCGAGGCGGACCGGCCACAGCCCGACGGTCGGCGCCTCCGCGGCATGGGCGCCGTCGCTCGCGAGGAGCGCCGCCACCAGATCGGGCGGCAGCGCCGGGGTGTCGCAGGCGGTGGTCAGCACGGCGTCGAATCCCGTTGCCGCGGCATGGTCAAGCGCGCCGGCGATGCCGCCGAGCGGGCCGAGATCGGGTGCGGGGAGGTCGGGCGTCGTCGCGACCGGCGCGGTGAGCCGGCCGACGACGATCAGCGCATCGGCATGGGGACGCAGGCTGCCCAGCGCATGGTCGAGCAGCGTCGCATCGCCCCAGCGTGCCAGGGCCTTGTCGCTGCCGAAGCGGGTGGCGCGCCCGCCCGCGAGGACGGCGCCGAGAATGCGGGTCATGCGCCCCCTTCTCGCAGGTACATGCGCCAACGCAAAGCGGCTTCGCCGCCCCCCGGGACCGGGGGGCGGGCGAAGCTGAGCTCGAACCTGAGGATCAGGGCTGGAGGGTCAGAGCGTGGTGAAGACCACGCCGACCACCAGCGCCTGAGCCGCGAGGACCAGCGCCGTGCTGGCCGCGGTTTCGAAGATGCGCATATGGGGTCTCCCGTCGTCGGAAAGGTCCGACGCGGCGATATCTACGGATCGTTGCGCCGCAACGCAACAAACGTGCGCAACAATCTTGCTTGCACGTGATGCAATCGTACACGCGAACGATCCGCCCTGCGTTTTGGTCGTGCCGGCGAGATTCGATCTTGTGCGCTGCCGCAAATCTGCAACCTTCTGTGTCACCACTGGTTCAACCATTCGACCCATGCAGCGTCCATGCGAATGCTGCGTAAGCGAAGAGACGGACATGACGCAGTCGCCCACCGTGCAGGACGTCGGCCATATCGCGCTGATCGGTAACTACCTGCCGCGCAAGTGCGGGCTGGCGACCTTCACCACCGATACGCATCAGGCGCTGCGCGTGCGCTTTCCGAACATGCGCGTCGACGTCTATGCGATGGACGACCATCCCGGCCGCTATGATTATCCCGCGGGCGTGACCGCCGCGATCCCGCAGCACGATCGCGCCGCCTATATCGCCGCCGCGCGCGCGATCGAGGACAGCGGCGCGCAGGCGCTGTGGCTCCAGCACGAATACGGCATCTACGGCGGCGAGGCGGGGGCGTTCATCCTGGCGCTGCTCGACCGCGTGACCATTCCGGTCGTCGTGACGCTGCATACCGTGCTGGAAAAGCCGAGCGTCGCCGAGCGCACCGTGCTGGAAGGCATCCTGCGCCGCGCGTCCAAGGTGATCGTGATGGCGGAGCGCGGGCGCGAGATACTGGAGAACGTCTGGGGCGCCAATCCGAAGTCGATCGCGGTGATCCCGCACGGGGTGCCCGACCGCGAGCTGGCCGACCCCGACACGTTCAAGCCGCGCTTCGACTGGGTCGGGCGGCAGGTGATCCTGACCTTCGGGCTGCTGGCGCCGGGCAAGGGGATCGAGACGCTGATCGAGGCGATGCCCGCGGTCGTCGCGAAGAACCCGGACGCGATGTACGTCGTGCTGGGCGCGACGCACCCCAATCTGGTCGCGCACGAGGGCGAACGCTATCGCGATTCGTTGAAGGCGCAGGCGGAGGAACTGGGCGTCGGCGACAACGTCACCTTCGTCGACGCGTTCGTCGATCACGAGGATCTGATCGACTATCTCCAGGCGGCGGACATCTATGCCACGCCCTATCTGAACCCGGCGCAGATCACGAGCGGGACGCTCAGCTACGCGGTGGGGGTCGGCAAGGCGGTCGTCTCGACCCCCTATGTGCATGCGACCGAAATCCTGGCGGACGGTCACGGCGTATTGGTCGACTTCCGCGACTCGGCGGCGTTCGCGCGCGAGATCAACGATCTGCTCGGCAATGCGCGCAATCTGACGCGGCTGTCGGCGCGCGCCTATGCGCGCGGGCGGACGATGATCTGGTCGCGCGTGGCGGAGGATGCCATGAGCGAGATCGCCACCGCCGTCGCCACGCGCCCGGCACGGCTTCCCGCCGGCCCCGCCGGGGACGCCAAGGTGCTGCGCCCCGACATCGCCGCGGTCGAGCGGATGAGCGACTCGACCGGCATGCTGCAGCATTCGATCTATTCGATCCCGGACCGGCGCCACGGCTATTGCATCGATGACAATGCGCGTGCGCTGATCCTGATGAGCGCGGTGCCCGATCTGGATCCCGCGACGCGCGATCGCTGGACCAGCGTCTATGCCGCGTTCGTGCAATATGCGTGGAACCCGGACGCGCGGCGCTTTCGCAACTTCATGAACTACGACCGCAGCTGGTGCGAGGATGTCGGGTCGGAGGATTCGAACGGCCGCACGTTGTGGGCGCTGGGCGTGACGGCGCGCGATGCGGCGGAGGCCAAGCATCGCGACTGGGCGACCGCGATGTTCGATTCGACCGCCACGCTGGCGCTGGAGCTGGAGAGCCCGCGCGCGCAGGCGTTCGCGATGCTGGGCGCGGCGGCGATGCTGGAGGCGTCGCCGGGGCACCAGCTGGCGTTGCAGATCCTGCGCCGCTTCCCCGACGAGCATCTGGCGCTGCTGGACGCCGCACGGCGACCGGCATGGGGCTGGTTCGAGATCGTGCTGGCCTATGACAATGCGCGCCTGCCAGAGGCGATCATCCGCGCCGGCATCGCGCTGGAGCGGGCGGACCTCGTGGCGTGCGGGCTCGATACGCTGGGCTGGATCATCGAGAAGCAGACCGCGCCGGAGGGTCACTTCCGTGCGGTCGGTTCGGAGAGCTTCGGTCGCGTCTATGCCGAGCCGCTGCCGTTCGACCAGCAGCCGCTGGAGGCGCAGGCGACGGTGGATGCGTGCTGTGCCGCGTTCGATGCGACCGGCGACCGGCGCTGGTTCGTCGAGGCGAAGCGCGCCTACGACTGGTATCTGGGGGTCAACGACCTCGACCTGCCGCTGGCGACGCAGCGCGACGGCGGCTGTTTCGACGGTTTGATGCCGACGGGGCTGAACCGGAACCAGGGCGCGGAATCGATTCTGGCGCTGCAATTGGCGTCATGTGCGATTTCGGGGCTATCAAAGCGCGTCGAAAGCGTGGCAGGGACAGGACGCGCCGTCGCCTGACGGGCGTTGGCGCGGGGCACGACGTTAAAAGGCGAGGCTGGTCCTTGGAGTTGTTCAACCACCGGCTGCGCCTGCATGCCGATCCGTCGCGCGTTGTGGTGCGCCCGTTCCATATCGGCTGGATGGCGCCGCAGCCCGGCGGTGTCAGCCGGTCGGAGCGGCTGATCGCGGAGGTGCTCGACCTGCCGCCGCAGGCCGCGCGCGACCAGCTGGAGCTGGTGCTCAAGGACTTCGAGGCGCGCCACTGGCAGACGCGGCGCGTGTTCATGACCCGCTACGACGAGATCGCCGCCGCCCACGGACTGGACGGCAGCCGCATCTCGGACGAGAAGCGCCAGCTGATCGGCGCCTATTTCTGCCACGAATACAGCTATGCCGCCGCCGCGCTGATGAACCCCAGCGTAGTGCCGCACCCCGATCAGAGCGGGATGGACGACGGCGCGCAGCGCATCCTGATGTCGCTGCGCGCGGTGGGGGAGGGGCATATCTCCTCCGTCGCCTTCCGCGAGGGCATCATCACCGGCGACGACGAGCTGAAGCTGGCGCCCGAACCGCCGTTCGCCACCGCGACCGACGCGGTCGGCAGCGACGAGGGCGAGATGCCGTCGGGGCCGGTCACCGTCTATCGCCACCGCGACAGCACGCTGTCGGGCACGGTGATCTTCCCGATCACCGAGGCGCAGTCGAAGGGTCTGGAGGACCTGCGCCTCGTCCAGTTCGCGCATGGGGACGGCACGACCGAGTGGCTGGGCACCTACACCGCCTATAACGGCAGCGCGATCCAGTCCGAGCTGATGCGGACCAAGGACTTCCGCGCGTTCGATCTGGTGCCGATGACCGGCAGCGCGTCGCGCAACAAGGGGATCGCGCTGTTCCCGCGCAAGGTCGGCGACCAGTATATGGCGATCGGGCGGCAGGACGGCGAGAACCTGTACCTGCTCAAGACCGACGACCTGACGCACTGGGACGACGGCGAGCTGATCCTGAAGCCCGTCTTCCCGTGGGAGTTCGTGCAGATCGGCAACTGCGGCCCGCCGATCGAGATCGACGAAGGCTGGCTGCTGCTGACGCATGGCGTGGGCGCGATGCGCAAATATTCGATCGGCGCGGCGCTGCTCGACAAGGACAATCCGGCGCGCGTGATCGGGCGGACGCGCTCGCCGATCCTGGCCGCGGCGGATCAGGACCGCGAGGGGTATGTCCCCAACGTCGTCTATACCTGCGGCGCGATGAAGCACGGCGAGAAGCTGTTCATGCCGTACGGCATCGCCGACAGCTCGGTCGGGTTCGCCTTCGTCGCGATCCGCGACCTGCTGGAGAAGATGTAGGCGGGCTGCGATTCGGGGGCGGGGCATCGGCGGTCGGCGACCCGCGGCCTTGCGATGGGAACGCCGCGATGCTCCTGCGACGGCGGGAGCGTGGGCATTTTGGAGCGCCGATCGCCGGATTTCGCGGCCCTGGGCTCCTGCGTGCGCAGGAGCACGGTGGGGCGCCGGTCGAGAACTGAGTGCTTCGGCCGTCGATGTGACGGCTGCCGTGCTCCTGCGGAGGCACGAGCCCAGGGTATCGCAGGGCGACGATCGCCGGTTCTCGCGGCCATGCCCCCGCCCGGCGCAGGAGCATCGTGCCGGCGGTGCGACCGTTATCCTTCGCCGCGCCAGTCGATCCATGCGCCATAGGCGTGGCAGGTCGCCAGATCGATCGTGCGGCCGTCGGGCCATATCGTCAGGCGCAGGCGCACCGCGTCGCGCGCGGGGGTCCATTCGAACGCGATGCGGGCCAGCGGGCGGTCGGCGGTCGCCCGGGCTCCCGCGTCCGCCATCGCCGCATCGACCGTGGCGCGGTCCGCGGGCGAGAGATATTGCATCACCATCGAGTGAACGACGACGCGGGCCAGGCCCGCGGGTTGCGACCGCGCCAGCTGCGCGGGCAGCCACGCCAGGATGTCGCCGCGATCGACCCGTGGCGGAGCGTGGCGCGCGATGCCGAGCGCGGCGGTGAGGCGATCGGCGCGCGCGGCATCGTCGGGCCAGACGAACGCCAGCAGCCGGTCGCGGGCGCCCGCCTGCGTCACTGCGAGCGGGTGCAGGTCGACGCCGCGCGCGGTCGCGACCTCGATCGCCCCCGCGGGCGGGGGCGGGCCGCGCCAGTCGGGTGCGACCCGCACCGGCGATGCGGCGTCACCCGCGCGCACGCCCCCCAGATCGTGCGCATAGGCGGTCAGGTTCAGGTTCAGCCCGGCGCTCGCGCCCAGTTCCAGCAGCGCGACCGGCATGGCGTGATGCGTCCGCAGCACCATCAGCGCGGCCATGGTGGCGGCGGTGCGACCGACCTCGTTGGTCTGCGGCGGGTCGCGGATCCAGTCGGCGACGAACGCATCCGCCCGCGCCAGCGCATCGCCGATGGTGCGGTCCAGGTCGCCCTCGCGATCGCGATACAGCCGCGTCAGCGCCGCATCCTCGCCGGTGCGGGCGAACGCGTGGAGCGCCCCGGCCACCCGCATCGCCAGCGCATCCGCCGCCTCGTCGCCCGGCCAGCCGGCGACCCGCGCGCAGGTGAGAGGGGCGCGCGGTAACTGCCGCCCGACCGCGTCGAGCACCGCGGCGACGAAGGGCGAGCCCATCGCGCGCACCGCGGCGGCCTGATCGTGGAAGGGTTTCGCGGTCACGTCCGGCAGGTCCATCGACATCGCTTCGACGCGGCGCGCGGTCAGAAGCTGTCCCAGCCGTCGCCTCCCGCCGCGGCACGGCGCGCGGGGGCGGGGGCGGGGGCGGGCGCCACCCGGCCCTCGACGCGGCGGGCCGGCATCCGCGTGACGTTCGCGGGCGCGGCGGCCTGCTCGTCGATCGCGAAGGTCGCGACCGAGGCGGCGAGCAGTTCCGCCTCCTTCACCAGATTGCGCGCGGCGGCGGAGGTTTCCTCGACCATCGCGGCGTTCTGCTGCGTCATGCCGTCCATCTCGCCGATCGCGATGTTGATCTCGCCCAGGCTCTTGGCCTGATAGTCGGCGGAGCGGGCGATGCCGTCGATCGCCCCGCTGACGCTGCCGACGCTCTCGATGATGCGCGACAGCGCCTGCCCGGTGCGGTCGACCAGTTCGACGCCGGTGCGGACATGGGTCGAGGCGGAGGTGACCTTCGCCTTCACGTCGGTCGCGGCGTCGGCGGCGCGCTGCGCCAGCGCGCGCACCTCGCTCGCCACGACCGCGAAGCCCTTGCCCGCCTCGCCCGCGCGCGCCGCCTCGACGCCCGCGTTGAGCGCGAGCAGGTTGGTCTGGAAGGCGATGCCGTCGATCAGCGAGATGATCTCGGCGATCTCGTTGCTGGCCTGCTCGATGCCGTTCATCGCGCCGATCGCCTGACGGACGATCTCGCCGCCGCGCTCGGCCTCGCTCTGCGCCGCGGTCATCGACGCGCTGGCCTTCTCCGCCGCACTCGCACCGGCGCCGACCGACCTGGTGATCTCGTCCAGCGCGGAGGCCGATTCCTGGAGGCTGGCGGCCTGGCGCTCGCTGCGATCCGACAGGTCGGACGCGGCGTGGCTGATCTCGCCGGTGTCGCGCTTGATCGATTCGACGCTGCGGCGCACGCCCGCCAGCACGCCCGACAGGCTGCTGGTGGCGGCGTTGTAATCGTCGGACAGCGTCTGGAACGCGGGCGGCACGTCGTGGATGCGCGCGGTCAGGTCCGCCTCCGACAGGCGGTGGAGCGCGCCGCCGATCGCGCCCAGCGCCGCCTCGCGGTCGCGGTCGTCGACCACCTTCGCCACCGCGGTGTCGCGGAAGACGGTGATCGCGCGCGCCATGTCGCCCAGCTCGTCGTTGCGGTTGGCGGCGGGCACCTTGATGTCGTGCCGCCCCTTGGCCAGGTTGACCATGACGTCGGTCAGCCCGGTGATCGGGCGCGCGATCTGGCGGCTGAGCACGCGGCTCAGCGTCACGGCGATGCCGATCAGCGCGATGGTGCCGAGCGCGAGCACGATCAGCGCGATCTCGATCGCCTTCTCCTGGCTGGCGGCGGCGGCCTCGATGTCCTTCGTCTCCTCGGCCCGCAGCGCGCGCAGCGGCAGCGCGACCTTGCTCACCAGCACCGCGGCACCGGCGCCGCGCACCGCCTCCTGCGCGGCGTCGCGGTTGCCCGCCTTCACCGCGGCGATCAGCCGGTCGCCCCAGTCGCGGCGCCACTTCAGCGTCTCCGCGCGGGCCTCCGCCACCATGGCGCGCTTGGCGGGATCGGTCAGCAGCCGGTCCAGCTCGGCCGCGGTTTCGTCGAACTCCTTGCGGCCTTCCTCATACGATTTCAGATAGGTCGGGTCGGCGGTCACCAGGAAGCCGCGGAACTGGCTGTTCTGACGCAGGATCGAGGTTTCCAGCGTCAGCGCCTTGGCGAAGATCGACTGGCTGAAATTGCTGCGCTCGGTCGATCCCGAAATCATCATGATGTTGGCGAGGAACACCGCCATCACCAGCGCCGCGGTGGCGTTGATGGTGAGGAAGGACAGTCCGAGCTTGCGCGGTATCTTCATGGTTCTCGCTAATCCGTCATAGGGGGGGAGGGTGGCGTCCACCCTCCCCCGTAAGGGCGATCAGAAGCGCGAGCGCAGCGTCACGCCGTAGGTGCGCGGCTCGGCCAGGAACGAGCCGAACAGCGTGTTCGCCGTCGCGAACGTCGGCGCACCGAAGCGCTGCACCTGCGACTGGCTGTTCGCGCCCTGGAACGGCAGGTTGAATGCCACCTGCTGATAGTTGGTGTTCAGGATGTTCTGTCCCCAGAACTCCACTGCCCAGCGCTGCCCGTCGCCGCGCAGGCCGATGCGCGCGTTCATCACGAAGAAGCCGTCCTGCGTCTTCTCGACGAACAGGTCGGAGCCCGTGTTGTAGTCGCTGGTCATGCGGCCATCGACGTAGAACAGCGCGGTGAGGCCGGTGCCGGCGATCTCCGGCGACCAGGTGGCCGAGGTCGTGACGACGTGGCGCGGCGCGTTGGACATCATGCTGCCGGGCAGCAGGAACAGCGCGTTGTTCAGCGGCTCGCCCGCATTGCTGCCGACCAGGTTGTTGCGGTAGTTCGTCTCGGCATAGGTGTAGCCCAGGTTGAACGTGACGTCGGGCGCGGGATACATGCCGGTCTCGATCTCGACGCCCTGGGTCACCACGCCGGCCTTCACCGAGCCGTTGCACCGGCCGGTGTTCGAATCGTTGTCGCGGTCGGCCCCGGCCAGGTCGGTGCTGCACGAGCCGATGTTCTGGACGATGTAATTCGCCCCGTTGAAGGTGTTCAGCTGGAAGTTCTTGAACTCCGAGCGGAACGCCGCGACGTTCGCGGTGAACTTCGCCGAGGTGAACTTCACGCCCAGCTCATAGGCGTTCACCGTCTCCGGATCGAAGCGCAGGTTGACCGCCTGCGCCGCGGTCGGCGTGGAAAGCGCGTTCGCGGTCAGGTCCGAGCGGTCGAGGTTGTAGCCGCCCGCCTTGTAGCCGCGCGCGTACGAGCCGTAGAGCAGGGTGCTGGACACCGGCTTCCACGAGACGACCGCGGTACCCGTCAGCTGGCCCTCGTCGATCTTGTCGGCGATCGGCAGCCCGGTGATCGCCGAGGAGGAATTGCCGGTGCAGCTGAGCGTGATGACCCCGCCCGCCAGCGCCGCCAGCGGCGTCGCCAGCAGCGAACGCAGCTCGGCCTGCTGCGTCGGGCAGGCGGTGTTGTTGTTGTTGAAGCTGGCGCGCAGCTTCTTGTGCTCGCTGGTGTAACGCAGGCCGCCCGTCAGGCTGAGCGTGTCGGTCAGGCGGAAGATGTTGTGCGTGAAGAAGGCGTAGTTGCTGCTGGTCTGGTCGTACAGGTCGCGCACCGCGCCCACGTTCCGGATCGTGCTCAGGCGGTCGATGCCGTTGATGAGCGTCTGGCCGAGCGCCGCGGTCAGCGCGGTGCGGCCCGCGGTGCTGAGGCAGCCCGGATTGGCCGGGTTCTGAAGCGCGGCGGCGGGGTTGACGGTCGCGACGATGCGGCACGCGGCGAAGGCACCGTATTGCGCGCCGAACTTCAGATTGTCCGACACCTGCAGATCCTCGTGCGCGTAATAGCCGCCGACCAGCCAGTCGAGGCGGTTGCCGAAGAGGGATCCGCTGAGGCGCGTTTCCTGGGTGAAGGTCTTGAACTGGCGATACGACAGCCCGTCGTCCGCGCGGTAGATCAGGTCGACATTGCCGTAATCGACATCGGCGGCGCCGCCCGCCTTGTATTCGCGATAGGCGGAGATCGAGATGAGCTGGACGTTGTCGAAGTTCCACCCGATACGGGCCGACACGCCGTAATCCTCGGTCACGTTGGAATAGGCGCGGCCCGTCGTCTGCGCGATCTGGCGGTTATAGGGATTGCCGTCGCTGGGCAGGACGCCGCCCAGGCTCTTCAGGATGTTGACGATGCGGTTCTGCGGCGCGACCGCGAAGTCGCCCGGAACGCCCGGGGTGGGATCGGTCTTCTCGCGCGTGTCGATATAGACCGCGCCGCAGCACTTCTCGTCGCGGTGCGTATAGTCGCCGATCAGGCGGACCGAGAAGTCGGTCGTCGGCTTCCAGAACAGCTGCCCGCGCACGAAGACTCGGTCGCGGTTGTTGTAGTCGGTGTTGTTGACGACGTCGCGGTAGAAGCCGTCGCGCTTGCCGTAGACGCCGTCGACGCGGAAGGCGAGCGTGTCGCCGACGACCGGGCCGGTCACCGCACCGGCGACGCGGACCGCGTCGTAATTGCCGTAGCTGACCTCGCCATAGCCGCCGAACTTGAACTCGGGGTATTTGGTGTAGATGCTGATCGCGCCGGCGGAGGAATTGCGCCCCGACAGCGTGCCCTGCGGGCCGCGCAGGACCTCGATCCGCTCCACTTCGCCCAGGTCGTTGAGGCCCGAGCCGGTGCGGCTGCGATAGACGCCGTCGATGAAGACCGCGACCGAGCTTTCCAGGCCCGGATTGTCGCCGACGGTGCCGATGCCGCGGACGCGCGCGGTGGCGTTCGCCTCCGAGCCGGTCGAGGCGACCAGCAGCGAGGGCGCCAGCTGCGTCATCTGGCGGATGTCGGTCGCACCCGAATTCTGGAGCGCGGCCGCGCCATAGGCGCTGACCGCGATCGGCACGCTCGACAGACGCTGCGAGCGGCGGGTCGCGGTGACGACGATATCGGCGGTGTTGGCCGATTCGGCCTGCGGCGTCGCCTCTGCCGCCTTGTCCTGAGAGGTCGGCGCGACGGTGCGCAGCCCCTGCGCCGACGCCGTTCCGGCGACCGTCAGTGCCGCCGTCGATGCCAGAAGAATACCCCAGAGTCGCATTCAAAGCCCCCAAACGTTCGATGTTCGCTGGGGGCGTGGTAAGCGCACAATCATACCCGACCGTTAACCGCGGCGGGCAAGTCGAGGATTCTACGACGAAAGTCGGTGTCGATCCGGAGGTATCGCGCGCCGTGGGCTCAGAAAACCTCTCCGGCGCGCAGCAGGATGCCCATCGTGGCGACCAGCAGGAAGCCGAGATAGATGATCCCGGCGTGGATCGGGGGGCCCGAATTCCTGCCGAAGGCATCCTCGGCGGTCGGTTCGGGGGCGCCGGGTTGGGGGGCGCCGGGTTGGGGGGCGGGGGATTCGGGGCGTGTGTCGGCGTCGGTCATGCGCGTGGGAACGCGCGTGCGGTCAGGCGGGTTGCCGCGTCGCGCGCCGCATGACGTCGATATAGCCGAAGGACAGCGAATCGTGGCCGTCGTAGAAGCCGCGCGCGCGCAGCAGTCGGTGCATCTGCGCGAGCCGGTACGGGGGGACGCCGGCGGTCATGTGATGCTCGACATGATAATTGACGTGGTTGGGGGCGATGAACAGCCGCTCCCACCAGCGCACCAGCGTCGTCGCGGTGTTGCTACGCGGGTCGGGATCGCCGCGGTCGGGCACGACGCCATGCTCGCCGATCTGGCGCAGGCGGACGATCGCGGGATAGACGAACAGCTGCGCCACCCACCACAGCGCATACGCCCACCAGCCGCCGGCCGCCGCGAGACCCGCCATAAGGCCCGCGTGAAAGGCGAGCCAGGGCCATTGCCGCTGCAGCCGGAACCGGCGCAGCGAGCGCATCAGGTCGCGCACGCCCGTCTGCCCCGAGATGTCGCGCCACAGCTTGCGCCGCAGCGCGGTGCGCGTGATCGGATAGTGACGCACGAAGCCCAGATCGGGGTCGTCGGGCGTCCCGGCATGGCGGTGATGCGCGAGGTGATAGGCGCGATAGGCCGCCAGCGACACGTCGATCGGGGTGCCGGCGAGCCACTGCCCGACGCGCTCGTTGGTGCGGCGCTCGCGGAACAGCGCATGGTGCGCGCAGTCGTGGACCAGGATGCCCAGCCCCAGCTGCCGCGCGGCGATCAGCAGCACCGCGAGCGGGATCGTCACCACGTTGGGCCAGCCGATCGCGAGCGCGAAGGCACCCGCGATGATCGCCCAGTTGACCGTGACGGTCCACCACGCGCGCGCGTCCGAACGGCGCATCAGCGCGGCAAGTTCGTCCTTCGACAGATAATCCGTTACGGTCATCGCGGGCAGCCTCCTGCGATCGCGATAGTAACCGTAAATGCCAGTATGAGTCAAAAGATGTTATATGACTGGCGCCAGCCGGTGACGCCGCGGTCGCTGGCGCTGTGGTTCCTGTCGACCGCCGCGCCCGCGCCGCTGCGCACCGCGACGCTGATCGGGCGGGCGGCGATCTTCGGGATCGAGGCGGCGGCGATGCGCGTCGCGCTGGGGCGGCTGGTGCGCGAGCGGATGGCGGTGCAGCCCGAACGCGGCGTCTATGCGCTGGGGCCGGCGGCGGGCGCGCTGCACGTCCGCGCGCGCGGCTGGATGCGGGCGGAGGAGCGGGTGCGCGACTGGTCGGGGGCGTGGATCGTCGTGCTGACGCACCACCTGGGGCGGACCGATCGCGCGCGACTGGCGGTGCGCGAGCGCGCGCTGCGCCTCGCCGGGCTGGCGGAGGCGGCGCCGGGGATGTGGGTGCGCCCCGACAATCTGACCGTGGCGGTCGCCGACGAGGCGCGCGGGCTGGGGCTGGAGGCGGAGGCGATCGTGCTGACGCGCGCGCGTGCGGAGGCGCGGGAGGAGGCGGCGTTCCGTGCGCTATGGCCGGTCGCGGCGCTGGAGGAGGGCTATCGGTTCTGGTGCGCGGAGATGGCGGCGAGCAGCGCACGGCTGGCGGACGCGCACGCGATCGATGCGGCGCGGGAGACGTATCTGCTGGGCCAATCGGTGCTGCGCGCGATCAACTCCGATCCGATGCTGCCGGGGGAGCTGGTCGACGTGGCGCTGCGGCGCGGGATGGTCGCGGCGATGAAGCGCTACAATGCGATGGCGCTGGGGTGGTGGGACCAGGTGGGATGAGGCGGGAGGCGCGCTTCCGTCATGCCGGGCGTGTGCCGGCATACAGGGTAGCACGGGGAGCCGCCGGCGTCGGTGCGTGACGCCCTGGACCCCGGAACGAGTCGAGTCCTCTGCGAACGTCGTGGATCGCTCGACAATTTCGCCGTTCCCCGACGCAGGCCGGGGCGCGGTTGGCATGGCTTTTCCGTCTGTTGCCACCGTCCCCCAGCTGGGCCCCGGCCTTCGCGGGACCTTTGCAAAAGTCTCCACCGTGCTCCTGCGCAGGCAGGAGCCCAGAGTTGCAGGTCGCATAGGCGTTGTTCTGCTGGGCCCTGGGCTCCTGCCTGCGCAGGAGCACGGCGTGGGCTGGGTGCCGTTCCACCCGTTTTGCAAAGGTCTCGCCTTCGCCGGGGAACAAGGAGCTGAGTTTCGCAGAGGTCTCGAACGAGGCCGGGGTGACGGGTGGGCGGGATCGTTCCGGCATCCACCGTGCCGCCCGCCCGCCCGCGGCGGCGTGGCGTCACTCCCCCTCCAGCAGCGCCTGCACCCGCGCCAGCCGCGCGCCCGCGTCCCCGATCCGTTCGCGCAGGAGCCAGCGGTCGTCGCGTCGCTCCAGCCCCGCCGCCGCGGTGTCGAGCGTCGCGTCGTCGCGCAGCGTCAGCGCGATCGCGGCGGGGCCGGCGTCGATGCGGGCGATGCCCGCGGCATGCGCCTCGGCCCGGATGCGGGCGATGGCGAGCAGCGTCGCGGCCTCGGGCGGGATCGTGCCGAAGCGATCCTCCAGTTCCTCCTCGAACGCGTCGAGCGCGGCGGCATCGGCGAGCCGCGCCAGCCGGGCGTAGAGCGTGACGCGCAGCTCCTCCTCGGGGATCCACGCCGCAGGCAGGCATCCCGCGATGCCCAGCCGCAGGTCGGGAGTCCAGCGCTCCACCGTCTCGCCGCGCGCGGTGCGCAGCCCGGCCTCGAGCAGCTGCTGATACAGATCGATCCCGATCAGCTTCATATGCCCGGCCTGCGTCTCGCCCAGCAGGTCGCCGGCGCCGCGCATGTCGAGGTCGCGCGCGCTGATCGCGAAGCCCGCGCCGAGCCGGTCGAACGCCTCCAGCGTGCGCAGCCGCTTGAGAGTACGCGGCGCGATGTCATGCGCCGGGTCGGTCAGCAGCAGCACCTGCCCGCGCCGGTTGCCGCGACCGACGCGCCCGCGCAGCTGGTGCAGCTGCGACAGGCCGAAGCGGTCCGCGCGCCAGATGACCATCGTGTTGGCGCGCGGCACGTCGAGCCCGGCCTCGATGATGTTGGTCGCGAGCAGCACGTCGCCGCCGCCGCCGCCGAAGCGCACCATCGCCTCGTCGATGTCGCCCGCGGGCATCTTGCCGTGCGCCTGAAGCACCTCCAGCTCGGGCACCAGCGTCGCCAGCGTGTCGGCGAGCGTGGCCATGTCCTCGATCCGCGGCACGACGACGAAGCTCTGCCCGCCGCGGCTCTTCTCGCGCAGCAGCGCGGCGCGCACCGTCTCCGGGTCGAACGCGCCCACCGCGGTGCGGATCGGCTGGCGGCGCGCGGGCGGGGTGGCGATGACCGACAGCTGCTGCAGCCCGATCAGCGCGGCCTGGAGCGTGCGCGGGATCGGGGTGGCGGACAGCGTCAGCACGTGCCCCGCCGACAGCGCGCGCAGCCGGTCCTTGTCCGCGGCGCCGAAGCGCTGTTCCTCGTCGATCACGACCAGCGACAGGTTCGCATACGCGACGCCCTTCGCCGCGACCGCGCCGGTGCCGACGACGATGTGGATGCTGCCGTCCTTCAGCCCCGCCTTGACGCGCCTCTTCTCCGCCGGCGTGGACAGGCGCGACAGCCCGGCGACGACGATGCCGGTGCCGTCGAAGCGGGCGGCGAACGTCTCCAGATGCTGACGCGCGAGAACCGTGGTGGGGGCGGCGACCGCGACCTGATGCCCGGCGAGCGCGGCGACCGCGGCGGCGCGCAGCGCGACCTCGGTCTTGCCGTAGCCGACGTCGCCGACGACCAGCCGGTCCATCGGGCGGCCGCTGGCGAGATCGCTGCGCACCGCCTCGATCGCGCGCGCCTGATCGGCGGTTTCGGTGAAGGGGAAGGCGGCGGCGAAGCGTTCGTAGGCGGCGGTGTCGGGCGCCAGCACCGGGGCGGTGCGCGCGTCGCGCTCGCGGGCCAGTTCGGTCAGTGCGCGCGCGCTCTCCGCGATGGCGGCGTCGATCGCGCCGCGGCGCTTCTGCCAGCTGCTGCCGTCGAGGCTGTCGAGCGTCACCGCATCGGCCTCCGCCCCGTAGCGCCAGATGCGGTCGGCCTCCGCCACGGGGACCAGCCGCACGCCGTCCTTCGCATAACGCAGCCGGATCGCGTCGCCGCCGTCATCCTCGGGCAGCGGCTCCAGCCCGTCGATGACGCCGATGCCGTGATCCTCGTGCACGACGACGTCGCCGACGCGGAACTCGCCCAGATCGAATACGGCAGTGTCGCCCGGGCCGGCGGCGGTGTCGCCGCGATCGGCGCGGCTGCCGAGCAGGTCGGCGGCGGCGACCGCCATCACGCCGCGGCGGCGGAAACCGCGCTCCGCGGCGATGGCGAGCGACACGATCGTGCCTGCCTTCGCGCGACGGACCGCGCGCCAGCTGTCGACGGGCACGACCTCCGTCTTGAGCGCGCGGACGACGCGGGGGCCGAGGAAACGCAGGTCGCGCGCGCTGCCGAGCAGGGCGACGCGCTCGCCCGCGTCGATCGCGCCGCGCGCGTCCTTCGTGAAGGCGCGCAAGGGAGCGCGCGCCTCGACGAAGCGGGGCGGGGGATCGCCGGCTCGGGTGAGGTCCAGCGTGTCGCGCCCGGCGAGCGCGCCGTGCCAGCCCGCGTCGTCGATCAGCTCGCGCACCGCGCGTGCCGGGCGGCGGCGTGCGGCATCGGCGGCGAGGTCGAGGAAGCGGCGGCGGCGCTCCTCCGCGCCGGCTTCGATGACGAGGCGCGCGTCGGGCAGGTGGTCGGCGATCGACACGCGGTCGTCGCCCGGCGCGGGCTCGCTGACGCGGCCCAGCTCGCGCCGGTCGCATTCGCCGGTGGTGCGCTGGTCGGCGGGGTCGTAGCTGCGCAGCGACGCGACCCTGCCGTCTGCGATCTCGACGCGCAGCGGCTGGTCGGCATCGGCGGGGAAGACGTCGAGCACCTGTCCGCGCCACGCGACCTCGCCGGGTTCGTCGACGCGCTCGTCGACGATATAGCCGATCGCCTGAAGCTCGGCGAGCAACGCCGCGCCATCGGCGGGCGCGCCGACCGCGACGCACGGCGGCTCGGCATCGAAGGCGGCGGGGGGCGGATACGCGCGCGCCAGCGCCTCGCCGGTGGTGATGCAGGCCAGCCTGCCGCGTCTGGCGGCGGCGTGGCACTGGCGCAGGCGGCGCAGCGCCGACACGCGCTGGCCGACGTTGATCGGGGAGGCGGGGGCGGCATCCCCCGGCAGCGCGTCGCTGGCGGGGCAGAAAACGACCGTCGCCCCGGGCGCGGCGATGGCCAGCGCGCGCGCGATCGCCTCGCCACGCGCCTCGTCCACGGTGGCGAAGAGGAGGTCCCCCTTCTCCAGAGCCTCGGCGAGCGCGGCGGCGGTCTCGGCGATGCCGACGGGGGGCGTTCTGGTCATGTGGCGCGGACAAAGCGCGGGGCGGGCCAGGAGTTCCGCTGCGGCTGATCTGGATTATGGCATGGAAACAGGTGGTTGGTGCCGTCGTTTCAGCCGGGTCAGATCGGGAGAGATGCGATGGCGACGACGAGCAGGGACGGCGTGCTGGGCGAGGTGGCGACTCCGGTCGCGATCGGTGCGGTGGCGGGCGTGGCGACGGGGCTGATGGCGAACCTGCTCCGCAAGGCGGTGGTGCAGGCGCCGACCGTCTTTGCGGGCAATTGGGACGAGGCGCTGGCGGCGGAACATGCCGCGACGCTGAAGATCTTCGATGCGCTGGAGAAGACCGACGATACGCAGGCGACGAAGCGCGGGTTCCTGCTGATGCAGCTGAAGCATGCGCTGGGCAAGCACGCGTTCCAAGAGGAGAACGTCATCTACGCGATGATGCGCGATCACGACCTGAAGGAGGCGGCGGATCACCTCAACCACGATCACGGCTATGTGAAGCAATATCTCTTCGAGCTGACCGAGCTGCCGCGCGACGATGCCGCTTGGCTGCCGAAGGTGAGCGACTTCCGCACGATGATCGAGAAGCACATGCGCGAGGAGGAGGACGAACTGTTCCCCAAGCTGCGCGGCGGGCTGACCGCGGAGCAGAACAGGCACGTGACGACGGCGATGAACAAGGAAGGGTTGAAGCTGGCGTAAGCTTCCGCCGTCATGCCGGGCTCGTCCCGGCATCCAGGCCGCCACGCGTCTCACATCGTATTGTTTGCGGGACCCCGCACTCCAGAACATGTCGGGACATCCGCGATAGTCCGCTTTGTGCCCCGGCGAATGCGGGGCCTTTGCAAAACAGGTGCAACGGCACCCAGCCCACGCCGTACTCTTGCGCAGGCAGGAGCCCAGGGCCCAGCAGAACAACGCCTTATGGGACCTGTAACTCTGGGCTCCTGCCTGCGCAGGAGCACGGCGTAGCCTTTTGCAAAGGTCTCGCGAAGGCCGGGGTCCAGTGACGGACGGCTCGTAAGATGCTGAAACGGCGCCTAACTGGGCCCTGGCCTCCGCCGGGGAACGAAGAAGGCTTCGGACTTTCGCAGCGGGCTCGATAACGCCGGGGAACGACGAGACGGTCAGCTCGTGCCGACCACGCCCGCGTCCACCAGCCGCGCGATCTCGGCATGGGGGAGGCGCAGGCGCTCGGCCAGCACCTCCTCGCTATGCTGGCCGTTGCGCGGCGCGGGGGCGGGGGGCTGGCGATCGTGCTGGGGCAGGGTCGCGAAGGCGCCGGCGGCGGGATAGTCCATGCCGCTGGGGTTCGCGACGCCGGGGGCGAAGATCGGGTTGTCGCGCACCAGCCGCGGGTCGTGCGCGGCGTCGTGCATCGTGCGGTAGGCGGAGTGGACGATCCCCGCGGCGTCCAGCAGCGGGGCGAGCGTGGCATGGTCGCGCGCGGCGATCGCGCGCTCGAACAGCGGGAACAGCGCGTCGCGGTGGCGGAAGCGCTCTCCGTCGTCGGTCGCGAAGCTGACGCCGCGCTCCGCCTCGATCGCGGCCACCGCCCCGGTCAGGCCGAGTGCCGCCAGCAGCTGGCGCCACTGCCGCGGGGTGACGACGACGATCATCACGCGCTCGCCGTCCGCGGTCGCGAAGTCGCGCCCGAACAGTCCGTACACGGTGTTGCCCAGCCGCTCGCGATTCTCCCCCGCGGCCAGCACCTCCGCGATGCCGCCCAGGTTGGCGACGGTCCCGATGGCGACGTCGGACAAGGGCACGCGGATCTCGCCGCCCTCCCCCGTGGCGTCGCGGTGGCGCAGCGCGGCCATCATCGCGAAGGCGGCATAGGCGCCGGTCAGCAGGTCCCAGGCGGGCAGCACGTGGTTGACCGGCTCCGGCCCCGGGCCCGTCATCATCGGGTAACCGACCGCGTTGTTGACGGTATAGTCGAGCGCGGGGCTGCCGTCGGCCCAGCCCATGACGCGCACCGTGACCAGGTCGGCACGCTTCGCCGCCAAGGTGTCGTGCGAGAGGAAGCCATGGACGGGGAAGTTGGTGACGAACTGTCCCGTCGCCTGCACCAGCGCCTGCAGCAGCTCGCGCCCCTCTGGCCGCGACAGGTCGAGCGCGACCGACTTCTTCGCGCGGTTGAGATTCTCCCAATAAAGCGAATCGTTCGCCGCCGTCACCGGCCAGCGGCGGAAGTCGGGGCCGCCGCCGATCTGGTCGACGCGGATCACCTCCGCGCCCATCTGCGCCAGATAAAGCCCGGCGGTGGGGCTGGCGACGAAGGACGATGCCTCGATCACCGACAGGTCGGGCAACAGCCGGTACATATCCTCTCCCGTCAGACTTCGGTCTAATCGCGCGCCCCGCGGATGGGCGATGCAAGGGTTCGGTAGCATCCGGCGCCGACGGTGTCGCGCATGACCATGCGAGGCGTCCTGCGACTGTTGGCGGCGGGTGCGGCGGCCTATGCCGCGCCGGTGCAGGCGGGGTGCGCGGTGAACGCGGGCGCGCTGACGCTGGCGCCGTCGACCTCCTACGACGTGCGCGCGGGGGCGGTGCCGGTGGTGGCGGGACCGGCGGGGCTGACGTGCACGGGGGCGGCGATCAGCCTGCTGGGCGGCAGCTATGCGCGCGCCACCGTGACCAGCGCCAACGCCTTCGCGCTGAAGGCGCCCGGGGGCGCCAGCCTGCCCTATGCGGTGTCGGCCGACGCCGCGGGGCAGCAGACGTTCACGCAGGGCGGCACGGTGGACTTCGCCAGCGGCACGCTCTTGTCGTTGCTGGGGATCGGCAGCGGGGGCGGCTTCAATACCGCGCTGTATGCGCGGCTGGCGGGGCAGCCCAACCTGCCCGCGGGCACGTACCGCGACACGCTGACGGTGGTGTGGGACTATTCGATCTGCAACGGCGTGCAGGTGGCGCTGGTGTGCGTCGACTACGAACGCGCGCGGGTGACCACGACGATCGCGGTGACGATGGTGGTGCAGAACGACTGCCGCATCGCCGCGCCCGCGCTGGCGTTCGGCAGCGTGGCGCTGGTGCGGCAGTTCACCGCGGTGACGCAGTCGGTGCTGGTCGATTGCACCCTGGGCACGTCGTACAAGGTCGCCTTCACCGCCGGACGCGGCGGCTCCGCGCGGCCGTGGCGCACGATGAGCGACGGCGCGGGGGGCGTGCTGCAATATAACCTGTACCGCAGCGACGGGGTGACGATCTGGGACGAGAGCAACCCGCTGTCCGCGGCGGCGGCGGGGACGGGCGCGGTGACGCCGGCGCAGGCGCAGACCTATGTCGCGAAGGTGAACCCGGCGCAGGCGACGCCCGCGGCGGGGGCGTATGCGGACCAGCTGACGGTGGTGGTGAGCTTCTAGCGGGGAGGGTATCGACGTACCACCGTCCGAAGACGAGGTGCGGAGGTGCGATGTTCGCGCAGGGCACGCAGAGGACGCAGAGGGGTGGGGCACGCGGCGCGCCCGCTCCTCCGCGTGAACGTCATCGCCATGGCGGGCGGGGTCAGCGGCAGACGATGGTGCCCACATCGGGGAGGACCCCCGGCGTTTCCGGCACCTGCGCCGTCGCGTGGCACGGGCGGCCGTCGGCCAGCGTCGCCGCGACCGTCACCGCGCCGCGCAACCCCTCGATCAGCAGCACGCCGTCCCAGCCCACTACCGCTTCGGTCGCGCCGTCGAGCGTCGCGGGAGTGCCGGGCGGAAGGGGGGCGTCCTGCGCATCGACCAGCCGCGCGGTCACGCTGCGGCGATAGACCACGGGCAGGCGGATCACCGCGCCGGTGCCGCCGCGCAGCGTCGCGCGCGCCTGCGTCGCGCGGGCGATCGCGTCGGCGGGGAGCCTGACCGGGTCGATCGCGAAGCTGCCGGGGTGCCAGGCGGTGACCGCGGGCACGAACATCCGCCCGTCGCGCCCGGTGCGCCCCATCTGCTGGTTCTCGTAATAGACGGGAACGTCGGCCATGTCGGTCGCGACCACCGCGAACGCGCCCGGCAGCGAATTGGCGGCATAGGCGCGCCCGTCGAGCCAGGTGACCGACCCCGCGACGCCGCCCCATATCGACGTGGCGCGGCCGTTGCCCGCGATCCCGGCGTCCAGCTGCACCGCGCGTCCGCGCCAGGTCGCGCTGCCCTGTCCCAGCACGCTGCCGTCCGGCGCGCGCGCGAGGTCGGCGGCATAGCCCAGGCCGCCGTCGGACGGCATCGCCTGCGCCGTGCCCAGCTGGATGCGCGTGCCGCCGCTCGCGTCGCGCGCCACCCCGGCACTCGCCAGCGCGCGCGTGCCGAGCGGTACCACCAGCCGCAGCTGCGCGCTGAAGCGGCGGGCGAGGTCGTGGTCGACCGCGGCGAAGAGCGATGCGCCGCGCCCGACCGGCATCGACCAGGACAGCGACGCCAGCCGCAGCCGGGCGCCGTCGCGCGCGCGCGCCGCGATCAGCGCCGCACCCAGGCTGGCGTTGCCGGGGGCGGGGACGCTGAGCGTCACGCGGTCGCTGCGCCGGCTGCCGGCGTAGCCGCCCAGGTCGAAACCCGCGATGTCGCCGAACCCCGATGAGCGCGCGACATGTTCGACGCCCACGGTCACGTTGCGCGCGACATAGCCATAGCCGGCGGTGACCTGCGTTCCGGTCGCGCCGGCGGTGCGCGAGGCGAGGACGGAGCCGCTGAGCGCGCCCCAGCGTCCCGGCGCCCAGGCGACGCCCGCGCCGGCGGCGACGAGCCCGCGCGTCCCCTCGACATGCGCGGACAGCGTCAGCGTGCGGTCGACGCCGTGGCGCAGCGAGGCGGAGGCGACCGCGCGGCCATAGTCGAACCCGGCGGCGCCATAGCGGTGGCGCAGCGCCCCCGCCTCGACGCTGAAGTCGGTGAGGCCGGGGCGCAGCAGTTCGGGCGCGACGTAGAAGGGGATGACCGTCGCCATCTGCCGCCCGACCGCATCGGTGGTGACGACGCGCGCCTCGCCCGCGCCGTTCACGACCGGAACCGAATCGAGCACGAAGCGTCCCGGCGCCACCTCGCTGCGCGCCTGGCGATAGCCGTTGATGAAGAGGTCGACCGCGCTCGGCACCGCGGCCTCCCCCGCGAAGCTGGGGAGCGGCACGGTGACGAGGTCGGGGCGGATCGCGAAGTTGCGCGACAGCTGCACCCCGCCCATCCGCACCGCGGACGTCCAGGGCAGCGCACGGGAGATCAGGTCGCCCGCGGTCGCATCCAGCGCGCGCCCCTCGTCCACCCACGCATAGCGGGTGTCGAGCCGGACATAGCCGCGCCGCGCCCAGACCCCGGTGTTGGAGGCGGTGCCGAAGCGGCCGAACACGCGCTGCTCGCTCCACAGCGAGACGGTCGTGCGGCGATCGATGCGCTGCGCGTAGAGATCGTAGTTCAGCAGCGCGCCGGTATCGACGACCGGGGTGACGCGGGCGTCGTGCTCGGCGGCGATGCGGCGCACCGGCAGCAGCGATGCGGGCGCGTCGATCGACAGCCGCAGCGCGCTCGCGTCGTAGCGCACGCGCAGCGACGGGTGGTGGGCGACGTCGACGGGGGCGGCGCCGGGAACCGAAAGGCCGGCGCGTCGCAGCACGTCGGGGGCCAGGAGCAGGCGGTCGCCCTCCTGCTGCATCTCGACCGCCGGGCCGCCGCTCTGGCCGTTGACGACCAGCTCGACGAACAGCGTCGCGACCGCAGGCATGAAGGTGGCGGGCGGCACCGCGCTGTCGGCGCGGGCCGCGCCGGGCAACAGCAGCGCGAGCGCCGCCCACCACAGCAGGAACCGTCGCATCGCCGCCGCGCGCGCGTCAGGCGCGCTCGTCCAGCACCCGGTCGGTGCCGTTGACGCCGACCTTGATCCGCCCGGTCTCGCCCGCCGGCAGCGCGAAGGTGGCGACCGCGCCGGGCAGGACATAGCCGGCCAGCCCGCCATGGACCGTCACCTCCCGCGCGCCGGTGACGAGGCGCAGGTCGGTGAGCCGCGCGTGCGCGGTGCCGGTGTTGCGGATCGACAGCATGCGCCCGCCGGCCCCCGCGACGATGCGCGCGTCGAGCTGCACCGTACCGGGCACGGCCGCATCGTGGGTGAACAGCGGGATCGAATAGCGCATCTGCACCGCCAGCCGCGCCTGCACCGCGCCGTCCGGCCCCGCGGGTGCCGGGCGGGGCAGTTCGTCGATCAACAGGCGATAGGCGTTTTCGGGCGCGCGGTCGGGCGTGCGGCGGATGATGCGGACCAGCTGGCGCGCGCCGGGGGCGACGGTCGCGATGGGGGGGCTTGCCACCACCACCTGTTGCGCGTCCAGCCGGTCCTCGCCCCCCGCCTGCGACCAGGCGAAGGTGCGAACCTGCAGGGTGACGGGCTCGTTGCCCTTGTTCTCCAGCCACATCGCGGTGCTCTGTTCGCCCGCGCGGATGACGGGATCGACCGGCCAGATCACGACGGTGGCGGCCCGTGCCGCCGGGGTCAGCGCGGCCATGGCGAGCAGCAGGGCGAGGAAGAGGCGCATGGCAGGTCGGTTCCCGTGCGTTACCAGGTGAGCGTGATGCGGACGGTGTCGGTGTAGGTGCCGGCCCGCGCGGGCGTCGTCAGCGTGGCGCGCGCGCGGACCGGCAGCCGCCGGGTGCCGCCGGTGGCGAAGGACAGCGGCAGCGCGCTGCCCGCCCAGGGGGTCGCCGACCCATCGGCGAAGAGGCGATAGGGTATCGTGTCGGTGCCGCCGCCGCGTTGCAGCCGCCGCTCGCCGGACGCGGGATGGTCGCCCGTATCGGCGGTGACGTTGACCGCGAGCCCGGGGGTGCACTCGATCGACAGGCCGGCACCGGCGGTGGAGACCAATGTCGCGTCGCCGATGCTGCCGGGCACGCCCGCCACCTGCCCCATGTCGATCGTGCCCCACCGCCCGCCCGCGTCGGTCGCCACCAGGCAGCCGGGCAGGATTCGCGCGGACACTTCGAACGGCTTCGCCGTCTCCGCCGCGGCGGGGGCCGCGATCAGCGCAAGGGGCAGGGCGCAGGACGGGAGGGGCCGCATCACCAGCTCAGCGTGACCTGCACCGTGTCGGTGTAGCGGCCCGCGGCGATCACCGCGCCGCCGCTGTTGACGCGCGCGTAGATGGGGACGGAAAAGGGCGTGGTGCTGGCGGTGCCCAGCGTAATGCGGCTGCCGATCGTCAGCTCCGCGGTGCGCTGCGCATCGGTGAACAGGCGATAGTCGAGCATGTTGCCGCTCGACGCCATGCGGCGCTTCCCCGCGGCATCGTTGCTGCCCGCGCCGATCGTCAGTTGCGGTGCGACGCCCGGCGAGCACAGGATCTGCAGCGCGCCCAGCGACCCCACCAGCTGGCCGTCGACATTGCCGAAGATGCCGGGCTGGTCGGGGAAGGTGATGTCGCCGAGCGACCCCAGGCTCGCCTGCGGCGTTGGCGCGCCGTTGACGACGCAGGCGTTGGTGACGGTGACCGCGACCGCGATCGTCCCCGTGGCGGTGTCGGCCGACGCGGGCGCCGCGACCAGGGCGGCGCTGACGAGCGCGAGGACGGCGGGTGGCAGGAAGGCGGTGGTCCGTGGCATAAGCGAGGTTCCTGTTCGCGATGGCACGACGAACCTCCGCCCGGCTGGTAAAGGGGACCTTACCCGCGCCCGTTCAGCTTTTGCCGCTACGACCTAAGTCGAAGGAAGGGCGCCATTTTCCGGCGCGAGCCGGCGGTCGATCAGCGCGATCGCGCGGCGGGCCTCGCGCCGGGCGGCGGCCTGTACCGCGGCGTCGCCGCCGTCGGCGTCCGACAGCGCGCGCCACGCCTGCCCGACGCGGGCGAACCCCAGCGTCCCCGCCACCCCGGCGATGCGATGCGCCAGGTCGCGCACCTCGCCGCGATCGATCGCGACGACCGCGGTGGCGAACAGGTCGCGCAGCCGCGCCGCCATCGAGGCGATCTGCGCGGCGCCGAAGCTGTCGGCCAGCCGGTCGAGCGAGCGGTTCTCCTCCCCCGGATGCCAGTCGGCGGACAGGCGGGCGAGATCGTCGGGCGTGGCGGGACGCGGCAGGACGCCGTCGAAGCCGTGCGCGGTCAGTACCGACAGCCCGGTCGGGCGCGTCGTCGTCAGCGCGACGACGGGGATGGAGCCCGCGGGCAGCGGCGATCGCCGGATCGCCGCGATCGTATCCAGCGCATCGGGCCCGGCCACGCGCAGGTCGAGCAGGATCAGCGCGGGGCAGGGCGCCGCGGGGGGCAGCACGTCGCGCCCCTGCCCGCAGGTCGTCACCGCCCAGCCGGACCGGGTGAGGGCCGTCGCCATCGCCGCGCGCGTGACCTCGTCCGGGTCGGCGACCGTCACCGCCGGCGAGGCAGATTGTAAGATTTTTTCATGTTCCTTTCGGGTCGACATCTGCGTTCTTCCCTGAAACAATGCATATAGATCAATATGTTCGGATAAGCGACCGGGCAATGGGACGAAGCGAAAGAATAGGCGGCCACGTCTTGGTCGCCGACGATCATCCGCTGACGCGCGAGGGGCTGTCGCTCGCGGCGCGGGCGGCGATGCCGGGGGCGATGATCGTTTCCGTGGGAAGCGTGGCGGAGGCGGTGGCGCAGGCGGAGGCGCGGGGCCGGTTCCGCATGGTGCTGCTCGACTTTCAATTGCCCGACGCGCGCGGCTATTCCGGGCTGCTGGCGCTCCAGATGCACGATCCCGCCGTCCCGATCGTCGTCGTCACCGCGCACGAGGATCCCTCGCTGGTCGAGGCGGCGCGCGCGCTGGGGGCGGCGGGGTTCCTGTTCAAGAGCCTGCCGCTCGACACGATCGCGGCGAAACTGCGCGAGGTGGATGCCGGTCGCGTCACCTTTCCGGCGGATGTCGCGCCGCATGCCGCGGTCGCGGCGGCGCGCGCGCGGATCGACAATCTGTCGCCCGCGCAGCACCGCGTGCTGATCGCGCTCGCCGATGGCCGGTCCAACAAGCATATCGCCCGCGAGCTGGACGTGACCGAGGCGACCGTGAAGGCGCATCTGTCCGCGATCTTCCGCCGCATGGGGGTCGCCAACCGGGCGCAGGCGATGCTGGCCATGCAGCCGTTGCTGGGCGACGTGGCGGCGGCCCCGCCCGAGTCATGACGGCACGACGGCAACGCGTTTCGTTGCCGGTCAGGGCGCCGTCGCTGCGCCTGTTCCTGCTGGCGGCGGCGGCGGTGCCGCTCCTGCTGCTGGCGCTCGTCACCTGGCTCGACGCGGAATGGGACCATGCCGAGCTGGTCCGCGTCGCCGCCGAAACGTCGGCCGACCGGCGGGCGGCGCGCCTGACGCTGCTGTCGCGGCTGGTCGACGCCGAATCGGCGCAGCGCGGCTATCTGCTGACCGGCAACCCGGCGTTCCTGGGCCAGTACGAGCCGGCACGCCACGCCGCGGCCCGTCATATCGCGGCCTATCCGGCGGACCGGGCGATCGCGCCGCTGGTGGCGGCGAAGTTCGCCGAGCTCGATTCGACCATCGCGCTGTTTCGCCGCGGCGATCGCGAGGGCGCGGGGGCGGTCGTGGCGCAGGGCGGCGGGCGGCAGCTGATGCAGCGGCTGCGCGCGGCGCTGGGCCGCATGATCGCCGACGACGAGGCCCGCTACATCGCGCAGCGCGCCGCGTACCTGCGCGACCGCGATCGGCTGGAGAATTTGTTGTGGGGGGCGGGTGCGGCGCTGATCGCGCTGGTCGCGGCGGCGCTGCTGCATATGTGGCGGCTGCGGCGGCAGCGCCACGCCGCGCTGATCCGCGCCTTCGAATCGGCGGAGCGCAACGCCACCGTGCTGGACAGCACCACGGATGCGCTGCTGATCCTGAACCCCAGCGGCACGGTGGAGAGCATGAACGCCGCGGCGACGCGGATGCTGGGATACGGCCCGGCGGAGCTGGAGCGGCGCGACATCGCGACGGTCGTCGATCTGGCGCCGGGGCAGGGCAGCTTCCACCGCCGCATCGGCCTGGTCGACGGCCAGTTGCGCCGGGCGCTGTTCCCCGATCGCGCCGCCCGCCACCGCGACGGGCGCGAGGTGACGGTCGATGTCGCGATCGGGGTCATGCATCTGCCCAGCGGCGTGCATCTGGTGCTGTCGCTGCGCGACGTATCGGAACGCAAGCGCGTCGAACGGGTGAAGGACGAGCTGATGTCCACCGTCAGCCACGAGCTGCGCACGCCGCTGACCTCGGTCGTCGGATCGCTGGGGCTGCTGCGCGCCGGGGCGGCGGGCGACCTGCCCGACGACGCGGCGCGGCTGATCGACATCGCGGAGAACAACAGCCGCCGGCTGATCCGCCTCATCAACGACATGCTCGACATCGATCGCATCGAGTCGGGGCGGCTGGAGATCGCGCGCGCGCCGGTCGACCTGTGCGCGCTGCTCGACGAGGCGTGCGAGGGGAGCGAGGGGCTGGCGCGCGCGGCGGACGTGACGCTCGACGGCGTCCGCCCGCCCGATCCGGTGATCGTCACGGGCGACGCCGACCGGCTGCTTCAGGTCGCGACCAACCTGCTGTCCAACGCGATCCGCGCCGCGCCCGCCGGGTCGCGCGTCGGCCTGACGCTCAGCGTCGACGACGGGCGCGCGGCGATCGCGATCGACGATCGCGGACCCGGCATCCCGATCGCGTTCCGCGACCGCATCTTCGGCCGGTTCGAGCGCGCGACGCCGGACGACGGCGCGACGGGCACCGGGCTGGGCCTCGCCATCTCGCGCGAGATCGTGGCGCGCCACGGCGGCAGCATCTGGTTCGAGGATCGTGCCGGCGGCGGCACCCGCTTCGTCTTCGCGCTGCCGCTGACGCCGCACACCGATCGCGGCGCGCCGGGATGCGCCACCGTCCTCGTCTGCGAGGCGGACGAGGAGGCGGCGCGCGCGCTGGTCGCGCTCGTGGCGGAGGAGGGATGCGGCTACGACCTCGCGCATTCGGTCGCGGAGGCGTGCGACGCGATGGTGCGCCACCGCTACAGCGCGCTGTTGCTGGGCGCCGCCTTCGCCCCGGCGGGCGACTGGACGACGGCGGCGGTGCCGGTGGTCGTGGCCGGCGCGGAGCCCGCCGACACCGTCCGCGCCTTGCGCGCGGCCCTGTCATGCGGCCCGGCGGCGCGGCGGGTCGTCCTCCACCTCGACGACGACCGCGACCTGCTGGCGGTGGTCGCCGCCGCGCTGGAGCCGGAGGTGCGGGTCACGGCCGCGACCGATCTGGCCGCGGCGCGCGCGCTCCTGGCGCGGATCACGCCCGATCTCGCGATCCTGGATGTGAAGCTGGCGGTGGGGCTGGGCCCCGACCTGCTGCCGCTGCCCGCGCGCGACGGCCGCGCCGCCATCCCGACGATCATCTATTCGGCGCAGGACGTGCCCCCTGCTGTCGCGGCGCAGGTGGACGCGGTGGTGATGAAGGGCGGCGACACGCTGCCCCGGCTGAAGGCGACGGTCCGCCGTCTGCTGTACGGGGAGAAAGGAGGGCCGGCATGAAGCGGCTCGTGCTGCTGTACGTCGACGACGACGACGATATCCGCACGGTGGTGACGATGGCGCTGTCGCTCGACCCCGACATCGCCTTGCGCGCCGCCGCCTCCGGCGAGGAGGCGCTGACCGCGGTCGCGGCGGGCTTTCGCCCCGATGCGGTGGTGCTGGACGTGATGATGCCGGGGATGGACGGGCCGGCGCTGCTGGAGCGGCTGCGCCGGCTGCCCCCCACCGCGGCGACGCCGGTGATCTTCATGACCGCGCGCGGGCGGCAGGCCGACATCGACTTCTACCGCGCGCGCGGCGCGGCGGGGGTGATCGTCAAGCCGTTCGATCCGATCACGCTGGCGCAGCGGGTGCGTGCGCTGTTGTAGCGATGGTGCGGTTCACCGGCGGCGCGTGCCGCGTCCCTTCGTCATCGGATCGGGGCGCGGCGGCGGCGTCCAGCCGGGCGGCGGCGCGACGCGCTGCTGGCTGGTGCCCAGCCCCATCGCGCCAGGCCGCTGGCGCACCAGCCCTTCGGTGTCCGCGGCGGAGGCGGCCGCCGCGCTGGCGCCGCCGCGCATCAGCGTGATCCGGTCGCGCAGCCGCGACGCCTCCTCGAAATCGAGCGCGCGCGCGGCCGCCTCCATCCGCTCCTGCAACGCGGCGATCGACTCGGTCACCGTCACCAGCCCATGCTGCCGGGCACGCCCTTGAACGGCCCCGCAAGGTCGGCGGTGATCCATCCGCCGTAGAAGCCGCCGGGCTGCGCGCGCACGCGCTCGCCGTCGACGGTGCATTCGTCGAGCGGCGCGGCGTAGAAGGCGAGGTGATCGCGCAGCACCGCGAAGGCGGGGGTGGGGCTGGCATAGCTCCATGCCACGTCGCGCCATTCCCGGCCGTCGATGACGAGGTGCCAATAGGTCGCCTCCCCCTTCCACTCGCAAAAGGAGCGGCGATCCGAGCGGCGCAGCAGCCCCGCGTCGACGTCGGCGGGCGGAATGTACCAGCTGGGCGGATGGCTGGTCTCCAGCGTGCGCACCGCGGCGCGGGTGTCGGCGACGGTCAGCCCGCGGTGGCGGATGCGGACGTGGCGCTCGCTGGGTTCCGCGATCGCCGGGCGGGGATAGTCCCAGACGCTTTCCTGGCCGGGTGCGGGGGTATCGGGGTACGGCCTCATGCGGTCTTCTCCGTCAGCCAGCGCCGCAACCGGGGGCGGATACGCAGGAAGGCGACATAGGCGCGCTCCAGCACCGCCAGCACCGGCCGATGCCGTGCCAGCAGCCCCAGCGGGCGCAACGGCGGGATCGCCCGCCACATCGCGGCGAAGGCGGCGGCGCCCGACAGCAGCGGGCCGTCCCCCTCGCGCGCATGGAACCGCGCCAGCATCTGCGCGCGATCGATCGGGCAGGCGCCCGTCGTCGCATCGACGACGTCGATCCGCCCGCGACGATCCAGCCGCCGCATCAGCGCGATCTCGCGGCGGCACAGCGGGCACGCGGAATCGTACCACACGACCACGCGGGCGTCGGCGCGTGCCTTGGTGCGATCGGCGGCGACGGCGGTGGACATGCGGCGAGGATCCCTTCGCCACGCACAACGCGGCAGGCGGGGAAAGTTACCGGGCGGGGATGCCCCGCATCGACGGCGGGAGACGAAAAATGGTGCTGCCGGTGAGGATTGAACTCACGACCTCAGCCTTACCAAGGATGCGCTCTACCACTGAGCTACGGCAGCACTCACCACCTTCGCGGCGGGAGCGGGCCTAAGAGACGAGGGCGGGGCGATTGTCAAGGCGGATCGCGCGTATTAGCGTCGAAAAACCATGAGCGACCGGGACGAACGCGCCGAACGACTGGCGGCGCAACTGCGCGAGAACCTGAAGCGCCGTAAAGCGCAGAGCCGGGAGGGCGCCCGCGTCGCAGCGGACGATCGGGCGTCCGCTACGGGGCGGACGCCGCATAATGGCCCAGGCTGAAGGCGGCGGCGATCCCGGCCCAGGTGCCGAGCGACGCGGCCCCCATCAGCCCGGCGAATCCGGCCAGGATCAGCGTGCGACGGGCGAACACCTTGATGCGAGCCATGCTGCGTCCTCCGCGCCCAGCGCCGGTGCCAGTTCCGCGGCCACCCGGGCGTGATAGGCATTGAGCCACGACAGCTCGTCGTCCGTCAATAGGGCGGCCTCGATCAGGTCGCGGTCGATCGGCGCCAGCGTCAGCGTCTCGAACGCCAGCATCACCGCCTCGCCGCGGTCGATCGCCCGCTCGACCACCAGCAGCAGGTTCTCGATCCGGATGCCGTACTCGCCCGCCTTGTAATAGCCCGGCTCGTTGGAGAGGATCATGCCGGGCAGCAGCGGCTCGAACGGGGCGGGGCCGCCGTACGTGGGCTTGGCGATCCGCGCCGGGCCTTCGTGGACCGACAGGAAGCTGCCGACGCCGTGGCCGGTGCCGTGCGCGAAATCGAGCCCGGCCTGCCACAGCGGCGCGCGGGCGAGCGCGTCGAGCTGTGCGCCGCAGGTGCCGCGCGGGAAGACCGCGGTGGCGAGCGCGATATGCCCCTTGAGCACGCGGGTGAAGCGGTCGCGCATCTCCGCGGTCGGCGTGCCGATCGGGACGACGCGGGTCACGTCGGTGGTGCCGTCCTGATACTGGCCGCCCGAATCGATCAGATACAGCTGGCCCGGCTCGATCGGCAGGCTCGATTCGTCGGTGACGTGGTAATGCGGGATCGCGCCGTGCGGGCCGGTGGCGGAGATGGCGTCGAAGCTCAGGTCCCTGAGCACCCCCGTCTCCTGGCGGAAGGCGTGGAGGCGCGCGGCGGCGGACAGCTCGGTCTGTCCCCCCTTGGGCGCCTCGTCCGCGATCCAGCGCAGGAAGCGCGACAGCGCGGCGCCGTCGCGGATCGAGGCGGCGCGGTGGCCCGCGATCTCGACCGGGTTCTTGGTCGCCTTCGCCAGCACGATCGGATCGCGCAATGCCAGCGCGGTGCCGCCGGCCCGCTCCACCGCATCGAAGATCGCCGACACGGCGAAGCCGGGGTCGATCGCGACGCGCTTGCCCGCCAGCTGCGACAGCGCGGGGGCGAAGGCGGCGCGGTCGTGGACGCGCACGGCGTTGCCCAGATGCTCGGCGACCTGCGGCGTCATCTTCTCGGGCGCGACGAACAGGTCGGCGGTGCCGTCGGCATGGACGATCGTATAAGCGAGCGCGACCGGGGTGCGCGACACGTCCGCGCCGCGGACGTTGAGCAGCCAGGCGATCGAATCGAGCGCGGCGACGACCGCGGCATCCGCGCCGACCTCGCCCAGCCAGTCGGCGACCTCGGCGCGCTTGCTGGCGGACGAGCGGCCGGCGACGGCGTCGGGCTGGACGGTCAGCGCCGCGTCGGAGGGGGCGGGGCGGTCGGGCCAGATCGCGTCGACCGGATTGCCGTCGACCGCGACCAGCGTCGCCCCGACCGTCGCCAGCGCGGCGCGCGCCTCCTCGACCCAGGCGCGGGTGTGGAGCCAGGGGTCGTAGCCGATCCGCGCGCCGTCCGCGGCATGCTCGCCCAGCCAGGCGGCGACGCTGGTGTCGGGGACGCCGACGAACTGCCAGTCGTCGGCGGACACCTGCTCGCGGACCTGGATCGTGTAGCGGCCGTCGGTGAAGATCGCTGCCTCCTGCGGCAGGACGACGGCGGTGCCGGCGGACCCCTGGAACCCGGTCAGCCAGGCGAGCCGCTGCGCATAGGCGCCGACATACTCGCTCATATGCTCGTCGGTGAGGGGGACGACGAAGCCGTCGAGCCGGTCGCGCGACAGCTGGTCGCGGAGGGCGGCGAGGCGGGCGGAGTGGGTCGACATGATGGTTCCAGGATTCAGAGGTCGTCGCCCTCACCCTTCCGCGGCTCCGCCGCTCCTTCCCTCTCCCGCCAGGAGAGGGAAGGAGCCCGCCGCCGCAGGCGGTGGGAAGGGTGAGGGCGACATAGCTGCTTCCCTGCTGCCACACTCGCCCCGCCGCCGCCAGTCCGAACCCCCCAAGCCCCTTCCCCTCGAAGCCTTGACCCCATCACCCCAGCTGTCATCATGCCGTCACGCCGCTGCGCGACAGGCGGCGTGCGCAAGAGCGGAAAGAGAGGGGGACGTCGACACGTGTTCCATCCCGACCTGATCCGGCACCCGGACAGCTGTCCGACCCTGGTGCTGAACGCCGATTACACGCCGTTGTCCTATTATCCCCTGAGCATCTGGCCGTGGCAGACCGCGGTGAAGGCTGTGTTCCTCGACCGCGTCGACATCGTCGCGCATTACGAGCGCGAGGTGCGCAGCCCGACGCGCACGATGCAACTGCCCTCGGTCATCGCGCTGAAGCAGTTCGTGAAGCCGTCGCAATTCCCGGCCTTCACGCGGTTCAACCTGTTCCTGCGCGATACCTTCGCCTGCCAATATTGCGGCAGCGCGGCGCGCGAGCTGACGTTCGACCATGTCATTCCGCGCGCGCAGGGCGGGCGGACGACGTGGGAGAATGTCGTCACCGCCTGCGCGCCGTGCAACCTGAGGAAGGGCGGGCGCACCCCGCGGCAGGCGGCGATGCCGCTGCCGATCGAGCCGATCCGCCCGACCAGCTGGCAGCTGCAGGAGCACGGCCGCCGCTTCCCGCCGAATTATCTGCATGCCACGTGGCGCGACTGGCTCTACTGGGACGTCGAACTGGAAGCTTGAGCAAGGGGCCGCACGGGCATGAGAATGATGATGGTGGCGGTGAGCGCGCTGGCGCTGGCCGCCTGCTCGCGCGGCGAGCCGGAGACGGCGCAGGCGAACGACGAGGTGCTGGCCAATTACGTGCCGCCGTTCGTGATGTCGCGGCTCGACTTCGGCGGGGTGGTGGAGCGCCGCTTCCGCCGGCTGGACGTCAATCAGGACGACAAGCTGACGCGCAACGAACTGCCCAAGAGGTTGCAGGCGCGCTTCGACGAGATCGATCGCGATCGCAACGGCGCGATCTCCAACGAGGAATGGAGCACGTGGATGCTGGCGCGCTTCGACGCGCAGGACGCCAACCACGACGGCAGCGTGACCAGCGACGAGCGCGAACGCGCGCGCGAGCTGCGGGATACCGACCTGCCCACCCCGGCGGACGAGCCGGTCGGCAACGCGACGAAATAGGATGCGGATCGAAGCGTTTCTTCGTCACCCCGGGCTTGACCCGGGGTCCCGCTGTTCTTGGGCGACGTGGCGGAAGAAGCGGGACCCCGGGTCAAGCCCGGGGTGACGATCAGCAGGACGATCTGCCTCGGCGATGTCAGGCTGGATCCACCTGCTCGCCGACAACGTCAGCGATATTGACCTGCCGCGCGCCCTGTCCGACAGCGCGGTGATGCGCTTCTTTTCCGACAATGCCGCCCCGGTCCATCCCGCGGTGCTGCGCGCCATGGCCGCCGCCGACGAACTCGACACCGCCTATGACGGCGACCGCTGGTCGAAGCGGCTGGACGAGCGCTTCTCCGACCTGTTCGACACGCCCGTCCGCGCGCTCTGGGTGCCCAGCGGCACCGCCGCCAACTGCCTCGCGCTCGCCGCCTTGTGCCCGCCGCACGGCGCGGTCGTGTGCCACCGCGACGCGCATATCCAGAACGACGAATGCGGCGCGCCCGAATTCTACACCCACGGCGCCAAGCTGATGCTGGCCGACGGCGATGGCGCGAAGATGACGCCGGGCACGGCGGAGGCGGTGCTCGGCCTCGCGCGCTACGACGTGCACCAGCAGCGCCCGCACGCGATCTCGATCACCAACGCGACCGAATATGGCCGCGTGTACACCCCCGACGAAACCGCCGCGATCGGCGACGTCGCGAAGGCTCGCGGGCTCGGCTTCCACCTCGACGGCGCGCGGTTCGCGAATGCCGTGGCGGCGACCGGCGCGCATCCCGCGGACCTGACGTGGCGCGCGGGCGTCGATGCGCTCAGCTTCGGCTTCGTCAAGAACGGGGGGATGAACGCGGAGGCGCTCGTGTTCTTCCGTCCCGAACTCGCCGAGGACACGCTGTTCCGCCGCAAGCGCGCCGGGCTGCTGCTGTCGAAGGGGCGCTATCTCGCCGCGCAGCTGTTCGCGATGCTCGACGACGACGTGTGGCTCGACTGCGCACGTGCCAGCAACGCGGGCGCGGCGATGCTGGCGCAGGCGGCGGGCGGGCGGCTGGTCCACGGCGTCGAGGCGAACGAGGTGTTCCTGCGCGTCACCCCGCAGGAGGCCGCGGCGCTGCGGGCGAAGGGGTTCGATTTCTACGACTGGGGGCCGGGCGAGGCGCGGCTGGTCATCAGCTGGAACCAGCGCGAGGACGTCATCCGCCCGCTGGCCGACGCCATCGCGGCGCTTTGACCGGGATGCAGGATCGCCCCAACAGCACCCGGGCGGCGGTGCTGATCCCGTTCTTCACGGTCGTCATGATCTGGGGATCGACGTGGATCGTCATCCGCCACCAGCTGGGCGTGGTGCCGCCGAGCTGGTCGGTCTGCTATCGCTTCGTCGTCGCGGGCGTCGTGTTGCAGGCGGTGACATGGACACGGCGCGAGGTGGTGACGCGCGATGCCGCGTTCTGGCGGTTCGCGGCGCTGCTCGGGCTGTTCCAGTTCGTGCTCAACTTCAACTTCGTCTACCGCGCGGAGCAATATATCACCTCCGGGCTGGTGGCGGTCGTCTTCGCGCTGCTGCTGATCCCCAATGCGCTGATGGCGCGCATCTTCCTGGGTCAGCGGCTGGGGCGGCAGCTGGCGATCGGATCGGCGATCGCGATGGCGGGCGCGGGGCTGCTGTTCGTGCAGGAGGCGCGCGCCGATCCCACCGCGGCGGATCGCACGCTGATCGGGATCGCGCTCACCCTGTGTGCGATCGTCTCGGCGTCGTCGGCCAATATCATGCAGGCGACGAAGACCGCGACCCGCTATCCGATGGTGCCGACGCTGGCTACCGCGATGCTGATCGGCGCGGCGCTCGACGGCGCCTGGGCGTGGATCACGACCGGGCCGCCGGTGTTCGACCCGCGCCCGTCCTATATCGCGGGGGTGCTGTACCTGGGCATCGTCGCCTCCAGCCTCGCCTTCACGCTCTATTTTCGCGTGATCCGCGCGATCGGGCCGGCGAAGGCGGCGTATAACGGCGTGATCGTGCCGGTGATCGCGATGCTGCTGTCGACGCTGCTGGAGGGCTATCGCTGGTCGCCGCTGGCGATCGGCGGCGCGGCGCTGGCGGGGGTCGGGCTGGTCGTGGCGCTCAGCGCGCGCAGGCCGGCGAGATAATCGGGGTAGCGCGGGCGCCAGCCGAGCACCCGCTTCGCCTTGCCATTGGCGACGCGGCGGTTCTCCGCATGGAACGCGCGCGCGGCGGGGCTGAGCGCGGTGAGCGGCACGATATCGGGCGCCGCGACGCCGAGCAGGCGTGCGGCATGCTCGATCACCGCGTCCTGCGGCGCGGGCAGGTCGTCGGAGAGATTGTAGGCGCCCGGCGGCGCGTCGAACCCCGCCACCACCCCGCTGGCGATATCGACGACATGGACGCGGCTGAACACCTGCCCCGCCACCCCGGTGCGGTTCGCCTTGCCCTCCGCCACGCGGTCCAGCGCGGATCGCGCGGGGCCGTAGATGCCCGGCAGCCGGAACACGCGCGCGCCCAGCACCAGCCAGGCCGCGTCCGCCGCATTGCGCGCGGGGCGCCGGCCGCGGTCGGCGGGGGCGCTTTCGTCCACCCATGCGCCGCCGGTATCGCCGTACACGCCGGTGGAGGACAGATAGCCGAGCCACCGCCCCGCCAGCAGGTCGCCGTAGCGCGCCAGTACGGGATCGCCCGCCCCTTCGTCCGGGGGGACGGAGGACAGCACATGCGTCGCCGCCGCCACGCCGGCGCGCACCGCATCCGCGTCGTCGAAGCGGATCGTGCCGCCGCGCCCGTCGCGTGTCGTCGCCAGCACCGCGTCGCCCGCGGCGTCGGCGATCGCGCCGGCGGCATAGCCGAGGCCGAAGACGAACAGCCGTGTCATGTCATCCTCTTTCGTCGTCCTGCCGGAACCCTGGACCCCGGAACAAGTCCGGGGTGACAACACAAGTCCCGGGTCGAGCCCGCGGTGACGGTCGCTCACTTCGCCATCGGCCCACCATACAGCGTGCCGAAATAATCCCCCTTGTTCCACCGCGGGCGATCGGCCGCATCGGCGATCTCGCGTGCGATGCGGTAGTTGGCGTCGACGAAGCGGACGCCCTGATCCCACAGGATCGGCTGCGACAGATCGTCGCACGGGCGATGATAGCAGCGCGACATGAACGCCTCGAACGCGGCCTTGCCCGGCCCCTTCATCCCCGGCCAGAGGAAGATCGAGGGCACGCCCTTGCGCACGAAATTGTAATGGTCCGACCGCACGAAGATCGACATCTCCGGGATCGGATCGGGGGACAGCGTGACGCCCAGCGCCGCGGTGGCGCGCGCGATGATCGGGCCCAGCGTGGAGCGGTCGCCGCCGAACGCGATCATGTCCTGGAACGGATAGGTCAGCACCGGCATGTCGAGGTTCACGTCCGCGACCACATCGGCGATCGGCACCGGGGGATGGTTGACGAACCAGTCGCTGCCGACCAGCCCCTTTTCCTCCGCGGTGACGGCGAGGAACAGGATGCTGCGCTTCGGCGCGGTGCCCGCCGCCTTGAAGCGCTTCGCCTCCTCGATCAGGCTGGCGATGCCGATCGCGTCGTCGAGCGCGCCGTTGTAGATCGCGTCGCCGTCGACCGGCTTGCCCACGCCGACATGGTCGAGGTGGGCGGAGAGGACGACGACTTCCTTGGCGAGGGCGGGGTCGCTGCCGGGCAGCATCCCCACCACGTTGCTGCTGGCGAAGGGGCGGAAGGTGGTGGCGGTGTCCACCGCCAGCGTCCCCTTCGCCTCGACGGGCTTCACCATCCGTCCCGCCTGTCGCACCAGCGGCCAGCGCGCGCCGAACAGCTTGGCCGCGCCCGCGGGCGACAGCGTGGCGAGCAGCGGGATCGGCACGCCGCCCCCGCCGACGCCCGCCGGGGTCGCCCAGGTCACCCGCTCGCCCGCGAACCCATCCTTCGTCGCGGCGAAGGTCGGCGAGCCGCGCGACGCCGCGCGCAGGTCGGCGAGCGCGATCGCCCCCACCGCGCCGTGCGCCGCCGCCGCGCGCAGCCGCGCGTCCGCCCCGCCGAAGGTCGCCGCCACCTCGCTCGGCAGCCCGGCGGGCGCGCCGCCGACATAGGCGACGATCTTCCCGCGCACGTCGATGCCGCGATACGCGTCGAGGCCGTAGGCCGGCGCCTCCAGCCCGTGCCCGACGAAGACCACCGGGGCCGCGATCCGCGTCGTCGCCGCACCGGGATCGGCGGCGGGGATGTAATCGCTGCCGAAGACGAGCGGGCGCGCCGCGCCGCCGGCGGGCGTCCACCTCAGCATGCCCTCGCCCGCGGGCTTGTAGCCGAGCAGCTTTACCGCCTGCAGATAGCCGCCGTCGTCGCCCATCGGGCGCAGTCCGGCGGCGTAGAATTGCGCCGCGACATATTGCGCGGCGATGTCATATTCTCCCGACCCCGCATCGCGCCCGCGCATCGCATCGGAGGCGAGGAACATGACATGCGCCTTCATCGCCGCCTGATCGGCGGGGAGGGAGGCGGGGGTCTGGGGGGCCGTCTGGGGGGCGGTCTGGGCCAGGGCCGGGGTGGCGAGGAGGGCGAGGGCGAGCGGAAGCATGCGAACCATCGTGGCACCCTAGCCGGAAAGCCCGATGGATTGAACGTGCGCATTTCCCCTCCGTCCGGGGTGACGGGTGCTGCGGGAAAGCACGTGCCTTCCAACTCCACGGTGGGAACCGCACGCCCGCCGGTCTATACCCCCGTTCATGGCCGACGCTCGCTCCACCCCCGCCCTTCCTGCCGTCACGCGGCGCAGCGACTATGCGCCGCCCGAGTGGCTGGTGCCGCAGGTCGCGCTCGACTTCGCGCTCGATCCGTCGGCCACGCGGGTGCGCGCCCGGCTGGAGGTGGTGCGCGGCGGCGCGCATGCCGCGCCGCTGCGGCTCGACGGCGCCGGGCAGGAACCGCTGGCGGTGACGGTCGACGGCGTCGCGGTCGACGACTGGACGCTCGACGGCGAGCAGCTGGTGATCCCGCTGACCGGCGACGCGCATGTGGTCGAGACCGAGGTGGTCATCGCACCGGACCGCAATACCCAGCTGATGGGGCTGTATGCGTCGGGCGGCAACCTGTGCACGCAATGCGAGGCGGAGGGCTTCCGCCGCATCACCTATTTCCCCGACCGCCCCGACGTGCTGGCGACCTACCGCGTGCGGATGAGCGCGGACAAGGCGCGCTTCCCCGTCCTGCTCGCCAACGGCGATCCGGTGGCGTCGGGCGACGGCGACGACGGCACGCACTGGGCGGAGTGGCACGATCCCTGGCCCAAGCCGTCGTACCTGTTCGCGCTGGTGGCGGGCGAGCTGACGGTCAACCGCGATACGTTCGTCACCCGGTCCGGGCGGACGGTGCAACTCGGCATCTGGGTGCGCGCCGCCGACGCGGCGAAGACCGACCACGCGCTCGCCGCGCTGAAGCTGTCGATGGCGTGGGACGAGCGCGTCTATGGCCGCGAATATGACCTGGACGTGTTCAACATCGTCGCGGTCGACGATTTCAATTTCGGCGCGATGGAGAACAAGGGGCTGAACATCTTCAACAGCCGCTACATCCTGGCCGATCCCGACACCGCGACCGATTACGATTACGACGCCATCGCCGCGGTGGTGGCGCACGAATATTTCCACAATTGGTCGGGCAACCGCATCACCTGCCGCGACTGGTTCCAGCTGAGCCTGAAGGAAGGCTTCACCGTCTATCGCGATCAGGGCTTCTCCGCCGATCAGGGATCGCCTGCGGTGCGCCGGATCGAGGATGTGCGCGCGCTTCGCGCGGCGCAGTTCCCGGAGGACGCCGGACCGCTGGCGCACCCCGTGCGCCCGGAAAGCTATATCGAGATCAGCAACTTCTACACCGCCACCATCTATAACAAGGGCGCGGAGCTGATCCGCATGATGGCGACGATGCTGGGGGCGCAGCGCTTCCGCGCCGCCACCGATCTGTATTTCGAGCGGTTCGACGGCACCGCCGCGACGTGCGAGGATTTCGTGCGCTGCATGGAGGAGGCCGGCGACATCGACCTGTCGCAGTTCCGGCTGTGGTACAGCCAGGCCGGCACCCCGCGCGTCTCCGCCACGCTGGAGCATCAGCCGGGGAGCGGGCGCGCGACGCTGAACCTGGCGCAGAAGGTGCCCGACACGCCCGGCCAGTCGAACAAGTCGCCGCAGGTGCTGCCCCTGAAGCTACGCCTGTTCGGCGCGGAGACGGGCCAGCCGCTGAGCGACGAGCAGCTGTTCGTCCTCTGCGAATCCTACGCCAGCGTCACGTTCGAGACCGTGACCGAGCGCCCGGTCGTCTCGCTCAACCGCGGCTTCTCCGCGCCGGTGGTGGTGGAAAGCGACCGCTCCGCCGCCGACCTCGCCTTCCTGGCGCGGCACGACGACGATCCCTTCGCCCGGTACGAGGCGATGCAGCAGCTGATGCTTGACACGCTGGTCGCCGCCACGATCGAGGGGGAGGCGGACCATGACCCGGTGATCCGGGCGGTCGCGGACACGCTGGACGATGCGCTCGACGATACCGGGCTGGACCGCGCGTTCGTCGCGGAGGCGGTGCTGCTGCCCGCGGAGAGCTTCATCGGCGACCAGCTGTCGAGCGTCGATCCGGAGGCGATCTTCCAGGCGCGCGAGGCGCTGCGCCGCGACATGGCCCGCGCGCTCGACGCCCGCTGGCGCGCGGCGTGCGACCCGGCGACGATCCGTCCCTATGCCTATACGCCCGGGGACAAGGGCGTGCGCCGCCTGCGCAACGTCGCGCTCGGCTATGTCGCGGCATCGGGCGCCGCGGACGCCGCCGCGCTCGCCTATGCGCAATTCGAGGGCGCGGACAATATGACCGACCGGCAGGGGGCGCTCACCGCGCTGGCGGGCGGCACCTCGGCGGAGCGCGATGCCGCGCTCGACATCTTCTACCATCGCTATGCCGGTAACGCGCTGGTGCTCGACAAATGGTTCCAGACGCAGGCGCTGTCGAGCCGCGCCGATACGCCGCGGCTGGTGGCGGAACTGGCCGAGCATCCCGACTTCACGCTCGCCAACCCCAATCGCGCGCGCGCGCTGGTCGGGGCGTTCGCGGTGAACCAGCGCGCCTTCCACGCCGCGGGCGGCGCGGGCTATGTCTGGCTCGCCGACCAGCTGCTGGCGCTCGACGCGCTCAACCCGCAGACCGCGGCGAAGCTGCTCCCCCCGCTCGGCCGCTGGCGCCGCTTCGACCCGGCGCGCGCCGCGCTGATGCGCGCGCAGCTGGAGCGGATCGTGTCGGCCCCGGGTATCAGCAAGGACCTGTTTGAACAGGCATCGAAATCACTGGAGGGGTGAGGGGAGGCTACGCCGCGGGGATGTCCCGTATGGGATGGTGAAATGGGAAAGCGCCTTTGCGCTTGGGGCCGAACGTCATCGCGCGATATGATCGGATGCTTCTCCGAACGTGTTCAGGCATTCCGGCCTGAACACGACGACGTGCGAAAGATCGGGCCGGGATCGCGAGGAGTAGAGCATCGCATCTGCCCCCAAATTCCGTGCCTCATCCGAAAACAGCCAGGTGGGCGAATGCTCGCCGGCGCTTCTCAGGTCCTGCCAGACGATTGAGGCCGATGGCATACCTCGCGCATCGACCACCCGTGCTGCCGTCAAACGCATTGGGATCAGCACGCGTTCGACACCATCCCGCAAGTAGCGTTGGATCGCGACGATTGCTCCTTCTGCACTGAGGGAAGCATAGGCGGCGACCTGTCCGGAATGATGAAAGCGTCCCTCCGGGGCAGAGGCCGGAATTGCAGGTTGGGCCGCTAGCCCTTTCGGCAACAGGCGCCAGACGGGACCGTCAAACGAGATGATCGGTAAAACCATGAGGGCGGGATAGCCCGATCTGTACCGATGGAGCCAGTTCCCATAAACGAACCCGTTACGGGAGACATGGCTCCAAAACCCAACCGACTGAAGCCCGCCCGCCTCGGCGTCCCGAAACGTGTTCCCGTTCACCCCATCCCGAAACCGCCCGCCCACGACGGCAAAACGGGACGTAACCCCGAAAGCCGCTGTCCTACACGCCCCGCATCTGTCATCGTCCGGACGCTCTTTCTCCGCGTCGTCCCCCATTCTCACCGCCAGCGCCCGGTCCGGCGCATCGCGGGGAAGCGGTTTCGACGCCGACGTGGCGTAAACTTTGTCAACTTCCGGCGCGCGTCACCCCGAATTGCGCAGCGCGGTCGCGATCGCGTTGATCGACAGCAGGATGCCGTGGCGCACGCGCTCGTCGTCCTCGCCCGCACGGTGGCGCTTCATCAGCTCGATCTGGAGCAGGTTGAGCGGCTCGATATAGGGCAGCCGCAGCCGGATCGAGGCGTCGAGCGCGGCGTGCTTCTCCAGCAGATGCGCCTGCCCCGTCACCTCCAGCAGCCCGTCGTGCGTCTGGCGCCAGCCGTCGCGGATGCGACCGAAGACATGGTCGCGAAGCGCCGCGTCCTCGACCAGCCCGGCATAGCGCTCCGCGATCCCCATGTCGGACTTGGCGAGCACCATCTCCATGTTCGCCAGCGTCGCGGCGAACAGCGGCCAGCCCTGCGCCATGTCCTTCAGCAGCGCGCGGTCCTCGAACCCGGCGATCGCCTGTCCCACGCCGTACCAGCCCGGCAGCATCACGCGCGCCTGTGCCCAGCTGAACACCCAGGGGATGGCGCGCAGGTCCTCGATCGCGTCGGATTTCTTGCGGCTGGCCGGGCGGCTGCCGATCTTGAGCCCGGCGATCTCCGCGATCGGCGTCATCTGGCGGAAGAAGGTACGGAAGTCCTCCGTCTCGTACACCAGCCCGCGATAGGCGCGGAACGCGGCGTCGGACAGCCAGTCCATCGCCGCCGCGAACGTGGCGTTGTCGCCGTTCGACAGATGCGCCGGCTCCAGGCTGGCGAGCAGCGTGGCCGAGGCCATCGCCTCCAGATTGGTCGTGGCACTCTCGCGCGTGCCGTATTTGCCCGCGATCACCTCGCCCTGTTCGGTGATGCGGATGCGCCCCTGCACCGTCCCCGGCGGCTGTGCGCGGATCGCGGCGAAGCTGCTGCCGCCGCCGCGCCCCACCGCGCCGCCGCGGCCGTGGAACAGCTGCATGCCGATGCCCGCCGCCTCGAACACCGGGCGCAGCGCGGTCGAGGCGCGCGACAGCTGCCAGGTCGAGGTCAGGTAGCCGCCGTCCTTGTTGCTGTCCGAATAGCCGATCATCACCTCCTGATGCCCGCGGGCGCGCGCGATCGCGCGCACCTCCGGGATCGCGAACCATTCGGTCATGATCGCGGGCGCGGCCTCCAGATCCTCGATCGTCTCGAACAGCGGCACGGCCATCACGGCGGCGGACGCCGCTTCCCCGTTCGCAGGCTGGTACAGGCCGACTTCCTTCAGGAGCAGGTGCACCTCCAGAAGGTCCGACACCGACTTCGTCATCGACACGATATACTGGCGGATGCACGCCGGGCCGTAGGCGGCATGCGCGTCGGCCGCCGCCTGCACGATCGCCAGTTCGGACGCGGTGTCCTCCGAATAATGCGCGAACCGGCTGGTCAGCGGGCGCGGCGTCGCCAGTTCCTGCCGCAGCAGCATGACGCGCGCCTCCTCGCCGAGCGCGGTGTAATCGTCGCACACGCCGGCCTTGGCGAGCATCTCCGCGACCACCTGCTCATGCACCGCGCTGTTCTGGCGCAGATCGAGCGTGGCGAGGTGGAAGCCGAACACCTCGACCGCGCGGATCAGCCGGCCGATCGCGCCGCCGGTGCCCAGCAGGCCGCCGCCGTCCGCCCCCAGCGGTCGCGCGATCGTCACCAGATCGGCCCGCAGCGCGGCGGGATCGGGATAGGGCTCGCCCGCCAGATGCCCCGGACGCGGCGCGGGCTGCCCGGTCAGTTGCCGGTAGGTCGCGGCGACGCGTGCATAGATGCCCGACAGCGCACGGCGATACGGCTCGTCGCTGCGGCTCTCGGCGACATCGCCGCTCGCCTCCGCCAGTTCCAGGACGCCGGCATCGACCGTCGCATGGCCCGCGGAGATCGACAGCTCCGCCCCCATCGCGTGCAGCTGGTCCAGGTAATAGCCCAGCACCGCCTGCGCCGCCTTGGCGAGCGCGGTGCGCAAGCTGTCCGCGGTGACGAAGGGGTTGCCGTCGCGGTCGCCGCCGATCCAGCTGCCCGGCCGCAGGAAGGCGGGCACGCGCTCGCCCATCGCGCGGTCCCACCGCTGATAGAGCGCGGGGATGACCGGCAGGAACACATCACGCAGATAGCTGAGCGCGGTATCGACCTCGTCCACCACGTACAGCCGCTCGCGCCGCAGCACGCGGGTCTGCCACAGCAAAGCGACCTGGCGCACGATCGCCTCGTCCACCTGGTCGCCGTCCGGGGTCGCCTCCACCCCGCGGTCGCGCATCGCCATCAGCTGCGCGATGCGGTTGCGGTGGTCGATCATGCTCTTGCGCCGCACCTCGGTCGGGTGGGCGGTCAGCACCGGCGCGATCAGCCCGTCGCCCAGCAGCGCCATCACCTGATCGCGGCCGATCCCCGCGGCCTCCAGCCGGGCGAGCGCGGCGGCGAGGTCGGCGCCTTCCTCCGCGGCGATGCCCTGCCGGTCCTCCGCCAGATTGGCGAGCATCGAGAACAGCATGAAGCCGCGGACGAAATCGAGCGTCTCGTCGAGGTCGAGCGTGCCCAGCTCCGCGTCGGGGCGCGCATCGTGGTTGCCGCGGTGCCGCTCGACGGAGGCGGAGCGGATCGCCTCGGTCCGCTCGTACAATTTGTCGCCGCCATAGGCGCGGATCACATCGCCCAGCACGCGGCCGAGATAGCGGACATCGGGATTGTTCGTGATCGGGGGCAGCGTGCTCATGGCGGGTATTGCTGCGCCGCAACAGCGCCCCGGTCAACCGGACGCAGACGTCAGGTGTCGCTTTCGTGTCCGAATCGTCCCGTCGAAATCCCCGTGCGTCAGAAGCCGTCGTCGGGCGGCAGGTCGCGCTCGTCGGGCGCGCGGTCGAGCGGCACCCGCTCGCGCGGTCCCCGCGGGGCGGGCGGATTGGGCAGCTCGATGCCCAGATCGCGCAGGCGGTCGACCGCCTGGTCCAGCTGCTCGGGCGCGCCCTGCAGCGCGTCCTGCACCTGACCGCCGACATCCTCGCCGAAGGCGTCGATGACATTGTCGATCGGGGCCATGTCCTCGTCGTCGATCGGCGCGACGACGACGGGGATGTTGAGCGCGCTCATCATGAACTGCCGCCAGATCTGCGCCGGGATGCCGCCGCCGTGGAGCCCGGGATTGGGGGTGCTGTCGTCGTTGCCGACCCATACGCCCACCACCAGGTCGCCCGCGAAGCCGATGAACCACGCATCGCGCCCGCCCTGGCTGGTGCCGGTCTTGCCGAACGCCTGCACCGGCAGGTTGGCATCGCGCCCGGTGCCGCGGATCGAGGAGCCCAGCAGCTGCTTCATCTCGTCGCGGATGTTGCCCGGCATCGCCCGGTCGCGGCCTGCGATCGCCTCGTACCAGCTGGCGCTGCGATTGCCCTCGACCCCGCGCGCCACCACCGGATAGCGCCCCGCGGCGACCGCGGCATAGGCGGACGTCAGCTCCAGCAGCGAGACCTCCGCGGTGCCGAGGCCGATCGTCGCCTCGTTCGGGATCGGCGTCGTGATGCCCAGGTCGCGCGCGGTCTTGATGACGTTGCGCACGCCCACTTCCTGCGTCAGCCGCGCCGCGACGACGTTGCTGGAGCGGGCGAAGGCGCGCTGCAGCGTGATCGGCCCCAGATAGCGGCCGTCGTCGTTCTTGGGCTTCCACCCCGCGATCTCGACCGGCGAATCGTCGCGGACGGTATCGGGATGGAGCCCGGCGCGCAGCGCGGCGAGATAGACGAACAGCTTGAAGGTGGAGCCCGGCTGGCGCCTGGCCTGCACCGCGCGGTTGAACGGGCTGGCGCGATAGTCGCGCCCGCCGACCATCGCCACGACCTCGCCATCGGGCTTCATCGCGACCAGCGCGGCCTGCGCCTGCCGCAGCCCGGCCTGCCGCACGACGCGCTCCGCGGTCGCCTGCATCGTGCGGTCCAGTGTGGTGCGCACGGTCGCATCGGCGCCGGCATCGCCCGCCACCTCGCGCGCGGAGGGGAGCACCCAGTCGGCGAAATAGGTGCCGGTCGGCAGCGTCTCGGGCCGGTCGGCCAGCACGCGCTGCGGCTGGACGCGGTCGGCCTCGCGCTGCGTCAGGAAGCCGGCGTCGACCATCGCGCCGACCACCACCGCCTGGCGTGCGCGCGCACCCTTCAGATTGCCGGTGGGGGCCAGCCGCGACGGCGCCTTCACCAGCCCGGCGAGCATCGCCGCCTGGCCGATGTTCAGTTTCTGCGGGGTACGCCCGAAATAATGTTTCGACGCGGCGGTGATGCCGTAGACGTTGTCGCCGAAATAGACGTTGGAGAGATAGCGCGAGAGGATCTCGTCCTTCGTCAGCCACGCCTCCAGCCAGAAGGCGATCATGACCTCGCGGATCTTGCGCGCGGCGGTGCGATCCGAATCGAGGAAGGCGTTCTTCGCCAGCTGCTGCGTGATCGTGCTGCCGCCCTGACGCACTCCGCCGGATCCGACATTGGCCCAGGCCGCGCGCGCGATCCCGCGCGGGTCGATCCCCCAGTGCGAGTAGAAGCGGCGATCCTCGATCGCGATGAACGCCTCGCGCACGTGCGGGGGCAGGGTGGCGGCATCGACGGGCGCGCCGATGATCGCGCCGCGCCGCGCGATCGGGGTGCCGTCCGCGGCGGTCAGGGTGATCGACGGCGGCGTGGGCGGCTTGAGCGACCGCGACAGCGGCGCGGTGACCGCCAGCCACACGACCGCGACGACGAACAGGACGATGACCGCGGCGATCCCGCGCACGATCCAGCCCCCGACGCCGGCACCGGCGAAGCGCCAGCGCGGGCGGCGTGGCGGCTCGTCGCCGCCGCCGCCCCCTCCGGATCGGCCGGAATAGGGATCGGACGGGGGCGGGGCGGCGTCGTGCCAGTCGCCGAACGACGGCAGCGGCGTGGCGGGCGTGTCGCCCGGCGCGTGATTGTAGCGGACGCGGCCGTTTTCGAAGGGATCGGGGCGCATGGTTGCCGACTGTTTTACAGGGATAGGACAGTCATCGCAAGCGACCGTTGAAGGCGGGAATAGCGGGTCGGGCGGGCGGAGAAAAGCGCGCCGGCCGGCCATCGGGCAGCCCGCGTGCCTTCGGTACGGTCGCGTATCGCCGGGCGCGAAACGACCGCCATCGGCGCCGATCGAAAATTGGCTGTCCAACCAAATTTCACGTAACTAAAGTTATCTCGGCGTTGACACCCGCCCTGCCGCTGGTCCAACCATGCGGGGGCGCGGCGACAGACCGTCGGCGGGAGAGCGTGCATGGTGCTGACCAAGGGCGACGACTATCCGATCCACCAGACGGCGGAGCCGGTGGCCTATGCGGGGACCGACCGCAATTTCTACGACCGCTATTATTTCAACGGCTACGCGCCCGGGGTCGGCGACGACGGCTTCCTGGCGGTGGCGATGGGGGTCTATCCGCACATCAACGTGATCGACGCCAGCTTCTGCTGGCTGATGGGCGGGCGGCAGGTGAACCTGCATGCCAGCCGCGGGCTGGGCATGGAGCGGATGGACACGCAGGTCGGCCCGATCCGGATCGAGGTGGTCGAGCCGCTCAAGGTCCTGCGCATCACCGTCGATGCGGCGAGCGAGGGGGTGAGGGCGGAGCTGACGTTCACCGGGCGCGCCTTCCCGCAGGAGGAGCCGCGCTTCACCCGCCGCAACGGCCCGCGCGTGCTGATGGACGTGACGCGGCTGACGCAGAACGGCCGGTACGTGGGCTGGGTCGAGGTCGACGGCGCGCGCCACGACGTGTCGGGATGGGTCGGCACCCGCGACCGCAGCTGGGGCGTGCGCCCGATCGGTGCGCCCGACGCGCAGCCGCCCAGCCCCGCGATCGCGCCGCAATTCTTCTGGCTGTGGAGCCCCTGCGTGATGGAGGGGGGCGACCTGTACCTGCACACCAACGACGACGCGCACGGCCGCTTCTGGAACCGCCGCGCGACGTGGCGGCCCGAGGGCGGGGGCGCGGAGGACGAGCATCATTTCGATGCGGCGGAATACCGCATCGGCTGGCGGCCGGGCTCGCGCTACGCGCAGACCGCGGAGGCGGTGCTGAAGGATGCCAATGGCGAAACCACGGTGACGTTCGACGTCGGCCGCACCTTCATGATGAAGGGGCTGGGCTACGGCCATCCGACATGGGGCCACGGCGTCAGCCACGGCGAGGCGCTGACCGTCGAGCGCGAGGATTTCGTGCCCGACGACCTCGATCCGCTGCAGCCGCATCATCTCCACATCCAGGCGTCGGTCGGGGTGACGATGACCGGACCCGACGGGCAGGTGCGCCGCGGCAAGGGCGTGCTGGAGCAGTTGGTGATCGGTCCGCATGCGCCGTCCGGGTTCACGGGCATGCTGGACCCGGCGTGATGGGCGTTGTGGTTCGCGGCGCGATGGCCACGCACGCTCCGTCACCCCGGACTTGTTCCAGGGTCCAGGGTTCCGTGCGCCTCACCAGCGGTCAGCGCGCGGCGCTCTGGATGCCGGGACAAGCCCGGCATGACGGTACGCGGATGGGTGGCGGGAGCGGGCAATGACCGGCACCCCGCTCCACCCCGAACAGGTCGCGGCCTATCTCTCGCGGCTGTGGAACACCCCCGTCGCGATCGAGGCGCTGGCGCGCATCCCCGGCGGTGCCAGCCGCGAGACGTGGCGGTTCGATGCGGTGGCGGATGACACCCGCCACCAGCTGATCCTGCGCCGCGATCCCGGTGGCAGCCTGATCGATACCGAGAGCGAGACCGAGTTCCGCGCCTATGAAAGCGCGCACGGCGTGGTGCCGGTGCCGCGTGCGGTGGCGCTGGAACCGGGCGGCGCGGAGCTGGAGCGCCCCTTCTTCATCATGGAGCGGGTCGAGGGGGGCGAGGTCTGCTCCCCCTTCGCCCGCGAGCCGTTCGGCGATCATGCCGCGATCTTGGGGGAGGCGTTCTTCGGCGCGCTGGGGCGGCTTGCGGCGATGCCGGTCGAGGGGACGCCGCTCGCGCGTCACGTCCCCGCACCGCCGCCCGGCGACGCGTGGCGCATCGCGCTGGATTATTGGGAAAAGGTCATCGACGACGATGCGGACGCGCCGATCCCGGTCGTGCGTGCCGCGATCCGCCGGCTGCGCGCCGCGCCGCCGCCGCCCGCGCAGCGCATCGCGATCGTGCACGGCGACTATCGCTCGGGCAACATGATGCACGACGGCGCCGGGCGGATGTTGGCGATGTTCGACTGGGAAATGGCGCATCTGGGCGATCCGCTGGAGGATCTGGGCTGGGCGCTCGACCCGATCTGGGACCATTTCGACCCCGGCAGCGTCTGCGGAATGGTGAAACGCGACGCGGCGCTGGCGATCTGGCAACGCGAAAGCGGGCTGACGGTCGATCCGCGTGCGATGCGCTGGTGGAGCCTGTTCAGCTCGGTCAAGGGGCGCGCGATCTGGAGCTCGGCATGGCGCGAGTTCGTCGATGGCGGACGCACCGATCCGGTGCTCGGGCTGTCGGGCTGGTACACCGCGCGGCGGCAGGACGCGATCATCGCCGCCCAGCTGGAGGCGGGGATATGAGCCCCCCGATGAGCGACGTGGGCGAGGTGCTGACCGGCACCGCGATGATCGCGCTGGGCAGCGGGGCGGCGGTGCAGGCATCGGATGCCTATGGCGGCGCGATGATGACCGTCGCCGGGCTGCTGGGACTGCTGTCGGCGCAGGAGGCCGAGCGCGCCGCGGCGTGGCGGGCCGCCGACATCGCCGCCATGCGCGCGCTGCTGCCGGACGCCGCGGTTGCGCCCGCCACCGACCTGACGCTGACCGCGCTCGATGTCGAATGGGCCGCGCTGTCCGACGCGCTGATCGCGCATCACGCCGCGGTGGAGGCGGCCGGCGACACCGCGCAGGACCGCGCGATCCTGCAATTCTATCGAGAGAGCGCCGCTCGCCGGGAGTTCCTATGGCCGCAATGATCGATCTGCCGCTGACCGGGCTTCGTGTGGTGGACATGGCGGCGGGGCCGCTCGCCGCCACCGCGCGTCTGCTGGGCGAGCTGGGCGCGGAGGTGATCCGCGTCGAGCCGCCCGAGGGCGACCCCGACCGCGCGGCGGGGCCGATGCTGGCGGGCGCCAGCCTGTCGTGGGTCGCGAACAACCTGGGCAAGCGCGCCACCGCGCTCGACCCGACCGACGCCGCCTTCGACGCGCTGCTGGCCGACGCCGACGTGCTGATCGAAACCACGCGCCCCGGCAGCGACGCGCATTTCGCGCTCGATCCCGCCGGCCGCGCCGCGCGGCACCCGCAGCTGGTCGTGGTGTCGGTCAGCGACTTCGGTCAGTCGGGGCCATGGGCGCGGTGGCAGGCGACCGATGCGGTGCTGCATGCGCTGTCGGGCGGGCTGTCCCGCTCCGGCCTGCCCGATCGCGAGCCGCTGCTGCCGCCGGGCGAGCTGACCTATCAGACCGCGGCGGTGCAGGCGGCCTATGTCGCGCTCGTCGCCTTCGTCCAGCGGCTGCGCGACGGGCGCGGCGACCATGTCGACCTGTCGCTGCTGGAGGCCGGGATGGCCGCGCTCGACCCCGGCTTCGGCGTGGCGGGCAGCGCGCAATCGGGCGTCCCGGCGTGGAAGATGTCGCGGGGACGCGTCGACGAGCGGCATCGCTATCCCATCATCCCGTGTGCGGACGGCTTCGTCCGGATGTGTGTACTGGCGCCGCGGCAATGGCGCGGCATGTGGGAATGGATGGGGCGGCCCGAGCAGTTCGCCGGGCCGGAATGGGAGAAGATCCAGACCCGCTTCCGCTCGCCCGACCTGATCCCCGCCATGGCGCGGTTCCTGGCCGACAAGACCCGCCACGAGATCGAGGAGGAAGGCGCCGCGCGCGGCATCCCCTGCGCCGGGCTGCTCGACCTGGCGGAGGCGGTGCAGACCGCGCAGATGACCGCGCGCACGGCGTTCGTGCCGGTCGAGGTGGCGTCGGGCGTGACCGCGACCTTCCCCGACGGCACGATCGAGATCGACGGCCTGCGCGCTGGCATCCGCGGCGGGGCGCCGGTGCCGGAGCCGGGCGCGGCGTTCCGCACGGCGCGCCCGGCGTGGCGGGTGCCCGCCGCCGACCGGCCGCTCGCCGGCATCAGGGTGCTCGACATGGGCATCATCGTCGTCGGCGCGGAGACGGGCCGGCTGCTCGCCGATCAGGGCGCGGACGTGGTGAAGGTGGAGAACGGCGCCTTTCCCGACGGCCAGCGCCAGTCGCGCGACGATTCGCCCGTCTCGATCACCTTCGCGGCCGGGCACCGCAACAAGCGTGGGCTGTCGATCGACCTGAAGTCGGACGAGGGCAGGGCGCTGTTCGAGCGGCTGCTGCGCGAAGCCGACGTGCTGCTCTCCAACTTCAAGCCCGGCACGCTCGACGGGCTGGGCTTCACGCGCGAGCGGCTGGCCGCGATCAACCCGGCGCTGGTCGCGGTCGACAGCTCCGCGTTCGGGCCGACCGGGCCGTGGAGCCGGCGGCTGGGCTATGGCCCGCTGGTGCGCTGCTCCGCGGGCCTGACGCCGCAATGGACCTATGACGGCGAGCCGGAGAGCTTCTCCGACGGCATCACCGTCTATCCCGACCATGTCGCGGCGCGCGTCGGCGCGGTGGGGGCGGTGGCGCTGCTCATCCGCCGCTGGCGCACCGGGCGGGGCGGCACCGCGAGCGTCAGCCAGGCGGAGGTCATGCTGGGGCATATGGCGGCGCAGATCGCGGCGCAGTCGGCCGGGATCGACCCGCCGGAGCGGGAGGGGCCATGGGGCATATACCCCGCGGCGGGCGAGGACGAATGGGTGGTCGTCACCGCGCGCGACGATGCCGACCGCGCCGCGCTCGCCCGGCTGATCGGGGATGAGCCGCTCGCCGACTGGACCCGCGCCCGCCCGGCGGCGGAGGCGGCGTCGGCGTTGCAGGCGGCGGGCGTCCCGGCGGGCCACATGCTGCGCGTGGTGGAGCTGCCCGACGCGCCGCAGTTCCAGGCGCTCGGCACGTTCCGCCTGGTCAGCCACCCGCTGATCGACACCCCCTTCAAGGTGGAGGGTGCGCCGGCGCGCTCGCGCCTGCCCGAGCCGGGGCAGCACCCCGCGCCGCGCATCGGCGAGGATAGCGACGGCGTGCTGGCCGACTGGCTGGGGCTGTCGCGCGACGACATCGAGGATCTGCTGTCCCGCCGGGTGATCGAAGCACCCGCGCGCGTGGCGGCCTGAACAAAAGGGAATGATGATGACGCAACTGGGCAACGATGCGGTCACGGTCGAGCGCGATGGCCATGTGATGATCGTGACGATCAACCGGCCGGAGGCGCGCAATGCGGTCAACCGCTTCGTCCACGAAGGCGTGGGCGATGCGCTGGAGGCGGCGGAGCACGATCCCGAGGTGCGCTGCGTGATCGTGACGGGTGCCGGCGACAAGTCGTTCTGCGCCGGGGCCGATCTGGTCGCGCTGTCGCGCGGCGAGAGCCTGGCCCCCGATGACGCGACGAAGGCGGCATGGGGCTTCGCGGGCCTGGTCAGCCACGCCATTTCCAAGCCGGTGATCGCCGCGGTCAACGGCCACGCGCTGGGCGGCGGGCTGGAGATCACGCTGGCGTGCGACCTGGCGGTGGCGGTCGACACCGCGCAGTTCGGCCTGCCCGAGCCCAAGCGGGGGCTGTTCGCGGCCGCGGGCGGCGTGTTCCGCCTGCCCGAGCAATTGCCCAAGAAGATCGCGATGGAGATGATCCTGACCGGCGATCCCATCTCCGCGCAGCGCGCGCTGGAACTGGGCCTCATCAACGCGGTCGCGCCCGCGGGCGGCGTGATCGAGGCGGCGCTGAAGCTGGCCGAGCGGATCGCGGTCAACGCGCCCTTGTCGGTGCAGGCGTCGAAGCGGATGGCGCAGGGCATCGTCGATCGCGGCGTGCCGCGCGAGGAGGCGGCGTGGAAGCAGAACCGCGCCGAGACGAAGATCGTCTTCACCAGCCAGGATTCGCGCGAGGGGCCGAAGGCGTTCGCGGAGAAGCGCGCGCCGGTCTGGCAGGCCCGATGATCCCGGAGAACGAGACGATGGCGGACGACACGCGGATCGCGGTCATCGTCGGCGTGGGGCAGGTCAACGACCGCCCCGCCGACCCCGCGCAGGGGATGGAGCCGCTCGACCTGATGCGCGCCGCGCTGGAGGCGGCGGACAAGGACGCGGGCGGCGGCTGGCTTGCGCACGTCGATTCGGTCGCGGTGGTGAAGCAGATCAGCTTCATGAAGCAGAATCCGCTGGCCGAGAAGCTGGGCGCGGCGATCGGCGCGACGCCGCGCCTCGCCTACGAATCGGTCGGCCCCAACGGCGACAGCCCGATCCTGCTGCTCAACGAAGCCGCCAACCGCATCGCGCGCGGCGAGATCGCCATCGCCGCGGTCGTGGGGGCGGAGGCGCTGCGCACCGCCAGCCAGCGCGCCGCGGCGGCGGCGAAGACCAGCGTCGCGGACCAGAACCCGCTGCGCTCGCTCGCGAAGAAGGCCGCGCCCGGCTACCGCCAGCGCTACGGCCTGTCGACGCCGGTCGACGTCTATCCGTTGTACGAGAATGCGGGGCGCGCATCGTACGGCCAGACGCTGGCCGAGGGGCAGCGCGAATCGGGGGAGATCTGGTCGCGCTTCAGCGAGGTGGCGGCGACGACCCCCGCGGCGTGGATCCACGCCCCCCGCTCGGCCGAGGAGATCGCGACCGCGACGGCGGACAATCGTCCGATCGCCTTTCCCTATACCAAGCTGATGGTCGCCAATTCGAGCGTCAATCAGGGGGCGGGGTTCCTCGTCACGTCGCTGGCCGAGGCGCGGCGGCGCGGGGTGCCGGAGGCGCGGATCGTCTATGTCGGGCGGGGTGCCGCGGCGCACGAGGACGACGATTTCCTGTCGCGCGACCGCTACGACCAGTCGCCCAGCATGGCGACGTGCCTGACGCGGACGCTGGACTACAATCGGGTCACCGCGGACGACCTCGACCTGGTGGAGCTCTATTCCTGCTTCCCGTGCGTGCCGAAGATGGCGCGCCGCGTGATCGGCTGGCCGGTGGAGAAGCCCGCGACGGTGTTCGGCGGGCTGACCTTCGGCGGCGGTCCGATCGGCAATTACATGAGCCATGCCGTCGCCGAGATGGTCGATGCGCTGCGCGGCGGCGAGGGGCGCAAGGGGCTGCTGTTCGCCAACGGCGGCTATGCCACGCACAATCACGCGATCGTGCTCGCCACGACGCCGCTGCCGGGCTCGGGCGAGGCGCATGACTTCGACGTGCAGGCGGAGGCGGACGCCGCGCGGGGGCCGGTGCCCGAACTGGTCAAGGACTATGCCGGCCCGGCGACCGTCGAGACCTACACCGTCTTCTACGCCCGCGACGGCAGCGCGAAGGCCGGGGTGATCGTCGCGCGGACCCCCGACGGCCGGCGCACGCTGGCGAAGGTGCCGGCGGAGGATGCGCAGACGATCGCCTGGCTTACCGACGGCGCGGCCGAGCCGGTCGGCGCCGTCGGGGAGATCGCGCCGGCGGGCGACGATATGGTGTGGCACCGCGCGGTGGCGTAGCTTCCCGTCACCCCGGCCTTGAGCGGGACCTTTGCAAAAGGCTACACCGTGCTCCTGCGCAGGCAGGAGCTCAGAGTTGTAGGTCCCTTCCGGCGTTGTTCTGCTGGGCCCTGGGCTCCTGCCTGCGCAGGAGCACGGCGTGGGCTGGGTGCCGTTACGCCTGTTTTGCAAAGGTCCCGCCTTGAGCCGGGGTCCCGCTTCTTCCGCTGCGTCGGCAAGGAAGCGGGACCCCGGGTCATGCCCGGGATGACGAGATAGGGATTGCTTGTATGACCCACATCCGCCCGCGCCGCAGCGCGCTGTTCATGCCCGCCTCCAACGCGCGCGCGGTCGAGAAGGCGCGGACGCTCGACTGCGATGTGGTCATCCTCGACCTGGAGGACGCGGTCGCGCCCGAGCACAAGGCGAGCGCACGCGACGCCGCGGTCGCGGCGGTGCGCGAGGGCGGCTTCGGGCACCGCGAGCTGGTGGTGCGCGCCAATGCGGTCGATACCGCATGGGGCATGGACGACCTCGCCGCGCTGAACGGCAGCGGCGCGGCGGCGGTGCTGCTGCCCAAGGTGTCGGATGCCGCCACGCTCCGCACCGCGCGCGCGGCGCTGGGGGAGGGGCCGGAGCTGTGGGCGATGATCGAGACGTGTCGCGCGGTGGTCGACCTGCCCGTGATCGCCGCCGCGGCGGCGGATACCGCGCTCACCACCTTCGTGGTCGGCACCAACGATCTCGCGAAGGAAATGCGCTGCCGCCCCGGCGCGTCGCGCGCGCCGCTGCTGCCGATCCTGACGCAGGTAGTGCTGGTGGCGCGGATGGCGGGGCTCGTCGCGCTCGACGGCGTCATCAACGTGCTGGACGACGAGGACGCGATCGAGGCGGAGTGCCGGCAGGGACTGGGATGGGGCTTCGACGGCAAGACGCTGATCCACCCCGCCCAGATCGCGCCCGCGAACCGCGTCTTCACCCCGTCCGCGGATCAAGTGGACTGGGCGCGCAAGGTCGTCGCGGCGTTCGACGCGGCGGAGCACGCCGGCAAGGGCGCGATCCGCGTCGACGGCAAGATGGTGGAACTGCTGCATCTCGAAGAGGCGCAGCGGACGCTCGCGATCGCGGAGCTGGTCGGGCGCTAAAAAGCCCCTCCCCTCGAGGGGAGGGGTTGGGGTGGGGTGGTTGTGGAGCGGGCGCTTTCCCCCTCCACCCCACCCCGGCCCCTCCCCTTGCAGGGGAGGGGAGAGGAAATCACCGCGTCGCGGCGACCGCGGGGCCGTACAGAATGCCGTTGAACAGCAGCTTGAACGTCGCATAGGGCTGCGCGCGCTGGGTCACTTCCGGCCCCATCGCGAACAGCTTGCCGCGGCCGATGTCCGCGTCCGCCACCGCGACCGTGCCGTTCAGCTTCTCCTGACCGACCGCCCAGCCGCTGCGCAGCGGGGACGTGCCCTCGAACCAGGCGATGCGCTGGACGCCGGGCGCCATCACGAACGGCTGCGCCTCGTCGAAGAACATGTCGACCTTGGGCGTCATGCCATAGGCCAGCGGCTGGCGCGGATCGACGCTCGCCTGGATGAGCGAGCCGGGGATGTAGAAGTCCTTGTGCGGCAGCGCGGTGACGCTGCCGTCGAACTTCTTCGTCACCAGCGCGGGCTGGAGCGCCGGCGTCAGCCACGTCGCCAGCGTGTTCGCGCTGCCGACCGTGATGACGGTGCCGCCGCCCTGCGCGAAGTCGCGCACCGCCGGCAGCGTCTTGGCCTCGGTCACCTCGCCCAGCCAGCCGCGATACTCCGCCGGAATCGCCTCGGGCTTGGGCAGGTCGAACCGATAGCCCCCCGGATACGCCCCGCCGCGCGCCACCGGCACCGTGCCGTCGGCGAACAGCAGCACGTCGTATTTCGCCTTCAGGTTGCCTGCGTCGAGCTGCTGCGGATAGACCACCTCGAACGGGAATTCATACTGCTCCAGCAGCCAGCGGGTCCAGCCGGCGGGCATGACCCCGCCGTAGCGATCGACCAGACCGACGCGCACCGGCTTCAGCTTCCACGTCGTCCCCGCGGGCACGCGCGCCATCGCATAGGCATCGACGCCGAGCGGCGCGGACTGCTCGATCACCGTGCGTGCCGCCGGGGAGGCGGGCACCCACAAGGCCCCTGCCGCCAGCGTCCGGCCCGCCACCTTCGTCTCGCCCGGCACCCAGTTGACCGGCACCCCCGCCTTCAGCAGCCGGTTGGTCAGCGTGAAGCCGTTGTTCGCCTCGTGCCCGATCAGCCAGCCGGCATTGCCGCTGCCGACGATTCGCCCCGCAGGCGGAGCGATCTGCTCCGCCGTCACCTTCTCGAACGCGCCCGTGAAGCCGTCGAGCACGCGGTCGAACTGCACCCCCATCTGATAGGCGAGCGTATAGCCGGTGATGTCATAGGGCGCCTTGGGCGGGCCGCCGGGATATTCCGCGTCGTGCGGATGGTCCTGCGGCTCGAACATGTCGAGCACGTGGGGGCGATACGCCTGCGCGGTGCGCACGACATAGCTGCCCGCGGGATAGCGCTTGCCACCGGCGGTGAAGGCGGCGGTGGCGCGCTCCACGTCGACGCCGTTCTTCAGCAGCGCGTTCAGGAACGCGACCGTCGTCGGCAGGTCGCGCTGCGCCGCGGGGGGCAGGATGTAGCCGCGCGGATCGCGCGCCGCGGGGTCGTTGAGCACCGAGGCGTAAAGCGACGAATCGACCGGCGGGGGGCCGCGGAAATACACCTCGCCGCCCGGCGCGGTCTTGCCGTTGGCGGCGGCCTTCACCGCGTCGACGCGCTTGGGCGTGATCGTCCAGCTGTCGCGATTGCCCTTGTCGATCGACGCCTTGCCCATGCGCCAGATGTTCATCAGCAGCCGCTCGCGGTTGCGCGCGGCATAGTCCATCACCGCGCGGTCGAGCGACCACTGGTACTCCAGGCTGTCCTTCAGATGCCATTCGCGCGGACCGATCGGCAGCGTCTCGTCGTTGCGCGCGAGCTGCTGGTCGGGGATCAGCGGAATCTTCTCGGGCGTCGGGCCGCCGATGATCTCGGTCAGCAGCCCGATCGAATTGTGGAAATAGGCGACCGAGCGCACCATACCGTTGTGCCAGGTGGAATAGGGCGCGGCCGAGCGCGCGCCCGACCCGGCCTTGTCCTCCGACACCAGCCGGCTGTGCATCGCCGCGCCGACCTCCTGCAGCTCGTTCATCACGATCGGCGAGTAATTGTAGTTGAACGGGTCGCGGAACGGCGGAACGAAGACGACCATCCCCGCCGGCCCCGTCTGATGCTGGTTGAAGATGATCTGCGGGAACCACTGGCGGAAGAAGACGCGGTTGAGCGCGGTCGTCTCCGGCATCTGCGACATGAAGCTGTCGCGGTTGTTATCGTGCCCGACATACTTCTGGTACAGCCGCGGGATGGTGCGGAACTCGCGGTCCTTGGGGTCCTTGTTGCGCATGTACCAGTCGGCGACCAGCTGGAGCCCGTCCGGATTGTCGTGGCCGAAGAGCACGATCGTCTCGTCCAGGATGCGCTTCGTCTCCGCATCCTGCCCGCTCAGCATGCGGTAGAGGACGTGGATCTGGCTTTGCGTCGTCACCGTCTCGGTCGCGTGCAGCCCGGCGTCGATCCAGACGACCGCGCGGCCTTCGCCCGCGAGCGCCTGCGCCTGCGCCTCGGTCAGCCCGTCGGCCTTGGCCAGCTGCTGCGCGATGGTGCGGTAGCGCTCGAGCTTCGCCAGATTGGCGGGGCTGGAGACGATCGCGACCCACATCGTGCGCCCCTCGGCGGACTTGCCGATGTCGATCAGCTTGATCCGGTCCGACTGCGCCGCCAGCGTCTTCAGATACTTTTCGTACGCATCGTAATTGGCGAGATAATAGTCGCTGCCGGGCTCGGTCGCGAACGCCTCGGCGGGCGAGGGGAGCGCACCGACCCTGGGACTGATCGGCTCCGCGCCGGCGGGGAGTGCGAGTGCCAGCGCCGCCGCGCCCATCAGGAAGGCCGTCTTCATCGCGTCAGTCCCCTTCATGCCCGTTATCGTTGCGTGACGCTCCTCTCCCTCTCCCCTCGTGGGAGAGGGAAGGGGCCCGCCGCCGACGGCGGTGGGAAGGGTGAGGGGGCGCCCCCGTCAATATGACGCAATCGCCCGTCCCTTCCGCACCCGCCCCACGAAAAAATCACGCCGGGACGAGGTCGAACGCCACCGTCAGCCGCGGCGCATCGCCCGTGAACGGCTCCGTCCCGTGCCACAGGTACGAGGGGAACAGCGCCAGCATCCCCGGTTCGGGCCGGACATGCCGAAAGGGCGCGAGCGCCGGCATCGTCGGCACCCCCGGTCGCCCGAAGGCCAGCCATCCCTGCGGCGGCGTCGCCACCGCATCCGGCAACGCGACGTAGAAGGCCGAGGACAGCCACCCCGCCGGATGGATGTGATCGGTGTGGAAGCCCCCCGGCATCAGCCGCACCGACCAGGCGCCGGCGATGGCATATCCGCCCCGCACCCGACGCCGCACCGGGTCGTCGCCGCGACCCAGCGCCGCGACATGCGCGCGGATCGGCGCGTCGAAGGCGGCGAACAGCGCGGCGATGACGGGCGTGTCGACCTTCGACAGGTCGACCTGAGTCTGGCTGCCGTGGCGGATCGACTGCTCCAGCGGATGCGCGCGCCACGCGTGCAGCGCGGCCAGCGCCTCGGCCAGATCGCGCAGATAGGCGGGCAGGTCCGGCCAGCCCGGCGGCGTCGCGACGATGGCGGTGGAGACCAGCGCCGCATCCTCGCACAAGGCGGCGTGCCGCGCGTCGCCGGTCAGCCGCCACGCGGTCGCCATCAGCGCGATCGCCGCCTGGTCCTCGGGCGCGGCGGCGACGACCCGCTCCGCCAGCGCGGCTGCCTCGCCGATGCGGCCCAGATGCAGCAGCGCCTCCACCGCGGCGCGCGCCGCTTCGATCGAGGCCGGCGCGGCGCGCAGCGCGGCGGTGGCATGGTCCAGTTGCGCCGCGCCGCGCCCCATCTGCCCGGCCACCCCCGCCGCTGCCAGCCGCAGCGCCACGTTGCCAGAGGCGCGCGCCAGCGCGCGGTCGAGCACCTGCGCCGCGCGCGCGGCATCTCCCACCCCGCTCAGCACCGTCGCGCGCACCAGCGCCAGCTCGGGCGTGTCCGGCGCGCGGTCGAGCGGGGCCATGGCGGTGCGCGCATCCGCGCTGCGCATCCAGCGCAGCTGCGCCCAGTCGCGGTGCGCCACCGCATAATCCGGCCGCCGCGCGATCGCCGCGGCGAATGCGGCCTCCGCCTCGTCCAGCCGGTGCAGGCCCTGAAGCGCGCGCGCCTGCACCAGATGGGTCTCGGGCGCGTTCCCACCCGCCGCGAATGCGCGCGCGCAGGCCGCCACGGCGCCCGCGAAGTCCCCCGCGTCCCCCAATCGGGCGGCGAGATTGTGCTCCGCGACCGCCGATCGCGTCACCGCCGCGGCACCTTCGGCCGCAGCGCGGACAGCACGCCGCGCACCGTGCGCACCTCCAGCGTGTTCCACCCCGGCTTCGTCAGCAAGGTGCGCAGCGTCCGCCGCGTCGCAACGGTGCGCGCCTCCGGAAAGAAATAGCCCGCATCCTCCAGCATCGCGTCCAACTGCCCGATCATCCCCTCCAGTTCCTCCTGCGGTGCCGGGGGCAGCAGCCCGGTATCGGGCGGGGAGGCGAGCGCGACGCCCTTCGACCATTCGTAGGCGACCAGAATGACGGCCTGCGCCAGGTTGAGGCTGCCGAACTCGGGGTTGATCGGCACCGTCACGATGGTCCGCGCGAGCGCCACGTCATCGGTTTCCAGCCCGGAGCGTTCCGGCCCGAACAGGATCGCGGTGCGCGCGGGGCTGGCGTGGATGTCGCGCGCGGCCTGTTCGGGGGTGACGACGGGCTTCGTCACGCCGCGTTTGCGCACCGTGGTGGCATAGACGTGCGCACAATCCGCGACCGCCTCGGCGACGGTGTCGAACACCTGTGCCCGCTCCAGCACGATGTCCGCACCCGATGCGGCCGGGCCCGCCTGCGGATTGGGCCAGCCGTCGCGCGGCGCGACGAGGCGCATCTCGACCAGCCCGAAATTGAGCATCGCGCGCGCGGCCTTGCCGATGTTCTCGCCGAGCTGCGGGCGGACGAGGACGATGACGGGGGGCGGGGCGGGGGCAGGGTCGCCTTCCATCCGTTCGTCATGAGGAGCCGCTGCGAGGCGCTTCGCACGCTCACCCGGGGGCATCGCAGCCTTGTGCAGCGTATCCCAATCACTCACGATCAACGCTTCCTTCTTGGCACGCGACCAGCCCTTGATCCGTCTCTCGGCGGCGAGCGCTTCGTCACGGGTCGAAAACTCCTGTGACCAAGCGAGCTCGACGGGACGGCGATCATGGGTGTAGCCGGGTATAGCGCCGCCTTGGTGCTGCGCGACACGATGCTCTAGGTGGTCGGTATGACCGGCATAATAGCTGCCGTCCGAGCAGCGAAGAAGATAGGCGTGGAATACCAAGGGCGGACCTCTTCGAAACCTCCGTTCGCCCTGAGCGAAGTCGAAGGGCAAGCGCAAGGCTTATGCCCGTCTGCGTCGTCTATGGCGTGAAACGTGGTCGCGTTGGTGCGTGGCCTTCGACTTCGCTCAGGCCGAACGGACGTGGAGCGCGGAACACGACGGGGAACCCTTTGTGCCAAGCGAGGCCGAAGCGCCGCCGGCGTGCGTCGGCTTTGATTCCGGTGAGTGCGGGCAAGGGGCACACAGATTGAAGCCCGCTCACCCCCGCCCGGCTTCCTCCACGCTGCCGGCGAATTCCTCGAAGTCACGCGCTTCGCCGAACTCGCGGTACACGCTGGCGAAACGGATATAGGCGACGGAATCCAGCCCCTTCAGCCCGTCCATCACCATCTCCCCGATACGCTTGGACGACACCTCCGCGTCGCCGCTCGTCTCCAGCTGGCGCTGGATGCCGCTCACCAGCCGTTCCAGCTGGACGGGCTCGACCGGCCGCTTGCGCGCCGCGATCGCGATCGAGCGCAGCAGCTTCTCCCGGTCGAAGGGCTCGCGGCGATGCTCGCTCTTCACCACGGTCAGGTCGCGCAGCTGGATGCGCTCGAACGTGGTGAAGCGCGCCGCGCAACCCTCGCACTGGCGCCGCCGCCGGATCGCCGCCCCGTCGTCGGTGGGGCGGCTGTCCTTCACCTGGCTCGCCTCGTGACCGCAGAAGGGGCAGCGCATACCGGATCAGTAGCCCTTGTTCTTCGTGCCCTTGTGATACGCCCAGGCGGCGCCCGCCAGCGCGCCGAACACCGGGCCGACGAACGGCACCGGGATTGCGACGACCGCGCCCAGCGCACCCCATTTGGCCATGCTCTTGCCCAGGCCCGGCGTGCCCTTCACGTTCGCCTGCACTTCGCCGATCTTCTCGTCGAACTTCGCCACGTATCGATCTCCTTTACGAATAGATGGGGAACCGAGCGCACAGCGCGCGCACACGTTCCCGCACATTCGCCTCGACCGCCGGATCGCCCGCTTCGCCCTTCGCGGCGAGGCCGTCGAGCACGTCGGCGACCATGTTGCCGATCTCGCGGAATTCCGCCGTGCCGAACCCGCGCGTGGTGCCCGCTGGGCTGCCGACGCGGATGCCGCTGGTCTTCATCGGCGGCAGCGGGTCGTTGGGGATGCCGTTCTTGTTGCAGGTGATGCCGGCACGCTCCAGCGCCTCGTCCGCGTCCTTGCCCGTGACCTTCAGAGGGGTGAGGTCGACCAGCGCCAGATGCGTGTCGGTGCCGCCGGAGACGAGGTCCGCGCCGCGCTCCTTCAGCGTCGCGGCCAGCACCTTGGCGTTCTCGACCACGCTCGCGGCATAGCTCTTGAACTCGGGGCGCAGCGCCTCGCCGAACGCGACCGCCTTCGCCGCGATGACGTGCATCAGCGGGCCGCCCTGGAGCCCCGGGAACACCGCCGAATTGATCTTCTTCGCGATGGCCTCGTCGTTGGTCAGCACCATGCCGCCGCGCGGCCCGCGCAGCGTCTTGTGCGTGGTCGTCGTGACGACATGCGCGTGACCGAACGGGGTCGGGTGGACGCCGCCCGCGACCAGCCCCGCGAAATGCGCCATGTCGACCATGAAGAACGCGCCGACCTTGTCCGCGATGCTGCGGAAACGCGCGAAGTCGATGTGGCGCGGATAGGCCGAGCCGCCGGTGATGATGAGCTTGGGCCTGGTCTCGATCGCTTGGCGTTCGACCGCGTCATAGTCGATCAGGTGCGTGTCGGCGGTGACGCCGTACTGGACCGCGTCGAACCACTTGCCGCTCATCGCCGCCTTCGCGCCGTGGGTCAGATGGCCGCCGGCGTCCAGGCTAAGCCCCATCACCGTATCGCCCGGCTTCGTCAGCGCCAGCATCACCGCGCCGTTCGCCTGCGCGCCGGAATGCGGCTGCACGTTGACGAAGCCGCAGTCGAACAGCTGCTTCGCGCGGTCGATCGCCAGCTGCTCGACCTCGTCCGACGGGTGGCAGCCCTGGTAATAGCGCTTGCCGGGATATCCCTCGGCATATTTGTTGGTGAAGACGCTGCCCTGCGCCTCCAGCACCGCGCGGCTGACGATATTCTCCGACGCGATCAGCTCGATCTGGGTCTGCTCGCGCGTCAGCTCGTGCTCGACACCCGCGAAGACGGCGGGGTCGGCATCGGCGAGGCCGCGGGTGAAGAAGCCGTCGGGCTGGACGTCGTGGAGGGCGGCGGGGTTCGTGCTCATGCGGGCTCCTTGAGCATGTCGACGCGCGCGGCATGGCGCCCGCCGAGAAAATCGGTGGAGAGGAAGGCGGTGACGCACGCGCGCGCCATTTCAGCGCCGATCACGCGCGCGCCCATCGCGATGGCGTTGGCGTCGTTGTGCTGACGCGCGAGCGAGGCGGACAGCGGCTCCGAGACGAGCGCGCAGCGCAGGGCGGGGTTGCGGTTGACCGCGATCGAGATGCCGATGCCGGAACCGCACAGCGCGATCCCGCGCTCCGCCTCGCCGGACGCGACCGCCTCGGCCAGGCGGCGGCCGTAATCGGGATAGTTGACGCTGTCGGGCCCGTGCGTGCCCAGGTCGAGCATGTCGTGCCCCTCACCGGACAGCCAGTCGCGCAATTCGTCCTTCAACGAGACGGCGGCATGGTCGCAGGCGATAGCGATGCGCAAGGAACGACTCCCCGGGGCAGTGGATGCGCGCAGCCTCTAGCGTCGCCCTGCGCGAAACGCCACCCGGAACGGCAGCAGCGGGGCAGGGTTGTTGCGACATGAACCGGATCGCCCTGCTCGCCCCGCTGGCGCTCGCCGCCTGCGGCAAACCCGCCCAGCCGACGCCCGCGGAGACGCGCGGCGCGACCGGCCCGGCACCCGCGGTCATCACGCCCGCCCCCGCCGCCAGCGCGGTCGCGCCCGAACCCGCCGCGACCGCGAGGCCGGAGGCGGACTATCTCGGCAAATGGATCGGGGTGGAGGGCATGGTCCTCAACGTGACCAAGCGTGCCGGCGGCGGCGTCACGCTGGAGATTCAATGGGATCTCGACAACAAGGGCACGTTCCCCGGATCGGTCACCGCGGAAGGGCTGCGCTTCACCCGCGACGGAAAGGACGAGATCGCGGTGCCGAGCGACGGCGATGCGACCGGGCTGAAATGGCTGGCGGGGAAGAAGGATTGCCTGACGGTGAAGCCGGGCGAGGGGTATTGCCGGGGATGATCGCCGTTAGCCCCTCCCCCAGGTGGGAGGGGCTGCCGACGGCCAACGGAACATTTTTCGCACTGCAACGTGAGGGGCACCCGCCGCCCCGCGTCTGACCCGGTGAAGCCACCCGAACGAGGTGGCCCGAACCAGGGACAGTTTCCATGCACCAGCGATTGCTTCGCCGTTCGATCCTTGCCGCCGGTACCTGCACCCTCGCGCTGGTCGCGACCCAGGCCGCGGCGCAGACCGCGCTTCCCGAAAGCCCGCCCGCCTCGATCGAGGAAGCCGAACAGAGCGCCGCGCCGCCGCCCGCCGAGGACATCGTCATCACCGGATCGCGCATCGCGCGCCCCGATTATGTCGCCAACTCGCCGATCGTCTCGCTGTCGCAGGATACGCTGGAGAATACCGGCCGCGTGACGGTGGAAAGCGCGCTGACCCAGCTGCCGCAGTTCAGCGGCGCGTTCGGTGCGGCCAACGGCGGCTCGACCTCGACCGGGCTGAACGGCGGGCAGGCCTATGCCTCGCTGCGCGGGCTGGGGGCCAAGCGCACGCTGCTGCTGCTCGACGGTCGCCGCATCCAGCCGTCGAACCCCGACGGCTCGGTCGACCTCAACATCCTGCCCGAGGCGCTGATCGAGAATATCGAGGTCATCACGGGCGGTGCGTCCACCACCTACGGGTCGGATGCGACCGCGGGCGTCGTCAACTTCCGGCTGAAGCGCAACTTCAAGGGGCTGGAGCTGAACGGCCAGACCGGCGTCAGCAATTACGGCGACGGCAATTCCTATCGCCTGACCGGCACGGTCGGATCGAAGTTCGCCGACGATCGCGGCTCCGCGGTACTGTCGGTCGACTACACCCGGCGCGACCGCGCGTTCCAGCAGGGACGCGACTATTACACCTTCCGCCAGTCGACCCCGGGGCTGTCGACCATTCCGCAGGGGACCGCGCTGTTCGGGGCGAACCTGCCCCGGCTGCAGGCGGTGAACGACGTATTTCAGGGCCAATACGGCACACCGGCGCTGCGCGGAAACGCGGCAGGCCGCTACACCGGGCAGATCGGCTTCAACACCGATCAGACGCTGTTCTCCACGGTGGGCGTGCCGGTCTACAACTTCCGCGATCCCCAGACCGACGAAGCGTATATCGTCAATTCCGGCACGAATTCGCAGCAGATCAACTTCGGCTACAACGGCTCCTCGATCCAGGCCGATCTCAGTCGCTGGACGCTGTTCGGCAAGGCGGATTACGACGTCACCGACAATGTGAAGGCGTTCGTCCAGGCGACCTACACCACCTATACCACGATCGGCATCACGAACCCGACGCTGGCATCGAACGTCTATGCCCTGAGCGTACCGACGACGAACCCGTACATACCGCAATCTTTCCAGACGATCCTGCAATCGCGTGACAGGCCGAACGATCCGTTCGTCTTCTACAAGGCATTCAATATCCTGGGGCCGCGCATTCAGCGGTACGATTACGATGTCTATCAGTTCACCGCCGGACTCTCCGGCAAGGTCGGCATCCGCGACTGGACCTGGGACGTCTACGCCTCGACCAGCCGCACCAAATATTCGAACGAACAGCGCGGCGGCGCCTCGGCCAGCGCGACGGCGCAGCTGCTCAACTCGCCCACGGGCGGCAGCGAGCTGTGCCAGGGCGGGTTCAATCCGTTCGGCAACCTCACCCCGTCGCAGGCCTGCATCGACTTCATTTCGCGCCGCACGCTCAACACCAACGAGCTGAAGCAGCGCACGGTAGAGGGCACGATGCAGGGCAGCCTGTTCTCGCTGCCCGCGGGCGACGTGCGCTTCGCGCTCGGCGCGGACTATCGCTTCAACGGCTATTCCTTCACCCCGGACACGCAGCTGTCGCTGCCCAACGGCACCAGCGACATTCTCGGTTATTCGGTGCTGCGCGCCGCCGATGGCGAGGTGAATACCGGCGAGCTGTTCGCGGAACTGCTGGTGCCGGTGCTCCACGACCTGCCCCTGATCCAGCAGCTCGATCTCGACCTCGGGTACCGCTATTCGAAATACGACACGATCGGCGGCGTTCACGCGTACAAGGCGGACGTGACCTGGCGGGTGTTCGAGCCGTTGCGGCTGCGCGGCGGGTACAATCGCGCGATCCGCGCGCCCAGCGTGGGCGAGCTGTTCGCGCCGATCTCCACCGCCTCGGTGGCGGTCGGCACGGCGAGCGCCACGACGACGAACGGCGATCCGTGCGACACCCGTTCCTCCTATCGCCAGAGCACGAATGCGAATGCGGCCGCCGTGCGTAACCTGTGTCTGGCGCAAGGAATCCCGGCCAACTTCATCGACAGCTATCAGCTCGGCACGGCGCAGGTCTTCGCGCTGACCGGCGGCAACCCGCAGCTGAAGGAGGAGGTGGCCGATACCTTCTCCGCCGGCGGCGTGCTCCAGTCGCCGTTCGCGGGCATGTTCAAGAATTTGTCGCTCTCGGTCGATTTCTACTCGATCAAGATCAAGGGTGCGGTCGGGCCGCTCAATATCGGGCAGGTATTCCAGTTCTGCTTCAATTCGGGCGGCAACAATCCGACCTATTCGGCGACGAACTACTATTGCTCGCTCATCACGCGCAGGACCGATACCGGCGTCCCGCTCAACCCGCTCCAGCCGCTGCTGAACCTTGGCAATTACGAGGTGCGCGGGATCGACTTCCAGTTCGACTGGCGCTTCCCCGTCGGGCCGGGCAATGTCGCGATCAATTCGGCGGTCAGCTACCTCGACACGTTCAAGGTGCGCGCGCTGCCGGGCGCACCGACCTATGACTATGCGGGATCGATCGGGTACAATGTCGATACCACGGCGGGCATCGCGCACCCGCGGTGGAAGGCGATCACCTCGTTCAACTATTCGCTGGGTCAGGCGAGCCTGGGGCTGCGCTGGCGCTATATCGACAGCATGATAAACTCGGCGAAGGTGGTGACGCCCGCCAGCACGACGCGCGGCGTGGTCGCCTATAACGTGTTCGATCTCAACGCGCGGTTCGAGATGGACGAGACGACCGAATTCCGGCTGGGCGCGACCAACCTCTTCAACCGCGCGCCGCCGCAATATGGTGATATCGAGGCGACGTACGACGCGCAGAATTACGACGTGATCGGCCGCTACTTCTTCATCGGCGCGACGAAGAAGTTCTGATCGATCGATCGTGGCCGTCATCCCCGCGCAGCCGGGGATGACGTGGTTATCAGGGAGAAGGTTCATGAAGACGATCGCACTGGCCGCGGCACTGCTCGCCGGCACCGCGCTGCCCGCCGCCGCCGAGCCGCTGGCGCCCGCCGACAGCCGGCAGATCCTGGCCAACGTCACCGCGGACGAGAAGCCGCTGGCCGATGCCGCGCTCCAGATCTGGAAGTTCGCCGAGGTCGGCTATCAGGAGACGCAGAGCTCCGCGCTCCTTCAGCAGCGGCTGAAGGCGGCGGGCTTCGCGGTCACGGCGGGCGTCGCAGGGGAGCCGACCGCATTCGTCGCCAGCTTCAGGAACGGCGCCGGCCCGATCATCGGCGTCCTCGCCGAATTCGACGCGCTGCCCGGGCTGGCGCAGGCCGCGGTGCCCGAGCGGCAGCCGATCGCCGGCATCGCCGGCCATGGCTGCGGCCACAATCTGTTCGGTGCCGCCAGCAGCTATGCCGCGATCGCGGTCAAGCAGTGGATGGTGGAGAACGACGTGAAGGGCGAGATCCGCGTCTATGGCACCCCGGCCGAGGAGGGCGGCTCGGGCAAGGTCTATATGGTGCGCGACGGGCTGTTCAAGGATGTCGACACCGTGCTTCACTGGCACCCCGGCAATACCAATTCGGCGTCGCAGGGGCCGAGCATGGCCAATATCTCGGGCAAGTTCCGCTTCCACGGGAAGTCGGCGCATGCGGCGGGCAATCCGGACAAGGGCCGCTCCGCGCTCGACGGGGTCGAGGCGATGGACGCGATGGTCAATCTGATGCGCGAGCATATCCCCGACCGCACCCGCATCCATTATGTCATCACCAACGGCGGCAAGGCCCCCAACGTCGTGCCGGACGAGGCCGAGGTCTATTATTACGTCCGCCACATGAACCCCGAGATCGTGAAGTCGGTGTGGGAATGGGTGAAGCAGGCCGCCGCCGGCGCGGCGATGGGCACCCAGACGAAGATGGACGTCGAGGTGACCGGGGGCGTCTATTCGATGCTCCCCAACGAGGCGCTGATGAAGGTCATGGACCGCTCGCTCCATACCGCGGGCGCGATCACCTGGACCCCGGAGGAGATCGCCTTCGGACAGAAGATCCAGACGACCTTCGCCCCCGGTGCGCCCGCGCTGTCGAGCGTCGGGGAGATCCAGCCGGCGCGGATCGAGGACGAGGCTCTGGGCGGCTCGACCGACGTGTCCGACGTCAGCTGGGTGGTGCCGACCGTGGGCCTGTCGACCGCGACCTTCGTGCCGGGCTCGGCCGGGCACAGCTGGCAGAACGTCGCCGCGGCGGGCGGCAGCATCGGCGTGAAGGGGGCGGTGCTCGCGGCGAAGACGCTGGCGCTGACCGCGGCCGACCTGTTCCGCTCGCCCGACACGATCGCCGCGGCCAAGCAGGAGTTCGCGGCCAAGCGCGGTCCGAACTTCGAATACAAGGCGATGCTGGGCGACCGCAAACCCCCGCTCGACTATCGCAAGACCGGGGCGGAGTAAGCACCTTTCCCGTCATTGCGAGCGGAGCGAAGCAATCCAGTGTCCCGCGCGCTGCGCTGGATTGCTTCGCTACGCTCGCAATGACGGCCAATTTCTACGGATAGCTCACCGTCTTCGGCGCCAGCTCCGGCAGCGGGATCCACTCCGACTCGCCCGGCACGCTCGCGAAGCGCCCCTCCTTCCATGCGCGCTTCGCCTCGTTGATCGCCTCGCGCGAGGAGTGGACGAAGTTCCACCACACGTGCCGCGGCGTCGCGAAGGCCGCGCCCCCCGCCAGCATCGCCCGCCCGCCGGTGGCCGACGACAGCGTCGCCGCCACGCCGGGGCGCAGCACGTACAGCCGCTGCGGTTCCAGCGTCACGCCGTCCAGCGTCGCCTCGCCGTTCACCAGATAGACCGCGCGCTCGTCCGCGCCGGCATCGACCGGCACGCGGGCTCCCGCGTCCAGCGCGATGTCGGCATAGATGGTGGACGCCAGCGTCGTGGTCGGCGCGGCCGTGCCCCACAATTCGCCCATGATGACGCGCGCGCGGGCGCCGTGCGCCTCGACCACCGGCAGCCGCTCGACCGCGACATGCTCGAACGCGGGGGCGACCTCCTCCTGTCCGTCGGGCAGCGCGAGCCAGGTCTGGATCCCCGCCAGCGCCGGGCCGTCGGGGCGCACATCGGCGGGCGAGCGCTCGGAATGGACGATCCCCGTGCCCGCCGTCATCAGATTGACCGCGCCGGGCGTGATCCGCGCATCGGTGCCCAGCGAATCGCGGTGCTGGAACGCCCCCTCGAACAGATAGGTGACGGTCGACAGCCCGATATGCGGGTGCGGGCGCACGTCGACGCCGCCGCCCAGCGGCAGATGCGCGGGGCCCATCTGGTCGAAGAAGATGAACGGCCCCACCATCGTCCGCTCGCGTTGCGGCAGCGTGCGATGCACCTTGAACCCGCCCAGATCGTGTGTGACGGGCAGGAGGGTCTGGAGGATCGCATCGTCGCGCACCGACATGGCAGGCAGCCCTTTCTGCAGCGGGAAAACGCTGGCTAACAGCTTGATCGCGATCCGCAAAGCGCCCGCGCGGAACGGCGCGCGCCAGCGCCCGTTATTGCCGCCATGACGAGCGCGAAGAACAAGACGCCGGCGCGGTTTGCGCCCCGATCCTCCACCCGGCGCACCGCCGCCATCGCCGCCACCGCGATCGGCGGCGTGGCGGCGGGCGCCGCCGCGGCGCTGAAGCTCGGCTGGCTCGACCGCTTCTTCGCCCATCCCGGCGATGCGGCGGGCGCGGAACATGCCGCGCCCGATCTCGCGGCCGATGCGCCCACCCCCGGCACGACCCGCGCGCCCGAGGCCTTCCGCCCGGACCCCACCGCCCCGGTCAGCGAGGCCGAGCGGGAGGCGTTGCGCCCCGCCACCGGAACCGCGCCGACGCTGTCGGCCACCGCGGGCGAGATGGCGAACCAGACCGGCGCGCCGGTCTGAACGCTTCGTCACCGAGCGTGTGAGGGAGAGCAGTGATGCGACAATCCCCTCTTCCGTTCCCCGGCGAAGGCCGGGGCCCAGTTGGGAAAACGCTGGTGATCGAGCGCTCGCTTCCTCACCGAAGCCTTCCCTGCTGGGCCCCGGCCTTCGCCGGGGAACGAAGAATTTAGAAGAGGTCCCGCTCAAGCCCGAGCCGCCGCGATCTCCTCAAAACCACCGCATCACCGTGCTCGGAAACGGCGTCCATGCTCCCACCCGGACCCCCGCCGCCGCCAGCGCGTCCCCGGTCCACGCATTGCACGTCCGCACGGCATCGTACCGCCCGCTCGCGGGGTAGAAAACGTCGTAGCCCGCATAGCCCGGCACCGCGGCCCCGCGCCGACGCGACCCGCGCACCACCGCCGCCAGCCGGCGATATTCCTCCCTGCGCAGCGTCACCGCGCGCACCTGCGGCCCCGCCACCGGGCGCGCGATATGCTCGACATGCAGGAGCGTGTCGTCGCTGCCCAGCGCGGCGCGCAGGATCGTCGACGGTCGCACGTCCCACCATGTCGGCGTGCCCAGGTAGAAGCCCCGCTCGCCCCATCCGACCGCGACATGGCCATGGTCCGCGTAGCGCGGATCGCGCAGGTCGCGCGCGGGAAAGTCACCGCGCCAGTCGATCCCCGCCGCGCGCACCGGCAGCACCAGTCCGGTGTGGATGCCGTTGTCCTCGACCCAGATCGTCACCCCGTCCGCCGGCGCGCGCCAGTCGGGGTTGCGCGGCACCAGCCCGCCGATCGCCCCCGCGATCGCATAGCCGAGCACCGCCAGCGCCACCGCGAGCACTAGCCCGCGAAGGGTTCGCCTCAGAGGTCGAGCGCCCATCCGTCGCGTCCGCGCGGATCGATCGGCGCGCCGGGCACGTGGCGCGTCGCCCCGGCCGTCAACCGCAGGATCGTCCAGTCGCCGCGCCGGTCGACCGCCTCCAGCGTGCAGCCGCAGGCGGCAAAGGCGGCGACCACCTGCTCGCGCTGCGTCTCCAGCAGCCCCGCCAGCACGATCGCGGCGCGCGGGGCGGCGATCGCCGCCACCTCCGGCGCCATCGAGATCAGCGGCCCGGCCAGGATGTTGGCGATGACGAGATCGTAGGGCGCCGCCGCCGTAATCTCCGGCGACAAGGCGCCGTCCGCGACGATCAGCGCGATGTCGGCCACGTCGTTGGTCGCCATGTTCTCACGCGTGACGAGGATCGCGGCGGGATCGATGTCGGTCGCGGTCACCCTCGCGGCGGGCCACAGGTGACGCGCGGCGAAGGCGAGCAGCCCGGTCCCGGTGCCGAGATCGATCGCGTTCGTCACCGCCTGCGCGCTCAACCCCTCCAGCATGGCGAGGCACCCTGCGGTGGTGGCGTGATGCCCGGTGCCGAACGCCTGTCCGGCATCGATCAGGAAGGCGCGGCCCCCCTCCGGCGCGGGGGTGGGGTGCGCGCTGGTATGGACGACGAAGCGTCCTTCGCGGATCGGCTCCAGCCCGGCCTGGCTCATCGCCACCCAGTCTTCCGCGCCCAGCGGGGTCACCACCGGCTCGACCCCGGCGGCGCTCGGCACCAGCGCCTTCAGCGCGGCGAGCATTTCGGGCGAGGGGCGATCCTCGACATAGGCGTCCAGCCGCCAATGCTCGCGGTCGTCCTCGACTTCCTCGCTGGTCATCAGCACCGCATCGATCGCCAGATCGTCGGCGGCATCGATCGCCTCGGCCTCGGCGCGGGTGCAGGGCAGGGTGACGCGCCAGCTGTCGACGCCGGTGTCGTCAGCGGACATAGCTGGCTCCGTTGATGTCGAGCACCGCGCCGGTCATCGATGCAGGCGCGTCGAGTGCCAGGAAGCGGATCATCGTCGCCACCTCCTCGGGCTGCGCGACGCGCCCCAGCGGGATGTCGGCGAGCAATCTGTCGCCGCCCCGGCTGGCGAGATAATCGTCGGCCATGCCGGTCATCGTGAAGCCGGGGCAGATCGCGAAGGCGAGGATGCCCTCTTTGGCATAGCCGCGCGCGATCGTCTTCGTCATCGCGACCATTCCCGCCTTCGCGGCGGCGTAATGCCAGTGCGCCGGGCTGTCGCCTCGGTAAGCGGCGCGGCTGGCGACGTTGACCAGCCGGCCGCCATCTCCGCGAACCTGCCAATGCCGGATCGCACGGCGGCTGAGCTGCGCGGCGGCGGTCAGGTTGACCTGCATCGCGCGCGCCCAGCCGTCGCGCCATGCGTCGTCGTCGCCGTCGATCGGGTTGGCCTCGAACACGCCGGCATTGTTGACCAGCACGTCGATACGCCCGTCCAGCCGGTCGAGCGCATCCCGCCACAGCCGGTCGACCGCATCGGGATCGGCGAAGTCGGCGGCGAGCATATGGTCCGCGCCGGCGGTGGTGGCCTGCCCGACGAGCGTGACGTCGGGGACGGTGGACAGGGTGGCGACCGCGGCGGCGCCGATGCCGCGGCTGGCGCCGGTCAACAGGATGTGCGTCATGCCGGGGCGTGTAGCGGCCCCGGCGACGTTATGCCACGCTGGACGCGAAGGTCGCGGCGGCCTCGCGCAGATGGTCGAACCGCCCGCCCAGGTGGATCAGCGACCCGCCCAGCGCGTCCATGCCGTTCGCCATCTCCTCCGCATCGTGCCGGATCGAGGTGATCGTGTGCGACATCGTGTCCGCCGCCAGCGCGGTCTCGTCGACCGCGGCGGTGATCGCGGTGACGGTCATCGCCTGCGTCCGCATCGCCTGCTGCACCGCATCGGCGGCACCCTGCACCTCGGCCATGGTGTCGCGGATCGAGGCGCTGGTGTCGACGGTCACCTGCGTCGCGGCCTGGATCGCGGCGATCTTGGCGGCGATGTCGTCGGTCGCGCGCGCGGTCTGGCTGGCCAGGCTCTTCACCTCCTGCGCCACCACCGCGAAGCCGCGCCCGGCATCGCCAGCGCGCGCCGCCTCGATCGTGGCGTTCAGCGCCAGCAGGTTGGTCTGCCCGGCGATGTCGCGGATCAGCCCCAGGATCGATTCGATCGACTTGGCATGGTCGCTCAGCGCCGCGCTCGCCGCGACCGCGCCGCTGGCGCGGCCCGACGCCGCCTCCAGCGTGTCGGCGCAGTTGCGCATCTGTCCCTGCACCTCGCCGATCGCACGGATCAGCCCGGCGGCGGTCGACGCCGCGTCGCGCATCGCCAGCGCGGATTGCTCGGCGGCGGCGGCGACCTCGCTGGTCTTGCCCAGCATCCGCCGCGTGGCGGCGGCGCTGCCCGCCGCCTGCTCGCGGATCTCCACGCCTTCGCCGTCGATCTCCTCGATACCGTCGGCGATGCTGGTGCGGAACGCCGCGCCGCGTGCCTGCCGGTCGGCGCGGTCGCGCTCCGCCGCCATATGCGCCAGATGATCGGCCATCAGCTCGGCCTCGACCAGCGCGATCCGCTGGATGGTATCGGCCATGACGCTCAGCCGCGCCGTGTCGCCCGCGACGCCCCGTTCGAGCAGCGACAGCACATGCGCGTTGCTGGCCGCCATCGCCTTCAAAAAGGCGCCGAGCGGCACGCCGACATTCTGCGTCTGCTCGACATAGCGGATCAGCGCGGTGCGCCACGCATCGCTCAGCGGCGCGGCATAGCGCAGCCGGCCATAGCGGCGGCCGCGCGCGATGTGGCGGTTCATGTCGGCTGCGCTCGCGGGACGCGCGACCTGCGGCACCTCGCCCAGCGACAGATAGAGGTTCCAGAACGCGGCGGAGGCGCCGGTCCAGCCGTTGTCCGCCGCATCGACGATGGCGACGATCCGGGCACAGGACGGGGCGATGGACCCATCCCAGTCCGACGGATGCGCGAGCGTGGTCATCGATCGTTCCGCTGCCCCACGTCGATTCAGGCCGCGACCTTGGTCGCGAAATCGAGCGCATGGGTATCGAGCGCCCCCAGCCGGCCGGCGAGCGAATCGAACCCGCGGCCCAGCTGGTCGATCTCGGTCGCGACCGCTTCGGTATCCTGGCGGATCGCGCCGATCGTGTGCGACATCGAATCGGCGGCGAGCGCGGTTTCGTCGACCGCGGCGGTGATCGCGGTGACGGTCTGCGCCTGCGCCTCCATCGCGGTACGGATGCGCGTGGCGGAGCCCTGCACCTCGGCGACGGTGTCGCGGATCGAGGCGCTGGTGTCGACGGTCACCTGCGTCGCGGCCTGGATCGCGGCGATCTTGGCGGCGATGTCGTCGGTCGCGCGCGCGGTCTGGCTGGCCAGGCTCTTCACCTCCTGCGCCACCACCGCGAAGCCGCGCCCGGCATCGCCAGCGCGCGCCGCCTCGATCGTGGCGTTCAGCGCCAGCAGGTTGGTCTGCCCGGCGATGTCGCGGATCAGCCCCAGGATCGATTCGATCGACTTGGCATGGTCGCTCAGCGCGCCCGATACCGCGACCGCGTCGCCCGCCTGCGCGGCGGCGCGTGTGGCGACGTCGGCGGCGATCTCGACCTCGGCGCGCGCATCCTCGATCGCGCGGATCAGCCCGGCGGCGGTCGCCGCGGCGTCGCGCATCGCGACGGCGGACTGTTCCGCGGCGGCGGCGACCTCGCTGGTCTTGCCCAGCATGCCGCGCACCGACGACGACGTGCTCGACGCCTGCGCCCGCAGCGTGCCGCTCTCGCCGTTGGTGTCCGCCACGCTCGCGGTGATCGTGTCGCGGAACTCGTCCGACAGCTGATCGCGCTTGGCCTGGGCGAAGATGCGGTCGTAGCCCGCGAAGAGCTCCACCGTCAGCTCGGTCTCCATCCCGAACAGGCACATCAGCGTGTCGATCAGGGTGTGGTAACGCGGATCGTCGCGATCCAGCGTCTCCGTCAGCACCTGCATCGCGGCGCGGTCCGCCGCGCACGACATCGCCAGCAGCGACATCGTGGAGATGTTGGCGGCGATCGCGGCCGCCACGGACCGCTCCAGCGACTCGACCCAGGCATAGCCGTTCAGGTGGTTGAGGCGGTTGCGCAGATAATTGACCCCGGCGTCGACGCGCTGCTGGTTTTGCAGATGCGCCCATTCCACCTGGCCCGGGTGCGACTGACGCCAGGAGATCCAATAGGCCTCGGACACTTCCGCCGCGCGCGGTCCGATGATCGACCACAGTTCCGCCGCACGGCTCACCAGCGTGCCGTCGCCGTCGAAGGCACGGATGCGCGACGCCAGATCGACGCTGCGGGCAACGGTGGTGGGCGGCGGCATGACCCGAGCGCTCAAGCTATTTCTCCAGCACGGCAAAGTTCGACGCACCGACCTACCGCGGCAGTGGTAAACAAGGAGTTAGGGCGCGGCGTTCATCGCGACGCGGCGGCGGGGTAAGCCGGGTGCTTGCATCCGTGCGCGCCACGCCGCATAGACCGCGCCAAACCGTTCGACCGACCCGTAGCTCTTCAAGGAACCAGCGCTTGGCCACCAGACCCGACCGCCCGCGCAGCCCGCACCTGTTCAGCGGCCCGCTCGCGATCCACTATCGCTGGAGCCCGGCGATGACCGCGTCGATCATGCATCGCGTGACCGGCGACGGCATGGCGACCGTGGGCACGGTCCTGCTCGTCTGGTGGCTGGCGGCGATCGCATCGGGGGCGGATGCCTATGCCACCTTCCTCGACGTGTTCACGACCTCGACCGGCCGGCTCAACGTGCTGGGCTGGATCGTCGGCGTCGGGCTCACCTGGTCGCTGTTCCAGCATATGATGAGCGGGATCCGCCACTTGGTGATGGACACCGGCGCGGCGTTCGAGCTGAAGGCCAATCGCACCTTCGCCATGCTGACCTTCGTCGCCTCGGCGCTGCTGACGGTTGCCTTCTGGCTCTATCTGGGGATCAAGTGATGAGCACCGAGATCGGCCGGGTCCGCGGGCTGGGCAGCGCGCACGCCGGGGCGCACCACTGGTGGCATCAGAAGCTGACCGCGGGCACCAACCTGCTGCTGATGGCGTGGCTGCTGGCGTCGATCGCGACGCTGCCGTCCTATGATTACGTCACGGTGCGGCTGTGGCTGCATTCGATGTGGGCGGCGGTGCCGATGGTGCTGCTGATCGCCTCGGTCTTCTACCACTTCCGCCTCGGGCTGCAGGTCGTGATCGAGGATTATTCGCACAAGGAAAATCGCTTCGTGATGATGATCCTGCTGAACGTCTTCACCGTCGCGACCGCCGCCATCGCCATCTTCTCGATCCTCAAGGTCGCCTTCGGAGCCGCCGCCTGATGTCTGATGCGTATAAGATCATCGATCATACCTATGACGCGGTCGTGGTCGGCGCGGGCGGATCGGGGCTGCGCGCCACGATGGGCATCGCGGAGAGCGGGCTGAAGACCGCCTGCATCACCAAGGTGTTCCCGACCCGCTCGCACACCGTCGCGGCGCAGGGCGGCATCGCCGCGTCGCTCGGCAACAACTCGCCCGATCACTGGTCGTGGCACATGTTCGACACCGTCAAGGGCTCCGACTGGCTCGGCGACCAGGACGCGATCGAATATATGGTGCGCGAGGCGCCGGCCGCGGTGTACGAGCTGGAGCACGCCGGCGTGCCGTTCAGCCGCAACGACAATGGCACCATCTACCAGCGCCCGTTCGGCGGCCACATGCAGAACATGGGCGAGGGGCCTCCCGTGCAGCGCACCTGCGCCGCGGCGGACCGCACCGGCCACGCCATGCTTCACGCTTTGTACCAGCAGTCGCTGAAGTACGACGCCGATTTCTACGTCGAATATTTCGCGCTCGACCTCATCATGGAGAATGGGGCCTGCCGCGGCGTGATCGCGCTGTGCATGGAGGACGGCTCGATCCACCGCTTCCGCAGCCACGCGGTGGTCCTCGCCACCGGCGGCGGCGGGCGCGTGTACCAGTCGGCGACCTCGGCGCATACCTGCACCGGCGACGGCAATGGCATGGCGCTGCGCGCCGGGCTGCCGCTCCAGGACATGGAGTTCGTCCAGTTCCACCCGACCGGCATCTACGGCGCGGGCGTCCTCATCACCGAGGGTGCGCGCGGCGAGGGCGGCTACCTCACCAACTCCGAGGGCGAGCGCTTCATGGAGCGCTACGCTCCGTCTGCAAAGGACCTCGCCAGCCGCGACGTCGTCGCGCGCTCGATGGCGATGGAGATGCGCGAGGGCCGCGGCGTCGGCAAGGACAAGGACCACATCTTCCTCCACCTCGACCATATCGATCCCAAGGTGCTGCACGAGCGGCTGCCGGGCATCACCGAGACGGGGAAGATCTTCGCGGGCGTCGACCTGACGCGCCAGCCGCTCCCCGTCACGCCCACCGTCCACTACAACATGGGCGGCATCCCGTGTAACTATCACGGCGAGGTCGTGAATCCGCGCGACGGCAACCCCGATGCGATCGTGCCCGGCCTGTTCGCGGTGGGCGAGGCGGCGTGCGTCTCGGTCCACGGCGCCAACCGTCTCGGCTCCAATTCGCTGATCGACCTCGTCGTCTTCGGCCGCGCCACCGGCCTGCGCCTCAGGGAGACGCTGAAGCCGAACACCTCGCACAACCCGCTGCCCAAGGGCTCGGAGGAGATGGCGCTCGGCCGGCTCGATCACTTCCGCCATGCCAAGGGGGCGACGCCCACCGCGCAGCTGCGCGCCGAGATGCAGAAGACGATGCAGAAGCACTGCGCCGTGTTCCGCGACACCGCGCTGCTGGCGGAGGGCGTGCAGAAGATCGAGGGCATCAACCGCGGGATGCAGGACATCGGCCTCACCGACCGCTCGCTGATCTGGAACACCGATCTGGTCGAGACGCTGGAGCTCGACAATCTGATCGGCCAGGCGGTCGTGACGATGAAGAGCGCCGACAACCGCAAGGAAAGCCGCGGCGCGCACATGCACGAGGATTTCCCCGAGCGCGACGACGCCAACTGGATGAAGCACACCACCAGCACCTTCGATGGCTGGGGCGGCAAGGGCGGCGCGGTCGCGATCGATTATCGCCCGGTCCACGACTATACGCTCACCGACGACGCGGAATACATCAAGCCGAAGAAGCGGGTGTATTGAGCCACGCGCCCCGCCGTCCATCGGCGGCGGGGTAGAAGGTGTACCTGAGCGCCCGGTCGCTACCGCGGTGCGGTTCGATCAGATCGTAAACATTTCCGTGAGAATGCCCAGCACTCCCGAGAGCGTTGGGCCATCAAGCGCCCCCAGCCGCTTGACCAGTCGTCGACGGTCCAGCGTCCTGATCTGATCGGGAAGAACAAGTCCATCCTTGCCGCGAAAGGAGACCGGCATCCGGAAGCGGGCGGGGTGACTGCCACTGGTGAGCGGAGCGACGATCATGGTCGGCGCGCGGCCGTTCAACTCATCCGGCGAGACGATGACGCAGGGGCGCGTCTTCTGGATCTCACGCCCGATGGTCGGATCGAGCGTGCACAGCCACACCTCGCCGCGCTTCACCAGTCGAGCTCGCAATCACCTTCCACGGCAACGTCGAGCCACTCTTTCTCTTCGACGGTGATCTCGTGGCTCGCGAGGCAGGCAGCATCCTCGGCCCAGCCGCTGCGCGCTTTGCGTAACGGGGTGACGATCACGCGACCGGCATCAACGCGAACGTCCAGAGGCGTTCCTACCGTAGCGCCGAGCTCTTGCAGGATAGCCTTCGGTACGATCATCCCGACCGAGTTTCCCATCTTTCGCAGCGCAGTTTCCATAGCCCCAACATAGTCGGTTGCATTGGTTATAACAAGGTTATAACCGCGCTTCCACCGCGGCGCGCACCAGCGGCATGCGATCGTTGCCGAAATACATGTCGTCGCCGCCGACGAAGATCGTCGGCGACCCGAACCCGCCCCGCGCGATCAGCTCGTCGGTGTTGGTGCGTAGCTGCGCCTTGACCGCTTCGTCGCCGATCGCCGCGACCATCGCGTCGCCATCGACCCCCACCTCCGCCGCGACGCCGCGCAGCACCGCGTCGTCCGACAGGTCGCGGTCGTCGGTCCAATAGGCCCGGAATGCGGCGCGCGCAAAGGGGACGCAGTCCTGCCCCAGCCAGCAGCACGCGCGCATCGCCTTCACGCTGTTGACCGGGAAGACGCTCGGCGGAAAGCGGATCTCCAGCCCCTGAAGTCGCGCCCAGTCGCGCAGGTCCTTCGCCATGTAGCGCGCCTTGGCCGGCACCGGATCGGCGCGCTGCGCATAGACCGATCGGTTGACCGTATTGAACACGCCGCCGACCAGGATCGGCCGCCACGTGATCCCGACGCCCAGATCGGCGCCCAGCGGCTGGATGCTCTCGAAGCCCAGCCACGTCCACGGCGACGAACAGTCGAAGAAGAACTCGATCATGGATGACCTCTCCCTGCTCGGGAGTGTCGCCCACCGCCGCCATCGAGGCAAGCGATCGACTTGGATCACGCTCTACGGTCGTGCGACCGCCGCCACGTCCGCCCGCGACCAGCCGCCGCCCATCGCCTGATACAGCGCGATATAGCTGGTCAGACGATCCGCCTGCGCCTGCACCAGCGACAGTTCCGCGGTCAGCAGGTTCCGTTGCGCATCCAGCTGTTCGATATAGCCCGAATAACCCGCGCGGTAGCGGTTGGACGCATTCTGGAGTGCGCCCCGCGCCGCCGCCGCCTGATCCCCGAGCGCGCTGGCCTGCTCCCCGGTGCGCCGCACCCCGGCCAGCGCATCGTCGACCTCGCGAAACGCCGTCAGCGCGGTACGGCGATAGGCGAAGGCCGCCTGGTCGCGCCGCGCGGTCGCCGCCCGCTCCTGCGCCCGCAGTCGTCCGCCGTCGAAGATCGGCGCCAGAATGCTCGCCCCCAGCGAGAACAGCGCGACCGGCTGCGACAGCGCGGTCGACAGCACCACGCCCGCAGACCCGGTGAGCGCGATATTGGGCAGCATCGCGGCGCGCTGACTGTCGAGCGTGCGGTCGGCCGCGACCAGCGTCTGCTCGGCCTGAAAGATGTCGGGACGGCGGCGCAGCAGGTCCGCGGGCAGCCCGCCCGGGATCGGCGGCGTGGCGATCGCCTTCAGTGCGCGGCCCCGTGCGATCGCCCGCGGCGTGTCGCCGGTCAGGACCGCCAGCGCGTTCTCCGCCCGGGTGATCGCCAGTTCGGCGGCGGGGACGAGCTGAGCGGTCGCGGCATATTCGCCCTGCGCCTGCCGATATTCCAGCCGCGAGGTATAGCCGGTCTCGAACCGCCGCCGGGCGATCCTCAGCGAATCGGCCCGCGCCGCCAGCGTCTGCCGCGCGATCGCCAGCCGCTGGTCGAGCGCGCGGAGCGTGACATAGCCCGATGCCGCCGCCGCCGCGGTGGCGAGGCGCACCGTATCGCGCGCCGCCTCGGTCGCCAGCAGCTGCGCGCGCGCCGCCCGCGTCGCCTGCCGCAGCCGCCCGAACAAATCGAGGTCGAAGCTGGCGGTGACGTTGGGCTGGACCGCCGCCGACTGCGTCGCCCGGCCCAGCGCGCTCAGCGACTGACCCTGCGTTTCCGGCACGGTGCCACCGATCGTCGGGAGCAGCTGCGCCCGCGCCAGCGCCTCTGCGGCGCGCGCTTCCTCCACCCGTGCCACCGCGATGTCGATGTCGACGTTGTTGGCCAGCGCGCGCTCGACCAGCGCGGTCAGCTGCGGATCGTCGAATCCCTGCCACCATTCGCCCGCTATCGCGGCGTCGCCCGGCAGCGCGGTACGCCACGCCGGCGGGGGCACGACCGCGGCGGCGGGCGGCGCGGCGGCGCGGGGGCCGGGCAGGGTGCATCCCGCCAGCATCACCGGCGCCAGCAGCAGCGAACGCCGCCTCACCGCGCCACCGCCGTGGCGGTGTCGACATGCGCCTGCACCGACATGCCGGGGCGCAACCGCGCGGCGAGCGGCTGGCCGGGATCGATGCGGATCCGGACCGCGATCCGCTGCGGCACCTTCGTGAAATTGCCCGTCGCGTTGTCGGACTTCAGCACCGCGAACTCGCTGCCCGCGGCAGGCGAGATGCGCTCGACGCGTCCGGTCAGTCGTGCGTTGGCCAGTCCGTCGACGGTGAAGGTGGCGGGTTGCCCCACCGCGATCCGGGCGGTCTGCGCCTCCTTGAAATTGGCGATGACCCAGGTTTCGGGCGGCACCAGGAACATCAGCTGCGAACCCGCGGTGACATATTGCCCGACGCGGACGCCCACCTCGCTCAGCCGCCCGGCTTCGGGTGCGCGGATGACGGTATTGGCGAGGTCGATCCGCGCCAGCCGCAGCGCGGCCTGCGCGCCCGACACGCCCGCCTGCTGCCCGCCGCGGCCGACCTCCACCGTGCGGATGTCCTGCCGCGCGATCTCCCGGGCGGCGGCGGCCTGCTTCACCTGCGCCTGCGCCTGACGCAGCGCAGCGAGCGTCTGGTCGCGCTCGCGCAGCGACACCGAGCCATCGGTGACGAGGTCGTTGACGCGGTTCATATCGGCCTGCGCGCGCATCAGCTGCGCCTGCGCATTGGCGACCGCGGCCTCCTGCGCACCGAAGCTGGCGTTGCGACTGGCGGCGGACTGGCGGCTGTTGGCGAGCGTGGCGGCGGCGGCCTCCACCTGCGCCTGCGCCTGGTCGACGCGTTGCGCATAGATGCGCCGGTCGATCTCCACCAGCGGCTGGCCGGCGGCGACCCGATCGAAGTCGTGGACCAGCACGCGGATGACATAGCCCGACACCTGCGGCGCGATGACCGTCGTGCGCCCGCGGACATAGGCGTTGTCGGTCGACTGGACTGCGCTGTCGAAGGGCCAGATCCGCCAAGCCGCCAGCACCGCGGCGATCCCGGCCAGCACCAGCACCGCGACCAGCGCAAGGCTGCGCGCCGACAGCGCGGGTGGCCGCCAACCGGAGCCCGCCGGTGCCGGCGCCGGTGCCGTCGGGGCGGGGGCGGCTTCGGCCTCGCGTTCCTCGGTAGCGGGAGCGGCGGAGATGGAAGTATCGGTCATGCGGCGATCGCCCGGCGTTCGCGCCACTGGCGGCGCGCAAGGAGGAAGAGGAGGTAGAGGAAGGTCAGCGCGGCCAACACCGCGATCAGGCGGAAGACGTCGTCATAGGCCAGCACGTTCGCCTCCCGTGTAGCGGTCTGCGACAGCAGGGCGCCGCCCTCCGCGCTGCGCAGCGCCGGATCACCCACCACCCGCGCCACCCCGCCGGCCCCGGCCTGTAGCCGGGCCTGGACGAGCGGGTCGGTGGGGTCGATCTGCTGCACCAGCGCGGCGCTGTTCGCTTTCTCGCGCACCACCTGATAGGTGCCAAGCATCGCGGTGCCGGCCAGGCCGCCGAGCGAATTGATCATGCCGAACAGCGCGATGAAGCTGATGACGTGCCCGGTCCCCTGCTGGAGCGCGCGCGTCATCCCGAACAGCAGGGACGGGCCGAGGAAGAAGGTCGCACAGAACGCGATTGTCGCCTGCGTCAGGTAGAGCTGCGGCGCGCGCGTCAGGCTGGTGGCGTGCGAATCCGCCCAGGCGGCGACCGCGACCAGCCCGATCGCGAGCATGACGGGGTGCGCCAGCCGGTTGACGTCGAGCGTCACCGCGCTGGCCACCACGCCGGCGATGCTGGCGATCAGGATGATGGTGAAGAACGGCATCAGCTGGTCGTTGTTCTGCCCCAGCACCGTCAGCAGCCCGACCGCGCCATAGCTCTGCTCCGACAGGACGATCCGCGCCATGATGGTGACGACCGTGAAGCGGACGATGTCGGCGCTCGCCAGCCAGCGGGTGTTGAGCAGCGGGTTGGCGCGGTGGTGCTCGATCACGAGCGCGGCGGCGAGGAGCGGGATCGCGGCGACCAGCGCCCAGCCGATCCATGTCGCCTGCGTCCACCACACGATCCGTCCCAGCCCCAGCACTGCGGCAAACAGCGCGGCGGCCATCGCGAAGAGGACGAAGGTCACGAAGTCGAGCCGTTCGAATGCCTTCTGCCGCGTCGTCGGTGGCAGGCGGAAGGCCAGCACCGCGCCCAGGCTCATCAGCGCCAGCCCCAGTTCGAAGAGATAGAGCGTGCGCCACTGGCTCATCGCCAGCAGTTCGGGGGAGAACAGGCGCGCCAGCGGCGTGGCGCATTGCGGCACCCCGATCCCGACCACGATCGCGCGCAGCCGCCACGGTGCGGGAAAGGCCTGCATGAAGTAATAGAGCGAGAAGGTGCTGAGCGCGGCGCCCGCCATGCCGCTGGCCGCACGCACCAGGATGGCGGAGGCGAAGTCGTGGACGAACAAATGCGCGAGCGTGAGCACCGCGTACAGCGCGATGAAGATGACCGCGAAGGGGCGCAGCCCGAATTGCTGGCGGAACTTGATGAGCAGCAGGTTGATGCTGACGTTCGTCATCACATAGACGGTCGGCAGCCACGCGATCTCCGCCGGGTCGAGCCCGAGCGACCCCGCCAGCGTCGTGGTGTTGGCCGCCACCAGCGCATTGCCCAGCCCGCCGGTCAGCCCCAGCAGCGTCGCCACCGCGCCATAGGCGATGCGGCGCCGCGCCGGATGCTCCGGGGAGCCGGGCGATCCGGGCATGGCCGGGCGTTCATGGGGCGCGAAATCCCATGTCTCTTCGGAAAGGAAGGCGCGGAGCCGCGCGGCGAGCGTCATGACGAGGGGAGAACGCGGATGCGTAACGATCTGTTGCTTGTTACGATCTGCCTCGTTCGTCACTCCACCCAGTCGAGCCCGATATCGCGGTAGACGCCGCGGTCCTCGTCCCAGCCGGGCTTCACCTTGACGTGCAGGTAGAGGTGGACGGGGCGGTCGAGCAGCACGGCCAGCTCCGCGCGCGCGCGGGCGCCGATCTCGCGGATGCGCGCGCCGCCCTTGCCGAGCACGATCGCGCGCTGGGTGGGGCGTTCGACCAGGATCTGCTGGTGGATCTCGGTCGAGCCGTCGCCGCGGTCGGCGAATTTCTCGGTCTCCACCACGCTGGCGTAGGGAAGCTCGGCATGGAGCTGGAGGTAGAGCTGCTCGCGCGTCACCTCGGCGGCAAGCGCGCGCTCGCTGGCGTCGGACACCTGATCCTCGGGGAAATGCCACGGCGCCTCGGGCATGGCGTCGGCCAGCGCATCCTTCAGCTCGGACAGGCCGTCGCCGGTCTGTGCCGAGACGAAGAACGTCTCCCTGAACGACAGGATCGCGTTCAACCGCTCGGCGTGGAGCAGCAGCTTCGGCTTGTCGGCGATGTCCACCTTGTTGAGGATCAGGTAGATCGGCTCGCGGCGGTCCTTCAGCCCTTCCGCGATCTCCGTCACCTTCGGTCCCAGCCCGCCCTTGGCGTCGACCACCAGCGCGATGACGTCCGCACCCTCCGCCCCGCCCCAGGCCGCGGCAACCATGGCGCGGTCGAGGCGGCGGCGGGGCTCGAAGATGCCGGGGGTGTCGACCAGCAGCAGCTGCGTCTCGTCACGGATCGCGACGCCCATCAGGCGGGTACGGGTGGTCTGCGCCTTGGGGCTGACGATCGCGACCTTCTGGCCGACGAGCGCGTTGACGAGGGTGGATTTCCCCGCGTTCGGCGCGCCCACGACCGCGATCAGGCCGCACCGATGTTGGCGATGTTGGTTCATTCGCCGGCCAGAGCACTTTTCAGCCGCGAGAAGAAGCCCTGCGATTGCGGGCATTCCTCACCTGTCTCGGTCTCGCGGAACATCTCCAGAAGTTCGCGCTGGCGGGCGGTAAGTTTGCTGGGCGTCTCCACATCGACCTGGATGACCAGGTCGCCGTGGCCGCGGCCCTGCAACACCGGCATGCCGGCGCCGCGCTGCTTGAGCTGGCGGCCCGACTGGATGCCGGCGGGGATCTTCACCTCGTGACGGCGGCCGTCGAGCCCGGGGATGGACATCGTGCCGCCGAGCGCGGCGGTGGTGAAGCTGATCGGCGCGCGCGCGAACAGCGTCGTTCCCTCGCGCTCGAAGATCGCGTGCCGCTTCACGTGGAGGAAGATGTAGAGGTCGCCCGGCGGAGCGCCGCGCGCGCCCGCCTCGCCCTCGCCGGTCAGGCGCACGCGCGTCCCCTCGTCGACGCCGGCGGGCACGTTGACCGCGAGCGTCCTGGTCTTCTCGACGCGCCCCTCGCCGCGACAATCGGGGCAGGGGTCGGTGATGACCTCGCCCGAGCCGTGGCAGACCGGACACGCGCGCTCGACGACGAAGAAGCCCTGTTGCGCGCGGACCTTCCCCTGGCCCTGGCAGTGATGGCAGGTGTGCGCGTGGGTCCCCGGCTTCGACCCCGAGCCGTGGCAGCTGTCGCAGGCGGCGGAGATGTCGACGGTGATCTCCGTCTCCTTGCCGTGGAACGCTTCCTCGAGCGTGATCTCCATGTCGTAGCGCAGATCGGCGCCGCGGCGGACCTGGCGCCCGCCGCCGCCGCCGCGCCCGCCCATGAACTCGCCGAACACGCTTTCGAAGATGTCGGAGAAGCCGGAGAAATCCTGCGCGCCGTGTCCGCCGCCGCCGCCCATGCCCTGCCGGAACGCGGCATGGCCGAAGCGGTCGTAGGCGGCACGCTTCTGCGGATCCTTCAGGCAGTCATAGGCCTCGCTGACCGCCTTGAACTTGGCCTCGGACTCCTTGCACCCGGCATTCTTGTCGGGGTGATATTTCATCGCGAGCTTGCGGTATGACGATTTGATCGTCGCGGCGTCCGCGGTGCGCTCGCATTCGAGCAGCTCGTAATAGTCGACTTCGGTCATGCGGCCTCGGCGTCGGATCGGGGGGTATGCGCGACCCGGATCATGGCAACGTCATTCCCGCGCAGGCGGGAATCCAGACAGGCTGACGTGAGGAAAAGAGCCGCAGCGTCAGTGCGTCTGGATCCCCGCCTGCGCGGGGATGACGGAAAGAAGGGGGCAGGTGCGGCCACGAGCGCTGGTGGACGTTGCATCGCTACCTTTCCTCTCCGCGCCTCACCCCGACCCTCTCCCCTCGAAGGGGAGAGGGGGCTTACGGTCACTTCTGGTCGTCGACCTCGGAGAACTCCGCGTCGACCACGTCGTCCTTCTTGGCCTCGGCCTCGGTCGCACCCGCCTGCGGCGCGGCTTCCGACTGCTGCTGCTTGTCGTAGATCGCCTGGCCCAGCTTCATCGCGACCTGCGCCAGCGCCTGGCTCTTCTCGTTCATCGCCTCGGGATCGCCGCCCTCGACCGCCGCCTTCGCGGCGTCGATCGCGGACTGGATCTCGCCCTTCAGCGCGTCGTCCACCTTGTCGCCGTTGTCGGCCAGCTGGCGCTCGGTGGTGTGGATCAGGCTCTCGGCGTTGTTCTTCGCCTCCGCCGCGGCCCGGCGCTTCTTGTCTTCCTCGGCGAAGCTTTCCGCGTCGCGCACCATCTGTTCGATGTCGGAATCGGACAGGCCGCCCGATGCCTGGATGCGGATCTGCTGCTCCTTGCCGGTGCCCTTGTCCTTGGCCGACACGTTGACGATGCCGTTGGCGTCGATGTCGAACGTCACCTCGATCTGCGGCACGCCGCGCGGCGCGGGCGGGATGCCGACCAGATCGAACTGGCCCAGCATCTTGTTGTCGGCCGCCATCTCGCGCTCGCCCTGGAACACGCGGATGGTGACGGCGCCCTGGTTGTCGTCCGCGGTCGAATAGGTCTGCGACTTCTTCGTCGGGATCGTCGTGTTGCGATCGATCATGCGCGTGAACACGCCGCCCAGCGTCTCGATACCCAGCGACAGCGGGGTCACGTCGAGCAGCAGCACGTCCTTCACGTCGCCCTGCAGCACGCCGGCCTGGATCGCGGCGCCCATCGCGACGACCTCGTCCGGGTTCACGCCGGTGTGCGGATCCTTGCCGAAGAACTGCTTCACCACCTCGCGCACGCGCGGCATGCGGGTCATGCCGCCCACCAGCACGACGTCGGCGATGTCGTCCGCCTTCAGCCCGGCATCGGCCAGCGCCTTCTTGCAGGGTTCCAGCGTCCGCTTGACGAGGTCCTCGACCAGCCGCTCCAGATCGGCGCGGGTGATCGTGCGGACGAGATGCTTCGGGCCGTTCTGATCGGCGGTGATGAAGGGCAGGTTGACCTCGGTCGACTGCGCCGACGACAGCTCGATCTTCGCCTTCTCGGCGGCTTCCTTCAGCCGCTGGAGCGCCAGCTTGTCCTTGGTGAGGTCGATGCCCTCATCCTTCTGAAAGCCCTGCGCCAGATAGTCGACGATCTTGTTGTCGAAATCCTCGCCGCCCAGGAAGGTGTCGCCGTTGGTCGCCTTCACCTCGAACACGCCGTCGCCGATCTCCAGGATCGAGACGTCGAAGGTGCCGCCGCCCAGGTCGTAGACCGCGATCGTCTTGCCGTCCTGCTTGTCGAGGCCGTAGGCCAGCGCCGCCGCGGTCGGCTCGTTGATGATGCGCAGCACCTCCAGCCCCGCGATCTGCCCGGCGTCCTTGGTCGCCTGGCGCTGCGCGTCGTTGAAGTACGCCGGCACGGTGATGACCGCCTGCGTCACCGTCTCGCCCAGATGGCTCTCGGCGGTTTCCTTCATCTTCTGGAGCGTGAAGGCCGAAATCTGCGACGGGCTGTATTCCTTGCCGCCGGCCGCGACCCATGCGTCGCCGTTCTGGCCGCGCACGATCTTGTAGGGGACCAGCTCGGTGTCCTTCTTGGTCACCGGGTCGTCGAAGCGGCGGCCGATGAGGCGCTTGACCGCGAAGATGGTATTGTCGCCGTTGGTCACCGCCTGGCGCTTGGCCGGCTGACCGATCAGTCGCTCGCCATCCTTCGCGAAGGCGACGATCGACGGCGTGGTGCGCGCGCCCTCCGCATTCTCGATGACCTTGGCCTTTCCGCCCTCCATCACCGCGACGCACGAATTGGTGGTGCCGAGATCAATACCGATAACTTTTGCCATGAGTGCCTAACCTAGCCCCTGCGTATCCAGAAAAGATGACGGGCTGCGTCCCGTTTCGGCGGCGCAACCGTGTCGATGCTGCGCGATATAGGGGGCCGCTCGCGCCCCGCAAGAAGGACGGCGCACGAGCAGGGAACCGTTGCGTGTCCCATGCGTGGAACGTACAGGAGCCGACATGTCCACCGCCCGCATCTTCCAGCGCCCCAAGAACGCCATGCAGTCCGGCAAGCACCGCACCGATCGGTGGCAGCTGGAATTCGAGCCGGGCGAGGCCAAGCGCCCCGATCCGCTGACCGGCTGGGCGGGCAGCGGCGACACGCGCGACCAGATCAGGCTGTCGTTCCCGACGTGCGAGGCGGCGATCGCCTATGCCGAGCGCGAGGGGCTGGCCTATACGGTGATCCCGGCGCCGGCGAAGACGCTGAAGCTGCAGAGCTACGCCGACAATTTCCGGTGAGGTGAGGGGCAGGCATCGCCTCTCCCCTCCCTCTCTGGGGGGCGGAGTGGATGGCGGCGTGACGATACGGCGCCCACGAGCATGGCGGCGGCCGTACCGCCCGGCCGCCACCCACCCCAACCCCTCCCTTGAAGGGAGGGGCCAAGGTACGTCAGCGTGGCGTCAGCACGATCGTCGTCGCATCGGGCCGCGTGGCGCGGGCGGTGCCATAGGCCTCCAGCGCGGCGACCAGCGCATCGGTGCCGCCCGCGGTGCGCAGCGAGCCGCTGAACGGATGCGCCGCCAGCCCTGCGTCACGGATGACGATGCGACGCGCGTCGTAGCGCTGGAGCGCGGCGGCGACCTGCGCCAGCGGGGTGGCGGCGAAGGTGAGGCGACCGTCCTGCCAGCCGGCGGTGTCGGCGGCGCGACCCTCCACCACCGCGACCGAGCGCGGGGTGGTGGTCAGTACCTGTCCCGCCGCCATGACGCGCGTACCCCGCGGGGTGGCGACGCGGACGACGCCCTCCGTCAGCGCGACCGTCATCGTGCCGTCGGGGCCGCGCTCCACGGTGAAATGCGTGCCCACCGCGGTTACGGTATTGCCGTCGGTCGCGACGATGAAGGGATGCACGCGGTCCTTTTCCACCGCAAAGGCGGCGCGGCCGGCGAGCAGGTCGACGCGGCGGTCGTTCACACCGGTGCGGGATCGACACGGCGGAGGCAGCGTCGAGCGTCATGACCGACCCGTCGGGCAGGCGGATGCGCCGCTGCTCGCCGATGGCGGTCGCGTAATGCGTCGCGCCCGCGCTCGAATGCGCGTGCGCGGGTTCGGCGGGTTCGCGGTGCGACAGGATCGTGCCCGTGCCGATCACCGCGGCGAGCGCGGCGGCGGTCGCGAAGATCGGCCAGCGCTGGACCGCGGGGCGGGGCGATGCGCCGCCGAGCGCCTGCGCCCTGAGCGCGATCATCGCGGGATCGTCGGCGATCCCGCCCAGCGCCGTGTCGAGCGAATCGACCTGCGCTGCCGCGGCGCCATGGGCCGGATCGGCGCGGCGCCAGCCATCCGCGGCGGCGCGGTCGCCCGCGGTCGCGTCGTCGGCGCGCAGGCGCGCGTACCAGCCCGCGGCCTGCGCGGCTGGATCCTCTCCATGGTCGCGCGTCATGCGTCGGCGGACGCTGCCAGGATGCGGATGGCCTTCATGATGTGCTTTTCCACCGCGCTTACCGAAATCCCCATGTGTCGGGCGATGGCCGCGTAGCTCATTTCCTCGAAGCGGTGAAGGACGAACGCCTGCCGGGTGCGATCCGGCAGGTCCCCCACCGCCGCGACGAGCCGCGACCAGCGTTCCTTGCCCATCAAGACGCGCTCGGGCGAGCGTCCCTCAACCGGGTGATCGGTTTCTTCGAGCGGGGCGTGGCGCGAGCGCTGGCGCACGATGTCGCGCCGCGCGCGATCGGTCAGCACGCTTTGCGCCACCTGGAACACATAACCCTGGAGATTGGCGATCTCGCCCTCGGCGCGGCGCGTCTGCATGCGCAGCGCCACGTCCTGCACCAGATCGTCGACATCGTCGGGCGCCGCGCGCTTGGCCAGGAAGCGGCGGATCACGGGCAGCAGCGGGGCGATCTCCTCCCCCCGCTTGCGCGCGCGCGCGTCGCGTCCGATCGACGTGGAGCCCCAGCGGGGCTGCGCGGTCAGCACCAAGATTCGTCCCCCGTTCGGCTCGTCATGGGCAAGCGATGCTCACCCTTTTTGCCGGCGTCCTCCCCCGACGCTTGTGGAGCGCAAACGATCATGTTGTAACCGTTCCGTCAAGCGCCGCGTTCGCGGATATGACCGCCATCTTGCGGTAAAGGGCCGCGGAATTGCCGTGGGGGGCGGCGTTGGCGACATATCCGTGCGTGCGGCCGGATCGGCGGGGGGTGGCGAGTGACGGGGCGCCGCGAGCGGTGCGGGGGGTTGTCGGGGGTTGCGATCGCGCTGTCGGTCGCGGCGCTGCTCCCCTGCGTCCCGGCGCGCGCGGCGGGGGCCGAGACGGTGACGCGCACGCCGCTGCCGCGCGACGTGCCGGCGGGGCCGCTCGACGTCGTCCTGCGCCGCGTCGCGGCGGATGCGGACGAGCAGATCCTGGTCGATCCGGCGATCGTGGCGCGGCGCCGCGCGCCGCCGGTCGCGCGCGGCACCCCGCTCGACGTCGCGCTGGCGTTGGTGCTGGAGGGAAGCGGGCTGTCGATCCGCCGCGTCGGACCGGGGGTGCTGGTCGTGGTCGCGCCCCCGCCGCGGCCGGACGACCTGCGCGCGCGCGACCCCGACATCGTCGTCACCCGCGCTGCGCCGTCCCACCCTGCTGAGCGAGGCGGGGCCGGACCTGGCGGTCGTGTCCGGCGCGACGCTGGCGCAGACCCGTACCGTCGAGCGCCGCGCGCTCGTGCGCCTGCTGCCCGCGCTGACCGCGACCACGACCGGGCCGATGCAGCAGCGGCTGTCGGTGCGCGGCGTGCTGGGAACGGGGGAGGGGACGGTCGGAATCTATTTCGGCGAAATTCCCGTCACCGCGCCGTCCGGCACCGGGTTCGATCCCGGCGGCATGTCGCCCGACATCGACCTGATCGATATCGAGCGGGTCGAGCTGCTGAAGGGGCCGCAGGGGACGTTGTACGGCGCGTCGTCGATGGGGGGCACGTTGCGCACGATCTTCCGCCAGCCCGATGCCGATCGCTGGGCGGCGGAGGTCGGCACCGAGATCGGCGCGACCACCGGCGGCGGGCCGGGCGCGGCGTTGTCGGCGATGGTCAACGTGCCGCTGGTGCGCGAGCGACTGGCGTTGCGCGTGGTCGCGGGGCGGCGGCGGATCGGGGGCGCGATCGACAATGCGCGGCTGGGCTACCGCGACGGCGACACCGCGGACCGCGACAGCGCGCGCGTCGCGCTCGCCTGGACGCCCGACGACCGGCTGCGCATCGACCTGTCCGCGCTGGTGCAGGAGAACCGCATCGCGGACGGCGGCGTCGGCGTGCTGGACGACGGCCCGCGGCGCGCCGACCTGCCGGTGCGCGTGCCCAGCAGCGAGCGGTTGCGGCTGGTCAGCGGCACGCTGCGCTGGGCGCCGGGCGCGCTGCGGCTGACCGCGACGCTGTCGCACTACGACTGGCGCACGGTGCGTCAGATCGACTTCACCAACGTGCTGGCGCGCCAGCGGGGGAGCGAGGCGGCCTGTCGCCGTTACGGCGTCGCCGCGGGACTGGGCGCGAGCTGTACCGACGCGGTGCGGGCGAGCTATCGCGCGTGGCTGGAGACGCGGCTGCCGGCGGTGCTCTTCCAGCCGATGGCGCTCCGCAGCAGCATCGCGGAGGTGCGCTTGTCCGACGACGGCAACGGTCCGTGGCGCTGGACGGTCGGCGCCTTCGCGGAGCGCCGCTCCGACCGTGCCGACAGCAACACCGCGCGCGCCGATGCGGCGACGGGGGCGCTGATCCTCCCGCTCGACCTGACCGGACAGCGCCTGCTCGACATGCGGCTCGACCAGCAGGCGGTCTATGCGGAGGGCAGCCGCGTGCTGGGGGGCGGCTTCACCGCGACGCTCGGCGCGCGCGCCTATCGCTACGTCCGCGTGGCGGGCGGATCGGTGCCGGTGCCCAATATCGTCACCGGCACCGGGCTGGTCGAGGAGGCGCGCTATCGCACCACCGCGACGGGCCGCAACCTGAAGGCCGCGCTCGACTGGCGTGGCGGCGGCGGGCTGCTGGTGCGGCTGATCGCGTCGGAGGGATTCCGTCCCGGCGGGGTCAACATCACCCCCGAACTGACCCCGGACGAGCGCGTGTTCCGCGCCGATCACCTGTGGAACTACGAACTGGGCGTGAAGCTGCCGCTGCCCGCGGCGTCGAGCGTGGAGGCGAGCGCCTTCCACATCGACTGGAGCGACACGATCTTCGTCGCGAGCAGCGCCAATGGCGCGTTCCTCTACAACACCAACCTGTCGTCGGTGGATATCGATGGCGTCGAGGGGCGCGTGGCCACCGCGCTGGCGGGGTGGCGGCTGGCGGTGGCGGCGACGTGGCTGTCGGCGCGACTGGCCGCGGACGCGATGCCCAACACGATGGAGGGGACCGGGCGGCGGGGCGACCGGCTGCCGCTGGTGCCGGCGCTGACCTGGGTGGCGAGTGCGGACAGGAGGTGGCGTGCGGGGCCGGGGGCAAGCGTCACGCTGGGCGCGCTGGCCAGCGGCAGCAGCGGTTTCTTCTCAGCCTTCGGGGCCGATAATCCGTTCCGCGAACGCACCCCGGCGCGGATGCTGCTGGACCTGTACGCCAGCTACCAGCGGGGCGGCTGGTCGATCCGGCTGGGCGTGGACAATGTCGCCGACGCGCTGGCGCCGTCACGCGTCTTTTCCAGCGCGTTCGGGGAGCGGCAGGTCTATTCGGCGCGACCGCGCACCACGACTTTGACGATCGGCTGGGCGTTATGAGGGCTCACCGAAACGTCAGCGCCGGACGACCGGCGATATAGGCCGAGGCGGGGTCCGCGAACGGGAAGCCGGCGGCGGCGATCCGCCCCATGCCGAGCGCGAGCGTCCCGTGCCGCCCGTCCTGCCGCACCGCCGCGTCGAGCCGCTCCATCCATTCGGGTGCGACCGCCAGGCCGTTCGCCGTCCGGATCAGCGGACGGCCGGGGCGCGACAGGGCCGCCACCCGGCGGCGGACGGTGCTTTCCGCGATCGAGAACAGCCGCGCCAGGGTCGCCACGCGCACCGTGCGGGGTCGCGCCACGCCCGGCGGCGCGTCCGCTGCGTCGGCCGTTGCGGCGATGATGCCGTAGACCAGCGCCAGATCGGTGGCGATCGGGATCAGCGTGCGATGCTGGTCGGCCATTGCCAGGACGATGTCGATCGCGGTGCGCACGCCATCGGCGCGGTCGAACGCGCGCGGGGCTCCCGACGCGGGGCGGGTGACGAGCCCGGCGCGCACCGCATCCTCGACATAGCGGACGACGATGTCGTGGATCTGGTCCATCGCCTGCATCAGGTCCGCCTGTGCGCAGACGTCCGACGCGATCCGCACCCCCAGCGCGTCGCGCCGGCACAGGCCCTGGGCGATCAACGTGCCGACGTGGCGGCGCACCGTTTCGAACGGGCGCCCCAGCGACATGGCGACGGAGTTGATCGAAATGGGGCGATCGGTGTCGCCCGACGACAGCCTGACGTTGAGAAACAACGCGAAGACCGTCGCCCGATCCAGGTCGCCGGCGAACAATCGTCCCGCAATGGCGTGAAAGGATGTGTGAAGCTGCGCCAACAGGCAGGTGGCTACCGTCATGGCAGGCGATGGTGAAGCGTTGACATCCATCTTTCCGCCGGCATGAATCGGGGCGACGGACACGTGACGTGGCATGTCCCTTTCCCCGGAAAGTCGGCCGAATCCAATATGCGACTTGGTGAGGGTTAGGGGCGATGTGGCTTTCGTCACACCATGGCGTTGCTCAATTCGGGGCGTCGCTACCCGATGTGGCGCCTTTCTCGGCGCCGAGGGCGGCAAGCTCGTCGAGCAGGCGGCGGAACGGAGCGATCAGGCGCCGCTGGTGCTCGACGTGACGCTCGCTCATGAGTTCGCGCGCGGGAAGGATGACGCCGCCTCCGGCATGCGAGAGCGTCCCCGCGGCCAGCAGGGCGGCGACGTGGCGGCGCACGGTTTCGAACGGCAGCCGCGTATCCCGCGCGATCGCGCGTGGCCCGGTAGGGCGTCGCGCATCGTCGGGCAGGGGGCGGTGCTGATGCGCGTAGCGGAGCGACAGCGCCGGATCGTCGAGCAGGTGGCGGGTGTTGGCGTGCGCGATCGCCAGCCGGATCATCGCCGGAACGACGCCGTCGTCGAAGGCCACCACCTCCTCGATCCAACGGGTTGTGACATCCAGGTCCAGGCGGGACACCCGCGCGGGATCGCCCTCCTGCGCGGCGCGCGCCGCGGTGGCGATCCGCAGTCCCTGCGCCTCCATCGTGACGAGCATCGTCAGCAGCGCGGTGCGATCCTTCTCCACCTCCGCCGCGCCCGCGCCCAGGAGCGTGACCGCAGGGGGCACCAGGAAGCCGTCGTCGCGCTGCTGGAGCAGGCCCGCGATTCGCAACCGGGCGGCGCGGCGCCGGGCGGTTTCGTACGACAGCCCGCTCGCCTGCGCCATCGCGGCGAGCGGAACGGCGATGGGATGGGGCGCCGCCGGGCCGGTCGTACGGAGCGCCGGCAGCGACAGGGCACGCGTCATCTGGACCAGCAGCGCATCGGCCGCATCCACGCCGAGCGCCGCCGGCCAGCGGGTCAGCCGATCGAGCACCAGCGCATTGATGAAGCGCGCGACGAAGCGCAGCCGGTCGCTCCCGGCATCCTGACCCACCGTCAGCTGTATTGGCTCCGCCCCGGCCATCATCCGCCCGCTTCTTCCCCAGACGACCATGACGGATCGATCGGTAGCCACGCGCGCGGTCCGCGCTCAATCGTGCGATTGCCCGATTTGACGCGGGGCGGGCGGAGGCGGGCGACGAAAAACGGCCCGATCCGCGGGATCGGGCCGTTCGAATGACGCACCGGGCGGGAAGGTCAGTAGGAGCCCTTGGCCATCAGTACGCTGGGAACGGTGATCGCCAGGATGCGGATATCCATCGCGGCGTTGCGGCTGCGCGAATAGGCGACGTCCATCGCGACGCGGCGGCGGTACGAGGTGTCGTTGCGACCGCTCACCTGCCACAGCCCGGTGATCCCCGGACGCACGCTGCAATAGTGACGAATGTACCGACCGTAGCGCAGCGCCTCCGCCTCGACGATGGGGCGCGGGCCGACCAGGCTCATCTCGCCCTTCAGCACGTTGAACAGCTGCGGCAGCTCGTCCAGGCTGCTCTTGCGCAGGAAACCGCCGATGCCGACGATGCGGGGATCGTTGCGCAGCTTGTGGTCCTTCGCCCATTCGGCGCGCGCGGCGGGATCGGTGCGCAGCAGTTCCTGCAACCGCGCCTCCGCATCGGTGGCCATGGTGCGGAACTTCAGGCAGCGGAACATGCGACCGCCGCGGCCGATCCGGGGCTGCGCGAAGAAGATCGGGCCGGGGTTGGCGACATAGGTGCACAGCGCGATGGCGATCATCAGCGGCGCGAAGAAGATGATCGCGACCAGCGAGACCATCACGTCCAGCCCGCGGGTCACCCGCTGATCCCACAGGAACGAAGGCAACGCCGATCGCAGCGAGGCATGGCTCGAGCGATCGCGCATATCGTCCATCGCTGTCGGTGCCACGGATGCCATGGTAACCCCTTTCGTTGTGCACTGCACCAATACAGGAAGGTCAACGGAATTTTAAGAGTGAAAAGGATCGATCCGGATCGCTTCGGGCCCAAATTGGGTCACTTCGTCGTGCAAGTGCAAAATGCGATATTACCGATTTCCGGCGCGAAACGCGGAATTTTCGGTTTGGCTCCATCGCTTATGAAAGTTTTTACCATCCGGCGGCGAGACGACGCCGGCGTGCGACCAGTCAACGGATGGCGGGTGCCAGAAGGCGGCGCAGGGGCGCCAGAAGCCGCGTCGCGGCGACCGACAAGAGCAGCACGACGAGCGCCGCGGCGACCGATACGGCGACGATGAAGCGGACGAGTCGCTCGCCGGTCAGGCCCGCGCCGCACATCCACCACGCGATGCCGAGCAGCAGCAGGGCGGCGGCGCGCAGCAGCACGATCTGGCCACGGCGGGTCGCCCCCGAGTCGCGGCGGAAGCGATGGCTGGCGGCGGCGAGCAGCAGCAGCGCCAGCGCGGCGGGGAGAATGGCCTCAGGCATGCGTCACCTCGCGAATCGCGCGGGCGCGCCGCGCGGGTGCGGCACGCGGGCGTCCGGCGCGCTGCGCCGCGACCGCCAGCAACGCCGCCAGCGCCAGGAGCGCCGCGTCGAACGCGATGAACAGGGTATCGCCGGACCAGGCGCGGGAGATGAGGACGAGGTCCGCCACCGCCGTCGCCGCGAAGGCGATGGCGCCGAGCGCGAAGGCGACGCGCCACGCGCGCGCCGGCGACAGCAGCAACTGACCCGCCGCGACCGCGCCCCAGGTCCAGAACATGGCCGCCACCTCCAGATCGGCCCGGCCCGCCAGATTGGCGGGGAGCAGACGATTGGCGAGGAGATACGCGGCCATGCCGACCGGCAGCCCCGCGATCGCGGCGATGTTCAACCGCTCGACCAGTCGCAGGCCGCGGAACGGGGCGGCGCCGGGCCGGCGGCGCGCGGCGGTCCACAGCAGCAGCCCGGTGCCGACCATCGCCGCCCCGGTCGTGCCGAGCAGGAACAGCAGCCACCGCAGCGCGGGAGCGGCGAACTGCGCCATGTGCAGCCCGATCATCACCCCGAAGGTCGAGACGATCGGCCCGGCGGGCGGCGAGGCGGCGATGACGCGGCCGGTCGCGCCGGCATAGGTGACGCTCGGCGCGCGCGCGTCGATCGACCGCGCCCCGCTGCGCGAGACGGTGACGGTCGCGGCGGCGTCGCCGGGGTTGCGGATGACGACGCGCGACGGCTCGCCCCGCAGGCGGCGTTCCGCATCGCGCAGCAGCGGGGCGATCGGCACCAGCGCGGCCGGGCGGCCCGAAGCCTCGCGCTCGGGCGCGGTGCCATAGGCGTCGTAGCTGAAGTCGATCGGCTTGGCGTAATTGGTGGCGATCGGCCACGGCATGTACATCACGACCAGCGTCATCAGTCCCGTATAGGTGATGACGGCGTGGAACGGCAGCGCCAGCACCGCGCTGGCGTTATGCGCGTCGAGCCAGCTGCGCTGCCCCTTGTTCCAGCGCAACGTGAAGAAGTCGGCGAAGATGCGCTTGTGCGTGATGACGCCGGAGACGATCGCGGTGAGCATGAACAGCGCGCACAGCCCGGCGAGCCAGCGGCCCCAGGGGTGCGGCAGCTGGAGCTGGAAGTGGAAGCGATAGAATTGCTCCCCGCCGCGTGTCTCGCGCGCGGCGATCGGCGCGCCGGTGGCGGGGTCGAGTTCCAGTTCGGGGCTGCGCCGGCGCGGCGCGCCCTCGCTCGGCTTCGGCATGGCGAACACGCGGGTCATCGCGGTGCGGGCGTCGGGCAGGTAGATGAACCATTGCAGGTCGTCGCCGTGCCCCTGGCGCTGCAAGGCGGCGACCGCCGCGGCGGCGGCCTCCGCGGGGGCGGTGCGGTTCGCGGGCAGTTCCGGCTGCATCCAGCGGGTGATCTCGGGCCGGAAATAGCTCGCGGTGCCGGTCAGGAACATGGCGAAGAGGATCCAGCCGGCGAGCAGTCCCAGCCAGCCGTGGATCCAGGCCATCGCCTGACGCAGCGAGCGCACGGGCAGGGCGGTCGCGCTCATGGACGTGTTCCGATCCACCACAGCAGCGCCGCGCCGGGCAGCGCCATGCCCCAGACGAGCGCCGCCACGCGCCCCAGCCGCGGCTCGACGAAGCACCATAGTCCGATCGCGGGATAGACGAGGAACGACAGGATCAGCCCGGCCACGGTCGCCTCCACCCGCGCGACCGGCAGCCACCGCGCCACCAGCGAGGCGAGCACCGCCGCCGCGGCATAGCCGCCGACCAGCGCGGTAAGGCAACGCGCCGCCATCGCCAGCGCCGCCGGTCGCACGCGCCGCCGCACGCGCGGGGGCGGCACGGGGCGGGGATCGATCCGCTGCATCAACAATTTGCCGCACCCCCCTTGCCGAACCGTGACCGCGCTTCTAGCAGCGTATGCAAGTCACTATCAATAACAAAAGGGAACCAACATGCGGGATCGCCGCTCCACCGCGCTGCCCGGCGCTTTCGTTGCGCTGCTGCTGGCGGGCACCGCGCTGCCCGCCCGGGCGGAGGGAAGCGCCGCGACGGCTGCCGACGCCGCTGCCGCTGCCGACGCCGAGCAGGTGCGCGACAATGACGACGTGATCGTCAACGGCGTGCGCGAGCGGCGCACGGGCGACGCCGGCGCGAAGACCCCGACGCCGCTGATCGCGCTGGCGCAGACGGTGTCCGTCATCGACGAGGCGGAGCTGCTGCGCCGCAACGTCCAGTCGATCAACCAGGCGCTGGGCTATGTCGCCGGCATCGCGCCCAACCAGCGCGGCAACGTGGCCACGCGCTACGACCAGCTGTTCATCCGCGGCTTTTCCCCGGCGCAGTTCATGGACGGGATGCGGCTGCTGGGCGGGGTCTATGCCAGCCCGCAGATCGACTTCCACCTGGTCGACCGGGTCGACATCATCAAGGGGCCGGCGTCGGTCCTCTACGGCAATGCCACCCCCGGCGGCCTCGTCAACCTGACCAGCAAGGTGCCGTACCGCGAGGCGGGCGGGCGGATCGAGCTGGCGGCGGGCAATTTCGACCTGCTGCGCTCCTCGATCGACCTGAACCAGCCGCTCGACCGGGACGGGAAGTTCCTGTTCCGCGTGATAGCGGGCGGCGAGCGGTCGGACGGGTTCATCGCGCGCACGGGCAACCGGCGCTATTACGCGCGCCCGATGCTGACGTTCGCTCCGGACGACCGCACCAGCCTGACGCTGATCCTGAACTATCAGCGCGATCCCGAATCGGCGTCGTACAGCGGCGTGCCGGTCTATGGCTCCGCGCTGCCCAACCCCAACGGCCCGCTGGCGGTCGACCTGAACGTGTCGGAGCCGGCCTATGAGGCGTTCGATCGCACGCAGAAGTCGGCGACGATCCTGTTCCGCCGCCAGCTGAACGACGCGCTGACATGGACCACCAATGCGCGTTACCTGGATGTCGGGCTGCACTACCGGCAGATCTACGGGACGTTCGACGCCAACCGGAACCTGGATGCGAACGGCAACACCGTACTGTCGCGGATCACGCGCGGCGGCGGCGGATCGGACGAATCGTTCCGCACCATCACCTTCGACAGCCGGATGGCGGCGGAGTTCGCGACCGGGCCGGTGAAGCACACGCTGCTGGCGGGCGTCGACTGGCAGAACAATCGCGGCAGCGCGGATCAGGCGTTCGCCACCGGGCTCAGCACGAATCCCGCGATCAACATCCCCGACATCGACCTGTACCGCCCGGTCTATGGTCAGAACCTGCCGAGCAGCAACCTGCTGCTGTTCCCCGGCGTCTCGCGCACGTTCCGCAAGATCGACCAGGCGGGCATCTACCTGCAGGACCAGATCGCGATCGGCGGGCTGAACCTGATCGCGAGCGGGCGGCAGGACTGGTATTCGACGCTGACGCGCAACCGCGTGAGCGGCACGGTGACGCGACTGTCGCAAAGCGCGTTCACCGGGCGCGTCGGCGCGCTGTACGAGACGACATTCGGCCTCTCGCCCTTCGTCAGCTATTCGGAGAGTTTCGAGCCGCAGACGGGCAACGTGACCATCCTGGTCAATGGCGTCGCGACCGCGGGCGAGTCGTTCGTACCCGTCACCGGCCGCCAGTACGAGGCCGGGCTAAAGTACCAGCCGCGCGGCGCCAATGCGCTGTTCACGCTGTCGCTGTTCGATCTGCGCCGCCAGAACGTGCCCGCGCCCGATCCCAATGCCGGGCTGAACGGCATCCCCAGCAACGCACAGCTCCAGATCGGCGAGGTGAAGGTCCGTGGTATCGAGCTCGACGGCCGCGGCGACATCGCGCCGGGCCTGTCGCTGACGGTGGCGGGCACCTATAACGACGCGCGCGTCGTGCGCGGCAATAACCCGGTCGGGACCGGCGACCAGCTGGCGAGCGTCACCGGCACGCGCCCGCTGGGGGTGCCGACGTGGAGCGCATCGAGCTTCGTCGCCTACGACCTGAAGCAGGCGGTGCCGGGTGCGCTGGGCGGGTTCAATATCGGCGGCGGCGTGCGGTACGTCGGCGAATCGGACGGCACCGCGCAGATCACGGTCAATCGCGTGTTGCAGACCCGCCGCTTCGCGTCGCCCGGCTTCGTGCTGGCCGATGCGGTGCTGGGCTACGACTTCGGCGCGATGGACGCGCGCTATGCGGGGCTCAGCTTCACCGTCAACGCCGCCAACCTGTTCGACAAGCGGCACATTGCCAGCTGTTTCTTCAACAACAGCTGCTATTTCGGCGCGTCGCGCACGGTGGTGGGGACGCTGCGCTACGCCTGGTGAGGACCTAACGAACGCGCGCGGGAGGGTGGCCGGCCGCTGGTGCGGCGACCCCCCGGCGGCGTGACGCGCGGGTTGCGCCGTCGTGCCCCAACCGCAATGGCGGGGCATGACGACCGACCATCATACCCGCCACGGCCTGATCCTCGGTATCGCCGCCTACACCCTGTGGGGGCTGCTGCCGCTCTATCTGCGGCTGCTGAACGGCGTGCCCGCCTTGCAGGTGCTGGCGCACCGCATCGTCTGGTCGCTGCTGTTGCTGGGGGTGATCGTCGTCGCGGCGCGGCGGGTGGGGGCGATCCGCGCGGCGGCGCGCGGGCGGACGCTCGCGCTGCTGGCGGCGTCCGCCACGCTGATCGCGGTCAACTGGATCGTCTATATCTGGTCGGTCCAGAACGGCCATGTGCTGGAGGCGAGCCTCGGCTATTTCATCAACCCGCTCGTCAATGTCGCGCTGGGCATGGCGGTGCTGGGGGAGCGGATCACGCGGCTACAGGCGGTGGCGGTGGCGGTCGCCGGGGCGGGGGTGATGGCGCTGGGGGCCGACGGCCTGTTGTCGGGGGGCGGTGCGGTGTGGATCCCGCTGACGCTGGCGCTCAGTTTCGGGCTCTACGGACTGATCCGCAAGATCGCCGCGATCGATGCGCTGGGCGGGCTGACGGTGGAGACGGGGCTGTTGCTGGTGCCGGCGCTGCTGCTGATCCTGACCGCGCAGGCGAACGGCACCGGCGCGTTCGGGCAGACCCGCGGGCTGGACGCGCTGCTGGTGCTGGCGGGCGCGGTGACGGCGGCCCCGCTGCTGATGTTCGCGGCGGCGGCGCGGCGACTGCGCTACGCCACGCTGGGACTGCTGCAATATATCGGGCCGACGCTGCAATTCGTGGAGGCGGTGCTGATCTTCCGCGAGCCGTTGCGCCCGATCCACGTCGTCACCTTCGCGCTGATCTGGACCGGCTGCGCGATCTATGCGGTGGGCGCGCGGCGCGCGCCGGCATGAAAAAAGCCCTCCCCGCGGGTGGCGGGGAGGGCCTGTGTCGGCCTGACGTCGCGATTACGAGTGGCAGGACACCGCGGGCTTGCCCGGACGGGTCAGCGTCACCTCGGTGGTGGAGCCGGTCATCGACCAGCCGCCCTCGGCGGTGAGGGGCTTGCCCGCTTCCGGACCCTTCAGCGTGGTGGCGGCGCCATCCTTCTCCGTCCGGACCACGGCCTGCTTGTCGCCCTGGAAGAAGGTGACATAGGCGAGGCTGCCGTCCTTGCAGCGCATCGTCTTGTCGGCCTTGATCGCGGGCGGCAGCTCGACCGGCGCGGCGTTCGCCAGCTGCGAGGCCATGGGATCGGGGTTGGTGTCGATCACCTCCGCCTTGTCGGGCTGCGAATTGCATGCTGCGACAGCGAGCAGGGATGCGGCGAGGGGGAGGAATGCGAGGTTCTTCATGGGGCGTATCGCTTCGCGTATGCGGAAAACATCGTCAAGCCCGCGCTCGCACGAATGCGGCGGCCGGCCCGTCGGCCGGGTCCGACAACGTAGTCAGATCATGGCGGGCGAAAGCGATGCTCCCTTGCCCCGGCACGCCCCCGCCCGCATCTAGGCGACCATGCATACCACCCCCGATACGCTGGCCCTGATCGGCCATACCCCCCTCGTCCGGCTGAAGGGCCCGAGCGAGGCGACCGGCTGCGACATCTTCGGCAAGTGCGAGTTCGCCAACCCCGGCGCCAGCGTGAAGGACCGCGCCGCATTGTTCATCGTCGAGGATGCCGAGGAGAAGGGGCTGCTGAAGCCCGGCGGCACGATCGTCGAGGGGACCGCGGGCAATACCGGCATCGGGCTCGCGCTGGTCGCCAATGCCAAGGGGTATCGCACGATCATCGTGATGCCCGACACCCAGTCCAAGGAAAAGATGGACACGCTGCGGGCGCTGGGCGCGGAGCTGGTGACGGTGCCGGCGGCGCCCTATTCGTCGCCGTGCCACTTCGTCCACACCTCGCGCCGGATCGCGGAGGAGACGCCGGGCGCGGTCTGGGCCAACCAGTTCGACAATATCGCCAACCGCCGCGCGCATATCGTCACCACCGCGGAGGAGATCTGGGCGCAGATGGAGGGGCGGGTCGACGGCTTCACCTGCGCGGCGGGGACCGGCGGGACGATCGCGGGCGTCGGGCTGGGGCTGAAGGCGAAGGACGAGGGCATCTGCATTGCGCTCAGCGACCCGCACGGTGCCGCGCTCTACGAATATTATGCGCATGGCGAGCTGAAGGCGGAGGGGTCGTCGGTCGCCGAGGGGATCGGGCAGGGGCGGATCACCGCCAATCTGGAAGGCGCGCCGATCGACACGCAATTCCGCATCCCCGATCAGGAGGGGCTCGACTGGATCGACCGGCTGCTGGTCGAGGAAGGGCTGTGCCTGGGGCTGTCGTCGGGGATCAACGTCGCGGGCGCGGTGCGGCTGGCGAAGCATCTGGGACCGGGCAAGCGGATCGCGACGATCCTGTGCGACACGGGCTTCCGCTATCTGTCCACGCTGTACGATCCCGCGTGGCTGGCCGCCAAGGGGCTGGTCCGACCGGCACGTTGACCGCGAATCGACACGAACGCGGCGATCGGTTAGGATCGCACGACGAGATGAAGGTACCACGACAGGACAAGGCGGCGGGCGAACGTGCCCATGCCGAGCAGATGCGGCAGCGCGTACGCGTCGGCATGAGCGGGCTGGCGGCGGTGGTTCTGCTGATCGGGCTGGCGAGCGCGATCTTCTCGTCGGTCAATCGCGAGGCGCCGGTCGACGGCGCGGGCAATGCCGCCGCGGTCGCCAATCTCTCCGCACCCGGCGCGCTGCCCAGCCCGACGCCGAGCAACGAACCGCTGGCGGAACTGGGCGTGACGCCGGCAGCCGCGAACACACCCGCCGCGGGAGCGGCCCCGGACGCGAAATAGCATGGGCGCGGTGTATCGGCGGGGTTCGGGGGAGGCTGGCCGGCGGTACGCGTGGCTCTGGGCTTTTGCGGGTGCGCGCCATTCTCCCTGTTCTCCGGCGAAGGCCGGGGCCCAGTTTGGGTGCCGTTGCGGCATGTCGCCGACGTCCCCCGGTTGGACCCCGACCTTCGCGGAGCCTTCGCAAAGTGGCTGGAACGGCGCCGCGCACCCGCCGTGTTCCTGCGCAGGCAGGAGCCCAGGGCCCGGCAGAGCAGCGTCTGATGGAACCCGCAACCCTGGGCTCCTGCCTGCGCAGGAGCACGGGGGAGAGATTCGCCAAGGTCGCGCTTTCGCCGGTGAGCAAGGAAGTGACGTCGCAAGGGTGTCGACGGGCTCCGGGGCCCCGGGTTCTGCGCACCTTGCGGATGATCGGGCGGCGCAACCCTGGATGCCGGGACGGGCCCGGCATGACGGGACGGGCGAGGCGGGGCGTCGGGGAAATCCGGGGACGGGCGGGAAAATCCTGGAAATGGCCGGCTGCGACCGTCGATTCGGCGGGCGTTTTGCCATGTCCGACATGCGCCGCGGGCACCCGCCGCCGTCCTAGAACCATCCCAAGAAGCGATTTTGCGACCAATCCCCGGCTGTCCCCGAAAATCCCTTCTCATCCCCAATTAACCCTGATACATCCTGCTCAACGACATTGGGGGCAGGACCAACGTTGTTTGCCGACAAGCGAACGCCGGCGACCGGGCGAAGGCCTGGCGCCGAACGGAAGGTCTTGCGCCCTGCCCATGGGAGTGGGCGTGCGAGGTGGGCGTGGCAGACAGGGTGGACTATCAGGGAAAGGGGCTTGGTCTTGTCGACGACAAGGGCCGTGTCGCGATTCCCAACACCCTTCGCGCCTCCCTGGCGAAGAACGCGCCGCGCGACGACGGCAAGGACGGCGGCACCGTCATCATCGCGCCGCACCCCAAGCACCGCTGCCTGATCGCCTACGACCCCGGCTTCGTGCCGCACTGGAAGGCGAAGCTGGAGGCGATGAACGCGGCGCACACCGCCGCGGGCGGCGCGCACGACTATAACATCCTGGACCGCGCGGGCGGTGCCGAGCCGCTGCCGTTCGACGGCTCGGGCCGGTTCATCATGCCGACGTTCGAGCGGCGCTATGCCAAGATCGGCGGCGCGGCGGTGTTCCTGGGGTCGTTCGACTGGATCACGATCTGGTCGCCGGCGATCCTGCTGGAGACGCCCGAGATCGACCCGTTCCTGAAGGAATATGTCGAGTTCGCGTGCGAGGACAAGGGGATAGCCCTATGATCCCCGCCGTGGCCCCCGATGCGCCCCACATCCCGGTCCTGATGGCCGAGGTCGTCGACGCGCTCGCCCCTGCACCCGGCGAGCGGCATGTCGACGCGACCCTGGGCGCGGCCGGCTACACGCGCGCGCTGCTGGCGACGGGCGCGCGCGTGGTCGCGTTCGACCGCGATCCCGACGCGATCGCGGCCGCGCGCACGCTCGACGCGGCGGAGGAGCGGCTGACGCTGGTGGCGGCCACCTTCGGCTCGATGGCGCAGGAACTGGCCGCGCTGGACGCGGTGCCGGTCGACGGCGTGACGATGGACATCGGCGTGTCGTCGATGCAGCTCGACCAGGCGGCGCGCGGCTTCTCCTTCCAGGCTGACGGCCCGCTCGACATGCGGATGAGCCAGGACGGGCCGTCGGCGGCGGACTTCCTGAACGAGGCGGACGAGGAGGCGATCGCCGACGTCCTCTATCGCTACGGCGACGAGCCCAAGTCGCGCCGCGTCGCGCGCGCGGTGGTCGCGGCGCGCCCGCTGGCGACGACGGCGCAGTTCGCGAGCGTGGTGCGCAAGGCGCTGGGCCACCGCCCGCACGAGAAGAAGGATCCCGCGACGCGCGCGTTCCAGGCGGTGCGCATCCATGTCAACGGCGAGCTGGACGAGCTGGAGCGCGGGCTGGCCGCGGCGGAGCGCGTGCTGCGGCCGGGCGGGCGGCTGGCGGTGGTGACCTTCCACTCGCTGGAGGATCGCATCGTGAAGCGGTTCCTGCGCGATCGCTCGGGCACGGCACCGGCGGGATCGCGGCATCTGCCCGCGGCCGCGGCGCCGACGCGCGCGCCGACATTCGAGATCACGTCCCGCGGCATCCGCGCGGGCGAGGCGGAGCTGGCGGCGAACCCGCGCGCACGCTCCGCGACACTTCGTACCGCGCGGCGGACGGCGGCGGCACCCTGGGATCTGGAGGCGTAACGATGGCGGCGATGTATCGGATGAAGGGGCTGGGCTGGCTGGCCAGCTGTGCCCTGGTGGCGATCGGCTTCTACCTGGTGTCGTCGCAGGTCGCGGCCGAGCGCAAGCGGCTGGACCGGGTCGACCGCGACATCGTGCGGGCGCAGCGCGACATCCGCGCGCTGGAGACCGAGTTCGACGTCCGCGCGAACCTGGCGCAGCTGGAGCGCTGGAACGGCGACACGCTGGCGCTGAGCGTGCCGACCGCGGCGCAGTTCGTCGCCGACGAGGCGCGGCTGGCGTCGCTGTCGCCGCGGCAGATCGGCCCGGCCGCCACCGGCGCGGGTACGGTGCAGACCGCGCAGCTGATCGTCCCCGCCCATAATCCCGCCGCGGCCCCGATCACGACCGTCGCCGCGACCACCACCACCGCCGCGCCCGCCGCCGGCGTGGTGAAGGTCGCCGCCGTGAAGCCCGCCACCGCCGCCCCCGTCCGCCTGACCCCGGCGGTCGCCACCGCCGCCGCCGTCCAGCCGCGTGCGATCAAGGCCGTCGCGATGCTCGACAAGTCGCTGCTGAGCGATTCGACGATCGGCGACCTGCTGAGCGGTGCGCGCCAGGAACGGAACCGCCTGCGGTGACGACGCTGGTCGCCCGTCCGCTTCGCAACCATCGCACGGGCGAACAGCGTCAGCAGGTGCTGGCGACGCAGCATCTGCGCCTGATGGTGGTGATGCTGCTGTTCGCGGCCGGCGTGCTGGTCGTGCTGTTGCGGCTGGTGCAGCTGGGCATCACCGAGGGCGACGACCGCGACAGCCGTGTCGCGATGACCGCCCCGCGCGGCGACATCGTCGACCGCAACGGATCGCCGCTGGCGCGCACGATCGATGCCTGGACGATCGGCGTCCATCCCAAGAAGCTGATCGGCGACCCGGCCGAGATCGCGCAGAAGCTGGCCGACCTGATGCCCGACAAGGGCGATCAGCCGTGGTTCTACGCGCAGATCACGAAACCCGTCAGCTTCACCTACCTGAACCGCCGCGCCAGTCCCGCGCTGGTCGAGGCGGTGAACGCGATCGGCGAGCCCGGCATCGTGTTCGAGCGCGAGACGCAGCGGCTGTACCCGCAGTCGACGATGGCGGCGCACGTGCTGGGCTTCATCAGCGGCAACCACGGCATGAGCGGGATCGAGCGCGCGCTCGACGACCGCCTGTCGCAGGCGGCGGCCACCGGGCAGCCGGTGGCGCTGTCGATCGATTCGCGCGTGCAGGCGGCGATGGAGAGCGAACTGGGCCGCGCCATGACGACCTTCTCCGCGCGCGGCGGCGGGGGGATCGTGCTGGACGTCCACACCGGCGAGGTGCTCGCCATGGTGTCGCTGCCAACGTTCAACCCCAATCGCGTCGGGATGGCGGGCAGCGAGCAGCTGCGCAACATCACCACGCAAAGCGTGTTCGAACTGGGATCGACCTTCAAGCCGATCACGATGGCGGCGGCGATCGACAATGGCGTCGTCACCTCGATGGAGCGGCGCTTCGACGCGACGCACCCGCTGCAGGTCGGCCGCTTCACGATCCACGACGAGCGCGGCGATCCCAAACGCTGGCTGAACATGGCGGAGACGCTGATCTACTCGTCCAACGTCGCCACCGCGCGCGTCGCGGACGAGGTCGGCCCGCAGCGGATGCAGGCGATGTTCCGCAAGCTGGGCTTCGACACCCGCCCGGACATCGAACTGCGCGAGAAGGGGCGCCCGCTGTGGCCCGGCTTCTGGGCGCGGACGACGACGATGACGACCGCCTACGGCCACGGCATCGCGGTGACGCCGCTGCATCTGGCGAACGCCTATGCCGCGCTGGTCAACGGCGGCACCTGGCGCCCGGCGACGCTGCTGAAGGTGCAGCCGGGGCATGAGGCGGCCGGGCGCCGCGTCATCAGCGAGGCGACGAGCCTGCGGATGCGCCAGATGCTGCGGCTGATCGTGATGCGCGGCACCGGGCGCAAGGGCGACGCGCCCGGCTACCGCGTCGGCGGCAAGACCGGCACCGCGGAGGCGGCGGTCGCGGGCGGTTACGACCGCTCGCGCAACGTCGCGACCTTCGCGGCGGCTTTCCCGATGGACGCGCCGCGCTATGTCGTGCTGGCCATGCTCGATTCGCCGCTCGGCACGAAGGAGACCTTCGGGTGGAAGACCGCCGCCTGGAACGCCGCGCCCGTCGTCGGCCGCACGATCGCGCGCGTCGGCGCGATCCTGGGCGTGATGCCCGACGATCACCGCGACATCGACGTGTCGGACATCCTGCCGACCCTGTGGCAGGATCCCGACCAGGCACCCAAGAGCGGCGGGCAGTGATGGCGCGATGAAGCTGGAGCAGCTCTTTCCCGGTAGCGGCCCCGATGCCGGCAGCGCCGCGGTGACCGGCTTCGCGATCGATCATCGCAAGGTCGCGCCGGGCACGATCTTCGGCGCGTTCGAGGGCGCACGGGTCAATGGCGAGGACTTCATCCCCGCCGCGATCGAGGCGGGCGCGATCGCGGTGGTGGCGCGTCCCGAGGCGCGGGTCGAGGGCGCGGTGCATATCGCCGACCACAACCCGCGCGAGTGCCTGGCGCGGCTGGCGGCTAGGTTCTTCGCGCCGTTCCCGCCGGTCGCGGTCGCGGTGACGGGCACCAACGGCAAGACCTCCACGGTCGAGATGACCCGCCAGCTGTGGCGGATGCAGGGACATCACGCCGCCTCGATCGGGACGCTGGGCGTGACGACCGCGGATGAACGGGTGACGACGGGGCTGACCACGCCGGATGTGGTCACTTTCCTGTCCAATGTCGCGGGTCTGGCGCGCGAGGGGGTGACGCATCTGGCGTTCGAGGCGTCGAGCCATGGGCTGAGCCAGTATCGTACCGAGGGGCTGCCGGTGCGGGCGGCGGCGTTCACGAACCTGAGCCGCGATCACCTCGACTATCATGGCGACATGGCGGCCTATTTCACCGCCAAGCTGCGGCTGTTCGCGCAGGTGCTGGACGCGGACGGCGTCGCGGTGGTCTGGCGCGACGATGCGCAGTCCGAGCGGGTGATCGACATCGCGCGCGAGCGCGGCAACCGCATCGTGAGCGTCGGCGAGCATGGCGACGACCTGCGCCTGATCGCGCGCGAGCTGACGCTGCTGGGGCAGGGGCTGACCATCCAGGCCGGGGGTACGGAGCACCGCGTCGCCCTTCCGCTGATCGGCGCGTATCAGGCGGCCAATGCGCTGGTGGCGGCGGGGCTGGTGATCGCGACCGGCGGCGACGTGGCGACGACGATCGCGGGGCTGGCGCGGTTGCAGCCGGTCCGCGGGCGGTTGGAACGCGCCGCGATCGCGGCGTCGGGCGCACCCGTCTATGTCGATTACGCGCACACGCCCGACGCGCTGGAGGCGGCGTGCGCGGCGCTGCGCCCGCATGTCGGCCAGCGCGAGGGGGGGCGCCTGATCCTCGTCTTCGGCGCCGGCGGCGACCGCGACGCGGGGAAGCGGGCGCCGATGGGGCAGGCGGCGGCGGCGTGCGCCGACGTGGCGATCGTCACCGACGACAACCCCCGTTCCGAGGATCCGGCAGCGATCCGCGCCGCGGTGCTGGAAGGCGCGCCCGACGCGCGCGAGATCGGCGACCGGCGCGCCGCCATCGCCGCGGCGGTGGCGGAGGCCGGGGCGGGCGATATCGTGCTGATCGCGGGCAAGGGGCACGAACAGGGCCAGATCGTGGGCGACCTGGTGCTGCCGTTCGACGACGTGAGCGTGGCGCGGGAGGTGGCGGCGTGATCCCATCGCCGTCCCCGACGCCTTCCCCGGCGAAGGCGGGACCTTTGCAAAAGTCTCCACCGTGTTCCTGCGAAGGCCGGAGCACAGGGTCAGGCAAAACAACGCTTGTAGGGGCCAGTAACCCTGTGCTCCTGCCTGCGCAGGAGCACAGCCGGTACGCGGCGCTGTCGAAGCCATTTTGCAACGGTCCCGCGAAGGCCGGGGTCCCGTCGCGGCGCGAGCCGTGGCAGACGCGGGCCGCTCCCACCTGGGCCCCGGCCTTCGCCGGGGAACAGGTTCGGGGAGGGACGCTGTGAGCCTGTGGACCGCTACCGAGATCGCTGCGGCCACGGGCGGCACCGCGTCCGCCGACTTCGCGGTCGACGGCGTCGCGTTCGACTCGCGCGAGGTCGGCGCCGGCGACCTGTTCGTCGCGCTGACGGGCGAGAGCACCGACGGGCACCGCTTCCTGGATCAGGCGTTCGCGCAGGGTGCGGGCGGCGCGATCCTGTCGCAGGGGGCGGCGCATCCGCACGTCCGCGTCGCGGATACGTTCGCCGCGCTGGAGGACCTGGCCCGCGCCGCGCGCGCGCGGATGGCGGGCAAGGTGATCGGGGTCACCGGATCGGTCGGCAAGACCTCCACCAAGGAAGCGCTGTACGCCGCGGTCAATCGCTCGCCGGCGGTGCGCGCGCATCGCTCGGTCAAGAGCTACAACAACCACACCGGCGTGCCGCTCAGTCTCGCGCGGATGCCCGCGAAGACGGACGTCGCGGTGCTGGAAATGGGGATGAACCACCCCGGCGAGCTGGCGCATCTGACCACGCTGGTGCGCCCGCATGTCGCGATCGTGACCGCGATCGCACCGGCGCATACCGAATTCTTCCCCGACGAAAGCGCGATCGCGGACGCCAAGGGCGAAATATTTCGCGGGCTGGAGCCCGGCGGGGTGGCGATCGTGCCCTACGACAGCCCGCATCGCGACCGATTGATCGCCGCGGCGCAGCCTCATGCGGCACGGATCGTGACCTTCGGGCTGGAAAAGGGCGCGGATGTCCACCCGATCGAGCAGGCGCGGGCGCCCTCGGGCGGCACGTTCGTCACCGCACGCGTCGGCGAGCGCGAGCTGAGCATGACGGTCGCACTGCCCGGCGCGCACTGGGTGTCGAACGCGCTGGCGGTGCTGGCCGCGGTGCAGGCGGTCGACGGCGATCTGGCGCTGGCCGGGCTGGCGCTGGCGGAGCTGGGCGGGCTGCCCGGGCGCGGCGCACGGATCGACATCGACGTGGCCGGCGGCACCGCGACCGTCATCGACGAGAGCTACAACGCCAACCCCGCGTCGATGCGCGCGACGCTGGCGGTGCTGGGGCACGCGCCCGGCCGCCATGTCGCGGTGCTGGGCGAGATGCGCGAACTGGGCGAGCGGTCGGCGGGGTATCACGCCGGTCTGGCCGATCCGGTCGCGGCGGCACGCGTCGAAACGGCCGTCCTCGTCGGCGAAGCGATGGCGCCGCTGGCGGCGGCGCTTGAGGGGCGCGTCGAATTCGTCCATGTCCCCGACGCCGCGCAGGCGCTGGATCGGGCACGCAACCTGATCCGCCCGGGTGACGTGGTTCTCGTAAAGGGATCGAACGGGGTGGGGCTGGCGCGGCTGGTGGCCGGCCTCTCTGGCGGGATGAGCTGACGTGTTATTCTGGATCGCCGAACAGCTGGGATTTCCCGGCGCGCTGAACCTGATCCGCTACCAGTCCTTCCGGACCGGATCGGCGGTGGCGACCGCGCTGCTGATCGGCCTCATCATCGGGCCGAAGTTCATCGGCTGGCTGCGCGTGCGACAGGGCAAGGGGCAGCCGATCCGCGCCGACGGGCCGCAGACCCACCTCGCCAAGCGCGGCACGCCGACGATGGGCGGGCTGATGATCCTGACCTCGCTGTCGCTGTCGATCCTGATCTGGATGGACCTGCGCAACCCGTTCGTCTGGGCGTGCCTGTTCGTCACGCTGGGGTTCGGCGCGATCGGGTTCCTCGACGATTACGACAAGGTGCGCAAGGCGAGCACCGCGGGCGTGTCGGGCAAGGTGCGGCTGCTGCTGGAATTCGCCATCGCGGCGGTCGCGGCGTGGATCGTCATGCAGGAGAACGGCACCGCGCTCTATCTGCCGTTCACCAACCGCTATTTCATCGACCTCGGCTACGCCTATCCGCTGTTCGCCGCCTTCGTGATCGTGGCGTTCGGCAATGCGGTGAACCTGACCGACGGTCTGGACGGTCTGGCGACGATGCCGGTCATCATCGCGGCGGTGGCGCTGATGATTATCGCCTACCTGGCGGGCAACGTGAAGTTCGCCGATTACCTGGGCATCCCGCACGTCGCGCGCGCGGGCGAGCTGGCGATCTTCTGCGGCGCGGTCATCGGCGCCGGACTGGCGTTCCTGTGGTACAATGCGCCCCCGGCGGCGGTGTTCATGGGCGATACCGGGAGCCTGGCGCTGGGCGGCGCGCTGGGCACGATCGCGGTGGTCGCGCATCACGAGATCGTGCTGGGGATCATCGGCGGGCTGTTCGTGGTCGAGGCGCTGTCGGTCATCATCCAGGTGTTCTGGTACAAGCGCACCGGCAAGCGCATCTTCCGCATGGCGCCGATCCACCACCATTTCGAGCAGCTGGGCTGGAGCGAGCCGACCGTCGTGATCCGCTTCTGGATCATCGCGCTGGTGCTGGCGCTGGCGGGCCTCAGCACGTTGAAGCTGCGGTGATCGTCGCGCGCGCCTGGGCGGGCAGGCATTATGCCGTGCTGGGGCTGGCGCGCTCCGGCGCGGCGACCGTGCGCGCGCTGCTGGCGGGCGGCGCGCGGGTGATGGCGTGGGATACGGACGAGGCGAAGCGGGCGGCGATCCTCCCCGAGCCCGCTCGGGGAGGGGGACCGGCGAAGCCGGTGGAGGGGCAGATGCGGGACGGTTCCGCATCCGCCCCTCCACCGTCGCTGCGCGACGGTCCCCCTCCCCAAGCAGAGCTTGGGGAGGATCTGGTCGTGGCCGATCTGGAGACGGTGGATCTCGCCGGGTTCGACGCGCTGGTCGTCTCGCCGGGGGTGCCGCTCAACCGCCACCCGCTGGCGGCGAAGGCGCGCGCGGCGGGGGTGCCGATCATCGGCGACATCGAACTGTTCGCGCAAGCCCGCGCCGACCTGCCGCCGCACCGCGTCGTCGGGATCACCGGCACCAACGGCAAGTCGACGACGACCGCGCTCGTCCATCACATGCTGGAGGCCGCGGGCATCCCGACGCGGATGGGCGGCAATATCGGGTTGCCGATCCTGGCGCAGGAACCGCTGCCCGACGGTGGCGTCTACGTCCTGGAGCTGTCGAGCTACCAGATCGACCTGACGCGGTCGCTGGACTGCGACGTTGCGGTGCTGCTCAACATCACGCCCGACCATCTCGACCGCTATGACGGCTTCGCGGGCTATGCCGCGTCCAAGGCGCGGCTGTTCGCGATGCAGGCACCCGATCATTGCGCGATCGTCGGCATCGGCGACGCGCCCTCCGCGGAGATCGCGCGCGACCTGTCGCGGACGCGCGGCGCGACGGTGGTCAGGATCGCGCCGGGCGTCTGCATGGACCAGTCGCGCTGGCCGTCGTTGCAGGGGCCGCACAATGCGCAGAACGCGCTGGCCGCGCTGAACGTCGCGGAGGCGCTGGGCGTCCCGGGCGAGGCGATCGACCGCGCGCTGGAGACGTTTTCCGGACTGCCGCACCGGATGGAGCGCGTCGCGACGCTGGGCGGGGTCGCCTGGATCGACGACAGCAAGGCGACCAATCCGGAGAGCACCGCCCCGGCGCTCGCCGCTTTCCCCCGCATCCACTGGATCGTCGGCGGGCGCGCGAAGGGCGACGACCTCGACGCGTGCATGCCGCATATCGGCCATGTGGTGCGCGCCTATACGATCGGCGAGGCGGGCGCGCGCTTCGCCGAGGTGCTGCGCCCGCATGTCCCGGTCGCCGAGGCGGAGACGCTGGAGCGCGCGGTGAAGATCGCGGCCCAGGAGGCGCAGCGCGGCGAGGTGGTGCTGCTGTCGCCGGCGGCGGCGTCATTCGACCAGTTTCGCGACTATGAGCATCGGGGCGCCGCCTTCCGCGCGGCGGTGGAGGCGCTGGCATGACCGACACGCGCGCGCAGGGCGGCACGGGGGCAGGCACGGGGCTGGACCGCGGGCGGCTGAAGGGTCGCGGCGGGCGCGGCGATCCGTCGCCGCTGGGCACCTGGTTCTGGGACATCGACCGGGTGCTGCTGCTGCTGGCGCTGTTCCTCATCGCGATCGGGCTGCTGGCGGTCGCGGCGGGCTCCCCCGCGACCGCGGTGCGGTATTCCGGCGAGCATGTGAAGTTCACGCCGCTCCACTATTTCTGGCGCCAGACGATCTGGGTCGCGGTGTCGTTGCCCGTGCTGTTCGGCGTGTCGATGCTCCCCGCCACGCTGGCGCGGCGGATGTCGCTGATCGGGGCGGCGGTGTGCATCGCGCTGCTGATGGTGACGCCGTTCGTCGGCGTGGTCGTCAACGGTGCGCGGCGCTGGGTGGGGTTCGGCTTCGCGCAGTTCCAGCCGTCCGAGTTCCTGAAGCCGTTCTTCGTCGTGACGGTCGCGTGGCTGCTGTCGTTCAAGTCGCGCGACGAAACGCTGCCGGTGACCGCGATCACCGCGGGGCTGACCGGGTTCGTCGCGCTGCTGCTGATGCTCCAGCCCGATTTCGGACAGACGGTGATCTTCTGCGTGATCTGGCTGGCGCTGGTCACGCTGGCGGGCACGCCGACGCGCGTCATCCTGGGCTTCCTGGCGATGGTGCCGGCCGCGATCGTGGCGGCGTATCTGTTCTACGGCACGGCGCGCGCGCGGATCGACGCGTTCCTCTTCCCCGGGGTCGAGGGCGAGGGCGCGGCGGACCATTTCCAGACCGATGCCGCGCACCGCACGCTGACCGCGGGCGGCTGGTTCGGCACGGGGCCGGGGGCGGGCACGGTCAAGTTCGGGCTGCCCGAGGCGCATACGGATTACATCTTCTCCGTCATCGGGGAGGAATTCGGGCTGCTGGCGTGCATGGTGATCGGGCTCGTCTTCCTGGCGGTGGTGGTCCGGGTCTTCGTGAAGCTGCTGGACGAGCAGGACCCGTTCACGCTGCTGGCGGCATCAGGGCTGGCGGTGCAGTTCGGCGCGCAGGCGCTGGTGTCGATGGCGGTCAACACCGGCCTGGCGCCGTCGAAGGGGATGACGCTGCCGTTCATCAGCTATGGCGGGTCGTCGATGATCGCGCTGTCGATCGGCATGGGCCTGTTGCTCGCCTTTACCCGGCGCAACCCGTTCCTGTTGCGCAGTCCCTATCTCAGCCGCTGGAACGCCGAATGACACGAGCCCGCCACTTCGTTCTGGCCGCCGGGGGGACCGGCGGGCACATGGTCCCCGCCGCGGCGCTGGCGGAGGAGCTGACGCGGCGCGGGCACCGCGTGGCCCTCGTCAGCGACGAACGCGGGGTGCGGTTTCCCGGCCTCTTTGAGGGCGTGCAGACGCATGTCATTCCGGCCGGACGGTTCGCGGGCGGGCCGGTCGGCTGGCTGAAGGCGGCGCGGCTGATGATGCAGGGGCGCGCCATGGCGGCGGAGCTGTATCGCACGTTCAGGCCCGCGGCGGTGATCGGGTTCGGCGGCTATCCCGCCTATCCGGCGCTGTCGGCGGCGTTCGCGGCGGGCATCCGCACCGCGGTGCACGAGCAGAATGCGGTGCTGGGGCGCGTCAACCGCCTGGTCGC